>NZ_BAKJ01000148.1 GCF_000614125.1 Bacteroides rodentium JCM 16496
AAATAATTCCAAGATTCCCAACTGTTAGCAGTTGCATCAAACCGGTTTAGAACGCCTCTAAAACAGTAGACAATTCATCATCCACTAAAATAAGTATCTGTTGAAATTTAGTTTATATCGTAATAGTATCTTCATTCCCCTCCTCCGGGGAGGAGGGGTGCCCAACGGGCGGGGTGGTAGGGAGCATAAAGCCATGTAAACAATGCTTTACTCGCCTGTTTGTATCGCTACCACCTCCCCCTACGGTATTCACCCCCTCCACCTCCCCCGTTATCGGGGGAGAGCAACCTCCCCGGAGGATGAGAATGAAGATACTATTGTAATATAAACTAATTTCCATCATTTACTTACTATCGGTCTCTTCCCTTCGTCTGTTAATGCAGATGTTAGCGATGATTCCTTTTCTCTGCAAGGTGCTTCGCAAGGTATCGCAGTCGAAACCGGCATCAGCGTTGAGGAAAAGTCCGTCAACCTTGATAATGGCATTTATCACATCTATCAGTATTGTATCTTTGGCAAGCACAGCGTACATAGGATTTTCTTTATATATGAGTTTGGTCACCCATAATATAAGTAATAATTCGGTTTGTACGCTATGCTTTAACATTTTGATACGATTTTAAGAATCTAACATAAGTTTAAATCACTTC
>NZ_BAKJ01000147.1 GCF_000614125.1 Bacteroides rodentium JCM 16496
TGGATGCCTTTCTGTGCATTCCGTGCTATTTCTTTAAAAGAGCGACCATGAAAGACCGCATAAATGGCACTGTCCGCTACTTGCACATCGCTGAATCCCATGATACCCGTAGGAATGCCATAGCCTTCTGACAATTTGAACTTCGGCTCGCCGTGCGGACCGATACGCACTACATGGGTACTGTCTTTCAAGTTATAGACTTCGAGCACTTCACCCAATTGGGTGACAGCTGCCAACACACCATTATGTGGATTGTAATCGATAAAACTACGCCATGCCTGCGCCAATGCTGGACGGGCGTGCTTCAAGGCATCCTCATTGGAAGAAGGAATTGTACCCATTTTATGCAATAGCCTGCCTTGCCCATTCACCCGGCAAAGACGGCTGTTTCCCGAATAGTCCGGAATGATAAAGGTAGAATCATCCACCATCACAAAGTCCAAAGCACGGAGAATATCTTTATCCAGGTTCACTGCTTCTTGACGAAACAGTGAATCACCGGATAAACCACAACCAAACCGAGTTAATTCAGACTTGTTGGCATCGAGAGTCCACAAAGATTCCCCATACCACCGGATATTTTCGACAGAAACCTGCTCATCAGGAGATTCTCCCCGCTTGCCGAAAGAGGATATGTAGTGAAAATCCGGATAACTGAAAGCATGGCAGAAATAGTCTG
>NZ_BAKJ01000146.1 GCF_000614125.1 Bacteroides rodentium JCM 16496
CGGGTTGAACCATCTATCGGTGGGGAGGGGCTGTGGGCTTGTGAAGCCCCATCCCCACCGATAGCCGTTTCAACCCTGCGGCCTCAAAAATATGTGGGCTTACGCATGGAGAAAATTGCGTTTCGACTTTGACTTTAGGCCTGTTCTTCGGTATCAAAATACTTGTTGTACAAGCAACGTGGGCCCCAATCTACAAGAACTCCACCAGAACCAAACATTATATTTTAATCTTATTCATAGAAACCGATCTGAATAAGTGCCATTGGCTGTGAGCTGAGGTGTTACCTTTACCGTAAAGGTAAATGGTTCTGTGTTATCTACCGTCGAGAGCCGAACTGGAGCAGAAGTGTTGGTGCCCACATTCTTCGGATCACAGAATAAATATCTGTCTTTTCACCGGCAGCTATGCTTACCCGCCCATAACCTTAACTGTTTCACCTGACAAATTCAGAGATTGTACAGACACATTCAAATTTGCAATCATCTGTCACAAAGACATTCTACTGTTCCGCTTTATTCCCATCACAACTATTTTGTATCATACAACAAGTAATTAAACTGATAAATAATAATGCCTTTCTCATACTGTAATTTCAATCAAGTTATTCTCCGGACCATAAAAGCAGCTCTCATAGCAACCATCTCCTGTAGTTCTTGGTCCACTTGCAAGTTGATAGCCGTCATTCCGTAGGGTTTCCGTCAATGTATCTACTTTCTCCTTGCTTCCAACACTCATGGCCAGGTGTATGAAGCCACATCGA
>NZ_BAKJ01000145.1 GCF_000614125.1 Bacteroides rodentium JCM 16496
TATGCCCTTTCATCAATAGGCGGACGGCATCCAGTATCCAGCTGCCCACCTCGCGCGAGGCAGGCTTCAGGTAGTTGGCGGCCAGCAGGGAGAGGAAGCCCTTGCGCACCTCGTTGTTGGGGAAGTCCAGCCGGAAACTGCCCGTCGTCCGGTCATACTCCTTGATGGTGAGGTATCCGCTCTGGTAAATCATGGGCAGGGGGCGCTCCACGTCGGCCTTGTAGTCCACAAACATGGCAGGGTCGTAGAAGCGCCCGGCCAGCTCGTTGATGTGCTCGTTGCTGCGGGCAAGCAGGCGGATGAGGTAGGTGGGCGTACCGGTGGCGAACCAGTAGTCGCGCAGCTCCTGCTTTGCCAAAGCGTTGAGGATGCTGAAGGGGTTGTAGACGTCGGTCATGGCCGTGCCGAAGTGGTAGCCGTCGTACTGCCGTTGCAGGAGGTCCCACATCTCGTCAAGGCTGCATCCGTCCTTCCGGGCAAGGGCGGTGACCGGCTCTGCGAAGTACTCGCGCATCTCCTGCCGGTGATGCCGCAGAGAGCCTCGTAGCGGTTGTCCATGCTGATGTCGTTGGGCTGGTTGAAGCCGCTGAACACGCTGACCTGCGAGAACTTGGTGACGCCCGTCAGCAGCACGAACTGCAGGTGGCGGTCGGCAGACTTGAAGGTGGAGTAGAAAGACTTCAGGATGTCGCGGTGGCGGTTCTCCAGAAGAAGCTTTTCGCCCTCGGAAGTGCGGGTGTAGTAACCGGTGTCGAGCACGTCGAGGATGGGCTTGTCGTACTCGTCCACCAGCACCACGGCACGACGACCGGCACGCT
>NZ_BAKJ01000144.1 GCF_000614125.1 Bacteroides rodentium JCM 16496
TAAGCCCACATATTTTTGAGGCCGCAGGGTTGAAACGGCTATCGGTGGGGATGGGGCTTCACAAGCCCACAGCCCCTCCCCACCGATAGATGGTTCAACCCGACCAAAAGGTAATTTTAGTCCAAGGCAATATAAAACAAAAAAAGGAGACCGGAGTCTCCCCAAGATTAACTAATTTTGTATTGCACATGTACAATCAATTAACCTCAGCACAAAGGTACCACCTTTTCGTGGAACACCAAAATCGCGGCACTCGAAAAGAGAAGACGCAGAAGGAAATCGCGGCAGAGATTGGCAAACATCCGTCAACCGTCAGCCGTGAGTACAAACGTAATGCGACTGCGCGTGGTGGCTATAATGACACCAAAGCGCAGGCCATGGCCGAAGGACGCCGAAGCCATGGCGAACCGCATAACAAGACGCCGCGGCTGTTGCTATGGCGTATAGAACAGTGGATTATGGAAGAACAATGGTCGCCGGCGCAAATTGTCGGCACTTTGGCTAAAGAAGGGACACACATCTCCAGACAGACAATCTACAATCACATCCACGCAGACCGGAGCGGGGTGCTGCTTGCCAATACCAGACACAAAGGCAAGTATAACCGCAAGTCGAAAAAGGAGCGCAAACCGACCAAAGCTACAAATATCCCAAACCGCACAAGCATCCACCAAAGACCCAAAGAGGCCGACGGATCGCGCTTCGGTGACTGGGAAATGGATCTCATAATCGGTAAGGACGGATACGGAGCTATTCTGGTTCTCGCTGAAAGGAACACCTCATACTGCATCATCGAGAAACTGCCTCATGGGAAGAACGCCAAAGAGATTGCCAAAGCCGTAATCAGATTGCTGTACGCCTACCGGCTTACAGGCGTATTGACCATTACAACTGACAATGGCAGCGAGTTTTCGGCTCATCAGGAGATAACCAAAGGGCTCAAAGGGGTTGTCGTCTATTTTG
>NZ_BAKJ01000143.1 GCF_000614125.1 Bacteroides rodentium JCM 16496
CCGAAGTGTGGATTCTGCAGCCCTCTTTTTATGGTTCGACTATTGAATATCAACACATTGGATATTTATTGTCTGGTATTGAAAATCAGTGTCAGAATTTTCCTACGCATGAATCCGCATACTGTCTTCATGGCTATAAGTACACAGATTATCAGTATTATACATTATATTCATTCTGATATTATATCGGTCTTACAAGTCTGATATTTATTATTATCTCAAACTGTTATATTATTGATACACAGCGAAATCTCCCTCCAAATATGTTTAGGAAATTTAGTCACAAATTTGATAAAGCAGAAAAGGAATTTCTGGATACTATGAAAGAAAAATGAATTATATCCTCAAAAGGGCTCTCGAGAAAAAACAGGAAGTACCCGAATCGACAGGTAGGGTTTCTTCCCTTCGATACCCGCCAGATCGGCATACGTACCGGTCTATGAGTATCGGTGAATGTCTATACTTACATTTTTCCCGTCCAACTTTTCTTTATCTGTCCTTTTCTCCGTACATTTGTCATTGCAACAATGCAACAGACCCCAAAAAGAAGAAGGAGAGGACATTATGAAATATCCCATCGGAATACAGAGCTTCGACGTGATTCGTGAGGACGGATATGTCTATGTGGACAAGACCGCCCTGGTCTACGACCTGGTGAAGAACGGAAAGGTTTACTTTCTCAGCCGTCCCCGGCGTTTCGGCAAGAGCCTGCTGGTGAGCACACTGGAATGTTACTTTCGTGGGCGGAAGGAACTGTTCGACGGCCTTGCCATTGCCGGACTGGAGGAGGAGTGGAACGAATATCCCGTCTTCCACATCGACTTCAACGGAGGGGACTATACCCGTGACGGGGAGCTGGAGAATACCATCGAAAGCCACCTGCAGTCCTGGGAAGAGACCTATGGAACCGACAAGAAGGAACTGACTACAGCCCTCCGCTTCCAGGGCGTTCTGCAGCGTGCCAGCC
>NZ_BAKJ01000142.1 GCF_000614125.1 Bacteroides rodentium JCM 16496
TTTTGAGTAATACTAAGCAGATTCGTGGAGAACGTCAAATTGCTGAAAAAGAAGGTAAGAAGTTTGAGATTATTACGGGTGAAAATACTCATGTTTCCGGCAATATCAAGGATTCTGAGATAGTGAGAAGAAAAGATATAGGACCTCAATAAATATCAATATGGGAAATTTTGATTATAAGAATATCTGTTTACAGATAGAAGTACGTGAGAATCCTACAGATGCTCGTTATGTGGAATTTATGAAGGATTGGAACTTTACGGAAAAAGAATGTGATGTGTTTTGCGAATCTATTCAAGGAATGGGAAGCACAGAGATTTCCAAACGGATAGTACAATTCTTTGTAGAATATAAAGATGGTCTTCTTATACCTGATAAATGCGGTACGTTTGAGCCTTTGCGTAAAGATTTTAATGTAGAAAACCTCTTGAATTATGTCAGTTGGTTGAGTTTTCCTGCTGGTTGTCTTATGCTGAAAAAGAAATATAAATATTCTGCTGAAATTAGTAATAATTATTATGCTTTTGTTTTTGAAGAGGATGGAACCGTTCTTATTCCCAAACGTACTCTTCCAGAATACTTAGGTCGCATAACCTTTTGGTTTGCAAAACAGCGTAAGATTGATATGGTCTTTCTAGAACAGCTTCTTCGTGATTTCTGTAGCTATCTGGATACGGATGTCGGTTACATATTTGACCAGGAGACAATGACGGTTTTATTGGATATCTTCCATCCGGAGAGAGTCGGTACCCGGATAGATTCTTGGTATTGATTATCTCTTGTTAGCTTTATAGATTACCTGCTTGTGCCTTTGTGCATGAGCAGGGATTTTTATTTCTGAGTTCCTGTCACTTATGCCCAAGATAATAAGTAAATGTTGATATTTAGTTTATATACACATAGGGAAGAGATTCTTCGCTACGCTTGCGTAAGCCAATGAGTACGCCTACGACGCCCACGGCAATTTAACGAAAGATTTGAATAAGGGAATCACTGATATTCAATATAATTGTTTAAATTTGCCAGG
>NZ_BAKJ01000141.1 GCF_000614125.1 Bacteroides rodentium JCM 16496
TAACGTGAGTTCGAAATAATAATAAATATATTTTGCTGATAATTAGAAACATAGCGATAAAAGTATTAAATTTATAGTGCTGAATTATAAGATTTAAACGATTACCACTATGTTTCCAGAGTCTAAAGTTACAGAGATTTATTGTATGGCTGATGATTTTTGCAAGGAATTTGCATTACAACAGGAAAAATATATGATTGAAGATAAGAAGACCAGACATCGCAACAAACCCAACCGTATGAGTGATGCTGAGATTATGGTTATTCTAATCCTGTTTCACTCCGGTGGTTTCCGTTGTTTCAAGCATTACTACAAGGAATATGTTTGTAAGCATCTGAAACACCTTTTTCCGCGTCAAGTTTCCTATAACCGTTTTGTGGAACTGGAGAAGGAAGTATTGCTTCCCATGACCATCTTCATCAAAAAAGTACTACTGGGGACTTGTACCGGCATCAGTTTTGTCGACTCCACTCCTTTACGTGTTTGCCGTAACCAAAGAATTCTTATTCATAAGACATTTGAGGGACTTGCCGGGCGTGGAAAATGTTCAATGGGATGGTTTTTCGGATTCAAGCTGCATCTGATAATCAATGATAAAGGTGAGATCCTCAATTTTATGTTCACGCCTGGAAACGTGGACGACCGGGAACCGTTGAAGCAAGGTAAGTTTTTAGAGAACATTAAAGGAAAACTATGTGCAGACAAAGGATATATTGGTCAGGCTCTGTTTGAGAACCTTTTTCTTAATGGTATACAGCTTGTCACTAAAGTTAAAAACAATATGAAGAATTCACTGATGAGTATTGCCGACAAGATTCTGCTCAGAAAAAGAGCATTGATTGAAACGGTCAATGACGAGCTGAAAAACATAGCACAGATAGAACACTCCAGACATCGGTCATTCAATAACTTTATAGCCAACTCTTTGTCGGCTATTGCAGCATACTGCTTTTTTGAGAAGAAGCCCGCCATTGACGTAAACTTTGTCAATGACGGACAACTGTCTATTTTCTAATTTTATTTCGAACTCACGTTAA
>NZ_BAKJ01000140.1 GCF_000614125.1 Bacteroides rodentium JCM 16496
TTTTCAAAAATAAGCATAAATTGATTCATAATCAATCCCCAGTTATGAATAGGCTGTGTCCATTTCTTCTCAATCTCCATAAGTGAAAGATAGACGGTCTTTTTGACGGCATCATCCGAAGGGAATGAAAGCATTGATTTTGTATACTTCCTGATTTTCCCGTTCAGGTTTTCAATGAGATTTGTGGTATAGATTATTTTTCTGATTTCCAGCGGGAACTGGAAGAAAACAGTCAGGTCATCCCAGTTGTTTCTCCATGAAAGTATGGCATAAGGATACTTTCCTCCCCATTTTCTTTTCCAGATTGTCAAGTTCCGCTGCAGCAACCTCTTTGTTGGGTGCATTATAGATATTTTTCATATTTCATATCCGCCGTAAACTCTTTTTTATCCTTATAAACGACATATTTACAGGAGTTTCTGATTTGATGTACCACACAGATTTGAGTGGATGATTGTGGGAATACGGTCCGGATGGTATCCGTAAATCCATCCAGATTGTCGGTGCAGGTAATCAATATATCCTGTACTCCACGTGCCTTTAAATCAGTCAGGACACCCATCCAGAAAGAAGAACTTTCCGATTTGCCTACCCACATGCCAAGAACTTCCTTCAGGCCGTTCTGTTTCAGTCCTACACAAAGATAAACGGTCTTGTTTATGATCTTGCCGTTATCCCGTACCTTGAAGACGATACCGTCCATCCAGACTATAAGATAAACAGGATCCAAAGGGCGGTTCTGCCATTCCTGAGCTGCCTGGTTAACCTTGTTTGTAATAATGGAAATGGCTGACGTAGAGAGTTCTATTTCATAAATCTCACGCATTTCTTCTTCTATATCAGAAACACTCATCCCTTTGGCATATAGGGAGATAACAAGCTTTTCTATCGAGAGTCCACGGCTTTCATGCTTGGGCACTGCTATCGGCTCAAACTGCCCATTGCGGTCACGGGGAATAGAAATGACAGCTTCTCCATGTCCGGTTTGGATTTTCTTTGGATAATTGCCATTGCGTGAATTACCACTGTTATTACCGGCTACAGAATTCTTTTCATAGCCCAAATGGGCATCCATTTCACCTTCAAGCATCTTTTCCAATACCTGGGCATGCAACTGCTTCAGGAACTTGCTTACATCGG
>NZ_BAKJ01000139.1 GCF_000614125.1 Bacteroides rodentium JCM 16496
ACTGGACACCAACTCTGATATGCTCACCATCCATTTGGACGAACAGAATCTTCCCCCTGTATCCTCCTCTGGACATGTCTTTGAGTCCAAAGGATTTCTTCCGGCCGTGGAAATCCGAGACTTTCCGATTCGTGACCGCAAGGTGACTCTCTGTGTCCGACGCCGTAAATGGCTTGACAAGGAAACCGGTTCGATAGTCTGCAATACTTTTAATCTCACAGCCGAGGGCACGCGACATTCCAAGGAATTCGCGTTTTTTTTAAAAGGATTGCTTGGAGAAATACCCGATTACGGCCCGCTCTCTTGAACGTTATTACCATATTGACGGTAATCAGTTTGAGCGTCAATACAAAGACCATCTGAGCGACTTCCGCACGTGGAACCAATTGCCGCATGCGGAAGAATGGCTGTTGTTCCCTGAGAACATAGGCCTTATCTGAGCATTGACGAGACTTCCCTTTCCAACGGCGAATTATATACCATAATCACCAACAGGGAGGCACATGGCGGCAAAGGGGCTATCGTGGCCATTGTCAAAGGCACTAAGGCAGAGGATGTCATCACAGTCGTGGAACAAATTCCCGAAGAAGCGCTTCAAGGTGAAGGAGGTCACCCTTGACTTGTCAGAAAGCATGCGGAAGATTGTCCGCAGGTGCTTTACATCAGCCATCCGTGTGATAGACCGCTTTCATATTCAAAAGCTGGCGTGCGATGCCGTGCAGGAAATAAGAATCGGACACCGCTGGGAAGCCATACAGGAAGAAACCGATGCACGGCAGGAAACCAAGGGGGTAAAGAAGAAATATGTTCCTTTTACCTTTGAGAACGGTGACACACGTAAGGAGATACTGGCGAGAAGCCGTTATTTGCTTTTCAAATCCGCAGACAAATGGACCGATTCACAGAAACTAAGGGCAAAGATTTTATTCAGGGAGTATCCCGATGTCAAAAGGGCATATTCGTTGAGCCATTCATTGAGGATGATTTTCAACAAGCACTCCATAAAGGCGGGAGCCAGGACAAATCTGGCGAGATGGTATAAGGAAGTGGAAGAGTCGGGATTCGACTCCTTCAATACCATAGCCGCGACATTATACGACAGAAACGATGAAATACTAAACTTCTATGTCAATAGGGCATCAAATGCGGCAGCGGAATCATTCAACGCCAAAATC
>NZ_BAKJ01000138.1 GCF_000614125.1 Bacteroides rodentium JCM 16496
TTATATCTTTTATATTTATTAACTTTTAAAGTGTTGTATTTTTGCAAATTTACTATTCAGAATGTAATATATATTTCGGCTATATTACATATGCGAACGAACAATAAGAAAAACAGAGAAAGGGGAAAAACAATATAAGTGCAGCTTAAAAAATAGTTTAGAAGAATTATTAATACCTGAGAATAAATGTTCTTAAAAAAGAAAAAGACCGAATAACTAAGTATTCAGCCTTTTATAAAGAGCGGCAAGCGAGGTTCGAACTCGTGACCCTCAGCTGGGGAAAATCATTATCCCCATTTATTAACAATTGGCAACCAATTAAATAGGATAACAATCAAAATATTCACCCTCCTTTTTACCCCCTATTTTGATAGGCCATTTTTTGCAAGGATAAAGTTAGGCAAATAACAGATAAGCTTATTTTCGATTACTTTATTGGATTCTGTATATGCCAGCTTTCGCGACAATGTCATTACGGCTTATAGCCCAATCCTAACTCCTTTTCCTAAATAACTCGGAATGACTCCCAATTCTAACAACTTCTATCACATCATCCTCTATCCATATCAAAAGAAAATCATTTTTTATATGGCACTCCATGCAATCCTTATAATTCCCGATAAGTCCATGTGGCTTGTATTTGCTTGGAATAGACGCACCTTTCGCCAGTTTGTCCAAAACCTCAAACAAGGCTTCCATCAACTGGATGTTATTCCGGTACTTTTTCAAGTCCTTCTTCGCCTGCGTACTATAACGTATTGTTTTCATTCAATCTCGTTGACGGATTTCATGAATGAATCAAAATCTTTAGCATCTATTACCCCAGCATATTTCCCGGAACGAGCTTCATTTATGGCTGCAACCGTTTCTTCATTCGGCTCGGAACACACTGCTTCCATCAGAGTACTTTCTACAAAATTATTTAAGCTTCTATTCGCTTTCTTGGCATGTTCCTGCAAGACTTGTAACAAGTCTTCCCGCAACCGAAACGAGGTTTGCTTTCTTATTACTGCTTCCATATCATTAATGTATTATATTGCAATACAAAAGTAACACAATATAATCACAAAAGCAAATATCAATCCACTTTCATTTTTATGCTCTCTCCGTAGGAGATTTAACATACCCATAGGGTTTTCGGACTGACCCATTGTAATTAGACATGGATTTGACATGTTTTTACCGTATCAAA
>NZ_BAKJ01000137.1 GCF_000614125.1 Bacteroides rodentium JCM 16496
GGCATCGTAAGCGTACTCGTTTGCCTGCTTCACGGCATCCTTGAACTCGAAACTTCCGTTGTAGGCAGATGCCGCCACGGCATCGTCCACACGGTTCAGGCGGTTGCCGTCCAGAGTCAAGGTCAGGTTGTCAACCAAGCCGTAAGCAGAAGCGGAAGTCTGACCGTAGCGTTGCAGGCTCTTGATGTTGCCGTTCTTGTCATAGGCGGTTACATTCTCACTGAAACGGTTCGTGTTCGCGTTGATGGCAGCCGTTTCGCCGTAGGTCGCGTTCAGCAGACGGTCCAGTCCGTCGTAGGTGAACTTGTAGCCGCGCAGGGTGCTTTCGTCCCCCGCCTTCCAAGTCATGCTGCTGATACTCCCATTGTATTTCGCAGTGCCGTTGCCGGTGTTGTAGTACAGGTTCTGGGTGAACTTGCTTCCGCTGATACCCGTCAGCCATCCGCGCACGTTGTAGGCGTAGGTCAGCCTGTTGGCGGCAGAGCCGTGCAGGGACTTGCTCTGCAAACGACCCAGGTTGTCGTATGTGTAGACGGCAAGCGGCACTTCACCCAAAGCGCCCGATTGATGCTTCAAGGTCAGCAACCTGCCCGTAGGGTCATAAGCATAGGTGCAGACTTCACTACGGGTAGGCTTGCCGGAAGCCGTATGCAAGTGGCGCCACTGCGTGGGCTGCCCCGTAAAGTTGTAGGAAGTAGACTCCGTATCCTTATCGCCAAGGAGGTTGGAACGCTGGCGCTGGATAAGACGGGAACGGGAATCATAATACAACACGCTGTAAAGCAGCCCGGTGCCCCCACCTGTCAGGTACGTCACACTGCCCGTCAACAAGCCACGGGCCTCGGACCGCGCACCATCACCGGAGGAGGTCAGAGAGTTGTCATACGTGTAGGCCGGAAAACCATTCTTGCCGAGGAAATCATAGCTGTCGTAATAGTTTACGCTGAGAAGGCTGATTACGGAAAGCTCACGGATGGTGGTTCCAGCCTTCACAACATAGCCCTGATAGATGCCGTTGCCTGTAAACTCTGCCTCGACGGCATCAACGTCCACGGGGAAGATTGCCGAACAGATGCCCGACAAGACAACACGGCCAAAGGCGTCAGGAATACTGAAAAGCCATTGGTTCTTTCCTCTCTGATTGCCGTCCTGCGTGAAAATAAGGCGGTCCGCCTTGTCGTACACATAGCGCACGGCATCACATCCGGGCAACTTTTTCGACACACAGCGGTCACGGGA
>NZ_BAKJ01000136.1 GCF_000614125.1 Bacteroides rodentium JCM 16496
AGTTATATATTATACAAGGTTAAAAATCTTGTTAATTACTTAACTCTATTGGTTATTTTAAGAGATACAAAACTCGTTATTAACAAAGGTGAGAAATGATTCATTCATTTCGTTCTAACAAAGATACATTATTATTTAATATCAAGAACATTCCTTTGTATTTATTTAACTTTATATTTATACATTTGCAAAAAGGAAGTTATACACCTTATTATATAATGAATTTAAGGTTCTTCTATATTTAAAGAATGGAATTCAATCAGGCCATTCATTGGTGTTTCTTCAATGATTTCCAGTTCGATGCCAAATTCACGAGCAACTTCCCGCAAAATGGCCGCGTAGCTGTAAGCCAATGAACCCACAAAACGAATAGGATAATTTTTGTAGTCATATTGGCAGACATTACGAGTAAAGAAATTTCTCAGATTACCGGTAATCAGCTCAAATACATAGTCATCATTGGTATAATCAGCCAAAAAATAAGATATAGTAGACAAAAAGCGATTGGGGAACGGGCGGTTATACACAGATTCCATAACCTCATTCGGGCTTATACGGAACTTCTCAAAGAAATCCGCCGTTACATCTTTAGGAGCCAAACCTTTCAGTACATCAGACAAAAACATTTTGCCCAATACAGCACCACTACCCTCATCCCCCAGGATGTAACCTCCTGCCCGGACATTCTTTACTATGATTTTCCCATCATAAAAACATGAGTTTGAACCAGTTCCCAAAATGCAAGCAATGCCGGCCTCGCATTTGAACAAGCCACGTGCAGCTGCCAGTAAATCACTCTCTACCTGAATTGGAGTTTTGAATTGTGCTACCAATGAAGCTCCCAATACATTTTTCTTTTCATAAGAAGTACATCCGGCACCATAATAATAGACTTGTTCCAATTTCCTTTTGAAAAAATGCTCGGGTAATCCTAACCGCACACTTCGGCTAATCTCTCTTCTCGTTTGAAAGAAAGGATTTAAGCCCTCTGTGAAGGCTCGCTGTATCAGACGATTATCTTCAACCAGCGCCCATTCTGTTCTCGTAGAACCACTTTCTGCAATTAGTTTCATAGGTAGTTAGTTTTAGAATTGAATACAAATATATAGCTTTTTTTAATCTTTCCAAGGCTATTTCAAGAAAAAATCATTTTACTGGCCATACATCTCCCTTTTGCTCATGTCTTCAATCATCCAACAAAGTATTCCCACTTTTCCAACGCAACCGTGTTTTAGTCAAAACAAGACGATAACAGACTAACAATAAGATACTATCTGGCTGAATTCC
>NZ_BAKJ01000135.1 GCF_000614125.1 Bacteroides rodentium JCM 16496
GGCAAGCTTCAGAACTTGTTCTTGGGTAAGGACAGTCCTCTGTCTGAAGATTCCAAGTCTTCCTTGTTCAACTCCTTGAACAGCCGTTCCATGGATGCCATTGCCAGGCCGATAGGTGAAGCTGTGGTTGGCTTGGGAGCAGGGGAATTGGGCGGTGCTCTGTTGGGAAAGGCTGTCGGCTGGGCTGCAGGAAAAGTGACGAATAAAATAAATCCAGTCCTTAAGCCTTTAGGTCTTGGAAACACTGGTAGGATTACTCCGAAAAATTTGACTGAACAGTTGACTATGCAAGAAGCTTTAACAAATCCTGCCACAGGACAAATAATAGAAAGAATGGGACCAATAAATGATTTACGTTGGCTGGGTTGGAGAAAAATGCAATATGTACATACAAAGCTGGATGGAAGTAAAACAGTGATACACTATGTAGGAAAGTGGGAAAATGGAATTTTAAAGGCGGTTGATGATTTCAAATTTAAATAGATTTTATGAAAGTACGTTGTATTAACAATACGGGAAAAAGTATAAGGCAGTATGAAAATGAAATTTTGAAAAAAGAAGAGTTAGGCCGTTTTGGAGCTACTGAATATACAAAATATGGATTGGATATTGGTAAGGAATTTTGGGTAATGGGAATGTTGTTGGGGGAAGGCACTTTAGACTATTTGATAGATGATGGAGGATTTGTCTCAGCATACCCTTTTCCACTTTTTGAAGTTGTAGATAATAAAGTTCCTTCTATGTGGTATTTTAAAACTTTTCAGACAACAGATGAGGCTTATCCTTATAGGGAAGCAGTTTGGGGGTATTATGAACTTGTTTTTGATGATATGCATTATGCTCAGTTAGTTGATGGGGAAACGTTTGCATATCAGATTTATTTTAAACGTAAGATTGAATTGGAGAAGGAATTCTCTCTAATGGTCAGATAGCATTCCAGTTTCCGTTGTAGCGAATGGAATACATCCGCTACAACGGAATGTTCTAATTTAGTAAATATGATTCCTTACCCCACATTATTGGTGATATCATTACCAATTATTGCGGGAATGTGGTCTATGAAAACGGAGTCCGGAAGCTGCTTCTTACCGAAGAGGGTTATGTTACTTTGAGCGACAGCAAGTATCACTACTACTTGAAAGACCATCAAGGTAACAATCGTGTCGTGATTAACCAGAGCGGAAGTGTGGAGGAAACTAATCACTATTATCCTTTCGGCGGTGTCTTTGCAAGTACTACGAATGTCCAGCCTTACAAGTATAATGGTAAGGAGTATGACACGAAGAAAGGTCTGGGCTGGTATGATTACGGGGC
>NZ_BAKJ01000134.1 GCF_000614125.1 Bacteroides rodentium JCM 16496
GGGGGCAGTAGAAATTTAGTGGGGATATCCATATATCTTTGCCAGCCTAAAAAGAAAAAACTTTCTGTCTGCCACTCCATGCAAGTTTGCCCTAAAGAGTTTGATTTTTGCATTGAACGACTCTGCTGCGGCGTTTGATGCCCTGTTGTTGTAGAAGTTCAGAATGTCATCATAGTGTTCGTAGAATGTAGCCGCAATGACATTGAACGACTTTATCCTTGACTCATCCACTTTGTTATACCATCGGGCCATGCTTAGCCTTGCAGCATCCTTGATGGTGTTTTTGGCGAATATCATCCTTAAGGAGTGTGCCAGTCCATAAGCCGTTTGGATGTCAGGATATTCCTTAAACAGTATTTCAGCCCTTTCCTTTTGTTTTTCCGTCCACTTTTCCGCGGATTTAAACAAGAGGCATCTGCTTCTGACCAGCAGTTCCGGGCGGGTGTCTCCGTTTGGGAATCGGTAAGGCATGTATGACTTTCCCGCTTGTTTACACTCCTCCATTTCTTCATTGCTCTGCTGTAAGGCGTCCCAACGATGGGCTACGCGGATTTCCTGTACAGCATCACAGGCGAGTTTCTGTATATGAAAACGGTCTATGACGCGTTTGGCCTTGGGGAAGGCAATGGTGACAATCCTGCGCATGGAATCGGACAGGTCAAGGGTCACTTCCTCCACAGCTTCACGGGCTTTCTCGTCTATTTGTTTGAGCACCTGTATGACATCCTCCGATTTGGTTCCTGCGACAGCTGCCACAAGGCTTTCCTCATGTGTATGACGGTCACGGTTGGTGACAAAAGTGTATAATTCTCCATTAGACAGGGACGACTCGTCTATAGCCAAATGCGGACCGATGTTCTCCGGGAATAACATCCATTCATCCGCATGCTCCAGCTGCTCCCAATCCCTGAAACCGCTGAGCGTTTCCTTGTACTGTTTCTCGAAAGTATGTCCGTCTATATGGTAGAATTCCTCAAGCGTATGGCAGGTCACCGGGGACGTCTCCATACGTTTCTTTTAAAAAAACACCAAATTCTTTGGAGTAACGGGTGCCCTTACAAACGACATCAAGGTCGATGGGAATACTGAAGCTCTTACCTGTGCGAATATCAGTCCAACGACGGCGGCGGATGCGCAGAATAACCTTGTGGTCACGGATGGGAAAATCTGTGACGCTTACCGCTTCCATGAAGCCTTTGGATTCAAAGTGCACATCATCGGATAATGCAGGAGTCATCACTTCATCAAGATGAATGTGTATCTCCGTTGAAGTCTGTTCAACAAGCACTACTGAAAAATAATTGAGTATTTCAGAGGGAAGCACGATA
>NZ_BAKJ01000133.1 GCF_000614125.1 Bacteroides rodentium JCM 16496
CATTAGTGTCCACTAAAAAAACATAAGAGTTCTTTGAAATAATTGAAATTCAATTTGTTACAGGTGCTTTTGAGAAAAACGGATTTGAATTTACTTTTGCAGTCTAAATCAGGCTGTTATGCTGAAAGACAAGTACGTTTTTGCTCAATTAGTTTCATTCTTGGATCGCAACAAATACAATCGAATAGTTGCTAAGTATCAGGGCGACAAATATATAAAGTCATTCACTTGCTGGAATCAGTTGCTTGTGATGATGTTCGGACAGCTTGCGAATCGCGAAAGTCTGCGCGATTTGATTGTGGCAACCGAGGCTCACTGTGGGAAACTTTACCATCTCGGAATGGGAAAATCAGTCACCCGGAGCAACCTTGCCAAAGCGAACGAAACGCGCGATTACCGCATCTTCGAGGAGTTTGCTTTCTACATGATTGAGCAGACAAGGAGCAAGCGAAAGACGGAGATTTTCAACCTCGGTGGTTCGGTATACGCCTTCGATTCCACGACGATTGACCTATGCCTGTCGGTATTCGACTGGGCTGGATTTCGTAAGCACAAGGGAGGCATAAAGATGCATACGCTCTATGACATTGAAACGCAAGTTCCTGCATTCGTGCATATTACCAATGCTTCGGTTCACGATTCAAAAGCTATGCCAGAGATACCGTATGAGCCTGGCGCTCATTATATCTTCGACCGTGGTTACAACGATTATGGCAATCTTTACAAGATTGACCTCATCGGGGGCTTCTTCGTTGTCAGGGCCAAGACCAATGTGCGGTTCAAACCACGGATATGGAAGCGGAGGCTTAAAAACGGAATAAAGTCGGATGCCACCGGTTCGTTTACGGTTTATAAAAGCTCAAAGGATTACCCGGAGGAGCTTCGTAAAATCGTTTACGTTAATCCGGAAGACGGCAAAACTTACATCTTTCTGACCAACAATCTCGATGCCCCGCCAGAACTTATCTGCAAGTTGTACCGCAACCGATGGAGCGTGGAGCTGTTCTTCAAATGGATCAAGCAGCATCTCAAAATCAAGAGATTTTGGGGAACATCCGAAAATGCGGTACGAATCCAAATCTATTGCGCCATAATCACTTATTGCCTTGTAGCAATGGTACAGCACGATATGCTGCTTGACCGAAGCGTCTATGAGGTGCTTCAGATTGTCGGCATATCCTTGACCGACAAAACTTCTTTGAGTGACCTGTTCGACAAATTGAATTTCAAAAATGTCAATGACATCTATGGTTCAAGTGGACCGAGTTTATTTGATTGTCTAACTTTTTAACCCATCAGTGCCCTCAAAATTTTTTAGTGGACACTAATGAT
>NZ_BAKJ01000132.1 GCF_000614125.1 Bacteroides rodentium JCM 16496
TGAATTCTAAGTCCTCTCCAAACAATATTTATAAAATCTTACCCAAGTTTACGAACATTAACGTATCCTTGGGTAAGTTCGTATATAGACATAACTACTCTTCAGAAGTACATAGCTACTTCCTAAACCTAAGATGTCTTCGAAGTTAAGGACCTTTTATTATACGGCTAATGTTACAAATGGAGTCTGCCTTCGTATCACAGCAAAAGACCTTGCTATGATTTTGGCTCTTACAGCATTGATTACAGATGCTTTATGTTTCCCCTCCGCTATTTTCCTTTTATAATATGCTTTCAACTGCGGATCCCAAGAGATGGCAGTAATAGCTGCCCGGGTAAGGTATACTTTTACTTCTTTGTTAGCCAATGAAGAAGTCTGCGTTTTTCCCCGTATGGAAATACCTGAAGTGTGTTCAAATGGGGCAACCCCACAATAGCAGGCAAATTTCCTTGGGTTGTCAAATCTTTGAAAATTGTCAGTAACACACAGTAATACAATGGCATTGATAATTCCTATTCCTTTTATACTTCTTAATAGCAAGTAGTTTGTGTAAAGCGATGTACTGGCGGCTATTAGTTGCTCCATATTCTCTTCCACCTCCAGGATCTTTTCTTTTATCGACTTGAGTTGCTCTTCCAAAAAAGAAATGGATTCTGTCACATTAGCCAACTTAGCCATCTGGGAGAATGTTTCCAATAACTTTATGCTTGATACTTTTTGCTTGACCAAATTGTCACGTATGATAATCCATCCTCGTAGTCTCACCAAATCTTTGTCAGGCAATTTGTATAACTCCAGTTTTCGATAGTGTAATACCGCATAGTTCGCTATTCTTTTGGCGTCAATGCGGTCATTTTTGCCTCGTTGCAAGCCTATGGACTTCTTGATGGTCAACGGGCAAACCAAAGCCAGGGAAAATCCCATGGAGATACTGGAAACAGATAACTCTGTGACATAACTTCCCATGTTTTCAGCGCAGAACAAGAGTTTGGATAAAGAGAGATGATAACCAGCTATCCAATCCAATAAAGATTGGATCCCTTCTGGAGTGTTATCAAAAGACTTGTGAGACAACTCTTTTTCGTCCGCAGACATTAATGATGCATCGAAAGTTTTTTTTCCTACATCAAGACCTACAAAATGAGAATAATTCATAACTTTGTATTTACAGTATTAAACATGAAGGAGAAACAGCTAATACATTTATTAGGTCGTGAGCCTACAATTCTAACTGGCTAGGTTCTCCTATTAAGAGAGTTGCAGTCTGATTCAGCCTATAGTCATTTAAGACTAGTGTCAAAGTTAGTTCACTGCAACTCTTCTTTTCAAATATACACTTATATTTTATTGTGATATTTAATACTGCAAATGTAAATGTGTC
>NZ_BAKJ01000131.1 GCF_000614125.1 Bacteroides rodentium JCM 16496
TTCTTTATTTTTAATATAAAATAGAATAAAAACATTATAAAAACCTCGGAGAGTACACCTGGTAAATATAGAAAACCTATCATTATATCAAAATTAAAACGCCAAAACATAAAGAAAATAGTAGAAAGAGAGACAGCAAGTACCAATTGCAGACAACAATATAATAATGTCGTTTTAAGATTAAGCCTCAATTTCAACAATAATAAAAAGAACACAACCGTTCCTAAAACAAACGTTATTGATCCTACAAATAATTCAACTGAAAATAAATCTCCTAAAGATATACTTTGACTTTCCATATCTATTCAATTTTAACTTGTCTCTTTTTAGGATCATAATTTAGTGACTTAAAATTATCTTGATACTCTTTAACTATGCTATTAGGTCTTGGATCTATAATTACTGGTGCCTTATCTTTTACAGATGGATCTTGTTTCAAAACATCAGCTGCAAAAAGTTCCACAATTATTATTCCTTAATGAATACTCTTTTCTCTTTGGATTAGAGTTCTCTGCTTATTTTTGATTCTGCATAAGTTTTCATTTCTTCAAATTTATCACTTTCAATATATGCTCCTTCTATTCTCCCACCATGTCCTGCTTGTTCAGATATTACTGATAAGGTTTTATTTAATGATTCAAATGTAGCTTTTTATCTTGCCCCATTTTTACATCTGGAACAGCGAATGTTCTGACAATTCCTTTCCCCTCTTTATCATATCTACCATATTCGTAATATTTAGTCACTCCTGTTTTATTATCAATTAGCAATACTCCAGCATGACCTAAATTTCCAATCTTACCAATAGGAGTTGATATTTTATAATCGGGGAAAGCAATATAAATACCATCTTTCCCGTTAGGGTCTATACAATTTATAGGATTACTATAACAATAAGTATACAAACTTTCTGAATAATGCTTCTCCGCCAGCGGGTCCACCGTCGTAAACCGTCCCAGCGCAGCATCATAATGCCTTGCCCCATAATCATACCAGTTCAGCCCTTTCTTCGCATCAAATTCCTTACCATTATACTTATAAGGCTGAACACTATTGCTACTTGCAAAGACACCGCCGAAAGGATAGTAATGATTCGTTTCCTCCACCGTGCCGCTCTGGTTGATGACTACACGGTTGTTCCCCTGATGGTCCTTCAGGTAATAATGATACTTCTTGTCATTCAAAGTAACGTAACCCGCTTCCGTCAACAACAGTTTTTGTAGTCCATTCTCATAGATCACGTTTCCGCAATAGTCCGTTGTGGTGGTAGCTGCTCCTATCTTATGCACGGTTTTCAGCTTTGTACCATCGGCCGCGTAAGTATAAGTAAACGTGCTACCGTCACTGAACGTTACTGCACTAGGCAAATTTAAACAATTATACGACATATTGCTAATTCCCTTGTTTAAATCTTTAGTTAAATTACCATT
>NZ_BAKJ01000130.1 GCF_000614125.1 Bacteroides rodentium JCM 16496
CTGGCAACGTGCAGCCTTACAAATACAATGGCAAGGAACTTGATGCGAAGAAAGGGCTGAACTGGTATGATTATGGGGCAAGGCATTATGATGCGGCGTTGGGACGGTTTACGACGGTTGACCCGCTGGCGGAAAAATATTATGGAATGAATCCTTATGGATATTGTGCAAATAATCCAGTACGTTTCATAGATAAGAATGGTATGGAGTTCGGTCCTGGTGATTTATTCAAGACTCCAAGAGAAGCGGCCAAAGACTGGGGTATGTACTATAATGGTGCATCTATCATTCGGAAACAAGAAATGGCATCTCTAATTTATAAAATAGAAAATGATGGAAAGGCTAAATATTCATATACTCCTGCTACCGTTTTAGGTTCTCACGGCGGTAAAATATCGAATTCAAGTAACAAGGAAAATGTTGCAACTATTCATTCTCATGGTGAATATACAGAAAATGTAACTGATGCTAATGGGAATAAATTCATCGTAAAAGACAATGAATTTTCCAATACTGATAAAAGAACTAGTGAAAAGACTGGGTTAGTTGGATATTTGGCAACCCCTAATGGTAGTCTATTAGAGTATAATCCTGCAAAAAAACAAGTGGAAACAATTTCTAAAGATTTACCCAGTGATCCAAAAGATCCTAAACGACTAAATAATGTTGATCCAGTAGATAATACGCGTTCTCTATTTATTAAATTTATGGATAACATTATAAATATGTTCAAGTAAAATGAGGGAAAAATATATAATTTCATTAACTTTATTGTACCTTTGTCTTGCGGGATGTAGTGTAAGAAAAAGTAAGACTACGAACATTCGAGAAGAAGTGAGTTTTATTATAGATACGACCCTTCAACAAGAATATGTAGACATAAAGCCATTTGAAGAATGTGATACTATTACTACAAACAAAATGATAGTCTCTGTAGAGCATGCTTTTGAAAGAGTGAAACCTAGTATAAATAGTCTAATAGAGGAAGGTGTAATAGAAGTTCAAGGTCCCTTTCATATTCATCTTATCCATGATAGCATTTGGATTGTAAGAAGTGAACCTGTCTCAAAAATAGATGAACTATTGTTTGGAGGGGCAGTTTATTATGAAATTAGGAAAAATGACGGCTTCGTATTAAAACGTATAATAGAGGAATAATGTTCCGTTGCAGTGGATATTCTTCATTCGTTGTGTTTGAATATGAAAGTCTTCTAATACGATAATCTCTGAATGATTCCCTGCCTATACCATTGCGTATAAGCAGGGATTTTCATATACATACCGGACGACCTGACCGAAGTCACCACCTACAGCTACGACCACGCCGACCGCCTGGGCAAGGTGCAGTACAAGCTGGACGGCGGCGCCACCGTGACCCTTGCAGAATACGCCTACGACGACTTGGCCTACACCTTCGCCTACGATGCCTGAACCGCCTGACGGATGCCGTCCACGGCGCAGGCCGTTATACCGAGAAGGTGACCGCCTACGACAAGAACGGGAACATCAGGAACCTGCAACGCTACGGACAGACTTCTGCCGGAACTTACGGTATGATCGACAATC
>NZ_BAKJ01000129.1 GCF_000614125.1 Bacteroides rodentium JCM 16496
CCGCGCGCGAGAAGTAGACACAGAAAATAATTTTAGATGTTAATATTTTCCCAGAGTAGACACTGGGGTTGTTTTTCTGTGTTTTTGATTTACAAAAGTAGACATTTTTGATGTTTTTCCTGTGTTTTCTTTGATAAAAGTGGACACATCCTTTGAGTAGTTACTTATCTTCTTTATTATCAGACTTTTCGCGTCTTTTTCGTACGAACTTTGGTTCCGGTGACGCTACTCTTGTCTCAAAAGTATTTTTACGGGGAAGTTCTCCTTTGTGGTACCGCTTCCGGTAGTTCTCAGGAGTGTCATACCCTATTGCAAAGCACGGACGCATCTCGTTGTAGAACTTGACGTACTCGTCAAGTATCCTGGTGATATTCGTCCATCTATGTTCTTGCTCAAGACCGAAGTCTGATAAGAGTTCTTCCTTGATCCAGCCGTTCAGAGACTCGTTGACGGGGTTGTCCGTGGGCTTTCCGGCCCTTGACATTGAGCGGACTATATTCGTGTCCTTGATCAGTTCATTGTATGCCATAGATGCGTACACGCTGCCTTGATCGGTGTGCAGGATTACAGGTTCAACGGTGCCTTTCAACATACTCACCACATCGTTCAGACCTTCTATGTATTGCATACGGTCTCCACGCCGATCTGTCGCCTTATATGTGAGGATTTCTTTCGTGAACACATCGAAGTAGAACGTTACTTCGAAACTGATCCAACGCAGACTGAACATGGTCATATCTGACACAATCACTTGCCGAGGTCTGTCTACAGTCTCCCAGGTAGAGTATATCAGATTGGGATACTTGTCCCGTATCTTTCTCGGCCTGTAGTGCAGCTTGTGCTTCGTCTCAGCCTTGATTCCAAGGTAACGGAAGCACTTGTAGGCGTAACTGTCGCTTATCTCTATGCACATATTGATTCTGATGAAGGCGGCTGTCCAGCGATATCCGTGGGTCTTGTGCTTTTCATGCACTTCCTTGACCTTCCCGACAATCTCCTCACGACGATGGTCCCTGATTGAAGGAACGTGCTTGAGCCACTTGTAATAGCCTGCGCGGCTCACGCTCATCAGTTTACAGACGGCTTTTATTGGATAGTCGCGGGACAGAAGCTTGACTATTTCAAACTCTTCTCCTTTAAACGAACATACTCCATTTGCCCATCCGCGTTCATCTGAACGGCATAACTTTTTTTTAGCCGTTCGTTCTCTATGCGGAGCTTCAGAATCTCCCTTTTGTAAGACTCCTCCTTTCTGTCGAAGCCTTCAGGAAGAATGCTCTGGATGTCAGCGTCTGCGCGTACAAGCCTTTCCAGGCCGCCTTCTTCATACTGCTTTGTCCATTTCTTGAGTGATTGCTCTGTGATGTTGTGCATCGCAGCAAACTCTTTTGCGGTCCGCATACTTGCCTTGTACTGGCGGACTAGAAACTCTTTTTCAAGAGGGTTGAGATGTTTTGCCATAAAAGTTTCTCCTTTCCGGTAGAACCCGACTGGTGTCGTTTTCGGGCCGCCGGAAGTTGCTCGTTCCGGTCGGGGCTCCACCCCTCCCTCCACGAGCAACTTCCTTGACTGCAACAAAGGTACAACATTCAATCTTTTTCTACCTTCCCGTGTCTACTTTTTCGAGAGCAGC
>NZ_BAKJ01000128.1 GCF_000614125.1 Bacteroides rodentium JCM 16496
TTGGGGCAAATTGCCGTTCGCATCATAAATGTATTCGTTCGCCTGCTTCACGCCGTCCTACATGAAGCTGACATGGTCAGCAAGGTCGTAGACATATTCTGTATAGTCCGAACTCCCGGCTCCCGGAAGCCACTTCTTGGAACAGCGGTCGAAACCGTCGTACTTGTTGCGATAGGAAAAGGTGCCTGAATATTCAGAAGCGTCAGATGGACAGAAACGTAGATTCCTTGCTTACATCCGAGGATATAAGCAAGGAATCATTCAGTTTATCGAATCAGAGATTCGGGGATTTAGAAACAATGAAGGAAGAACATCTACTGAAACAGAATATTTTATCTTACAAAAAAACGTCCAAATGTAAAATACCACTCTTCAGAAGATGTATTATTCGTTTTTTGCCAATTTCCTTCAGTGGATAAAAGTATTTTCTTTATTAACTTATCGTAGTTATACTTAGAGTTATTATATCCCGCCCTTTTCACAATTCTTATTTCTCTAATTTTAAGTTTCTTGTCAAAAAGAATAGTATATAGACAAGAAGCATTCTGTTCATCACCTTTATAATACTTCCAATAAAGACTATCTTGGTAATTCTTTAATGATTCGTATCCACCAATATAAGAAATGTCCGTTGAGACTTCTCGTAATTGTTCCCTAAAATAATAGGAAGTATAGCTTTCAGAAGATCTTGCAGTATCCAGCGTCCATTCAAAAACTGGCAAATTAGTCTCAACTTCAAAAAAGATAGTCTTGTTTATCTCCTTTGTATAAGCACTTTTATCACTTGAATATGTTATAGTTTCTTTCACCAACTTGTTTTGTCCGTATAACAATGGTGGAAACATAATAAGCATAAAAAACATTTTTAGTTTAATAGTCATATCCTAATCTTTTTGACATTATATCAGCTCTTCTATTGTATACAAAATTATCGACTCCCGGTTGTCCACGACTAAACGGCATGTTTCTTAAATACAAAATAACATGTCCAAATTCATGTGCAATCCCAACTGTTCTATGGTTCAATGTACCATTCTTGTTAACTATAACCTGTATATGATTATTAGTTGAACTTTTACCGGAAGCTAAATTCCTGTCGGGTACTAATGTCTGTCCTAAATTCCCTTGAATATGCTTGCCAAAAGGAATACCCATTTTTGAATAATCTTCTTTTTGATGAACGGGTATTCCGCTATCATCATCATCATAAGGAATATCAAAAAATTCTTCTATAGTTTTCCCATTCATCTGATATGTATTCTTATCTGATAATGACAGCTCTACCATTTTTTCACTACTGGCAATCTCAAATAAATCTTTCAGAAAAAAGTCATTACTACTATTAGCTTGTTTTTCAATAGAAGTTGGATCCAATATGCCATTATTAAATCGCATTTTTATGTGCTGCCCCTCCTGCAAACCATTATAAATGGCTTCAATAGCTCCGGAGTTACAATGAGTAAACTATCTCCATTAATATCAATAGTATTGATCGGATTATTCGCACCATACTGATATGGTGAGAGTGAGTGATACTTCTCAGCAAACCTGTCGTTCGTTGTAAACCGTCCCAACGCAGCATCATAATGACGTGCCCCGTAGTCATACCAGTTCAAGCCTTTCTTCGTGTCATACTCCTTACCATTATACTTGTAAGGCTGGACATTCGTAGTACTTGCAAAGACACCGCCGAAAGGATAATAGTGGTTAG
>NZ_BAKJ01000127.1 GCF_000614125.1 Bacteroides rodentium JCM 16496
GCCGTCCTTGAACTCGAAGCCGCCGTTGTAGGCAGAAGCCGTTACAGCATCGTCCACACGGCTCAACCGATTGCCGTTCAGCGTAAAAGTCAGGTTGTCTATCAGGCCATAGGCAGAAGCCGCAGTCTGGCTGTAGCGCTGCAGACTCTTGATATTACCGTTCTTGTCATAACCCGTCACATTCTCGCTGAAACGGTTCGCATTCGTACTGATGCCGGCTGTCTCACCGTAAGTAGCATTCAGCATTCTGTCAAGCCCGTCGTAAGTGAACTTATAGCCGCGGACCGTGTTTTCTTGCTGGCTTTCTGTCTCTGTTTTAGCTTTATAAGGTATAAAGTATCCCCCGTTACAAATGAGTAGATTGGCAGAACTTTATAAAAAAGTCAGCAGATGAAAAACATCCGCTGACTCCTAATTTAGGATTTACAATATTTATGCTTATAATAACTAATGATAGACACTATCAAATAGAGTATATTCAACAGAACATAAAATAAGAAGAATTTCATGTACTTCAGGAACATTTCTAAATAATAGGAAGCATCTTCAATTGTATAATCAATCATATTAGCAATTATCACATATAAAATAATCACTGCTAAAACAACAGAGAACAATAAATAGCATAAGTTTACCCATTTCATATTTGTATAAATTAAATCTTATTTGAATATTCCTTTCATATGATTTTGAAGTCCTGATGGAGTATTGTAAACTTTCAAAATTGGAATACTCTTCCACATTCCAAAACTGTTCGAAGGTTGCCGTATATAACCTTTCAAGACGTTAGAACCTGCAGCATTTAAGGCTTTAGAAACTGTTGTTGCACAATTATTGCCTAAGATATTATATTCATCAATAATATGAGCCGAAGAGTTGTTCTTATATTCACTCTTAGGATTATTAGGCATTTGCATTGATGAATTGAATTCTCTATCCATTACCTCAATCAACTCCGCATCAGAAACATCAGGCACTGTAAAAATGGATACAGTTGTTTTTATATTCTTATCAGCGTTATATTGTAAAGCTTCTTTCCCTGTTAATCGTACTAAAACCCCAGGACCATTAGCTATCGAATTTGAAGAGCCATCTGCTCCTTTGTTCGTTCCATCATATCTACCATAAGTATAAACAATAATATTCTCGCCTTCACCAGCACTAATCCATGCATGCCCAAGACCATAATTAGAAGTTGTTTCAGTATAAACTCTGATACTATCCCCATTTACATCAATATTCCTAACCGGATTATTCGCACCATACTGATAAGGAGACATCGGATAATACTTCTCGGCAAATCTGTCGTTCGTTGTAAACCGTCCCAACGCTGCATTATAATGACGTGCCCCATAGTCATACCAATTCAAACCTTTCTTCGTGTCAAGTTCCTTTCCGTTGTACTTGTAAGGCTGCACATTGCCGGTACTTGCAAATACCCCGCCAAAAGGATAGTAATGGTTCGTTTCCTCTACCGCCCCGCTCTGGCTGATGACTACACGGTTGTTTCCCTGATGGTCCTTCAAATAGTAATGATACTTGCTGTCACTCAAAGTAACATAGCCCTCATCGGTAAAAAGCAACTTCTGGACTCCGTTTTCATAGACCACATCGCTGCAGTAATCCGTCATGGTGCTAACGGTGCCTATCTTGTGCACGGTGCGGAGCTTGGTGCCGTCCGCTGCATAAGTATAGGTGATGGTACTACCGTCACTGAACGTTACTACGCTTGGCAAATTTAAACAATTATACGATATGTTGGGATTCCCTTATTTAAATCTTTCGTCAAATTACCGTTCGCATCGTATGCGTACTCGTTCGCCTGCTTCGCC
>NZ_BAKJ01000126.1 GCF_000614125.1 Bacteroides rodentium JCM 16496
TTACCGGAGGTGGTGAAGAACAGTGCTTTACCCGAGGGGTTCAAACGAATGTCCGAAGTGACTAAGCCAATAGAAGATATTGGAGTAGTGGTGTTGGACAATAAGCAGATAACCATTACTTCGGGAGTATTGGAAGCTTTGCTTGAGAATAATTGTGCAGTCATAACCTGCGATTCTAAAAGTATGCCGGTTGGTTTAATGCTTCCTTTGTATGGGAATACTACACAAAATGAAAGGTTTCGTTATCAACTTGGTGCGTCTCTGCCATTGATGAAACAACTTTGGCAGCAAACAATAAAAGCCAAAATAGAGAATCAGGCGGTAGTATTGCATGAATGTGCTGAAGAAGAAATAAAGTGTATGAAGGTGTGGGCTGCAGATGTAAAGAGTGGAGATTCTGATAATTTGGAGGCTCGTGCAGCTGCTTATTATTGGAAGAATTTGTTTAAAATAGAAGGCTTTACAAGGGATAGAGAAGGTATTCCTCCTAATAATTTGTTAAATTATGGGTATGCTATTTTGAGGGCAGTTGTTGCTCGTGCTTTGGTGACAAGTGGGCTTCTACCTACTTTGGGAATACATCATCATAATCGTTATAATGCTTATTGTCTGGCAGATGATATAATGGAACCTTATCGCCCTTATGTGGATAGGTTGGTATATGACATATTCAAGGAAGCAGAACCGAATTGTGTTGAATTGACGAGAGAATTGAAAGCGAGGTTACTGACAATTCCTACATTAGAGACTGTTATTTCGGGAAAACGTAGTCCGTTGATGGTAGCTGTTGGGCAGACTACGGCTTCTCTGTATAAATGTTTCAGTGGTGAGTTGCGTAAAATATCCTATCCAGAGATGTGATGGACCGGTTTAGTGAATATCGCATTATGTGGGTATTAGTGTTGTTTGATTTGCCTACCGAAACCAAGAAGGATAAAAAGGCGTATGCGGAATTTAGAAAAAATCTGCAAAAGGATGGATTTACGATGTTCCAGTTCTCTATATATGTTCGTCATTGTGCGAGTTGTGAGAATGCGGAGGTACATATAAAAAGAGTTAAATCTTTCTTACCGGATTATGGAAGTGTCGGAATTATGTGCATTACGGACAAGCAATTTGGAAATATAGCACTTTTTTATGGGAAAAAGACTGTGGATGTGAATACGCCTGGACAACAATTAGAATTATTCTAAAAAAATCCCGCGCAATGGCGGGATTTTTTCAGAACCAGCATTCTTTTTTTAGATTCTAATACTATGTGTAATTGTTTGAATATTAGATTGCTACTTGTAATCAGCTGTTTCCAATGGTTCAAAGATACTAAAATGAAAGCAAATCACAACCTTAATTCTTGTGAGTATTGTAAATTAGTGCTGTTTCCAATGGTTCAAATATACTAAAATGAAAGCAAATCACAACTACGTAAGCTGAAGATAAGCGCACATAAATGCTGTTTCCAATGGTTCAAAGATACTAAAATGAAAGCAAATCACAACAGTATGAAAAGATTGTAGATGCTTCAATAGGCTGTTTCCAATGGTTCAAAGATACTAAAATGAAAGCAAATCACAACAGAAGGATAATTGGGCGGGTGTGGTCTTGAGCTGTTTCCAATGGTTCAAAGATACTAAAATGAAAGCAAATCACAACACTGCACGTGGTTAAGGAAAAATACAACGTGCTGTTTCCAATGGTTCAAAGATACTAAAATGAAAGCAAATCACAACCACCTTCGTTCTTAATCTCCACGTAAATTTGCTGTTTCCAATGGTTCAAAGATACTAAAATGAAAGCAAATCACAACTGTATTCAAGCTATTGAGGACTCTTGGAGGCTGTTTCCAATGGTTCAAAGATACTAAAATGAAAGCAAATCACAACGTGTGTGTGCGTGTCTGTGTGTGGATTCCTAAAGTC
>NZ_BAKJ01000125.1 GCF_000614125.1 Bacteroides rodentium JCM 16496
TGGGCCCTTCTGCTGAGAATTATTATTCAGCGAACCCATTTGCTTACTGTTTAAATAATCCGTTAAAATATATAGACCCATTAGGAACAGATACCATTTCTGTAATAGATCAAAACAGGCGCCCTTTAGATAGAGGTAAAAGTGGAGAAACGTATACAGCCACTATTCAGGTAATTCAAAACGGTGAAGTGGTAGGCATTTATGAAGGGAGCAGTTATCCTAACTCTGTTAGCAATAAAGATAATTCAACCAATTATAATACAATAGCCGAAGGGGAATATGATTTTAATAATAAAAGTGGGCATAAAGGAGGTACTCAAAAAGGGCTAAACATTGTAGATGAATCCGGAAACAGGCACACAAAAGGCTTTGATAAGGATGGGAATGAAGTACAAATGCAATATGTAAATGTACATTCAGGAAAAAGCGATAATGGAAACTACAATAGTAGAGGCTCGCAAGGTTGTATTACAATCAATCCCAAAGATGCCAAATCCTTTTTTTCTCATTTTAAGTGGAATGAATCAAATCCTAACGTAGGAAATAGTCAAGGAAGAATTATTATTAAAAGAATAGATTTGATAAATAAAAAGGAATAAATATGAGATTACTTTTTTTTATAACTTTCTCATTCTTGTGTCTGAATTCATTTTCACAAGTAGAAAATTATCAAGAGATTGCACAAGTAATGGAGAAAATTTGTAAGAAGGAGAAACTTTCCGTTACAGAAATGAGTTCTTTCCTATGTGCTTATGAAAACAAGTATATGAGTAATGTTGAATTAGGAGAGTATCGAAATGAGGCACTGTTTCAGATAATAGCATCGGATAATGTGTCGCTTTTCTTATCTTTGTTGAAAAAGGAGAGTGAAGATAAAATTTCAAGAGTTTTTTCTGATTTGCGAAATCCTATACACGATACTATTGATTCGGAAGTTTGTCTGAAGTACTTATATTCTACAAAAAGAAATAACAAATTACGAAAACGTATCATCCGTATTTTGGAACGATAGTATAAAATTGTAAATATAATGTTATGGGAAAATTTTCACAACTTTTATCAGTAGTATTTCTGCCATTCTTGTTTTGGGGATGTCATTCTTATGTGGAAGTTGTAAACATTAAGCCTTACATTTATAAGGCTGATGATTATATCACGAAGGAACTGAATGTATATGAACCGGAGGAATCGTTGTATCCAATTTTGGATTCAATCATTATAAAAACAGAAGAATGTCCGGAATATCAAAATAGAAAGGAAAAAGTTTTTTTCTTTTTCTGTATTGAAGATGGAAGTTACTCTGATCCTGAAGAAAAATGGGGCAATCCTCATATTGGAATTTTTGTAAACTACTATCTTTTTCGTTTTTCAGATTTCCGATCGACATTAGGGGTGTTTGGCTATAAGGGATATGACTTTTATATAGATGAAATATTTGCCAATATTTTATTAAAGAAAACGGATAGAACGATTACCATAACATGTGTGACTCCAGAGAAATACCATTTTGATCCACTCTATAGAGGAGATGGGGATATGTATTGGTGGTATGGATATAAGCATGAATCTTTGATCAATATACAATATGGTCGTTGCCCTACTCCGAATCTTTAATTCGATAAACTAAATGATTCCCTGCTTATATCATTGTGTGTATAGGCAGGGATTTTCATATATTGACGCATCCGCTTGACGTAACGGGAGTTTTGAAAAGCCACAATGTTACGGACAGACAAGCACTTCCTCGTATGACCTGATTGACAACCTGACTTTCATTCTGGACGGCAACCGTCTGAACCGTGTGGACGATGCCGTTGCGGCTTCTGCCTATAACAACAGATTCGAGTTCAAGGATGCCGCGAAGCAAGCCAATGAATATACTTACGATGCCAACGGCAATTTGACGAAAGATTTGAATAAGGGAATTATCAACATATCG
>NZ_BAKJ01000124.1 GCF_000614125.1 Bacteroides rodentium JCM 16496
TTTGAGTTCAAGGATGCCGTGAAGCAAGCCAATGAGTATGCTTACGATGCCAATGGTAATTTAACTAAAGATTTAAACAAGGGAATTAGCAATATGTCGTATAATTGTTTAAATTTGCCTAGTGCAGTAACGTTCAGTGACGGTAGCACGGTTACTTATACTTACGCGGCCGATGGTACAAAGCTGAAAACCGTGCATAAGATAGGAGCAGCTACCACCACAACGGACTATTGCGGAAACGTGATCTATGAGAATGGACTACAAAAACTGTTGTTGACGGAAGCGGGTTATGTTACTTTGAATGACAAGAAGTATCATTATTACCTGAAGGACCATCAGGGGAACAACCGTGTAGTCATCAACCAGAGCGGGGCGGTGGAGGAGACGAACCACTACTATCCTTTGGGCGGAGTATTTGCAAGTACCAACAACGTGCAGCCTTACAAATACAATGGCAAGGAACTTGATGCGAAGAAAGGGCTGAACTGGTATGATTACGGTGCCCGTATGTATGATGCGGCGTTGGGATGTTTTGTGACGGTGGACCCGCTGGCGGAGAAATATTATTCAATAAGCCAGTATGGGTATTGTGGGAATAATCCGATTAAATACATAGATCCTACGGGTATGTTTTATACCGGTTTTACTATTGATGAAAAAGGTTATATTCAAAAAGTCAATAATGAAGGTGGAGATAAATATGATGTGATATATAACAAATCAAAATATTCTTCTCAAACTCGAAAGGATTATGATACTTCAGGAGATAAGACCGGAATAAAAATCAGTAAAGGAATCCTTAATGAGCAAGCAGGAAGCAAGAATATGTCTGATAAAACAATAAGTGGGCCAATCAATGACCCCGAAGGGCATAAGATTGGGGAATATGCCAACCATTCTTATGAGGTGAAAAGCGACAAAGAGGCTTTGTCTCTAATGAATTTCATGGACAAGAATACGAATGTTGAATGGGGAAATACGTTAATGAAAGATATGCAAGGAAATCTCATAAATCTGTTGTCAACAAGTCATGACGTGAACACTATCAAAGTGGGTAGCTTCCAGGTGAATAAATATATTCGGAGAGGTTTTCAGATTATCAGGGCAGACCATATTCATCCTGCACCGGGAGCAAAAGCTTCTGAGGGAGATAAAGATGATGCTGAAAATATAAGAAAACGCTTTCCTAATGCGACCTTTAGAATTTTAAATGCAGGAAAGTATTATCCGTATTAAGCAGTTGAACAATAATTTCCAATGTTATGAGAAAAGGAATGATTTATACTTTAGTTTTATTTGCGATATCCTTGTTCATAGGATGTCGCTCGGGAGATGTCACTGTCATAAAGTTTAAACCGTACAAAGAGAAAGATTATATTACCAAAGAATTGAATGTGTATGAAATTGACAAATTGTGGTATCCGATTTTAGACTCCATAATAACTAAAGCGGAAGAATGTTCTGAGTATCAGGAATTAAAAGATGAAATAGCATTTTCTTTTGGTGTTTATGGAGAGTTGATGTCTTATTCAAAGGAACTCGGGGGATATCCCAAATTGGAAAGTCCTGAGGTCTGCATCTCTGTATTATATCCTAAGTCCTATAATTTTAAACGCTCCGTAGGTGTATTTCATTATCAAGGATACAATTATTATATTACGGAACTTTATGATGACACTTACTTAAAAAAAACATCAGAAGTTGTTATTGTTAGATGCATTGATCCTAAAAAATGGCAATCTGCTATCCATGACCGAGGTGATAGAGACATGTATTGGTGGTATGGATATAAGAATGAATCTTTAGTTAATATACAATATGGTCGTTGTCCTACTTTGAACCCCTGATTCGATAAACAAAAATGATTCCCTGCTCACACTTCAATTGGGTGTAAGCAGGGAATATCATTTTATTACTTTACAAAGAGGGTCGTCTGCTGAACGCAACCTATGGCGAAACAGCAAGTATCAACATGAATGCGAACAGTTTCAGCGAAAACGTGACGGGCTATGACAAGAACGGCAACATCAAGGGCCTGCAACGCTACGGGTAGACTTCTGCCGGAACTTACTTAACGAAAGATTTGAATAAAGGAATCACAGAAATTCAA
>NZ_BAKJ01000123.1 GCF_000614125.1 Bacteroides rodentium JCM 16496
GTCCGTCGTAAGTGAACTTGTAGCCGCGGACGGTGCTTTCATCCCCGGCCTTCCACGTCATGCTGCTGATGCTGCCGTTGTACTTCGCAGCACCGGTGCCGGTATTGTAATACAAAGTCTGGGTGAACTTACTTCCGCTGATACCCATCAGCCAGCCACGCAGATTGTAGGCGTAGGTCAGCTTGTCTGCACTTGCGCCATGGAACTCCCGGCTCTGGAGCCTGCCGAACTTGTCATACGTGTAGGCTGCCAGTGTGATGGATGTCCCGCTGTGGTTCAGGTCAAACTTCACGCTTTCCGGGCGGTCGCACGAGTCATAGGCATAGGTGTATTTCCCGCTTACGGTAGGCGTACCGTTCTTGTAGTGCCATTCGTTTACCGTCTGAGGATTCCCGGTAAAGGTGTAGGCGGTCTCCTGCTTGAGGCAGAAGTCCGGCTGCGAACGGGTGGTACGTGTCACCCTCCCTTTGACGTCATAATAGTTGGCAACATATACCTTACCCGTACCGCCAAGCAGGGAGAGGATGCTGCCCGTCTGATGATTCCGGGCGTTGGACTTATCCTGCGCTGTGGCGGCAGGAAACCAAGTACGGTTGGTGAATCCCGATTGCGGCCGAAACCGTCGTAATCGCAGCGGTAGGAAGAGGTGCCTAAATATTCAGAAGCGGCAGATGGGCAAAAACGTAGATTCCCTGCTTACATCCGATAGCATAAGCAGGGAATCAGTTAGTTTATCGAATCAGAGATTCAAGAACTCAGAAGCAGCGAATGAAGGATATACACTGCAACGTAAATTTAATTTGTATGGAGTATCTTGTCGCAAATAACCTGGATATCTTTACACTGTTTTGGATTATTCAAATCATAATCTAATCCCATCTCATCTGTTAATATACTTATTAAACAATCCATTAGTTTTTTTTTATCAAAACAGCATTGAAGAATCAGAGGAATATAACCTCTATATTCATCTATTGCCAAATTTTTGCCTACTCCAATAGGATCCCAGCCTGCTAAAATAGAATTTATGATTTCTATTTTTGTTTCCATTATATATTATTCAAATGAATTCATGAATCCTTTCCCTATACCATTTCTTGTGCCAGGCAAACAACTAAATACACTAATAATTTTTCCCTTGGCATTCACTATGACAGTATTGCCATTCAATGTATATCTCATTTGTAATCCATATCTGCCCATAACCTCAGTGGAACAATCATTCCGTTCTTAAAGAAAAAAAGGATGAATCCAAAGGGCTATCAGTTCTTGATTCTTATCAATAACAGCAATGCAATTATCTATAAATTCAACAGTATAACCTTGTCTATGAGGCTCTCCTATACATGTCCAGCCTGTCTGAAGATTTATAAATGTTTTCCAATCTTTATCATTGAGTTTTGCTGTACCAGCCGAAGAAATATACTTTTCTGAACGTAGAATTTTAAGTGTACCTTTCTTTGCTTTAGGAGCATCATAATATAAGTTCTTGTCAGATAATCCACAAAAACCATTCAATTGAACAATTTTACAATCAACAACCGTCAAAAAAAGAGTATTAATCTCTATTTCAAAATCAATCTCATAGATGTAAGGGGTTGTATCAAAACTATATTCATCTTTACGGTATATAATTTGTTTATGTTCCAAACACTCATCGTAATCTATAAAAAACTTCATAATCAATTCTTAAAATTAAAATGATATATAACTTTTGTTTTAGGATTAATACCTAACTCCCATATACCTTGCGCTTCTCTGAAGACTCCAGGAACTTTCCAATTTACTCCTCCTTTAAATGTTGCGTCAGGAATACCTTTCCCTGCTTGCATAATTTCTTGAATGGTCAACGGAGAATTCATATATGGTCTTGTAATTTCTCCTTTATATGTTCCCTTCTTAACAATTTCAGAAAAATGCTTTGCTGCAGTTTTTGTATACACATATTCACTTATCTCAGCTCGTGAAGCGACTTTTCCTGCCACTTTTCCTGCAGCCCAGCCGACAGCCTTTCCCAACAGAGCACCGCCCAATTCCCCTGTTCCCAAGCCAACCACGGCTTCACCTATCGGCCTGGCAATGGCATCCATGGAACGGCTGTTCAAGGAGTTGAACAAGGAAGACTTGGAATCTTCAGACAGAGGACTGTCCTTGCCCAAGAACAAGTTCTGAAGCTTGTC
>NZ_BAKJ01000122.1 GCF_000614125.1 Bacteroides rodentium JCM 16496
TGGGTGTGACCTGTAAAGTCACGTAATTGATTGTTAGACAGTAATATTAATTGCATGATTTAACCCGCTGTTCCGTCAGCGGTAGCCTACTATAAGGTGCATCTCCAGTGATGGGTTGTGCCAAGCTTATAGGACAAAGTACACTTTCCGAAAGGACAAGACTGAACCGTAAGGGAATGTCAAGGACGGTTAGTATCATACCGTTGAGTGGCGAGGCTGGATAGCATGGTTAACGTAAGTGAACTGACTTTAGCCGTCGTAAGGTTTGAAGGAGCGCAAGATACTTTAGCTCTCACCAAAAGGTAAGCAGTCGGATAACCCTTGCCCATGTTGGGGTTACACGGACACAGCACTGCCGGCGGACTTGGCAGAACCTAAACTATCCGTTTGTCAATTACGTGGAACAGGGCAAGCCTGTATCTCTCTCGTAAGAATGCGAGTAAGCGAACCGCAAGGCAAGCCGAATGGGGTGCAGGTATGAGATAACGGAAAAAGCGAATGCCACCCTGTAATGGGGTGGATACGGATTGAATCAACATCACGGGTTGTTATTGGTGACATCATCCGACACGAAAGTGGGCAGACTTCCGTATATGGTAACTCTTTACAAGATAACTTTTAGAACTTTCAAAAGGAGGAAAGCAAATGAACGAAACTAAAACATCGTGTGCGCCTGCTGATAGTAGGAATCTAACTTGGAACGGAATGGACTGGTCCAAGTGTGAAGCCTATGTCCGAAAGCTACAAGCGCGTATTGTAAAGGCTCAAAAGGAAGGCAGACATAACAAGGTGAAAGCCTTGCAGTGGATGCTGACCCACTCTTTTTACGCCAAGGCATTGGCGGTAAAGAGGGTTACTTCCAACAAAGGGAAGAAAACGTCTGGAGTAGATAAACAGCTTTGGGATTCTCCCAAGCGCAAGTACAAAGCAATCGGTGAACTGAAACGTCGTGGTTACAATCCGCAGCCGCTTCGTAGGGTTCACATCAAGAAAAAGAACGGTAAACTCCGACCGTTGGGAATACCGACAATGAAAGACAGGGCGATGCAGGCATTATATCTCATGGCATTGGAACCGATAGCCGAAACGACAGGCGACCGCTTTTCTTATGGTTTCCGCAAGAAACGCAGGACAATGGACGCTATCCGTCAGATTGATACGGTTCTAAACCGCCAGCATTCCCCCGAATGGATTTTGGAGGGAGACATTAAAGGCTGCTTCGACCATATCAGCCACGACTGGCTTCTTAATCATATCCCTATGGATAAGACGATACTCAGAAAATGGCTGAAATGTGGAGCTGTATTCAATGGCAAACTATTCCCGACAGAAGAGGGTACACCACAAGGAGGTATCATATCACCGACACTTGCAAATATAGCACTTGACGGACTTCAACCACTCTTGGCTGAAAGATTCAAAAGATTATGGCGCAACAATAAGACATTCCACTACAAGGTAAACCTTATTCGTTATGCGGATGACTTTATAATCACAGGTCGAGATAAGGAGCTATTGGAAAACGAAGTCAAACCTATCGTGATAGAATTTCTCAAAGAAAGAGGGCTGACCTTATCCGAAGAGAAAACTACCATTACGAACATATACGACGGTTTTGATTTCTTAGGTTTCAATGTGAGGAAGTTTGGCAAAAGGCTATACACATCCCCGTCCAAAGATGCACAGAAACGCTTCAGGGCAAAAATCGGTGACATCGTTAAAGGACATAAAATGTGTAAGCAGGAATCGCTGATACGAATGCTTAATCCTGTAATCACAGGTTGGGGCAACTATTACCGATATGGTGCATCAACCGATGCTTTTCATGGTTGTGACAATCACATTTACAATCTCACGAAGAAATGGGCTTTACGTCGCCATCCAAAGAAACGCAAGTCTTGGGTTGCAGACAAATATTGGCATGAAATTCGGGGGCGTAAATGGACGTTTGCATGGAAATATGAAACCAAGAGCAAGAAAGTGAACTACCTGACCCTTAAAAGGTTGTCGGATATACATTATACCCCGTACAAGCAAATCAAAGGTGAGGCAAACCCTTTCGACCCGGAATACGATGATTATTTCTTTCAGCGAAAGGAGCAACAAATGCTGGAATCTCTCAAGGGACGTAAGTCTCTCTTATATTTATGGAACAAGCAGAACCGGATTTGTCCGTTATGTGGCAAGGAAATAGATTGTACAAAAGCATGGAACGTCAACGAAATATCTGTTGGTGGTTCGATTGTACGGCAACTTGTCCACAACAACTGCTACAAGCGAAATAAACGAAAATGTTGAAAGTATGAGCCGATTTCTAACAACAAATAGAAATATTGAGTTGCTTGAGCCGTATGAGGGGAAACTCTCATGTACGGTTCTTAGGGGAGAAGGGGGCAGCAATGCCCTTGACTTACCCGAT
>NZ_BAKJ01000121.1 GCF_000614125.1 Bacteroides rodentium JCM 16496
GTGTGACACGTAAACTGTGTAAGTGATTGTGTAACTATAGTATAACAACTGTTGATTGCACCTGCAATTCCGTTTGCAGTAGTCTGAGAGTACGTGCATTGCGAGTAATCTCTTTGTGCGAAGCTGCTCTGACAAAGTACCCTTTCCGAAAGGAATAGACCGAAGCGTGAGTGGAGGTCAATGGCAGATAACATCGTTCTGCCGAGGGGCGAGACTTGATGGTATGGTCAACCAATGTGAATGTCTGATAAACATCGTTACGAAGAACAAGCCAAATGATGTTGAGGGTCATGCTTCAAAGAGCAAGGCTGTAGGCTTGAACCCAAAGGTGCGCAGTCGGTCAACTCCCTGTCCAGGTGGGGTTGCACGGACATAATGACTGCCGGTGGATAGGACAGACCTAACCCATTATTGTCACTTACATGGAACGTGGTAAGCCCGTATCTCTCCCCCTCCTCGGAGGAGGTAAGCGAGCCGCAAGGCAAGCCTATATGGGGTGCGGGTATAGGAACGTGGAAAAAGCGAATGCCGCCCTGTAATGGAGCGGATACGGATTGACCTCATTGCCATGTATGGCAGAGAGACACATCATCCGACACGAAAGTGTGCCCACTTCCACAAGGTAACTCTTTACAATAAACTTATAGAACTTCTAAAGAAAGGAAAGCAAATGAACAAATCGAAAGAAAAGTGTGCGCCTGAAAATATGGCTCTCTCGGACACCGAGCGTTGGAAAAGCATTGACCGACACAAGGCTGAGGAGTATGTTCGGAAGCTGCAAGCACGTATTGTAAAGGCTCAAAGGGAAGGCAGGCACGGCAAGGTCAAGTCCTTGCAATGGCTGTTGACCCACTCGTTCTACGGTCGTTATCTTGCCGTAGTTCGGGTTACTACTAACAAGGGTAAAGATACCGCAGGGGTTGACCACGTGAGATGGTCGTCCGATGCGGCAAAAGTCAAAGCTATTGACACACTGAAACGCCGTGGCTATCGACCGATGCCCCTGCGCCGTGTGGAAATACCGAAGAAAAACGGAAAGAAACGCCCCTTGGGAATCCCTACAATGAAAGACCGCGCGATGCAGGCTCTTTATCTGATGGCTCTCGACCCTATTGCGGAAACGACAGGAGACCAACACTCCTACGGATTCCGCAAATATCGCAGTTGCCAGGATGCAATAGCCCAGTGTCATAACGTACTTTCAAGGGATGTTGCCCCCAAATGGGTCTTGGAGGGGGACATCAAAGGATGCTTCGACCATATTAGCCACGAATGGCTGCTCAACAATATCCCGATGGATAGAGAAGTGCTTCGCAAATGGCTGAAATGTGGCTTTGTGTTCAAGGGTGAACTCTTTCCGACCGAAGAGGGGACGCCCCAAGGAGGTATAATCTCTCCAACCCTTGCCAACATGACTCTTGACGGACTTCAATCCCTCGTTCAAAAGGCGGTAAAACCTTACTGGCAACCCACCGCAGACGGTCGTAAATGGATTAAGCCCAAAATCAACCTCGTGCGTTACGCAGATGATTTTATAGTTACCGCCAAAGACAAGGAAACCATCGAAACGGTTCTCCTGCCTCTCATACGGCAATTTATGGCAGAGCGTGGCTGATGTTATCAGAGGAAAAGACGAAGATAACCCACGTAAGTGAGGGCTTCGACTTCCTCGGTTTCAACATCCGTGAATACAAGTCAAACGGAAAACTTCTGACAAAACCATCAAAGGATGCGATGAAGAATTTCTGTGACAAGGTTCGCACGAAGATAAAGAGCAACAAGTCGGCAAAGGCTTCCTCACTCGTAAGGATGCTTAACCACATGATTCCCGGATGGACAAACTATTACCGCTACGGGGCATCATCGAAAGCATTCTCACGTGTGGACTACGAGGTGTACAAGACGCTTTGGCAATGGGCACAACGCAGACATCCGAAAAAGGGCAAGCAGTGGATTAAGGAAAGGTATTTCAAACAACTGCACGGACGTGATTGGTGCTTTGCCGCCATAACCAAGAGTAAGAAGTCGGGCAAGGAAACGACTTTAAGTCTTAAAAGGCTGGCAGACACTCCCATCTTGAAATATGAGCGTGTCAGAACCAACACCAATCCATACGACCCCGCCGACGCCCCTTATTATGCAAGGCGCAAGTCAAAGAATACGGAAGAACAACTACGTGAAATTGACGACCTGCTGCGCATGATTTGGGTTCATCAAGAAATGCGGTGCCCAATCTGTGGGGAGATTATTGACGATGAACGGAGATGGACTACCATAACGGAGTACATCAACGGCAAACCGTTCAGGAGTCTCATACACAGCTCGTGTAAGAACAAGAAGTTTGACCCTGATAAAATTAGTAGGAAATGAGACAGAACTATTCCTTCAGTAAGAATAGCAATGTGTTGCTTGAGCCGTGTGAGGGGAAACTCTCATGCACGGTTCTTAGAGGGGAAAGCCCCAGCAATGGGGCTGACCTACTCGACA
>NZ_BAKJ01000120.1 GCF_000614125.1 Bacteroides rodentium JCM 16496
ACTCACATTGGTGTTGATACTTGCTGTTTCGCCATAGGTGGCATTCAGTATCCGGTCCAGTCCGTCGTAAGTGAACTTGTAGCCGCGGACGGTGCTTTCATCCCCGGCCTTCCACGTCATACTGCTGATGCTGCCGTTGTACTTCGCAGCACCGGTGCCGGTATTGTAATACAGAGTCTGGGTGAACTTACTTCCGCTGATACCCGTCAGCCAGCCGCGGAGGTTGTAGGCGTAGGTCAGCTTGTCGGCACTTGCGCCATGGAATTCCCGGCTCTGGAGCCTGCCGAACTTGTCATACGTGTAGGCTGCCAGTGTGATGGATGTCCCGCTGTGGTTCAGGTCAAACTTCACGCTTTCCGGGCGGTCGCACGAGTCATAGGCATAGGTATATTTCCCGCTTACGGTAGGCGTACCGTTCTTGTAGTGCCATTCGTTTACCGTCTGAGGATTCCCGGTAAAGGTGTAGGCAGTCTCCTGCTTGAGGCAGAAGTCCGGCTGCGAACGGGTGGTACGTGTCACCCTCCCCTTGACGTCATAATAGTTGGCAACATATACCTTGCCCGTGCCGTCAAGCAGGGAGAGGATGCTGCCCGTCTGATGATTCCGGGCGTTGGACTTATCCTGCACTATGGCGACAGGAAACCAAGTACGGTTGGTGAATCCCGATTGCGACAGAAAGTCATAATTGTCGTAGAAGTTCTGTACATGTACCACCGGACTTGAAGAGGCGTTCTTTCCCGTACATTCCCCTTGCCGGGTCAATCGTCCCCGTAATTGCCCGGAGCGCTAATCTTGAAGCTAGCGAGGCTGGGCAGCCAACTGTCTTACACAAATAATCCCTACTTATGCACAATAATATAAGCAGGGATTCATTTTGTTAATCCATCGGATCAGATGTTTAGGAACTCGAAAGTAACAAATGAAGCATAATAACAGTCTATCAATAATAGAGCAATTATTACCTCTAATAGTTAAAAATCTCCTCAAAGGGCGAAACTTCGAATAAAGAACATTTTCCTTCTAAAATTACTCTATCAATTTTTCCCATAAATCCTTAACATATACACTAAAACTACAAAATTTGTAATGGGAAGTAACATATATATAATGGGTAACTTGAAAAGTATACTCAAAAGAGACACTACAACACCTAAAGCAATTGAGTATAAAACACATATACCTAAGAATATAATATTATAGGTGTTACTATTAATGATAATTCCAAGAACAGAAATTAATAACAATATAATAGCAATAATAACGGTCTCAATGGATTTAAACGAGAAAAGCCAAATGCTTTGGACCACCCAGAAAATAGGCAACGCCTCTTTTAATATATTCTTTTTTAGCATCATTTGTTTCTTCTTATTGTATATCCTTGTGAATTATTCTTTTTAATAGCTTGATACGCCTTACTTGGTAAATATGGATTTATTTTTACATTATAAACCTCTCCCATTTGGCGATTGGTTACTTCCATGTTGTTTTTTGTCTCTATACCGGCTTTGTTTAATGATTTTTGAACCGCAACAGAGCAATGATTGCCAATTAAAGAGTATCCTTGATCAACCGCTTCAATAAATGCTTTCCTTATAGTTCCGTCTTGTTTCTCCGTTGTAGGAATAAGATAACCCTCTTGATAACCATAACCATTAACCTTTCCACTCTCTATATCCTCTTTAGACGCATTTTGATTATATTCACTATCGAGGAACTCTTGCGGAGAGGACCAAGAAAGCTCTCCCTTATTATCTTGGGGACCACCTCCAGAACTTCCTTCAGTTGAGTTATATATCTTATCCCCATTGAAAGAATAATATTCCCATCGATTAGAACTATTCTGAATCAATAGACCCAGATGTTCCCCACTCGTATAATTAAGCACTACAATACTATCTCCGTTCACATCAATATTCCCAACCGGGTTATTCGCACCATACTGATAGGGAGACATCGGATAGTACTTTTCAGCAAAACTATCGTTCGTGTGGAATCGTCCCAGTGCAGCATCATAATGACGTGCCCCGTAGTCATACCAGTTCAAACCTTTCTTCGTGTCATACTCCTTACCATTATACTTGTAAGGCTGGACATTCGTAGTACTTGCAAAGACACCGCCGAAAGGATAATAGTGGTTAGTTTCCTCCACACTTCCGCTCTGGTTAATCACGACACGATTGTTACCTTGATGGTCTTTCAAGTAGTAGTGATACTTGCTGTCGCTCAGTGTAACATAACCCTCGTCCGTTAACAACAACTTCTGAACACCATTCTCATAGATCACACTCCCGCAGTAATCCGTTGTGGTGGTAGTGCTGCCTATCTTATGAACCGTTCTAAGCTTGGTACCATCGGCGGCATAAGCATAGGTAATCGTGCTACCGTCACTAAAAGTTACTACACCAGGCAAATTTAAACAATTATACGATATATTGGTAATTCCTTTGTTTAAATCTTTAGTTAAATTACCATTGGCATCGTAAGTGTATTCATTTGCCTGCTTCACG
>NZ_BAKJ01000119.1 GCF_000614125.1 Bacteroides rodentium JCM 16496
TTGGTACGTTTGGTAATGTAAAATCACCATCTACACCGGTAATAGCACCTATTTGTGTACCTTTTACCAATACAGAGGCTCCAATAACTGGCTGCCCATCTTCTTCAGAAATTACAACACCTGTAACTTTCTGGGTTTGGGCAGTTACTAGGCCTATTCCAACAAAAAGACAGGCCAATAACAGCATTAATTTTCTTTTCATAAATTCTCTCTTAAAGTTTAACTTTACATTAATTGTTTCTTTACTCTAACAAAGTGCAAATATATTAATAAAACTGAAACGAACAACTATTTTATTGAAAAAACCTTGTAAATCTATCAATCTGTTAATTAAATGCGCTACTTTATGCTTAATAACAGATTTTTCATACTTAAAAAACCTAAACCGGCTTATGTTTGCTATCACTATGATTCTCTCTTTTAGGGCAATTTTTCCAAAAATACACATATTTTAAAACAAAATGGTTAATAAACAAGCTGGTAAAACAGAAAACAGACCTGATTTGGAAACATATTGAGAGTTTCCGGAGGCTAAATACCGATTAATAGCTAAACACAAAAAGACACTTTTTAGAGATATTAATTCTTATTCTAATCCCATCGAGCACAGAATATCGTCTTATTTGTTATTGGTATTAATTAAAATCAAGTAAAATGAGCAAAATTATTTACAATCTAGTGTACAACAGAAAAAGAAGCCTGAATAAAAGAGGAATGGCGTTAGTGCAAGTAGAAGCCTATTTGGACAGAAAGAAAAAGTATTTTTCAACCAAAGTTTATTTAAAGCCAGAACAGTGGGATAATAGAAAGCTTATCGTGAAGAATCATCCTAATGCAGATGCGCTGAATAGATTGATATATGAGTTCATGGCTATGATAGAAAAAAAAGAGTTGGAATTGTGGCAGCAAGGAAGGCGTATTTCATTAGAGTTACTAAAGGATGTTTTGAGCACAAGCGAAAACAAAACCTTTTTTATTCCTTTTTTTAGGCAAGAGATAGTAAACTCCACTCTGAAAGAAAGTACAAAACGAAATCATCTCTCCACTCTTTCATTATTACAACAGTTCAAAAAGGATGTAACCTTTTCTGATTTAACATTCGAATTTATATCCTCCTTTGAATATTTCTTGCAATCAAAAGGCTATCATACAAATACGATAGCCAAACATATGAAGCATCTGAAGCGACATATAAATATCGCCATCAACAAGGATTATATGGAGATACAAAAATACGCTTTTCGAAAGTACAAGATTAAAACTATAGAAAACAAGCATACGCACTTATCTCCTGAAGAGTTGGAGAAGTTGGAGAAATTAAGCTTGGCTGGCAGATATACTAAATTGCAAAAGACTTTAGATGCATTCTTGTTTTGTTGCTATGCAGGAATGAGATACTCTGATTTTATCAGTTTATCACCCGATAACATCGTGGAAATTCGTCAAGAGACCTGGCTAATTTATAAATCTATAAAGACGAGTACAGAAGTCAGGCTACCCCTTTATCTCTTATTCGAAGGGAAAGGGCTTGTTATTCTAGGCAAATATCGGGATGACTTGCAAAGCTTCTTTCATTTAAGGGATAACTCTAATGTGAACAAGGATTTAATTGTGATTTCCCGCCTAGCCGGTTTGTCAAAAAGGATTTCATTTCATACCGCCCGCCATACTAATGCGACTCTATTGATTTATAATGGAGTAAACATTACAACAGTGCAAAAATTATTGGGGCATAAAAGTGTTAAAACCACACAAGTGTATACAAATGTAATGGATATGACTATAGTACATGATTTAGAAAAGAGCCATGCACTCATGCCTTTGCCTAAAAAAACACGAACTTAGCATAGTCAATACTACACTTTCATATCATTAGTCATATACTTCTCCTTCAAAAAGCTTATATTCTTAAAGCTGTAGATAGATTTATATGCCAGTTATTGCTAATCAAGAATATGCTTTCTGTCTGATTAAGACAAATAGTTTCTTTCAATGAAACAAATGGTTTTGTTTATTGAAACCAAAAGTTTATACTATTGAAACTAATAGTTTTTGCAATCAAAACTTTTAGTATTTAGCCAAAAAACTAAAAGTTTCATTCTGGAAACCAACTGAATAAGATATATATATTGGCTAATAGAGTAAAAGAAGTAGTGTGATTTTTACGATGATTATGAAGGCTGGTAAGCGTGATAGATAGTTGTAATGTTTTTTATCTATCACGGGTATCTATCACGCTTTAACTACGTTATAATCAAAAGAATATCCATCTCCGCGTGATGGCATGACAGATGTTTTTCAAAAACAAACTTTATGAGAGATGCAAAAGCGATTTTGATTGTTTAGCCAGTCACGAATCTTTGACTTTATCGTTTTCTTTTACATAAACTTTCGTGCTTTCGCTAATAAAATGACAATATAGAGCAAATGATTCATTGAAAACTATCAGGATGATAGATATTGACAAAAGGTATTCGTCATATAAGAGGAAGAATCATTTAAAATCTTCAAGTAACGCATTAACTTTATGATATACATGTGATAACCAGGTCATTAATCCTACAAATAGTATCACAGCAGTAAGGTTTTATACATTGTTCCCCTATACATATACCTTATGAAAAAGAAAATTTCACTATAGTCATTTCTATTGCACGATATAATAGTTTGATTATCAATAAAATAAAAATATTGTA
>NZ_BAKJ01000118.1 GCF_000614125.1 Bacteroides rodentium JCM 16496
TTTCGGCGGTGTCTTTGCAGGTAGCAATAGTGTTCAGCCTTATAAGTATAATGGCAAGGAACTTGATGCGAAGAAAGGTCTGAACTGGTATGATTATGGGGCAAGGCATTATGATGCGGCGCTGGGAAGGTTCCATACGAACGATAGATTTGCCGAGAAGTATTATTCGATGTCTCCTTATCAGTATGGGGCGAATAATCCGATTCGTAATATCGATGTGAATGGGGATAGTATCATCATAGCTCCTAATCCAAATGGGTTAATGGATCAAATAAGACTGACTTTTGGCTTTGATACAAAATATCAAGCGCAGGTAAAAGCTGATTTGGCGCAGCTGAGAAAGGATGACAAGGAGATGAGCGAAATGATTACTGAATTGGAACAGAGTTTAAACATTCATACTATTACTATGCCAAACAAAGAATCGAAATATGTCAATGGTACAAGATATAATAAAGAAAAAATTAGAAAGAACATTTCACAAGGAAGCACAGTATATTATCACCCTTATAGTTCAAAAAGGAATGCGTATGACAATGATACCGAAATAAGAACCCCAAGAGTAGGTTTAGCTCATGAGTTACAACATTCTTTTGATCTTGACAAAGGAATTGCTACAGAGGAAAGACTCTCAAACGGTATAAAACTAATGGATGTACGTGCTGTTAATAGGGAGAATAAAATAAGAAGAATATTAAGAGAACCTAAAAGAATTATGTATGGAAAACAAGAAATTCCTAAGGGAATGTTGGAATAAGTTCTTTATCTTCATGATATGTGCTATCATTGGAATAAGCATATATTTATATCTAAATGGGAAAAGTAGAATTCCGGTTGATAGAGAGATTGATTTAACTGGTACAATAACTACTGCACCTCTCCTTATTTCTACTAATGTACAATGGAAGGATTCTATTTACAAGATTGTATTGGATGAAATAGAATTATCATGGTTAATAAATGAAGATTCTAAATACAAAATAGTGCCACCTCCTCAAACATCAGTATGGTTATCCTATAAGGACACTTTAATGGCAGACAGTCTTTTGAATATAGGGTTGAAAATGTTTTGTACTACTCCGCAGCCTTATATAGATTCTGTTTATTATAGTGGAGGAATACAGAAGTTAGTTTCTACATTTATTGACGGTGAATGGCTTTCATACTATAGGGAAGATGGAAACGATTTAACTTTACCAGAAAGAAGATATTTAATATATCTATTGTTGAAATATGGTTATACTGCAATAACAGATTGCGAATCAGGAGATATTATGATGCGCCTTGAAGAGGAAAAAAAACGTCTTACGATGGCTTAAAAAGGAGCAATGATTTTTTATCCAGCATTCATAAAATTGTCATTATGATTTAAGTCTTTCACATAAATCCCTGCTTATACCTTTGCGTATAAGCAGGGACTGGTAGTGTTTCACGGAGTGTGTTTGGGAAGTACCCAAAAAAGATTAAACGATACCGTTGTATATGAACCTTATAGTAATTATATGCCTATTAAATTTGAGAATAAGAACAACTAATGATTATGTTCATGGTAGGAAAAAGTAAATATGTAATATCTTTTTTATTATTATTGCTGTTTTGTTCAATTCTTTGCTACAAGAAAGAAGAAAATCCGTTGAAGCAATCTCTTTTGCAGAATTCAATGTTGTATGGTGAAGGCTATGGAGAAGTCATGCGATTTTTCCCCCTAAAATTAAAATGCAAAACAACCCACGATACACTTTGGATTAGTATAGCTGGAGATGGCCTATATAATGCTCTAAATATGTCATTGTGTGATTATCAAACTTTCTCTGATTTATTAGTAAAAAGTGTGGAACAAGATGGTTACCTGCTGGTGGACTCAGCCTTTTTTGAGTCATGCCGTAAATATACCATTATACCAAATGCCGTGATTGATTCTGTATATCAGAAAGAGGGTATTAACGGGCTTTTAGAGAATTATGTTACGAAGGATGGTAAATTGGCCGCCGCGACTAATGAACAAATAGATTACTTGCTTTATTTGCTTTTTCAGCATCGTATTGTTTGTAATTGTGGACCGGACTTTGTTTATTTGTGGGAGGTCTTATTTGACTTTACGGGTAAAGAAGAAGAGTACCAATCTATTTTAAAAAGGTCGAAGAGTACTATGCGTATCCCTCCTTTTTATCTGTCCGGCCAAGATTCATTGGACTATGTCAATGAGCTCAAAAAAAATGGGGAAGGTTGGAAATTAGAATAGTTAAGTGGAAACTGTATTATAGTTCATAAATCAATTTTGTTTTTATGCATTGCTGTGTATTGTTAAGATTTTGTTCTTTTCGATATACAGCAATGTTTTGCGATATGTTTCTTTAAAGAAGTTAGTTATTTATCGGCTTCGAGTTCAAGGATGCCGTGAAGCAGGCTAACAAGTACGCTTACGACACCAACGGCAATTTGACGAAAGATTTAAATAAAGGAATTACCGGTATATTGTATAATTACTTAAATTTGCCAACAGTGGTAACTTTCAGTGACGGTAGTACGATTACCTACACTTATGGTGCCGACGGCACAAAGTTGAAAACAGTTCGTAAGACAGGCAGTACTACCACAGCAATAGATTCGTCTATGCTTCCGGTGAACTGTCAGTGGTGTAGACCACCGACGAGGACGGCAACTCCTCTTATCAATTTACCGACAAACTGGGTCGCAGGGTATTGCAACGCCGTGTCAGCGCCAACGGGAACCACGACACCTACTATGTGTACGACAACCGCGGCAATCTCCGCTTTGTTCTTCCCCCGTGCCTTCAGGATGAAGGAATTTCACAAGACAAGCTGGATGCGTTGGCCTACCGCTATGAGTATGAT
>NZ_BAKJ01000117.1 GCF_000614125.1 Bacteroides rodentium JCM 16496
GAAGTCGTTCGCTTTCAATATGTAATACTTATAATGACAATCCTTCGGAAAAAAAGCTGCTTTCTGTTGCATTCACTCATTCACCGGAGTACCGGTATTGCCGTGTACAAGGGGGATGCAGGGTGAAAGCACGATTCCAGTGGAAGCGTTCAATACTTTCACCGCTCTTGCACGGCATCCCTCGACACTCCGTAGTATCCCGGTGCAGGCATGTAGATGGGTTGTGTGCGCCTTCCCACATTCTTCAGTTTGCCTTCGTCCTGCAGGCGACGGAGGTGACGGTTGGCAGTGGCACGCGTCAGCCCGCATAGTTCTTGAAAGTCATAACGAACCATGATGGAATGCTCCGCGAAATACTCTTTCAGACGGATGTCGATTTCCACTTCGGACAGTTGTGCCGAATGGCGTGTGTATTTGGCTTGCGTGGCACTGATACCTGCCAGTTCCGCTTTCAGCTTGATGTCCGGACGGAAGCTGATGGTTTTCAACCTCAGCTTCGCGCTTTTGTTGGGCGTACTCCGCGTCACCCGTTGCGTGCTTTCCAGTGTGGGTGCAAAGTAGCCCAGGCCGTCAATGTGCACCACACGTCCGTCGCGCAGCTCTTCACTGCAAATCTTTGCCAAGGTGCTGATGGCACTTTGCGCATCACCCACCGTCAGCGAACTGCGGGCATGAATCATGCTGCACAGTTTGTCGGTGTCCACCTTCCCGTTCAGGAAGATGCGAGGATGCAAACCTTTCTCTCCCTCCTCTTCGGAAGCGTTGGGATTCTCGTACCAGTCGAATACTATAGCCATACTATTGTTTGTCGTTTAAAAGATTACTGTTCCCTGCCTTCTCCGGAGTTTCTTCTACCCGGATGACTCAAGTGATTCACTTGGCGCACTCAAGTGTTTCAGCCGAATAACTTAAGTGATTCGTCCGACTCACTCCGGTGAGTCATTCTTGAACTGCCTTCAAAGATACAATAAAAACAAATGCCCGGCACCCTAAAAAGCCTTTTTTTTCATGCACGCCTTTTTTTTAGGAAAAACTTGGGGAAACACTTGCAAAACGCCTCCCGGCAATAGTAACTTCGTGGCATCGGTACCGACAAAACTAATTTTACACACTCATTAAAAAAAACTAATTGAAATGAAAAAGAAAACAATGACATTGGAGCAACATCACCTCTTCAGAGAAGTAAAACGGCTGATGACAAATTCGGAGCCGGACAAAAGAGAACTGAAAACAGAACGCCGGAAGAACGTCGGCCAACCTGCTCTGCTGGCACGGCAAGTGAGTGATTTCTTGAAATCGAACTACGATTTCCGCTACAACCTGCTGACGGAAGAAAACGAGTATCGCTCTGCCGGAGAAAGCAACACTCCGTTTCTACCCGTCGGTAAGCGGGAATTGAACACGTTCTGCATCGAAGCTCACGAGCAGGGCATTTCCTGCTGGGACAAAGACTTGAGCCGATATGTCAACTCCGCTTATATACCCGGCTATCACCCGTTCCTTCTTTATATGGAAGAGTTGCCCGCATGGGATGGGCACGACCGCCTGGAAGCCTTGGCAAATCGTGTTTCATCAGATCCGTTCTGGGTAAAAAGTTTCCATCTCTGGATGCTTGCCTTGACTGCCCAATGGGCAGGTATGCAGGACATACATGCCAACAGCGTTGCCCCTATCCTCATCAGCAGTGAACAAGGACGGCAGAAATCCACTTTCTGCAGGGCGCTGATGCCTCCGGCGCTCCGACGTTACTATTCCGACAACCTGAAGCTGTCCGCACAAAGTAATCCGGAGCGGTTATTGGCGGAAATGGGCTTGCTGAATATGGATGAATTTGATAAATATGGTGCACAGAAGATGCCGATGCTGAAGAATCTGATGCAAATGTCGAGCCTCAACATCTGCAAGGCTTATCAGAGGAATTTCCGCAACTTGCCCCGGATAGCTTCTTTCATCGGAACATCCAACCGTTCGGACTTACTGAGCGACCCCAGTGGCAGCCGGCGGTTCATCTGTATAGAAGTGACGCACGTGATAGATTGCGACAACATGCAGCATGACCAGATATATGCCCAACTGAAAGCCGAACTGCATGAGGGTGCTCGATATTGGTTCACGGGAGAGGAAGAACGCGAACTGCAGCACCGCAACAGTGCTTTTTATCAGACGTGTCCTGCCGGGGAAGTGTTTCACGCATGCTTTCGTCCGGCCAAACCCGGCGAGGAATGCGAATCGCTTTCCGCAGCCAACATCTATAAGGTTCTGAAGAGCTATAATTCCGCCGCGATGCGTGGAAGTAACCCGGCAACCTTCGGACAAGTTCTGTCGGCAACCGGAGCGATACGGAAGCATACCAAATACGGAAATGTTTATTTGGTAGTCCGGAAGTAGCAGATATTTTTCCTTTGACTTTCCGAGGTGAAGGCGATGAATGCTTCAGGAAACATCCCCAAGCATTCCTCCTTCACCCTGAATCCTGCTGCTACAAGGCGTTTGCGGCAGGTTGATGAATGCGGTGAACCTCATGCAATTTGTCATCGTGTTCAGTAGAATAATTATCCATCAAGGTTGTCTGGACTTACTAATTGATGTTAAAACTCAAATTATCGTTGACTATTACAAATATTTTGCAGTGTACGGACAAAAGAATAGAAATACCATGAAAAGGCATAAAATATCTATAATAAGCCAGTATCTATCCGGTAGTCAAACAAACCAATTTGTATTAAAGAATTTACAAAGTGTGACATTTTGATATTTTGTATATATGATAGTTGATTTTTATCCATGCTATTGTTAAAAACATAATCTTTGTGACATGTTTTATCTGTTTTTCTTTTGCTATTTAAAAAAGTTAAATACCTTTGCACCGTGTTAGGTTTAAAATTGATATTAATAGGTTAAATTTAAGAGAGAATCTATGAAAAGAAAATTAATGTTGTTGTTAGTCTGTCTCTTCGTGAGCATAGGCTTTGTGACAGCGCAGACATCTACCGTTTCGGGAGTTGTGACTTCCGAGGAAGATGGCGAACCTGTTGTAGGAGCATCAGTATTAGTTCAAGGTACCACTTTGGGAACCGTAACGGATATTGATGGCAAGTTCACAATTCCCGGTGT
>NZ_BAKJ01000116.1 GCF_000614125.1 Bacteroides rodentium JCM 16496
TACGGGTACTCCTCCTCCCCGGAGGAGGAGAAGTAAGTTACTCCGTATTTTTTCGCAAACCAATTCTGTTCGACTATAACATCTATGAGTCTACTTAATAAAAAACTTCCCTTACGCAACCTTTATAGGAGCGCAAGGGAAGTATTTTTTATGTTAATTCCGTAATGTGTGATTATGGAACTTTTCTTTTGGTATTATTGAATGGTATTACCGTTTACAGTAATATCAGTTCCCACGTTAGTTTTGGTTGCAGCTGATGCAGTACCTTCGTTGTTGATGACCGGCTTGACAGTTTTCACATTAATGTCACGTGCCAAAGTTCCGGCAACAGTCAGTGTTGCACCCTTCTTGATGTTTACAGTAGCTCCAAACTCTGTGAAGACTTCCTTGCTACCCAAAGTCAAGTCTTGGATACATGCAACTGTTCCCTTTTCAATAGTGAGGCTTCCTTTCAGAACGTTCACGTTAGCTTTTGTAGCATCACTCAAATGGTTCATTGTAACATCACCGGAGAAGTCCAATACAGCATTAGCAGCAACGTTCAGTGTCTGTGCACCGGCAGTCCAAGCTCCTTTAGAATCATAGATACCTCCTTCGATAGTTGCAGTCTTACCTTCTTCTACTATGACAGACTTCACTGTGGCAGTTTCAGTATCGCTTTCCACGTGCAAGTATCCTGAAACAACCAAGTCTGTAACGCCGGCAGCTGTAACATCATTCAAGTCAAGGTTTGCACCTACAAACTTGATATGTCCGCCATTGGCAGTAGCAATTATTACACGGTCAGTCAGGCTAGTCAGTTCAATCGTAGCGTCTGTACCGTTGGAAGCGAAGTGGTTGGTCTCGCTTGAAGTCTTGACAATGGCTGTCTCAACATCAGCGTTTACAATATTCCAGATGCTACCCTTGTTCTCGATAAGGCCCTTGTTGGTGAAATTCTTGCCAGTAGTTCCTTGCAATTGGCCAGTCGCAGCAACGGCAATCTTACCGGAGTTTTCACTGCCAGTAGCAAATTGCAATTCACCGGCGATGGTCATTTCAGCCTTTTCGCTGCTCACAATCTTCACATTCTTGGCAGAAGTACCGGCAGCCATGGCTATAGTACCGTTGTTTTCAATATCCAGAACGTCGCTTATGTCTGCTTTTGCAATGTTCATTGTGGCACCCTTGGCTACAGTAATCTTCTTGGTAGAAACCGGCAGTCCGATAGCTTTGTCAGTATCGAGAGTCACAGTACCCAGCACTTCCACGTCAACACCTGTGATGGTTTCTGCATGATTCCCGTTGTTCTCGATGTCGAATGTTCCGGCATTCAAGTTCACGAATTCGAATACGTCGGCAGGCGCGTCGGCTGCAATAATCAGCTTGCGGGCTTCAGGTGCAGGTGATGTCTTGCCCAAAGTTACAATCAGTTCATTGTCCGCATTTGCCTTCTTGGCAGCACGCAATGCTTCAACCATGTCCTTGGTCAGAGTCACGTTGTTCTTCAACACGGCTGCGTAAGGACGGTTCATCTTGGCGTTCCAAGCGATGAATTGTTCAAGGTCGTTGCTGTTGTTGATTTCCAATACGTTGGCTGCATCTACAGAGTTGTCGTCTATCTGGATGTTAACTACGTTGCTGGTGTACGGAGTCAACGTTGTGATAGCCTTGTCGGTAATAGCAGTTTGTCCGTTATTCGGTTTTACTTCCACATTGACCTTCGTCAAGTCGATTTTCTTAACGGTACCTTTGTCTGTGTAGATGTTCATAGTCAATTCACCTTTATCCACCGCTGCATCGGGATTAACGAAAATCACACCGTTCACGACATTCGCGCCATTTGCTTTCAGTTCTTGTTCTGTCTCGTAAGACATTTCGGCATACTGCACTTCGTCAGTCTTCACGCTTTCGGCATCAACAATGGCGCGCAATGCGTTGAAACGGTCGTAGTTGGTTTCATCGTCAATGTTGAATACACGGTTGTCGGCTGCAGTCACGGCTGCTGTATGGTCGTACACTTCGTCCTTCATGTCTGCATTCTCAGCAGTATTCTGGGCATAGATGTAGTTGGCATAGTTGAAGTGCTTCGTGTCAGTTCCACTACCGTTTTCAAGATTATACATTCCCTGGCCGTTTTCACCTGTGTAACCTACAGAAGCTGTCTGACCGTCCAATTGGTTAAAGCCGCAGGTCGGGTCGATAGTCAGCAAAGTTCTGACGTCAGCGCCCTGCACCGTAATCTTATTCACCTTATAAGTCTGCGTACCAATCATCTTGATTGTGAAGCGGATAGGAGCCAATACGCGGGTCATTTCCACGGTTGTCAGCGCTTCGGCAGTCTTGTTGCCTTCCTTAATCTGGGAATATCCAATCCAGTACTGGTTCTGGCCGAATGCCTTGGCGGTAGCATCGAGAGAACCGTCTTTCTGCGTCTGGCCTGCGATGGAGTGAACCAGCTGTCTCTTAGAGTTGTAACCTTCGTAAGGGGACACGAAGAAGTAGTTACCTTCCAGCATGGCGGCATTGCTGTTCCAAGTCTTGTTGGTCGCGTCATATACAAACGGATAATCCGTATGGATATAATCAATCAGACCGTACTTTTCAGTCCAGGACAGTTTGGCCCACGCTTCCGGGTCCTCGTAGGGGCGTTCATTTGCTTTGATGTCATCCATCAGCAAGGCGCCTACCTTATCCCCGTTCACCCAAGCGTACTCACCCGTCTGGGGATCGAAATTGATACGTGTATCAGCTTCACCTTCTGCAGCTTTGCCAAAGTTCAGCTTCACGTTTTCCACCATCGGGCGACCGTCGTTCGCCACATTCGGTGTTGTTTGGTTTACGAGCTCTTCGTTAGAGCAAGCGGCAAACAGTGCGGTAAGCATTGCAGCCGAGAATAAATGTTTTGTTTTCATTTTCACTTAATAATAAATATTTGTTATTAAAGGATTCATCAAATCAGCCTTGGTTGTCGGGGTTACCATCCCGTACCTTTGTCATTTTCACCATTGAGACTTGCTTCGAAGCCTTTCTCCACTTCTACTTCTAGAACCAATACCTCCGGAGCATCATACTTCATTTCTTTTTCCATGTTCATAATCATAAAAATTAGTTGTTAATAATATAAATAATTGTTTTCCTTTCGTTCTGCATATATTCTAACTTATATGCTTCCATGCGGAATTCTACACCTCCAAAAGAGGACTTTTACCATATATTATTAAGGTGTAACCAATGGTTGGATTGGCCTATATAATAAGGTATAAATCCCTTTCACAGCCCGC
>NZ_BAKJ01000115.1 GCF_000614125.1 Bacteroides rodentium JCM 16496
GCGGGGCTGAGAGAGTGCTTTATACCTTAATATATAAGGATAATTCGACAACTAATTACACCTTATTATATATAATCCTCGGATAATAAGCAATAAGTAATGGCGAATGTATGGCAACAAGCGCAATAACAACAGTATAGTGAAACAGAAACAACAATTTATATTATTAACAACTAATTTACGATTATGAACATGGAAAAAGAAATGATGTACGTGGCTCCGGCTGTGGAAGTGCTGGAGGTTGAAGTGGAAAAGGGATTTGAAGTATCCATCCCTGATGGTAATTTCCCGATTTGATAGAGAAAACATTCACGAATAATAATTATTATTAAACAAAATGGAAACAAAAAAATTATTGACCGCATTTGCATTACCCGCCTTGTTGCTGACAGGGTGTGCGCAGGATGCTATCGTTGAAAACAACGTAGAAAGTACACCGTTGGAAGGCCGCCGCACAGTGGACGTTCCCTGTGTCGGTTTTGACTTTGGTGCAGACACCCGTTTGGCACTTGATGGAGGTAAATATGTGTTTACTGCCGGAGACCAACTCGGTGCTTGCTTGATGGATGTAATCACTGATGACTACCAGAATCCCCAAAAAAGCTGGGCTGATTGGTTCACGTTCATTGACTATATCCACACCAACTACAAGTTCAACTACAATGCGGAAACTACGAAGTTTGAGAACAATGCACTGATGAGTGAAGGTAACTACTTCTTCTACTATCCGTACGACAAGGAAATGACCGACCGTAACGCTTTCGAACAAGAACTTAACTCCAAGCAGGAACTTGTGAAGAATGCAGACGGCAGCTTGAATCCTCGTCAGACAGTACTCAAGAACCAATTGTTCCTGGGCCACTCTGCCATTACTGGCGACCGTGAAGACCATGACAACTTGTCCGTGCAGATGAAGCCCGTATTCGCTTATCCGGCTTTCCGCATCGCTTACTCTTCTCCCCAACCCATCAAGGTTAAGAAAGTGGCATTCAAACAAGTTAACAACAGCACAGATGTAACCAACGATGGTACTGTTGTAGCATTCAATACCACTTTGAAGGTTGACCCGACAAGTGCGACATTCAAGCAGAACAGCAATCAATTGGCTGACGGTGCAAAATACTACAGCATGACCAATAAGACTACAGCCAATCAGATTTCTGTAGAAATTCCCGATTTTGAGTTGTCAAGTGGTTCTACGGTAGCAGGTTACGTTGTTATTCCTGCCGGTATCTATAATGCAAATGCTAGTGGTGCGAACAAGTCCCTGTGGATGTACGTCTACACGAACAAGGGTGTAGTAAGAACTTACTTGAATGAAAAGAACCCGGAACAGGAACCGACAGGCGCACCGTCTGATAACGTATGGACAAAAGCCGCCTATACCGACTTCCAGCCCGATAACGGTATGTTGATCGATATGGGATTCTCGTACGAGGCTATTTCTGCTCCGACGAAGTTCACGGTTTCTACTACCGAAGACTTTGCACTGATCATGTCTTGGCAGAAGGAACAATCCGTTGCCACTACTTTGGAAGCTACTATCGTAGGTGACAAGGTGGTTCTTTCAAAAGAAATCTACAATATTCTTAAGAACGACAACTTGACGCTGAACTTGAAAGCTGAAGGTAAAGCCACTGTAACTATTCCGGAAGATGCTCCTGCAAATGCTTTCGATAGAGTAAATATCATATCTGAAAACATGACTGTTGTCAATAAGGCAAACCTGACTGTAGCTAAGAACTTCAACGCAGGAGCAAGCGAAGGTGAAAGAGTCGCTCCGAAATTGTTTGTAAACAATGCAGAAATGACAATGACTGGTGCTGTATACAATTTCAGTAGTTGCGAATTTGTAAACAACGGAAAACTGACATTGAAGAAAGCGAAAGGTAATACAAGCTTCTATTCTATCGGCAATCATCAATTTAAGAATAATGGTGAAATGATTATTGCATCTGAGCTTATATTGGATAAGTGCGGAATTGATAACAAAGGTGTCATGACAATTAATGAAGCCGTTGAGTTCTTTGGCAAGATTGATAATGAAACCAAAGAGGCCGCTTCTCCTGCCGTAATCAACGTAAACGGTACTTGGAAAGACGCTAAGGGTGAAAACCGTGGTACTATCAAGGTAGCGACTACCGGTTCTATCGTAGCCGCTGCAAACAACGGTATCAAGAACGGAACTAAACGCTTATTCAACAACCAAGACGTTCTTATCTACCGTGCTTCCATCGAAAACGCAGGTGTTATCAACGGAATCGTAAACGGATTTAGCGGTGGTCAAGAACACGCTCTGATTGTTATGATGGACAAGAATGCCCGTTTGATGACCGCTCAAGGTTCTACCGGAGAAATTGACAACACAATATGTAGTGAATATGTCAAGAAGCAAGCTGATGAAACGATTTTCTGCGAAATAAGTGGCGAAACATCTGCAACCGATTTGGCTGAATTGACATTGAATAGTAATGCCAAACGTTTGGATATCTTGGACGGAACTACTATCACCATTCCTTCCGGCGAAGATGGTGAAGCTAGCGACATCACTGTTTCTATCGAAAAAGTAACGGTTAAAGGAAATTTGACTATAAGTGGAGCTAAAAATACATTGCGCTTTGCGACAACAACAGGGGCGAATATGGAAATCGAAGCTGGTACAACCACCATTGCAGCTCAAACAATTGTTGCTCTTGGAAAAGCAAGCAATGCACGTGGTAAATTGAGCATCAACAATGGTAAACTTATTATCAGTGCCAATGCCAAGTTGTATGCTGGTGGAAAAGCAGAAGTTCCCGCAAACAAAGTAGAGAACTACGGTGAATGGAAAGACTAATCTCCCGTATAGACATTAGCCTATAATTAAAATAGAATCCCCGTTTACACTTTGTTTGTGTAGACGGGGATTCTTTGTTTGCGATTGCCACATTCCCATGTCACATAAGTAGGTCGCCTTTGGAAGTAGCTGACTTGAGAGCAATCAACTGATGCAAATAATGAATTTACTTCGTATTGCTGATTGTCCGTTTAATCGGATAAGCCTATAATGGGAAATCCCCGATGTCCTTGACAGATATCGGGGATTTTTTTGCCCTTGATATTTTAGGTGTATGCCTTAAACGGCAGTCTTCCTCTTTTATTTTCTCCGTCCAAACTTTCTTTATTTGTCCTTTTCTCCGTACATTTGTCATTGCAACAATGCAACAGACCCCAAAAAAGAAGAAGGAGAAGACATTATGAAATATCCCATCGGAATACAGAGCTTCGACGTGATTCGTGAAGACGGATATGTCTACGTGGACAAGACC
>NZ_BAKJ01000114.1 GCF_000614125.1 Bacteroides rodentium JCM 16496
AAGTGGAAGTCCTGGAAGTGGAAATGGAACTGGGTTTTGCAGGATCCAATGGCCCGAATTTCGATGATAACGGTCACGACGGCGCTCCCGATTTATAACAATGAGAGCAGTAACAGATTATTCTTACATTAATAATTATTAATTGAATTTATGATGAAAACTAAGTATTTATTTTCGGCAGCAATCCTTGCGGGTATGTTTGCCGCATGTACTAACGAAGACTTGGTCACAACCGCTGACAATGCGGTTAGTCCTGAAGATGGTAGACCTACCGTCAATGTCAAGTTGGGAATGGGATTTGGAGACCAGCCTAACACCCGTTTGATTTATGACAAAAACGAGGGGTATCAGTTTGAGGTGGGAAACAAGATTGGTGCCATCTTGATGGACGAAATCAGCGCCGATGCACAAGTTAGACCTTTTGAAGAACCTGATGAGTGGGCTGCTCTTTCATGGCACAATAAGTATACGTTGGTGGATTACTCGCATACCGATTATCCTTTCATCTGCAAAGAGGTGACGGCAAACGGTGGCTCGACTTGGGAAGCAGATGCCAAGATGCTGGAAGGTAACTACTTCTTTGCATATCCGTATGAGGGCTATGACGCAAAACGCCAGGTAAGCCACAGCATCATTAATCAGAAACAAGATGGCGGTGACGCAAAAGCTGCTTACGATTCTTATGCAAAGAACCAGTTCTTTATCGGTTATGCACAGGTTAAGGAAGGTAACGATACCAAAGAGGCGCTCACAAAGGTGAATATGACACCTGTATTGGGAGGTGTATTCTTCAGACTGAAGAACGTGGCAAGTGCCGCTGACTTGACGGTTACCAAGATTGTATTGAGCGGTACAAACATCCGCTCCGTATTGACACTTGACCCTACAGATGCAGAGTACAAGGGTGAAGATAAAGCAAAAGATTACAATCTGAAAACCTATGATTCAAACGCCAGTACTTGGACTGCGGCATCTACAGTCTTCAACTACGCCAACTATCTTGGTGAGAAAAGTGATTTGTATAGAAATGACAACTATGATGAAGAAACTGACTACGTGTACAACATCCCTGCAGAAGAGGTGGACAATTATAAGAGAGCCAACGCATTGCGTGCTGTAGCCAATACTTATACGACCTCTAATGCCGCTGATAACTACGCGGAACTTTCGTTTACAGAAAACGGTAAGGAAGGATATCTGCTGAAAGCAGGTGGTGCCAATGTGCTTACCACTTGTATCATGATTAACCCGATTGATGTTGCACAGGAAGGTGATTTGGTACTGTCTATCTACACAACCAAAGGCTCAATCAAAGATATTGACCTGAGTAAGGTGAAGGCTGAAGGTACGGACATTACAGATAAGAATACTTCCATTACCGGACAGCCCATCAAGAGAGTAAGTCCCGAAGTATCCAACATCGTCGATGTACAGTTCGATGACAACTCTGTTCAGGCTCCGGTTGAAACAGAAATCAACAACAGCGATGACTTGAAGCAATATGTAAGCTGGGTAACGGGCATTAGCGGTAACACCCGTTTGAATGTCGCTACATTGGCCAACAATGCGACTATCGATGCTGAAACAGCCTTGATGATTAAGAACAAGTTCGAAAGTGCAGCAGGCGGGAAAGACGGTTTGGCGCTCTACTTTAAACAGAAAGCCACTACTAGTGCAGCTTTGCAGATTGCCGCACCGGAAGATACTGACAGCCCGGAAGCTGTAGAAGCACTTCAGAATGTACTCAACTACATCATTGTAGATGGAAGTTGTCCGGTGAAAGTCCTCGGTACAGCAAATATCGGTGAGAAAACTTTGAACCGTGACTTCAAGTCTATTAAGAACACAGTTCAAGAGATTGGTATGACTTCAACATTGCCTGCCAATGCAACTTCAGACTTGAAGCTTCAGGTAGAAAAGGGCGGTGTATTGAATGTGACAGGTACACAGCTGGATGGTAACGGTGAGAACCCGATTGCTGTAGAAGTTACAAACAAGGGTACTTTGAACGTAGCGAAAGCAGGCAAGATTACCATGAAGTTGGTGAACGCCACTGCAACAGATGCTGCCGCTGTCAATGTAGATGGTAGCATGACTCTTAGTGCTGACAGTGAAAACAACCTGAAGGGTGTGATTACCGTAGCTAAGGATGCTTATATGAGTGGTACGAATGCAGGCAACTTTGAGAACAAGGGTAACATACACAACTATGGTGCTATCTGGAATATCAAGAACGTGAACAATAGCAGCATCAATCCGGCTAAAGTAACGATTTACAAGGATGCTACGGTTTCTAACTTCAATCAGAATCAAGGCGTTATTGAATACAGCGAGTTGAGTGCTACGAACAAGGTTACAGGTACAATCGTTCCTTCTGCTTTGGGTACTATCCAATACACTACTGTATATGCCAAGGATGCAACGAAGTCAATCTCTACTGCTGATGTAGTGAAATACAGCATCACCGACCTGACAGTTACTGAAGGTGAATTGAAATCTGACTTCGGACAACCGGGAGCTTCAGCTACACCTAATAAGTATGCCGGTGCTTATACCGCAACCACATTGAAGACTCTGGTACTGAAAGGCGAAGACATCAAGGTTACGGGCTATCCGTTGACAATGCAAGATAATGGCACATTCCAAGTCGAAGGTTCTGTGAATTTAGGTGCAAGCATCGTTTCCGGAACTGCATTTGATGCCAAATCCTACATCACGGGTACTGTAACTGTATCAGCAAAAGTTGCATTTGCAAGTGCAGTTTCAGCAGTGGCAAACTCAACAACTACCGCTGTTGACCACAATACATTGACCGTTGTAACGGCTCCTCAGTTGAAGAATGCCACAATCAACATCAATGCTGATAAGTTCTTGGCTGCGACGAATGTTGCAGTTGCTACCTACACCAACAATGCTATCAATGCAAATGGTACGTTCTACTATGCAAGTAGTGAAACCCTTCCGGCTACTGGACTTACAGTAAGTGGAACTAAAGAGAATACGACTATTACCGCCGGAACAATCAACGACAACCTGTAATGTTGATAGACTCTTTGTCATGCTTCCACCGGGAAGAGATTGCTCTGACCGATGACATGGACAAATAAATGGAATCCCCGTCTACGTAACATGTAGACGGGGATTTCTTTATTTCAACTCGCTATGGAGAAATTCCGGAAAGCGATAGATTCGTAAGTTTTTCCGTAAGATACTTGTTACTCTTAAAACCTTCTTCTCCTCCGGATAGCTTTATCCGGCAGAGCCATAAACAGACTCCCTTCCCGATGCATCATCCACGATGTACGGGTGGGGAGTCTCTTTGTAAGC
>NZ_BAKJ01000113.1 GCF_000614125.1 Bacteroides rodentium JCM 16496
ATGCCCATAATGAAACCATTGCAGGGCGTTTCAAATGGGCTACACCTTATTATATATAACAAACGATAGCCATAAGAAGAAAAGAACAAATTATATTATTAACAACTATTTTTTTACGATTATGAACATGGAAAAAGAAATGAAGTATGAAGCTCCATTGGTGGAAACTATGGACGTGGAAGTGGAAGTAGGGTTCGCAGGTAGCGAGCTGGGCAGTGAAGATAAGGGAGATTTCTAAGCTAGCCAATCCAACATTCAAGAGCTTCTGGGGCATAACAGGCAAATGTTGTGCAGCTATTAAGAATGACAATTAAGAAACATTTATTAATTAATTATTAAATTGTAACAATGAAAAAAGTATTATTAGCATCGGCATTACTGGCTTTCATGGCTAGTTGTACCGAAAATGAATTGGATTCACTCCCTGCATCCAAACAGAACAACGGGATTTCGTTTGTGGCTGAACAAGCTCCAATGACCCGTATGCAGTGGGATGAAACCGAAACTTCTTATGTGCCGTTTTGGTATGCAGAGCAAGACCGGATTGGTATTTTTGCTGCAAATGTTCAGAAAGGAGCATTCAGCTCAGAACAGGATTTAACCGGTCGTATGTTGACCAGCTGGCAAGGCCTTCCTTCTGTAGCAGGTGTTGCAGATGCCACTTACAAAGCTACACAATCCAAACAATCAGGAGCCTTCACTGCTGTAAGTGACGCTGACTTATTGCACTTCAATGGCGACAAAGAAGCACGTTTCTTGGCTGTATATCCAAGCACCATAAAAGCTAACTATGAAACAAAAGATGGTGCCGGTAAAATCGTTTTGAGCAGTTTGCCTGACATTGTTAGTCAGACACAGACGACCGTTAAGGGTAACAACTCTGCAATACCTATGTATAGTATGAGTATTGCTTCCAAAGAGAATTCTTACGATGCGGTTGGCGAAAAAGTAAATCTGCGTTTCCAACGCCCATTGGCTGCATTGGTAATGAAAACAAAGAATGCAAACGACTATACGGAAGTGGATGCTACGACACTGAAATCCATCTTCGGTAAACTGACCAAAGTAACGGTTGAAGCTAAAGGTTATGAAGAAGCTAGCAATGATATTGCCCCTTCTGTACTGGCTTATGATAAAAGCACAGCCACCATTGTTGTTGATACTTTGGATTATACGGCTACATTCGAGAATGGTATTGGTACAAGTACTGCCAGCAAAGTTGACTTGACTATCGGTACTGGAGGTTTGGATTGGGACGACAACGCTTTGGCCATCGCCACCATTACGAAGGTTAATCGTAAAGCATTCGTAGATAAGGGCAAGAAAGAAACAATGGAAGTTGTTTTCAATTTTGAGAATATTGATTTGACCAAAACATTGGAAACAAATAAAGATTGGAATGGCTTTATCGAAGTACCGGCATTGGATATTGAAGAGTATCCCTATCTGGTAACCAAAGGTACTGCCGGTAGCGCACGTACATTGATTGTCAATAAGGGCAAATTCAGCGACATCTACAATGAAGAAAAAGACCAAGTAAAATGGACCGACGAATATGCAGTAAATGGCGAGATTGCTTTAGCAAATATCGAAACCATCATCTCTAAAGTGAAACTGAGCAACGAGGAGCTTCTTGCTATCAAGAAATTCACGGGTTTGAAGAACTTGACTTTGGCAAACAACACTTCTATGCCGAAGGGAACATTCGATGCTGCATTGGGTGGTCAAATCGAAAAACTTGAATTGCCGAAGGTTACTGAATACTTGGATACCCAGGCATTCTCTAAGTTGGTCAACCTTGATATCAATTCATACGAATTTGCAGAGAATGACGTATATGGCCTCTTGTTCAACAGCAATACGAAGGCTACTTTGAAGACTTTGAAGATTGAAGGTATGACATCCATGCGTCCTACTTTTGGTTATGACCGTACCATCACATTCCAAGACTTCACTGCACTGGAAAATGTAGCTTTGAATCCTGTTGAAGTAGCTCTGACTTCCAATGCTTTCAACGGCTGTACAGCTCTGAAGAGCGTAACCGGCGTAATGGATATTACTAATGCTCCTTCTGCATTCGAAGGTGCCGGTGCACAAAACTTTGCAGTAAATGTATCAACCACTATTATCCCGAGCAAGGCGTTTAAGGGAGCTAAGATTTCGTCAGTACTGAAAGATGATGCAGTGATTGTTCCGACTGAAATTGGTGCAAGTGCATTCGAAAGCAATATTGCTATCGAAGAGATGGATTTGAGCAAGGCGACAACAATCGGAAAAGCTGCATTCAAAGGTGCGACAAGCTTTGTAGGTACAAAGACAAACCGCAATGTTGTAAACATCAGTGTTAAAGAGATCAATGATGAAATCCTTTCCGGTACAGCTGTTGTACGTGTTCAGTTCCTTGAGGCTACTAAGATTGGTTCTGACGTATTCGGAACCAGCACTCCGAGTGCTTTGAAGCAAATCAAGTTCCTCAAAAATGTCGGAAAATTAGTTACTACTCCTGTAGCTTCTGCTTCTACGCCGTTTGAAAATACGACTTTAACCAATGTAGACTTGTTCGTTTCAATGGCACAAGCTGATATGGAAGATTTGGAATGGCTAGGTGGTACCTTCAAGTCTATTACAAGAGAAGATAAGGTTTTTGAATAAAGATTACCCCCGATGCATCCATTGTGAGGCTATGGGATTGGTAAACTTTAAATAATCGAATAAGAGGTGAATACCCAAAGGTGTTCACCTCTTTCTTGTTTTGTATACTTGATATGGTTATTGTCTAACGGGTGCAGGTTCCTGGTAAGTCCTGATAGCGGGAACCATCTGGCCAATGACAAGGGGACCATTGTGAGTTGGAATCTGAAAGAAGCCTGCGACAAACATTTGGCCTAACGGACAGAAGCTTCATATAAGGCATGTGACCGTGGATGACATAACGCACCCAAACCACCAAGGTCAAGGCTACCGTTGCTATTCCCAATGCCTTGAAGACGCGGGTAAGCGAAGTTAACGTAACGCTTTTCCCACGTTTCGGTTTGGTATACATCATATCGGATAATGTCAGAAACACGCGGGTAAGGCTTATCACACTAATGCTCTGTAAATGGGAGTATAGCGAACTATGTGACGAAAAAATACAGAGAAAAAGACCGAAAATAAAATCAAAAGGAGCTGATAAAGACTTTTAAGAGGAAAATTTAAACAGACTCTCAGTTTTGCACACATCTTTTTGATATTAAAAGCCATGGCAAAAAGGTGCTGCAGAAGAAGTGCGACAATACTGCAAAGTGATGGCAACATGGCAAAGTAATAGCCCCCCATAAACCGCTTGCGGCGGCACTACAGGAAACTT
>NZ_BAKJ01000112.1 GCF_000614125.1 Bacteroides rodentium JCM 16496
AGGAAACTTGCAGTGCCGCCGCAAGCGGTTTATGGGAGGACTATTACTTTGCCATGTTGCCATCACTTTGCAGTATTGCCGCACTTCTTCTGCAGTATTGCTGCACCTTTATTGCAGTATCACTGCACTCCTTTTGCAGCGCCGCTGCAATACCTTTGCAGTACTGCTGCAATTGCCTTGCAGTGCCACTGCAAAAGGGATGCGGAAAGTTTGCAGTATGGAGAGGCTGATAGACAAGTACTTATATGATGAGAGTCCGATGGGTTCGAATGTTCGGTAAAGTACGATGTATGCGGAACGTATTTATGATGTTTTTAAACAGAATCCCCGTCTGTACAAATCTGTATCAGACGAGGATTCCTTTTTATTTTTTATCGACGCATCAATGGCATTTTTATTGTCCTTCAATGATGCGGTGAATAAAAAGCACTTATCAATAAATCAACGGATAGCTATTGTTTGTCCACTTTCCGTCTGCACCGGTAGTGAAACTCTTGCACCACACTTCATGGGCTACTTTCGGACTGGTAGTTGCAACCGTAATGTCCACCGAACCGTTGTTTGTGATAACATTGAAGTAGGACTTACCGTCGTTGGCAAATGCAATGGAACCATCCTTCGCTACAGTCATATTGCATTCAGAACCGCTCGCATTTACATTTTTCTTTTCTGCAACAGCGACGTTACCTTTATTTACATTTATATTTCTTACTACAACAAAATCAGCATTAATTGTGCTTGTGATGTTAGCTGCATCGAAATTTGCATCTTCATTCACCTTCAAAAGTTTGCTGATATCCACGGACTTAGCAGAAGTTACAGTCAATGATTTAATTGTAGATACGGCATCTGTATCTGCAAATTTGATAAACTTAATCTCGTCGTTTTGTGTTTCCGCTGCAATCTCAAAGCTGACAAAGTCACCAGTTGCCACATTCTTGATGTCGCCATTGCCAATCATATACTCTCCCGTAACGTTATTATTGCTATCTGTTTTATCCTGGGCTACATCCACGAAACGAACAATCGTAGTAGGACGGATATTGCTCTTGAGAGCCGTTTCATATCTGTTCTGGGCATCTACCTCGCAGATGAATTCACCTTGATTGTCACTGTTCATTCCATATCCTGTCAACTGGCTACCTACCTTATCCACGAACTCAGATGTTGTAGTGCTGTTCTTCAATCCGTTTGCCGAGCTCAATATATTGATGTTACCACCATTCACGATGCTGTTCTGATTGTCGATAGTGGCAGTAGAACCTTGTGGCAAAGTGATAGTACCATCTTCTGCCGATTTACCCGTACCTTTCGTCATCATCGTTCCTTCATTCAGAATGCTGCTCGTACCGTTCAGTGTCAATGTAGTTTTGGCTTTTACAAGGATGCTTCCTTCGTATTCTGTCTTTGCGCCACGAATGGTTTCCGTACCTTTCAAGTTGTTCAGGGTCGCATCGTTCATTACCACAAGGTTGGCAGCTGAGCCGTCACCCACTTCGATGTCACCGCGGTTATTGATTACACCACCCAAGGTTGCAGTTTCAGCAATCAACTTACCGTCAGCAGTGCCACAGCAGCCTTTGTCCATTACGTCAATATCAGTATTAACCGTTGTTCCTTTGGCTATAGTCAATGTCTTGTCTGCAGGAACGATAATCTTGCCACCTTCAAATGTTACAAATTTGTAGAAATCCGCGTCACCTATAGTTGTTGTTGCATTCAAAGTAACATCTCCGATAACCTGTACTTTGATAGGATTAGTTTCAGAAACGTCCTGCAATGCACTTACAGCAGTAAGCACTGATGCCAAAGAAGCCGCATCTGTTACGATATAATCAGTCTTGAATTCTACATCTTTCAAATCAACAAGTTTCTTTACAGAGTAGTCACCACTTGCCAAGGCTTTGATTTCTTGCTTTCCGCAATCCACAATGGCTACCTTGCTATTCTCGTCTACCAATAAAATCTTAAGGTCGGAGATTGTTGCAGGAAGTACGGGAAGAACCACGTAAGACGGGTCGGCAGTACTTGCAGTAAGAGTTTTTACGCTTGAATAGGTAGTCACAATCGTCTTGCTTGTTTCCTTGGGTTGGCCAAGATAGAAGTTTGTGCCAACATTGGCAGCCACATTATTTGCAGCCTTGATAGCCTTTGCGTCCAATTCCTGTCTGATAACAAAATTGTCGTTTGCACCGGCTGCATACAAGATAACTTGGTTAAGTTTCACATCAGTAGTACCTGTATTCTTAATACCGATATAAGCGGCACCGGACAATGTATTTGTAACAAACGCATCAGAGAGTTGTCCGCCCTGGAAGTCACCTGCATATCCTACATTGAAGCCGTATTCTGATACGGCAGCAAATTTATTCGTTGCATCCGGAGCCAATTCAACCGCCCGTGGAGCAGAGGCTACAATCGGAGAATCAAAGAATTCTTCATTATACGGATAGTAAACGATATATTCACCGGAATAGATGGCTGTATTTTTAGTGTTAAAGAAACCGGTCTTTAGGCTCAGCGTCTTGTCCGCTTCTGTCGCTTTATAAGTTGAGTTTTCAATTGTGGCAGTTGTACCATCGCTACCAATGTTTGCGGCAGTATTATATTCACCGTTCTTCACATTGTACGGAGTACATGGATTCAATTGCGGTGCTTTTTCACCTTCATAAAGCCAGCCAGCCTGTACAAACTCATAGTTGGTGTACACCATACTTCCCGTAGCCGTAGCCGGTGCCTTGTCCGGATTGACATTATTCACACCGGTCCAGCATAAACCTATCTTTTCAGGTATCTCATCCTGTCCCAGTGTTCCCGATGGCATCCATTGGAATTTTCCATCCGCATCAATAGCACGTGTTTGAGCTTCGCCCTTTGTCAAAGCAATAGCAGCACCATTCAGTTGCACAAGTTCGCCTTTTCCATCGAACGAAGATTCGCTTGTCGGAAATTCCTCGTTGTTACATGCGGCAAGAGCCATCAAGCAAGCTGTCGCATAAAATAAATGTTTTACTTTCATTTCTTATTACTTTTAATCTATCAATTATTATTCTTCAAAGCATCAATAATACCTTTACTTAAAACGGCGTTGGGGGCATGTCACTACCTTGCTCTTCAGAAGGAGTACCACCACTTCCTGCAAATCCTTGTTCGATTTCTACTTCCAGCACTTCCACTGCCGGAGCTTCATACTTCATTTCTTTTTCCATTTTCATAATCGTGAAATTAGTTGTTAATAATAATATAAATGTTCCTGTTTCGTTCGTTATCCGTTCCTTTAGGGGAACCCTTGCAGGCGTTCATTGCTATATAGTAAGTTATAAGAAACGCTTCTTTCACTTGTCTGCAAGCATTGCTCCAACCTGCTGTCCGGACAT
>NZ_BAKJ01000111.1 GCF_000614125.1 Bacteroides rodentium JCM 16496
TACAGGGATTTTTCTAATTTGCTTGGAAAAAATGTGCTGATATAGGCAATTTTCGTTTGGAAAAAATGTTGTAGTGTACGAATTATTCATTCTGAAAAGTGTGATTATATTTGGTTTTTCGCTTGAAAAAAATGTATTTTTGCGTTCGGAAGAAGAAGTTCATATTATGCTAAAAAGAAAAATAGAGACATATTTAGTCGATTGGAAAAAGTCAGAGGATAAAAAGCCTCTTGTGATAAAGGGTATTCGTCAATGTGGAAAGACATACATTGTTCGGAAATTCGCAGAGGAGAATTATGAGAGTGTGGTTTATATGAACTTCATTCTCGAACCCGACAAAAAATCTGCTTTTGCAGGCAATATAGATGTCGATACCATTATTCTTAACCTTTCGGCTTTGATTCCGGGCAGTCGTTTCATCAGCGGAAAAACATGTATTATACTTGACGAGATTCAAGAATGTAAGGAGGCAAGGACAGCCTTGAAGTCATTTCATATAGACGGTCGCTTTGATGTTATTGCCACAGGCTCACTTTTAGGAGTGAAAGGCTACGGTAAGAATAAAAAGAAGAAGAACGAGGAGGAAGGACAGGATTCCGTTCCCGTTGGGTATGAGACCGTGATTGATATGTACCCATTGGATTTTGAAGAGTTTTTATGGGCAAACGGAATTAGCGATGCGGTTATTGATTCTGTCAAATCATGCTTTGAGAATGAACAAACAGTTCCAGAGGGGATTCATAAGGCAATGATGGAACTCTTGTACAGATATGTCATTGTCGGGGGGCTGCCTGAAGTGGTGAACTGTTTCCTTGAAACGAAGAACATCGAACTTATATATAAGGTGCAGCGCAATCTTATTGCTGAATATGAAGAAGATATGGTGAAGTATGCGGACGATGCAGACAAACCCCATATTCGGGAATGTTTTGAATCCATACCTAAACAGTTGGCTAAGGAGAATAAGAAATTCCAGTATTCCGTAGTCAAGAAGGGAGGAAGAGCTTCACAATATATCGGTAGTATTCAATGGTTGGAGGATGCTGGTATAGTCCGTAGATGTTATAATACACAAATTACGGAATTGCCGTTAGAAGGCAATTCCATCAAAGAATGCTTTAAGGTATATACTACGATATAGGTGTTCTTATGGCAATGCTTGATTATGGTACACAGGCAGATATTTTAAAAGGTAATCTTCTTGGATACAAAGGTGCTATTTTTGAGAATCTTATGGCTGACTTCTTATGTAAGTCTGGGCAAAAACTATACTACTTCCATAAAGATAGTGGGCTTGAACTGGACTTCTTGGTGAGATTCAAAGGCGAATGCGTAATCCTTGAAATCAAGGCAAAGTCCGGCAAGGCAAAAAGCATGACTACGGTTTTGAAGAACAAGGATGTGTATCATGTCAAGAATGCAATCAAGTTGGGACAATATAATGTAGGACGTGAGGGAGAGGTGCTAACCATTCCGCTATATATGGGATTTCTTGTTAAGGACAAGATTGCGGATGCTATCATTCCTGATGTGGATTTAAGTTTATTGACTACTATTTAATTTTATAGATTATGGCAAAGCAGATATTAGTTGGAATCGGAGAACAAAATTTGAACGAGGTAGCCCACTACCTTATGATATACTTTCCGTATGATGAGGAAATGAGTAGTTATACCGATGCATGGATGGGTGAACTATACGAAAACAAATACCCATTGGTTTCTAAAGGAATGTGGTCGGGGATAATCAATTTGAAGACTCATAAACTTTTGAATTGGGAGCCGGAATACGGAGATATGTATCTTCAAGCCAAAGTATGTGATAGTGGAACATATTTCTTGCTTGATAAAGATAAAAAGGTTATATGTAAAATAGCTGATTATGTACCTAACGGATTAATACCGGAGACAACAGATTGTGGCGATTATATCCGTTTAAGAATCAACAATGATGGAACAATAGAAAATTGGCCTGAAGAACCAAGTTTTTCTGAATTTCTTGAAGATGCTGATACCGTTGAGAAAATTGACACGAGTATTGAAGAAGAACCCATACTTGATGTTAAAATGGAATTCACTTATAGTCAGCTTATGGCAAAATTGCTCCGTCTTCCCAAATTCTTACAGATGGAGATAGGAAAAGCATTGATAGCTAATGCATCCGAAGGGTTTGAGGAGGAAGAAGACGATGAATCTCTTTAATCTGGAGAGGTTAAAATCGAGCTGTAAAACGAAGAGTGATAGATAATTGTTGATTTTATAAATTAGAGATATTGCGCTATGGATACATTAAGTCTTTCAAAAGTAACATCATTGTTCATCCTAACTTTAATAGAAAGAGACGATGGACAAAAGAAACAAATTTTGGAGACGCCAACAAATGGCACGTGTATTTAAGGCTCGCATGATTCTTTATGCTGCTTACGGGCATTGTATCATCCGTGAGGATGGAAGCCATTATGAACATCCTCATTGGTTTGAGTTGGCTAAAGACAAATGGGCGCAAGTTTACAAGACTACGGGAACTCCGTGTAGTTGCTGGATGTGCAGAGGTGTGGAATATGACCGTAAGGAGTACAAAAAAGAAACTCAACGGATTATTAGGGAATCAATGGAGTAGCTAAATGAATAGGAACTGAATCTGTGTATTTATAGCATAGGTTCAGTTTTTACATATAGGCAAAAGTGGAATGTGGATTTTCTCAGGAAGTGATGTCGGATATGAAATATATTTGCTAATTTTGCATCGATTTTGAAACAATATAAAAACTAACAGTGCAGAGAAATAGAATGAACATATTACCAATAGTCACAATTTGGGGCAATAAATGCCTTGAGTCTGTGTTGAGTGTTCATGTTTCCGGCATTGAACCTCGTATTGTAAATACTTTCCAACGAACACTGTAATAAGGTACATATTATAGTGCTTTAAATTAGAATAGAAACAAAAGTAGTTGGAGAGTCCTTACCAAACTTTCCAACTACTTTTATTTTATACCCATCTGTGGCAGTTGTCTTTGTGATGCTCCTCTGTCTTTTCCGTCTGATGGGTACTGATAACTTGATTATTAACGTGCAGTGATGCACATAAATTGAGAAGAAATGAATTATAAATTTGATGGCAGAAAGGTGTTCTTTACATCAGACACCCACTTTTATCACGAAAATATCATTCGCTTCTGTAACAGACCGTTTAAGGATGTGGAAGTGATGAATGAAACTATCATCTCCAATTGGAATAATACAGTCGGTCAGGATGATATTGTTTTTCACTTGGGTGATTTTTGTCTTGGCGGTTCAGCAGAATGGACTAAAATGCTTGACAGATTGAACGGCAAGATATATCTGATTATGGGTAACCATGATTTGAAAAATATACGCCAAGGCTACATTGACAGATTTGAACATGTAGCAATGCAGATGCACATAGAGGTCGGCAAGCAGAGGATATATTTGAA
>NZ_BAKJ01000110.1 GCF_000614125.1 Bacteroides rodentium JCM 16496
TGTCTTGTCCACGTAGACATATCCGTCTTCACGAATCACGTCGAAGCTCTGTATTCCGATGGGATATTTCATAATGTCTTCTCCTTCTTCTTTTTGGGGTCTGTTGCATTGTTGCAATGACAAATGTACGGAGAAAAGGACAAATAAAGAAAAGTTGGACGGGGAAAAACAAAAATCCCTGCCTATGATGCCCCCAAAATTACGGCTTTTCCATTTAAAGGGGTTATCAGCTTGCAAATCGGCTTTACTCCTTGCAACTTTATTTCTGAGTATGAATTAAGCAAACTAGGCTTCATATCCTTCAGCTTTATGAAAAGCGACCGGTTGACAGTGATTTATGCTGAAAGATATTTAAACGGGAAATAGATAGGATGACTGATGCAGAAGCTTGGGGTGGGCACTGCATAGCTCAACTTGACGGCTGTAAACCTTTACTGGGTCATGTTGAAATTGCATAGACACGGCTATTGCATCTATAGATGGAACATGCCGGATATATAGATGCGACAAACAGTTATGGAAGTTTCAGCAGCCCCCCCCGATGGATAGGGCGATACACAAAAGGATGAAATATCCGTATGACTCTTTCTTTTAAAGGAGTTAGATGAAAGAGCCATGAGAAAGGTTACTTGCGGAAGTCCACAAGCCGAGCCGCCTAATGTATCACGTGGAGAACTTTGTGCATAAGGAAAGGGGACATGCCTCAATCTCGGCACATCCCCTTTCTCCATACATTTATAGGACTAACAAAGCATGATGCTTTTGCCTATTCCTCTTCAGCTATCCGGATTATTTCTTGGTCGGGATACCGTTTTTCCAGTAATCGGTGCCAACAGAAGAAGTCTTGTACCATACTATACCGGCAACATCAGAAGAACCAGCTCCAGTAGCTGTCACAATCTCGGCTCTTGCACTCTTGTCTACTACAATCTTATCTGCTGTGGTAATGCTGTTGGCAGAGAATTTGGCAACAACCGGTGTATTGTCACTCGTGCTGGCGATATTCAAGTTACCGATTGTGCTGTTCACTTTACTGCTCATGGTCAATATAGCAGGAGAAGCCAACTTCACATTCAGCGTACCTACATTCAATACTTCTGTATCGCGGTCTGGAGAAGCAGTAACAGTAGTTGTCGCATTGACATTCATTTCGCCTGTCACTACCAGTTTCAGCATTTTGTCAGCAGCTGTTCCTATGGTGATTTCCAGCTCGCTATTTACATCCAAAGCCGGCAAGGTAGCAGTGACGGCAGCTTCTGTTGCGGCACTGATAAAAGTTGTTTTTACACCAGTAGCCTCTACTACATATTTCTTGATAGGAGCTGTGGCTGTAGCAATTTTCTTCATTTCATAGCTCGTAGCCGCACCTACAAACTTCACAATGGTAGTAGGACGTTCCTTCAAGGCTGCGTCAAAGCGGGCACCATTATTGTCTACCTCAGAAATGTATTCACCCGGAGAACTCAAGGAAGTGATGTTACCGGTTACCTGGCTGGAAACCTTATCGGTAATCTCACCATCATTGGTTGCTGTACCGGCAATAGCAAGCACACCTTGTACTGTAGTTGTTCCGGCATTGTTGAATGTTCCTGCTTCTTTGACATAAAGTTTTGTGTCGTCAGCATTGTTACCAAAAGTCTCAATCGTCAACTTGCCTTCATTATTGAATGTTCCGCTCAGGTTCACCAATGTCTTATTGTTATTGGCAGAGGGTTTTACGACTGTAGCAATACCCTTGTTGGTAATAGAGCCGGTTACAGTGCTGGTCTTGTCTGCAGCAAATTCCAATTCACCCGCTTTAGCAGTAGTGGCAGCATCAGCGGCTTTGTCTTCAATGACAACGTCAGAGTTGATGGTAGCCGCATTTACAACCAGTTTACCTCCATTGGAAGCATTTCCGCAGCAAGTCATTCCTTTCACTGTGATATTGGAATTCATAGTCGAGTTGTCACCCAAAGTCAAAGTCTTATCTTCGGGAACGATGATGCCGTCACCTTTCACTGTTACATATCCAGGAACGGTGCAATCATTTTCCAACTCGATGTCACCAATGATATTAATCTCGGCCGTGTTTGTGGAAGACAAGCCTGTGCATGCAGCGATTGCATTACCCAGAGATGCATCGTCAACAGCATAATAAACATTAGTCTTGAAATCATCGGCGGTCAGTTGTGCTTTTACTGTAGCAGCTTCAGCCGCACCAATCTTTACAGCACCCGTAGAGAGGGCAGCATTGACGAAAGCAACTTTTTCAGTACCAGTTTCAGTGGCATATACCAACAGCTTGAGGTTCTTTACGTCACAAGGCAAAACAGGCATATAATACTTCAAGGCGGTCGCTGTGATAGTACCATTAGCAGCCAAATCGGCAACGATGGTCTTGTTTGTCACCTTATTGCCGCAATAGAGGTCCTGGCCTTTCTTGCCTTCCTTGATAGACTTGGCACTCAAATCAACCGATTTCACAAAACCGGCTTCATTGAACAAGACAACCTTATAGACTGCAATTTGACTCAAACCAGCCACAGCTGTTGCATCCGCTGCAATGAGTTGTACACTCAGGAGGCTTGAAAGATTTTCAAGGCCAAAGCCGCTGGCTTGAGTCCCTCCCTTAGTGATACTCAGTTTACCATAAGCAAATGTACTGTTGCCGAAAACAGGGTCATTAAGACCGTCAGCACCTTCCTGTACACCGCTGAAAGTCAACGATGAAGTTGCCGGAATGGCAGCTGTCTGGCAGAAGTTCTTGTTATAGGGGTAGTACACGATGTAATCACCCTCGAACATTGTGGAATTTTCTGTCTTAAATACACCGGATTTGAAATTGGGAGTGGTGAATGCACCTTTGGTAGATACCGTTATGCCATAATTAGCCTGTTCACCTGCTGACCCAGTACCAGTGTAAGCAGTTGCTTCCGAATAAAGCCAACCATTATTTAATTTGGCAGGGTCGCATTTATCAAAATCAGCGGCAGCTTCATCCGTAGCCAACCATCCATTATGGATGAACTTATAATTGGTATAAACTACATCCGACACAGTTGCCAGTCCCTCGCCGGTCCAGCAAAGGCCGATTTCAGGAGCATTTACAGCAGTAGCACTGCTAGTGATAGTGGAATTGCCACCAGTTGTGGCAGGAGTAGGCAGCCACTTGAAGAACAATCCAGGATCGAGATACCAAGACGAGCGAGTATCGGCCTGATTTCCTCTAACAGCAGCGATAGAGAAATCTTTCCCTACTTCAATCAAGCCAGCTTTGTTGACGGGCGAAGAAGTTTCATCTGCAAACTCTTCATTCGAGCAAGCTGTGAATAGCGCAGGAAGCACCATTGCAGCTAAAATTAGTTTTGTTTTCATCTTAAAATGTTTAATTATTAATAATACATTATTCGTTAGAAATCTTCAGGCACATCAGGGATACCTTGATTACTTCCATCAGTAGCCCCCGAACCTGCGAACCCGGCTTCTACCATGAACTCCAAAACTTCTACATCCGGAGCTTCATACTTCATCTCTTTTTCCATCTTCATAATCGTAAAAAAATTAGTTGTTAATAATATAATATTGTTTTTCTTCTCGTTTTTTCGCTATACAGATGTATCATGCGCCTATTTGCTTGCTATAGCAAGTGCTTGTACCACACATCCACCTATCTGTTTCTTGCTTGCCATCCGGGAGTTCCTATATATGACAAGGTGTAATCGGTCGTCTGACTGCCTTTATATAAAGGTGTAAAACCTGCGCATAGCCCCGC
>NZ_BAKJ01000109.1 GCF_000614125.1 Bacteroides rodentium JCM 16496
CGGCACTGCAAGTTTCCTGCAGTGCCGCCGCAAGCGGTTTATGGGGGGACTATTACTTTGCCATGTTGCCATCACTTTGCAGTGTCACTGCAAAAGGGATGCGGAAAGCTTGCAGTATGGAGAGGCTGATAAACAAGATACCCGCACCTATGCTTACAAAGAGACTCCCCACCCGTACATCGTGGATGATGCATCGGGAAGGAAGTCTGTTTATGGTTCTGCCGGATAACGGGGGCACACTGGGGACTACCCCCGTTAGAATATGTGCGTGCTGGGCGAACAATAGAGAAGAGGTTGTGTCAGCATTTTGACACCCTCCGGGGAGGAGGGGAATTTAAGATACTACTATGATTATGATAAAACTAAATTTCAACATCTACTTAGAAACTGTTTTGATTTTTTTATAGTTTATAAAAGAAAGCGCCGTATGACTGTTGCCGAAAATAATTCGCCGACATTGTGAAATGTCGTGCGGCGATATGCCACTTTTGTGGTATCAAAGGGTCGTTTTCCCTCCTGCACAGGTTTCTGAACTACGAGAAGCAGAAAGGCGGCAAGGTGTTTCTTTACAATTGAGCGGACATCAGGACACAGGACGGGACAGGCGATTGTGCCAATCAGGGTACGGTGATGTCATCTGTAGTTCCGGGAGCAAGAGAAGCCGCAGAGCGGGAGAAGTCCGAGGTGCGAAAGGGATAAAAGAAGAATCCCCGTCCGCGCATCGTACAGGATGCTCCGGACGGGGATTCAGCATATAGGATTCAGTCTACAGTCTTTCAGGCTATAGGGTCCGGTCCATCGACATTAATTTGCCCATGGAGTCGGAATACCATGCAACCAATTACCATCGCCCACAGAAGTAGCGCCTTCAAGAAGCCATACATCACCGGCAACATCAGTACTGGTAGACCCGGTAGCCTGCAGAATATCCGCCGTACCATTTACTGTAATGTTTTTGGAGATCAAAGTCTGGCTGCTGAAATTGAAAGTGATTGCACCTGCGTTTTTCTGACCTTCATTTGCGTTCACAAGCAAAGTTGCTATTTCAGAGCGGTTAAATTTGCCCATTGCTACAGAACCGCCTGCTTTTACAGTCACATTTGTTCCCTTCAAAATAGCTTTCGTATTGTCAGCTACATCACTGAAAGTTACAGCAGCTTCTACATTCAAGTTTTCAACGGCCAATGTCATGTAGTTAGTTTTACCGTCCTTTGCAGCCGTAACACCCAATGCACTCTTGACAATCAAGTTCTTCATTTTTACTGCAATGTCGGTGTTTGCTCCAGAGTTGAAGGTTATTGCCTTTGCAGCATTCACTTCATAAGTAGTGATACTTGCCTTCAGTTTGCTGTCATTCAATTTGTTCAGGTCGTAAGGTTTATCACTACTATCAGTATTTACAAATCTTACAGTTGTAGTAGGACGATAGTAAAGAGCTGCCTCAAAGCGGTTACCCGGGTTGTCAACTTCCGACACATATTGTCCGGGAGCCACGCCTAATTTCTGGATATTACCTGTCACCTGGCTCGAAATCTTATCTACAACGATACCATTGTTGCTGGCTGTTGCAGAGTTGCCTACAGCAAGTACACCTGCCACGGTCATTTCTGCGCTTTCAGCATTGTTCAATGCACCGGTTTCCACGAACAGTTTGGCGTCTTGTTTTTTTACATCACCTGTTGTTTCGATAACAAAGCTGTCGTAGTTGTTGATAGTACCGCCATCTACCGTCACCTGGTGTGAAGCGGCATCGGTTGTTGTTGCCTTAGCGATAACCGCCTTGCCATAGTTGTTGATAGTTCCGGTCAGCGTGCTCACTGTTTTTTCTCCATTGAAGTTCAATTTAGCTTCGTGTGCAGCATCTTCCACAGCTTCTGCTGCGCCAATGTTGATAACACCGCCCAAAGTAGCGGCACCTGTCACAGCCAGTTCGCCACCAAAGTCTTTGCAGCAAGACTGCAGTACGTCGATGTTGCTGTTGATAGTATAACCGTCACCAACGGACAACACAATTGCATCAGATGCACTAGATCCCGCAGCATCCGGCACAATAATCTTTCCGCCTTCGATAGTGATGGATTTAGCAGCCATTGTGGGAAGTGTGTAGTCAGCCGTCAAGGTGGCATTACCCAACAGACGGATAGACATGTCTTTTGCAGAATTACCTGAAACATTTGCAGCTCTCACGCAGCGTCCAGAGAAGTCAGGTCCGTAGCCAGATAAGGAGCGTTGGTGAAGTCAATGTCTTTGAAGTCAATCCAGCTACCTGTGGCGTATGCGTTACGCTCGATGGTGATGTTTTTGATTTCCGTCTCTACAGCCAGGTTATTTTCATTAATCAGGATTACCTTCAATGAAGAGATAGCAGCCTCGGTAGGCAATACGGGTATGGTTATATAAGAATAAGCATCATCTGCCACAGCCGTTCCGTTTCCACCGCCAATAGTTGCCGTAATGGTTTCTGTATACTCTTTTGTCACCTTTGCATTGTCCATGTACAAATTCTTTCCGGACTGTCCTGCGTAGATGCCTTTTGCGCTCAAACCAACCTTGGTAAGCAGGTTCTTGCCGGTTGCATCGTAAAGGATAACTTTCTTGATTGTGTTATCGCCGGATTTGCTTTTCAGCTTGATACCTACATAACCGTTCAAGTTCTCTGTTGCGAATTTGGTTGTTCTGTCACCGCCTTCCTGGATAGTAGTAAAACCATATTTGAAGATTTCATTGGTAAACTCTTCCATAGTCTTGGCTCTTGTTGCCTCTGCCTGGAAATCGGATATTGCAAATTCCTCTTTAGAAGTAGCGATGATGTAGTTGGAGGTATTCTTTGCGTCATAAGGAGAATACACGATATATTTTCCCGCGTAAACAGTGGAGTTGTTCGTGTTGAACAAACCTTCGCTACCATTGGTTTCACCGTCTGTCTTAGTATATCCGGGCCATGCTGTTATGGCACCAGGTGTTGCGGCATACTCCATGTCACCTGTAGTGGTAGAATATGCTCCGGCCAGTGTATTGGTCTGGTCAGTGTATCCATTCACCGGTGCAAATGTGCCTGCTTTAAGTTCACCGGTACATTCGTCCACCGTCGGTTCTGTTCCGTTGATTTTCCAACCGAAGTGGCTGAACTTGTAGTTAGTGAACACCCGGTCATCCACTGCGGTAACGGCGCTTCCGTCAACATTTACATTACCTTCCTTGTCCAGGCATACACCTGTCCAGGCCAGACCTATCTGGTCAGGAGTGTATGTAGTACCCCCTGCCGTTGTAGCAACAGGTTGCCATACGAATCTAACTCCATCATCTCCGGAAGTCCATTGTCCTCTTGTCGTAGCATCGTTTTCAGTGCCACCGATAAGGGTGAATCCCTTTCCTAAATTAACGAATTGTCCTTCTACACTGCCATTAGGTGTAGAAACAACATCTTGGTCTTGGCAAGCCACAAAGACTGCAGGCAGGGCCAAAGCCATCAATAATTGCTTTGTTCTCATTTCTTTCAATAATATTAATTAATATTCAATTCATGCGTTTTGCATCTCAGCAATTAACCTTCTCAAGGAACTACCGGACCCGGTTCGTTTTGGTCTCCATTGGATTCAACGAATCCCAGTTCTACTTCCACTTCCAGCACTTCCACCTCCGGAGCTTCGTACTTCATTTCTTTTTCCATTTTCATAATCGTAAAAAAAATTAGTTGTTAATAATATAAATTGTTGTTTCTCTTCTTGTCTTGTATGGTTTCCAGCTTATAAGCTATTTGCTCACATGCCTGGTATGTTTAAAGCTTATATACCTATTTGCTCCCATACTCGGTATGTTTAAAGCTTGTATGCCTATTCGTTCCCATACTTATATACTTTCATGCGGCATCTTATTATTTTCCGAGTGAATGTTTTTGCCTTATATAATAAAGTGCAACCGACCGCCGTGCTACCTATATAATAAGGTATAAATCCCTTTCATAGCCCCGC
>NZ_BAKJ01000108.1 GCF_000614125.1 Bacteroides rodentium JCM 16496
GTCCGTCGTAGGTGAACTTGTAGCCGCGGACGGTGCTTTCATCCCCGGCCTTCCACGTCATGCTGCTGATGCTGCCGTTGTACTTAGCAGCACCGGTGCCGGTATTGTAATACAAAGTCTGGGTGAACTTACTTCCGCTGATACCCGTCAGCCAGCCGCGGAGGTTGTAGGCGTAGGTCAGCTTGTCAGCACTTGCGCCATGGAACTCCCAGCTTTGGAGCCTGCCGAACTTGTCATACGTGTAGGCTGCCAGTGTGATGGATGTCCCGCTGTGGTTCAGGTCAAACTTCACGCTTTCCGGGCGGTCGCACGAGTCGTAGGCATAGGTATATTTCCCGCTTACGGTAGGCGTACCGTTCTTGTAGCGCCATTCGTTTACGGTCTGAGGATTCCCCGTAAAGGTGTAGGCAGTCTCCTGCTTGAGGCAGAAGTCCGGCTGCGAACGGGCGGTACGTGTCACCCTCCCTTTGACGTCATAATGGTTGGCAACATATACCTTACCCGTACCGCCAAGCAGGGAGAGGATACTGCTGGCAAGGTCGTAGACGTGTTCTGTATAGTCCGTACTACCGGCTCCCGGAAGCCACTTCTTGGAGCAACGACCGAAACTGTCATACTCGTAGCGGTAGGAAGAGGTGCCTGAATATTCAGAAGCGGCAGATGGGTAGAAACGTAGATTCCCTGCTTGCATCCGGGGACATAAGCAGGGAATCATTCGAAGACTCAGAAGCAACAGATGGATAACATCCGCTGCGACGGGAAATTATTTTATTAAAAACAAGTCACTAATCTCTTCCAAGATTTTACCTTCATTATTTAACTCATAATTATCATCGAATCCCTTCAGGCATAACTGCTCATTAGCCCAATCATATATCAAGTCTGCCATATCTTCATCCATCTCTATCACGACAATATTAGCAGCTCTATTTTTGCGAAATTGTTCAAAACATGAGCCATCATGCTCTTTACACCAATTATAATCTAAATAATCAAACAATTTGTCGCTCAATCTTAATTTCATTTTCCTACTTGTTTTAAAAGTTTAGCTGCCTTAGCAGAAGAAGTTGGATTTATAGAAACTATTTTTCCAGTCCCAGGGTTTACAACAACTTCACAATATCTACCAACAAAGCGTTGGCTTTGTCTTCCTGACTGATCCACAACTATACTACCTATTTTTAAAGGATTTTTCAAAGCATCTAACACAGCATCAGAGTTTACTCCCCTTTCAATAGCACGATGAACCCCGTGTTTTGTAAATCCTGCTACACTAATACCATTAGCAGTTTCAATGCTTTTAATAGTATTGACCTCAGCCACTACAGATTTCGCCACTTTTCCTACAGCCCAGCCGACAGCCTTTCCCAGCAGGGCACCGCCCAACTCCCCTGCTCCCAAGCCGACCACAGCTTCACCTATCGGTCTGGCAATGGCATCCAGGGAACGGCTGTTCAAGGAGTTGAACAAGGAAGACTTGGAATCTTCAGACAGAGGACTGTCCTTTCCCAAAAACAAGTTCTGAAGCTTGCCGTCCGAAGCTATCAGGTCGAAAGCGTTGACTGCCTGGTTGGCCTTTACACCACCGTTCTGATAGAAATTCAGATAGCTGTCATTGCCGAACCGGATAGAAGCACAAGAACCGATGTTGGTGTAACCTTCCAGAGTCTCACTGCCTTCCTGCCAGCGCAAGTCGCCATTGGTATTTTCATACCAGTCCATCCCGTCAGGGTCAATCCGATTAATAGGACTATTCCCGCAATAAGCATAAGGGCTGGAATTGAAATAATTTTCGGCAGAAGGGTCAACTGTCGTAAACCTCTCTAACGTAACATCGTAATGACGTGCTCCGTAATCATACCAGTTCAAACCCTTCTTCGTGTCAAACTCCTTACCGTTATACTTGTAAGGCTGGACATTCGTAGTACTTGCAAAGACACCACCGAAAGGATAATAGTGGTTAGTTTCCTCTACACTTCCGCCCTGGTTAATCACGACACGATTGTTACCTTGATGGTCTTTCAAGTAGTAGTGATACTTGCTGCGCTCAGTGTAACATAACCCTCTTCGATAAGAAGCAGCTTCTGGACTCCGTTTTCATAGACCACATTTCCACAGTAATCCGTCGTGGTGGTGGCACTTCCTATCTTATGAGCCGTTTTCAGCTTTGTGCCGTCGGCTGCATAAGTATAGGTGATGGTACTGCCGTCACTGAACGTCACCACACTGGGCAAATTTAAACAATTATACGATATGTTGGTGATTCCCTTATTTAAATCTTTAGTTAAATTCCCGTTGGCATCGTAAGTGTATTCATTTACCTGCTTCACGCCGTCCTTGAACTTGAAGCCGCCGTTGTAGGCAGAAGTCGTTACAGCATCGTCCACATGGGGCAACTGATTACCGTTCAGCGTATAAGTCAGGTTATCAATCAGGCCGTATGCAAAGACAGCGGTTTGTCCGTTGCGTTGTAGGGTCTTGATGCTGCTATTTTGTCATAGCCGGTTACATTCTTGCTGAAACGGCTGGCGTTCGTACTGATGCTGGTAATTTCTCCGTAGGTAGCGTTCAAAATCCTCTACAGCCCGTAGGTGAACTTGTAGCCACAGATAGAAAATCTTATCATAGAAATACTATATGAAATTCCCTGCTGACATCCAATGACATAAGCAGGGAATCATTTAGTTTATCTAATCAAAGATTCTTATATATCAATATTCGAGCCAAAAATAATCAGGTGTGCGTAAAGTATCCCACAACAAAATACCAGCGCTGGAACTACATGAAATTACAATATTGGGAATATTATCAATCCGATATTGGAACGTACTGTCTATGACCCTTTTTCCACAATATAATACAGTATCCAAAGATGTGACACGTATTTTTATTTTTAAGCTATCATATCCGCTCTTGTCAAAGCGAGTAATTTCCATTCCAAGCCAGTCCTCATGGTAGTCCAATATTTGATCATCCGTCTTGTTCACATACAGTCCATTAAAAACAAGGCTGTCATTCACCCAACATTGGATATAATCTTTACCGGTACGTTCTTTATAACCAGTATCTACCCGAATCATAAAATCCTTCTTTGAGGTTGAATTCCCAATGCACCCCACCAGCATGGCAAGCATGATTATACAAATAAATATACGCGTTTTCATGTTACTGCCTCCTTTTAAGTTTTTGTCTCCAGTTTGGAATATGCCTATTCAACTTGTTATGGATGTAATTATCTCGGACTGTCCGTATCTGAGAATGATTCAACTGAGTTGCCTTAAGGTAATCTCCATCAAGTTTCTGAATAGCTTTTTTCTGTGTCATCAAGTTTTCCACATCCATCGTATGTCCCAGTCCTCCTGAATGACCAAGTTCATGGGCGAAAGTCCGATTATCATCATTGTTCAGCATATTGGAAACCGCTTTCGTTCCGATTTTTATATCCAGACTGTTTCCATAGGTTTCAGCCATAACTACACTACCGGAAGTTTTTGTTAACTTACTTTGGTCAACTATCTGGAAAACATGTTCATTATCCTTTATATCATCCACCGAATCGACAACTCTCAATCGCATATCCATAGTCGAGACAAAGCTGTCATCTGAAATTGTATATGCAGTATTCACTTGCTCTACTATTTGCCCAGCCAAAGTCTTAATATCAAGTTTCTTATTGCTGGAATTATTTATTAAAGCCGCTCTTACTGTGATTTGATATTCTATCTTATCTGTTTCACGATTGTAATGGGTTTGTACACGCCAATCATTTCCATCCGGATCAATGCGACCGATAGGCTCATTTCCACAATAAGCATAAGGAGATATTTCGAAATGCTTGTCACATAAAACATCAACCGTTGTAAACCGTCCTAACGTTGCATCATAATGACGCGCACCATAATCATACCAGTTCAAACCCTTCTTCGTGTCATACTCCTTACCATTATACTTGTAAGGCTGGACATTCGTAGTACTTGCAAAGACACCGCCGAAAGGATAATAGTGGTTAGTTTCCTCCACACTTCCGCTCTGGTTAATCACAACACGATTGTTACCTTGATGGTCCTTCAAGTAGTAGTGATACTTGCTGTCACTCAA
>NZ_BAKJ01000107.1 GCF_000614125.1 Bacteroides rodentium JCM 16496
ATTTATTTTCTGTTGTTTACCGTGTGTCTACCTATTTATTCATGCACATACAGATTCCACCCCAAATAACCCTCGATGGCCTCATTCAGAATATCCTTTACATCATTACGAACCATAGCCACATGATGTTCAAAACCATTCTTGCAAATATGTTTCATCAAAATCTGTAAGTTATCCACTTTGGTAACAGCTATACATCCATCCATTCCATACGGATCATCCGTGATTTCACCAGTACCCAAATAAGCCTTGATAACGCCTTTAGTATCATCAGTGGAAATACGGAAGAATGTGAAATCACCTTTAGTCACTTTGCCATATACAGCACCGAATGTATTGACCTTACCTAGCGTACGTCCCAGAACGCCAAGTGTACCAAGCTTTAAGTCATTTCTGACAAACGATTTCGGGAAATTACCGCAATGAGTACACACACATTTATTCCGGTCTTCCGCAAAATTATTGTTCCAGTCAAGTAATGCCGATTGACCTTGCGCTGCCAATGTCAAAGCATACATGGATACAGCACCGGCAATATCAACCTCACAAGCGGCAGGTAGTAGTTTTTCACCCAGCATACTCATTGTCACACAAGCTGCACAACCATAGTTCTGTTCCAAAGAGTCCCAGCACTGCACAGCCACAGCATCAATCTGATTGGCTTCAAGCCACCGTTCTACAGCCACGCCAAACTTTGCCTGAAGCACTAGCTTGTCACTGTATTCTTTAGGAACTACTGCGTAGCACTTAATCTCTTCAAGTTTCTTCAGCAGTTCCACATCTGTATCCTCAATCTTACGGGCAGCACCGAGTATTTCAGAAAGATCGACTGGAACGACTGTAATACCACTCTTCTGCAACAGTTTTTCACTGGCACGTACCGTCTGAAAACCGGCTGGACGGGCACCGATAGCACCGATACGTGCATGGCGCAAACCATTGACCACACGACAGATACCAGCGAACTTATTAATATCCTTAGCCAATAGTTCAGAGTATATAGAATAGGTATGTAGTGTAGTATCTGTAAAAGGAATACCATATTGATACAAATTATTGCAAACAGAAATTTTACCACAGAAAGCATCACGGCGGCTGTCCAAGTCCACCTTGTCATTCTCGTCGTCACAAGCTTGTACTAAAATGGGAACATTCAAATCAGCCACACTGATAGCATTGATTATTCCAATCTCAAAGCCAAAGTTGGGTAGAGATACTATAATGCCGTCAATACGGTCACGATTTTGACGGAACAGTTCGGCACACTTCAATCCGTCTTCACGGGTTTCAATACTGCTACTGCCAGTAGGAGTAGCATCTTCAGGTAAAATTACATAGTCATAGCCTTCGTCTGCAAGTGTTTTCAACAGCTGTTTGCGAACATCTTTGGCCAATTCTGAATTAAAATAAGCACGGGTGCCGATAATTATACCGAAGCACATTCTTTCCTTGTTTTTCATCGTAAATAGTTGGTGTTAAAATTATACTTAAAAGATATTTATCCGATTAATTGATTTACTGCTTTCAGCCAGCCTTCACACCATTTCTCCATCAGTGGTAAGTTACCCTGCGGTTCTATGCAGTAGCGGCTCCGGCGTAATACGGCCACTTGTTCAAAACTCGTCCATATCTTGCGGGCCATTCCATTCATCACAACAGCTCCCAACGCCGAGGCCTCCTCAACATCCGAACAATTGATCGGTACACGTAAACAGTCAGCCTGGAACTGCATTAAAAATTTATTTTTTGTAGGTCCTCCGTCAACCCTGACTTCTTTCAGTTTTATACCTGCCTGAGTGGTCATCGCTTTGACTAAATCATTAACTTGATAAGCTATGGATTCAAGCGCCGCCCTAAGAACATGTGACTTCCCAGTACCTAAAGTCATCCCTAAAATGGCCGCCTTTATATCCCCTTGCCACCAAGGAGCACCCAGCCCGGCAAAAGCCGGTACAACATACACACCTCCATTGTCTTCCACAGTAATGGCCAGTTTTTCTGCTTCATCGGGCGAACCGATCATCTGCAATCTCTGTTCCAACCACTTAATAGTACCACCAGTACAATGAATATTTCCCTCAAAAGCATAGAACACTTTCCCAAGTGCGGCAAAACCGATGGAAGTGACCAATCCCCGAGGAGCTGTAGCAGCCTTTTCGCCAATATTCACCATTACTGATGAGCCGGTACCATAAGTGACCTTACCTAATCCCTCTTCAAAACACATCTGCAGTCAGTGCCCCATGAGAATCCCCTAATACACCAGCAATGACAATAGGGTTCTTGAACAGCCCACCCACCGTAGTCTTTCCAAAAACAGCGTCACAAGGCAACAATTCCGGCATCATGATTTTGGGTATGGTAAACAATTCCAATAAGTCATTATCCCATTGCATCGTATGAATATTCAATAAAAGGGTCCTGGAAGCATTCGTATAATCCGTCACATGACGTTTACCATCAGTCAACTTCCAAATCAGCCACGTGTCAATGGTCCCCATCAATAAGTCTCCATTATCAGCAGCCTGACGGGCTCCCTCTACATTGTCAAGTATCCACTTCACACCACTAGCCGAGAAATAGGGGTCTAACAACAAACCACTTCTTACCTGTACAAACTCACCGTATCCTCTATTTTTCAAGTCATTACAGATATCAGCACCACGCATACATTGCCATACCACAGCATTGTATACCGGTTTACCCGTATGTTTATTCCATACAACCACCGTCTCACGTTGATTAGTGATAGCCAACGAATACATATTGTCTGCCGCTTCCTCTTCGACCAACTCAGCAATGCCCTTCAGCACATTCCGATAAATTTCTTCAACATCATGCTCCACCCATCCAGTTCGGGGATAATATTGCTCGTGAGTGACATTGACACGCCTCAGCATTTCACACCTCTCATTGAACAGCATAGCCTTGGTGGCCGAGGTGCTTTGGTCTATTGCAATTATCAAGTTTTTCATTTTAGGTATTATTAAAGGCTGATTATTTCTTACTTAAGGAAGTCAAGGGCAGTTTTCACGATACCAGGTGCATCCAACCCATAATGGGCAAAGATTTCAGAAGAACTCCCATGCACCACATTCTCGTCAGGAATCCCCAAAATTTTCACGGGTACGGGATTTTCGGAAATGATTTCAGTTACCATCGCTCCGAGGCCTCCATACTGACTATGCTCCTCAACCGTGATAATACGACCGGTTTCAGAAGCAGCTTTCAAAACAGCCTCCTCATCACAAGGTTTAATAAAGGACATATCCAGTACCCGGACTGAAATACCATATTCACGCAACTCCAAAGCCGCCTGGCGTGCATGGTATACGGTTTCACCGGTTCCAATGATTGTCAAGTCCGTCCCATCCAATAACATGTTTGCCTTACCTATGGCAAAATCAAAATCATCGTTCTCATAGACATCAGGAACTGCTGCACGTCCTACACGAACATAAACCGGTTCAGGATAGTCAATCAAAAACTCAACCAGTTTTTTTGTCTGTCGGGCATCACAAGGCAACATAATATTCATACCGGGGAAAGTACGTAACACGGCAATATCATGCAAGCTATGATGGTAGCCCCCAAAGCTCCGTAAGCTACCCCTCCACTTACTCCCAATATCTTTACGTTGTTCTGACTATAAGCCAAGTCTACCTTTACCTGTTCCAGACTGCGAGCCACATAAAAACATGCCGGGCCACACACAAACACTTTCTTTCCGCTATGAGCCAACCCGGCTGAAATACCTACAGCATCCTGCTCCGCAATACCACACTCCACGAATTGCTGTGGCAATTCTTTGGCAAAATCATTTAACGTCACCGAGCCACGTGCATCCGTTGTCACAGCAATAATATCTTTGTCCATCCGGGCCAATGATAACAAAGTGTCGGTGAAACTTTTTCTGCAAGCTATCATATCAATTATATTCTAAATTTTTTATCCTTTCTGAAATTTCCCGAATGGCCAGTTCATACTGCTCGTTGTTCGGAACCCCATGATGCCATTTGGCCACTCCCTCCATAAAAGACACTCCCTTGCCTTTTGTCGTATGAGCCACCAACAAATGAGGATGGTGATTTGCATAATCAATGGAACGGAAAGTCCGAATAATGTCTTCCATATCGTCACCATTCATATCCTTTACCTCCCAACCGAATGCCGTCCAACGGTCACGGATATCATCAATCCCCATCACATCTTCCGTATCTCCACTAATCTGCAAATGATTACGATCTATTACAGCTACCAAATTATCCAACTTGTACTGCCGGGCAGCCATTGCAGCCTCGTATATGGAACCTTCACCCTGCTCACCGTCCCCCATCAGCACATAGGTTTTATAATTCCTTTTATCCATTTTAGCTGCCATAGCTATACCCACTCCAACAGACAAGCCATGTCCCAAGGCTCCAGTATTCACTTCAATACCCGGAACTCCGATAGTGGGGTGCCCCGAAAGAATGGAACCATATTGCCCCAATGTGTCCAAAATGCCTTCAGCCATGAATCCTCTGGATTCCAGCGTCACATACAAGGCCTCCACACAATGCCCCTTACTCAAAATAAAACGGTCCCTCAAATTATCCTTAGGGTTACCTGCATCTACATTCATCACATCAAAGTAAAGAGCAGTAAGAACATTGAGGCAAGACAAGTCTCCACCGATATGTCCGGCTTTTGCTTTATAGATAATTTCAATTAATCTTTTTCGATTTCTTTCTGATTGAAGAATTAATTCTTTTGTTTTCATAGCTTATACACTTTCGTTTCCCTTGCAAATAAAACAAAAGAAAAGCATAAAT
>NZ_BAKJ01000106.1 GCF_000614125.1 Bacteroides rodentium JCM 16496
TATGCCCTTCGTCCAGCATCAGGACGGCATCCAGTATCCAGCTGCCCACCTCGCGCGAGGCAGGCTTCAGGTAGTTGGCGGCCAGCAGGGAGAGGAAGCCCTTGCGCACCTCGTTGTTGGGGAAGTCCAGCAGGAAGCTGCCCGTACGGCGGTTGTACTCCTTGATGGTGAGGTACCCGCTCTGGTAAATCATGGGCAGGGGGCGCTCCACGTCGGCCTTGTAGTCCACAAACATGGCAGGGTCGTAGAAGCGCCCGGCCAGCTCGTTGATGTGCTCGTTGCTGCGGGCAAGCAGGCGGATGAGGTAGGTGGGCGTACCGGTGGCGAACCAGTAGTCGCGCAGCTCCTGCATGTCGAGGGCGTTGAGGATGCTGAAGGGGTTGTAGACGTCGGTCATGGCCGTGCCGAAGTGGTAGCCGTCGTATTGCCGTTGCAGGAGGTCCCACATCTCGTCGGGGCTACATCCGTCCTTCCGGGCAAGGGCGGTGACGGGTTCGGAAAAGTACTCGCGCATCTCCTGCCCGGTGATGCCGCAGAGAGCCTCGTAGCGGTTGTCCATGCTGATGTCCTTGGGTTGGTTGAAGCCGCTGAACACGCTGACCTGCGAGAACTTGGTGACGCCCGTCAGCAGCACGAACTGCAGGTGGCGGTCGGCGGACTTGAAGGTGGAGTAGAAAGACTTCAGGATGTCACGGTGGCGGTTCTCCAGAAGAAGCTTTTCGCCCTCGGAAGTGCGGGTGTAGTAACCGGTGTCGAGCACGTCGAGGATGGGCTTGTCGTACTCGTCCACCAGCACCACGGCACGACGGCCGGCACGCTCGCTGGCACGGCGAATCAGCTCACTAAATCTGTCATCGACATTGTAATAGTTGGGATTCTTGCCGTACTCGTCTTCCCAAGTGGAGAGGTAGCCTTCTATTTTCCTTTCCAGCACGTCGGGCTGCGTATAGTCCCCTCCGTTGAAGTCGATGTGGAAGACGGGATATTCGTTCCACTCCTTCTCCAACCCGGCAATGGCAAGGCCGTCGAACAGTTCCTTCTGTCCACGGAAGTAGCACTCCAGCGTGCTCACCAGCAGGCTCTTGCCGAAGCGCCGGGGGCGGCTGAGGAAGTAAACCTTTCCGTTCTTCACCAGGTCGTAGACCAGGGCGGTCTTGTCAACATAGACATATCCGTCTTCGCGGATTTGATTGAAACTTTGTATTCCGATGGGATATTTCATGGTTCTTGGAGGCTTTAACGGGTTGATACTACGGCAAAGATACGATTTATCGGACAGAATGAGGAAAGAGGGGCGCTAAAATTACATAATACCGGGAGAAGGAGGGGACGGGTATCACAAAATAAAATTCCTGTCTGTTACAGTGCGGGGCTGTACAGACAGGAATTAAATTATATGAATCAGTTGAGGATTATCTCATGCTTAATTGAGTTTTTCCCACTTAGAATCAGTTGCATTCCACTGAACCAGAGCGTTCGCACCACCAGTCTTATCCTTGTTGGTGGTTACAACCTTACCATCTGTGACAACTAAATTAGTTGATGTGCCTTTTATGAATGTAGAACCGTCACCAATTTGTGCTTCGCCGGGAATCTGGATATAACCATTTGTTACGGTCAACGCACCATTTGTATAATCAAGGTTGTTGACTGACAAGATAGTCACATTGGTTGGGTTTTGTCACCGGAAACCGTTGCAGCGGCAGTAACTGTCAGTTTACCGAAGCTCAATCCCATGTCTGCTGTAAGACTGGTCAAGTCGGCACCCAGTTTCACTTCCTTACCGGCAGCATAAGTCTTGAGGTAAGAGTAGTGGTTGTTGCCATAATTTTCCACTTTTGGTTCTGCACTCAAGGTTATTGCTGAAAAAATTGTGATGTCTGCAATTTCATACGTTGTATTTGCAGGCCATGTCAGCTGGCCTCCGGATTTATTTGTCATAAATGCAGCCAAGTCTTCCAAGTTAGCAACTGTGAAATTTCCGTCGCTTGTAGGAGCTTCAGTAGTTGCACTACCACTACCATCAACTATTACGTTGAGCTTATAAGTCTTTGTCTCAGGAGTTGTAGACTTCTGTACAATATCTTTACCTTCAATAACATTGACCGTACCATTATTTTCTGCAATCCAAAGGAACTCACCGAAGTTACTGATGTTGTTATTATTCCAAGTAACCTTGTCTACTTCAACCTTGCCACTTTCATTTACGCGTACCGTAGCACCTTTCACGAAAGTAACCTCGTTGAACTTGGCTGCTTCTTCGAATGTCAGACTTGCATCTTTGTTTACCAATACCTTGGAAGAGCCTTCGATACCGGCATTGTCGAAAGTAACGTTACCGCTGATTTCAGCTTTTTTCACTGCAGTGAACGCATGGTAAGTGCTTACGCGAGGTGTAGCTCCATTCCATCCTTCTACGCTGACTGTTCCGTTGATGAGCAATTCCTCTACAGTAGCGTTGTCCATATTGTCAAAGTCAATGGTTCCACCGGTTACGTTCAGCTTGGTTACACCTACACTGCGTTTTCCTTTCACTTCTTTCAGTTCGCTTGCCTTCACGCCTGCGGCTGTTTCAAAGTAAATAGTACCTGCGTTTGAGTTTACCATTTGTACTGGGTCACCAATATTTGTCAACTGAATGGTAGCATCTGCCGCATTCTGCTGGATATGGTTACGTTTGCCAGAAGTCTTGATCAATCCCTTGAAGTCATCTTCTACGGTGTTGTTTACATTGGAGATTTCACCCTTATTCTCGATTATACCATAGTTATAGATCTTGTCTCCGGAAGCTTGTCCTTGCAGTTTGCCGGTTTCAGCCACCTTGATAGTACCGTAATTCATCAGTTTGGCATAAGCTGCCACTTCCTCCTTCACGGTCATCACACCCTGGTTTTCGATTGTTAGTTTTGTAGACCCGTCAGTGTTCAGTTTCTCGGCAATGGCTTTTGTCAATTCGCGTTCGCCATCCAGCACGATATTGGCATCGGTTGTCTTCTCCAGCAGGTTCAATACATCTGTCGGAACATCATTGTCCACCACCAGTTTGGCTTCATCCTGAGCCTTGATGGCCAAAGAACCCTTATAACCGGTAGCTTTCAAGGCATCGTACATGGCTTTTGTGAAATGTACATCTTTCAGCAAAGTAGCGGTGTTGACACGTTGGTTTTCTGCATTCCAATTAATGAATGCCATCAGTTTGGCTTCGTCATCTACGCTGATTGCTTGTGCCTTGACTACTGAGTTGTTATCGAACTGGATAATCAATTCATTCTTCACGCTCGGCTTCAAAGACTTAATCGCAATATTAGTCAATACGGTGTTAGGATCAAGACCTGCACCAGGTTGGGTAGTCTCAGCTTCTTTCTTCACCGTTAAGTCGATTTTTGTAATCTGCCTTGAGTAGTGATAATATCCATGAACAGTTTATTGGCTGTTACTGTCGGAATTGTATTTACCATTACTGCAAAGTGAATCTCTCCCTTGCTTTCTACCTTGACCGGAGATTCGAAAGACAGGATGGCCTGCTTCTCAATCTCGGGTGCCTGGCTAGCTGTTGCCGTAGAATAGCTCGGCTTTACAATCTGGCGCAAGGCATCTCCCTTCTTGTAGTCTTCAGCTCCGGAAGCAATATTGTATACAAAACTAGTAGCATCGCTGCTGACTGCCAGGTCTTCTGTTGCATCAATCAAATTTGCGTAGTTGAATTCGTTAGAGTTGCCCTCACCACCAGCAGAATTGAGGTTGTAAGCCTGACCGGCCTTTATGGAACCGTTGTCGGCATCGGTACCGCCATAAGCAGCGTCTATTGGATTCACAGTGAGGGCAGTTGCCACCTGGTCACCGTAAACAATGATCTTTTCTACATCTTTGGCTAGAGAACCAATGTTCTTCAGCGTTACTTTGATAGGAGCCAAAGTCGGAGTCATCACTACGCTCTTCAGTGCTTCCTTGTTTCCGCTACCGGCTTTCACCTGTGCATAACCGATGAAATATTGGTTCTTGGCAATTGCGGCATTCATATTCGCCTCTGTACCACCGGTTTGAGTTTGATTGTCAAGCTCGTGGATCAGCTGGCGTTGTCCTTCGTAGGTTTCATACGGTGCTGCAAAGAAATAGTTACCTTCCTGCAATTTTGAGGGAGCTTCCCATGCTTTGTTTGTTCCATTCCATGAGAACGGGTAGTCGGTATGGATGTAATTTACCAATTTGTAATGTTCCAGCCACGTTTCTTTCGCCCAATCAGCGGCTGTAGCGCCAAAAGGTCTATTGCTCGATTTGATTTCATCCATCAGGAAAGCTCCGATTTTGTCGGTAGCCTGCCAGCCGTAGTTTTCCCCATCATAGCTCACACGGGTATTGGCATCTCCTTTCTGGAAGTCCAGTTTTACTTCAACAAGAGGACGTTGGTCGTTGCTCAACTCCGGAGAGTTGGCAGATTCAAACTCCTCGTTTTGGCAAGCAGCGAAAGCCAAAGGCAGAGCTGCCGCGAATAACAAATGTTTAGTCTTCATAAATATTAATTAATTAATAATAATGTTGTTAATTGACAAATTTCGAGATTAGTCCACAATCGTAGGCCCGTCTCCATCGGGAGTTCCAGTAAAATCGCTCCCAGCGAATCCCTGTTCGATTTCCACTTCCAAAACTTCCACAGCCGGAACTTCATACTTCATTTCTTTTTCCATGTTCATAATCATAAAAATTAGTTGTTAATAATATAAATTGTTGTTTCTCTTATTCTGAGTAATTACCATCGTTGCTATTTCTGCGACACTTGAATAAAGTGATTTACTCTTAGGGAGTATCTATAATAATAAGGTATAAATTCCCTTTACCGCCCCCTCTGTAGCCCCGC
>NZ_BAKJ01000105.1 GCF_000614125.1 Bacteroides rodentium JCM 16496
ACTTTTACAATGAAGAGTTTGATCCTGGCTCAGGATGAACGCTAGCTACAGGCTTAACACATGCAAGTCGAGGGGCAGCATGATTGAAGCTTGCTTCAATTGATGGCGACCGGCGCACGGGTGAGTAACACGTATCCAACCTGCCGATGACTCTGGGATAGCCTTTCGAAAGAAAGATTAATACCGGATGGCATAATTCTTCCGCATGGTAGAATTATTAAAGAATTTCGGTCGTCGATGGGGATGCGTTCCATTAGGTTGTTGGCGGGGTAACGGCCCACCAAGCCATCGATGGATAGGGGTTCTGAGAGGAAGGTCCCCCACATTGGAACTGAGACACGGTCCAAACTCCTACGGGAGGCAGCAGTGAGGAATATTGGTCAATGGACGAGAGTCTGAACCAGCCAAGTAGCGTGAAGGATGACTGCCCTATGGGTTGTAAACTTCTTTTATACGGGAATAAAGTGCAGTATGTATACTGTTTTGTATGTACCGTATGAATAAGGATCGGCTAACTCCGTGCCAGCAGCCGCGGTAATACGGAGGATCCGAGCGTTATCCGGATTTATTGGGTTTAAAGGGAGCGTAGGCGGATGCTTAAGTCAGTTGTGAAAGTTTGCGGCTCAACCGTAAAATTGCAGTTGATACTGGGTGTCTTGAGTACAGTAGAGGTAGGCGGAATTCGTGGTGTAGCGGTGAAATGCTTAGATATCACGAAGAACTCCGATTGCGAAGGCAGCCTGCTGGACTGTAACTGACGCTGATGCTCGAAAGTGTGGGTATCAAACAGGATTAGATACCCTGGTAGTCCACACAGTAAACGATGAATACTCGCTGTTTGCGATATACAGTAAGCGGCCAAGCGAAAGCGTTAAGTATTCCACCTGGGGAGTACGCCGGCAACGGTGAAACTCAAAGGAATTGACGGGGGCCCGCACAAGCGGAGGAACATGTGGTTTAATTCGATGATACGCGAGGAACCTTACCCGGGCTTGAATTGCAACTGAATGATGTGGAAACATGTCAGCCGCAAGGCAGTTGTGAAGGTGCTGCATGGTTGTCGTCAGCTCGTGCCGTGAGGTGTCGGCTTAAGTGCCATAACGAGCGCAACCCTTATCGATAGTTACCATCAGGTGATGCTGGGGACTCTGTCGAGACTGCGTCGTAAGATGTGAGGAAGGTGGGGATGACGTCAAATCAGCACGGCCCTTACGTCCGGGGCTACACACGTGTTACAATGGGGGGTACAGAAGGCAGCTACACGGCGACGTGATGCTAATCCCAAAAGCCTCTCTCAGTTCGGATTGGAGTCTGCAACCCGACTCCATGAAGCTGGATTCGCTAGTAATCGCGCATCAGCCACGGCGCGGTGAATACGTTCCCGGGCCTTGTACACACCGCCCGTCAAGCCATGAAAGCCGGGGGTACCTGAAGTGCGTAACCGCAAGGAGCGCCCTAGGGTAAAACTGGTGATTGGGGCTAAGTCGTAACAAGGTAGCCGTACCGGAAGGTGCGGCTGGAACACCTCCTTTCTGGAGCGACGACTCGAGGAATTATGATTTATGGATTCAGATTTATAACTTATAAATCAAAAATCAAAAATAAAAAAAGTTGGTTCTTGAAGTGATGCTTCCATAAGAACCTCTTGTACTGCGCGTACTTGTTTATTAAAATATACGAGAAAAGTAGAAGCCGAGCCGTAAGGCGAGGGTTTGACTGACAGTCCTATAGCTCAGTTGGTTAGAGCGCTACACTGATAATGTAGAGGTCGGCAGTTCAACTCTGCCTGGGACTACGCTGGAATCGCGTTGCGATTTCAGAATTGAAAGGTGAAAATTAAGAATTAAAGGTGGATACCAATTCCCCCGTTTAATTTATGATTTTTAAATTTTAATTCACGAAGCGCGGGGGATTAGCTCAGCTGGCTAGAGCACCTGCTTTGCAAGCAGGGGGTCAACGGTTCGAATCCGTTATTCTCCACTACCGCCCTTGAACGATAATTGTCAATTATCCATTGTCAATTGTCAATTGAGTGAGCGAAGCGAACTATGACATGATGTGACCAAAGAAAGTAAAGTTAAAAGCTGAAAGTATATATCGACCATACGTGATCGGTAAGACAAAAAGTAAGTAAGGGCACATGGCGGATGCCTTGGCTCTCGGAGGCGATGAAGGACGTGATAAGCTGCGATAAGCTGCGGGTAGGTGCAAATGACCTTTGATCCGCGGATTTCCGAATGGGACAACCCGATACTTTGAAGAAGTATCATCCTACCACGTAGGAGGCTAACGCAGGGAACTGAAACATCTTAGTACCTGCAGGAAAAGAAAATAAATAATGATTCCCCCAGTAGTGGCGAGCGAACGGGGAACAGCCCAAACCATCCATGTTACGGCATGGCTGGGGTTGTAGGACCACGCTGTGGCACGAAAACTGATGAGAAGAATGTTCTGGAAAGTTCAACCATAGAGCATGATAGTTGCGTATTCGAAGTCAGTCGAAGCCTAGTGGTATCCTGAGTAGCGCGGAGCACGAGGAATTCTGCGTGAATCTGCCGGGACCATCCGGTAAGGCTAAATACTCCCGAGAGACCGATAGTGAACCAGTACTGTGAAGGAAAGGTGAAAAGCACTTCGAACAGAAGAGTGAAATAGTTCCTGAAACCATGTGCCTACAAGCGGTCGGAGCACCTTCTGGTGTGACGGCGTGCCTTTTGCATAATGAACCTACGAGTTACTTTTTCCGGCAAGGTTAAGCGATTCAGTCGCGGATCCGAAGCGAAAGCGAGTCTGAACAGGGCGTATAGTCGGAAGGAGTAGACGCGAAACCAAGTGATCTACCCTTGGGCAGGTTGAAGGATGGGTAACACCATCTGGAGGACCGAACCAATAAGCGTTGAAAAGCTTCTGGATGACCTGAGGGTGGGGGTGAAAGGCTAATCAAACTTGGAGATAGCTCGTACTCCCCGAAATGCATTTAGGTGCAGCCTTGACTTATACTGGCATGAGGTAGAGCGACTGATAAGATGCGAGGGCTTCACCGCCTATCAAGTCTTGACAAACTCCGAATGCGTGTCAGTTCTATGTCAGGAGTGAGGGCATGGGTGCTAAGGTCCATGTCCTAAAGGAGAACAATCCGGACCAACAGCTAAGGTCCCGAAATGAATACTAAGTTGAACTAACGAAGTCAGATTGCTAAGACAGCTAGGATGTTGGCTTGGAAGCAGCCATTCATTTAAAGAGTGCGTAACAGCTCACTAGTCGAGGAGTTTGGCGTGGATAATAATCGGGCATAAGTATTCTACCGAAGCTTTGGGATGAGAAATCATCGGTAGGGGAGCATTCCACTCTGCGTCGAAGGTGAAGCGCGAGCTTTGCTGGAGCGTGTGGAAAAGCAAATGTAGGTATAAGTAACGATAAAGGGGGTGGGAAACCCCCTCGCCGCAAGACTAAGGTTTCCTGATCAACGCTAATCGGATCAGGGTAAGTCGGGTCCTAAGGCTCAGCCGAACGGCGAGGCCGATGGCAGAACCGGTTAATATTCCGGTACTACCTATGGGAGTGACGTGGAGACGGAGTCGTGACAGCGCCGCGGACTGACGGAATAGTCCGTTGAAGGGTGTAGATGCTGATTGTTCCAGGCAAATCCGGAGCAAGAGTCGAACCTGAGAGTATGGAGCGTTCTCAGAACAATCCAATAGTGCGTGTAAGCATACTTCCAAGAAAATCCGCTAAACTTAATCCTCTAGGTACCCGTACCGTAAACGGACACACGTAGTCGGGTTGAATATACTAAGGCGCTTGAGTGATTCACGGTTAAGGAACTAGGCAAATTGACCCTGTAACTTCGGGATAAAGGGTCCTCAATGCAAGTTGAGGCGCAGAGAATAGGTCCAGGCAACTGTTTAACAAAAACACAGGGCTGTGCAAAATTGAAAGATGAAGTATACAGCCTGACACCTGCCCGGTGCTGGAAGGTTAAGAGGAGATGTCATCGCAAGAGAAGCATTGAATTGAAGCCCCAGTAAACGGCGGCCGTAACTATAACGGTCCTAAGGTAGCGAAATTCCTTGTCGGGTAAGTTCCGACCTGCACGAATGGTGTAATGATCTGGACGCTGTCTCAACCGTGAGCTCAGTGAAATTGTAGTATCGGTGAAGATGCCGATTACCCGCGATGGGACGAAAAGACCCCGTGAACCTTTACTATAGCTTAACATTGAATTTGGGTAATTGATGTGTAGGATAGGCCGGAGCTTCGAAGCAGGTACGCCAGTATTTGTGGAGCCGCTGTTGAAATACGGCCCTTTGATTATTTGAGTTCTAACTCTTGGATAAGAGGACACTGTTTGGTGGGTAGTTTGACTGGGGTGGTCGCCTCCAAAAGTGTAACGGAGGCTTCTAAAGGTGCCCTCACGACGATTGGTAACCGTCGGCAGAGTGTAATGGCATAAGGCGCTTGACTGGGAGACTCACAAGTCGATCAGGTAGGAAACTAGAGCATAGTGATCCGGTGTTTCTGTATGGAAAGGACATCGCTCAAAGGATAAAAGGTACTCCGGGGATAACAGGCTGATCCCTCCCAAGAGCTCATATCGACGGAGGGGTTTGGCACCTCGATGTCGGCTCGTCACATCCTGGGGCTGGAGAAGGTCCCAAGGGTTGGGCTGTTCGCCCATTAAAGTGGCACGCGAGCTGGGTTCAGAACGTCGTGAGACAGTTCGGTCTCTATCTATCGTGGGCGCATGAAATTTGCGTGGCTCTGACACTAGTACGAGAGGACCGTGTTGGACTGACCTCTGGTTTACCGGTTGTGCCGCCAGGTGCATTGCCGGGTATCTAAGTCGGGATTGGATAAGTGCTGAAAGCATCTAAGTACGAAGCCAGCCACAAGATTAGATTTCTCAGGGTCGTTGTAGATACAACGTTGATAGGATGCAGGTGTAAAGGCAGCGATGTCATAGCCGAGCATTACTAATTGCCCGTTCACTTTTTGCCTTCCGTGTATGGAGGTATATACGTTCAGCTCATTCAATTGACAATTGACAATTGATAATTGACAATTAAATGAACACTTTACTTTTTTCTCATCATGTCTACCTTATTCAGGTGACTACAGCACCGGGGTTCCACCTCTTCCCATTCCGAACAGAGAAGTTAAGCCCGGTCACGCCGATGGTACTGCGTAACAGTGGGAGAGTAGGTAGTCGCCGTTTTCAGAAGAAGCCTCCGTAGTAATTATTACTACGGAGGCTTTGTTCGTTTT
>NZ_BAKJ01000104.1 GCF_000614125.1 Bacteroides rodentium JCM 16496
TGGACCCGCTGGCGGAGAATCTTTATCCTTGGAGTTCTTATGCTTACTGTTTGAACAACCCTATAAAATATGTTGACCCTACCGGTTGTCTGGCCTCCACGCACACGGATTCTTTGGGCAATGTTGTTGGAGTATATAATGACGGAGATTTAGGAGTATACAAGCACAATACGGATTTCGAAGGAACCAAACAGGAATTGGCTGAGAATTATTCTTCTAACAATACTGCTGCCGGAGGTGAGAAAATGGGAGAGACTTATGAATGGGATTCGTTTATGGATCCCGATAAAAGGACTCCGGTTGGTCAAATTGACTTTGGTTCTTTTGAGGCCTCCCGAATGGTGTTCAACCGCTTCAGGTATCTTTCCACTCTGAAGATGAAGCCGTTAGAGTTTGCTGTTTATGCGCTGAATGCCAATAACGGAGAGTATTTCGACATCAAGCATGGTGACCCCTATAAAGGTTCGCAGTTCGGCAAGGGGAAATATGTTTCAAGACGTGACGCCGGCAATATATTGGCGGGTATGGTTGCTCGAAGAGGAGGCCTTTCGGCAGAAGTAACTTATACGGCATTCGGGGCTTTGCAACTGGCTGAAAACAATCGATTGCTGTTACCAATACATTTATTCGATGCTGCACACTTAGGACCTAATGGTTATTATGGTGAAACTCCTATATCACATTTGTTCCAGAAACGAGGGTATGAATATAATTTCAAGTAAAATGAAGATAAGAAATATAAAGTCTGTTTGTAGGATACTTTTTGTAGTCCTTATCATAGGAGGTATTTATTACTCCCCTTTTGGAGTGCTTTTCTATAGGACGGAAAAAAAATTATTTTTATGATACAGAGGCTGAACAAGGTCATTGTTTGACAGCAATCTTCCATACCTGTTTTTTATGGGAAGAGCCATTGGAAACTGCAGGGATTTATCTCATCCCCTACAAGTTCAAAGGTGTATTACCTAAAGATAATTACATAAGGCTTAACTACATCGGTGCTATATTCCCAATATATTATAAATGGAGTAATGATACTTTGCATTTGCGTATTCCTTTTTGGGGAATCATAGAAAATAAACTTTCATCCAAAGTAGTAGTTGATGAAAAACCTCTTTTTTACGAAAAATGTGGACGGTATGATTCGGATACCACAAGGAACGTGAAGGAACGGCAAGAGTGGCTGCAAATGAAAAAGGAATATCGTAGCTTTGACAGGTATGACTTGAAATAGTTTTCAGGGAAGCAGATAATTCTCTATCTTCATACATTGTTTCTGAATATCAGAAATTCCTAATTCGATACTTTTAATTGAATCTCTGCTTATGCCATTGCGCGTAAGCAGAGATTTTCATATACATACCGGACGGCAAACGGAACCACACGTCTACACCTTCACCTACGATGGACTGAACCGCCTGACGGATGCCGTCCACAGCGCAGGCCGCTATACGGAAAAAGTGACCGCTTACGACAAGAACGGGAACATCAGGAACCTGCAACGCTACGGACAGACTGTTGCCGCCACTTACGGTATGATCGACAACCTTACCTTTACCTTCGATGGCAACCGGTTGAGCCGTGTAGACGATTCGGCTACTGCATCTGCCTACAACAACGGCTTCGAGTTCAAGGATGCCGCGAAGCAAGCCAATGAGCACGCTTACGATGCCAACGGCAATTTAACGAAAGATTTGAATAAGGGAATTATCAACATATCGTATAATTGTTTAAATTTGCCAAGCGTAGTAACGTTCAGTGACGGTAGTACCATCACCTATACATACGCAGCCAATGGCACCAAGCTGCGAACAGTGCATAAGATAGGCGGCACTGCCACCATGACGGATTACTGCGGCGATGTGGTCTATGAAAAGGGTGTCCGTAAACTGTTGTTGACGGAAGCGGGTTACGTTACTTTGAATGACAAGAAGTATCATTATTACCTGAAGGACCATCAGGGGAACAACCGTGTAGTCATCAACCAGAGCGGGGCGGTGGAGGAAACGAACCATTACTACCCCTTCGGTGGAGTATTTGCAAGTAGCAATAGTGTTCAACCTTATAAGTATAATGGTAAGGAATTTGATGCGAAGAAAGGTCTGAATTTGTATGATTACGGGGCACGAATGTACGACCCGGCGCTGGGACGTTTCCATACGAATGACCGGTTTGCCGAGAAGTATTATTCGATGTCTCCTTATCAGTATGGGGCGAATAATCCGGTTGGAAATATTGATGTGAATGGGGATAGTATCATTATAGCTCCTAATCCAAATGGGCTAATGGATCAAATAAGACTGACTTTTGGCTTTGATACAAAATATCAATCAACTGTAAAAGCGGATTTGCAGCAGCTGAAAAAGGATGATAAAGAGGTGGGTGAAATGATTGCTGATTTGGAAAACAGTGAAAATATTCATAATATTACAATGCCTAATAAAAAATCTAAGTATGCCAATGCGACAATACCAGAAAAAAAAATTACGACATGTCACAAGGAAGTACAGTATATTACAATCCTTATAATAAAAAAAGGAATATATATGATAGAGAAACTAGAACCCCAAGAATTGGTTTGGCTCATGAATTACAGCATTCATGGGATTTTGAGAAGGGCATTGCTAATAAAGAAATGACGTCAAACGGTATTCTTATGATGGATGTCCGTGCTGTAAAAACAGAAAATAAAATAAGAGTGAGTATTGGTGAACCTCTAAGAACATTTTATGGGAAAAAGAAGATTAATTTTGATTAATAGGAATAAGATAGTTTTTCTAATTATAAGTGTAATTATTGGATTATCTTTATTACTCACGTTTGAAAAAGACGAAAGCATAGACAAGAGTGATTATTATTTCTTTTCTACTGCACCACCTTTTAAGTCAACAAATATCTTTTATCAAGATTCTGCTTATAATATTTTGGGAACTACAAGTGATTTGTATTTCAGTATAGATGATAGTATTATTGGAAAACAGTTATTAAAATCATCTTATCAAGATACATTGGTAGCGGACAGCCTATTATTTGATAAAATAAGAAACTTTATTATTATTCCTATACCACGTATTGATTCTATTTATAAAAAATATGGAGTAGAATATATACTCCAGAACTATATGAGAAATGGAATACCAAAGCTGTGTTTAGAATATGACACCTTATCTCAGGAACAGTTTCTTGAACTGAATTTTATTATTGATATACTTATTCGTAATGGATTCGATTTTTTCTGTGATTGTGAGACAGGAATTCCTGTAATGCTTGATTAATACCCAATGAATCCCTGTTTATTCTATTTTAGTGGATAAGCGGGGATTTTATGTATTTTTTTCGTTTACAAATTCCCAATTGAGGATAGTGCCTCATTGAGTATGTCTAAGGCGAGTTGACTTAAGTTTGTAGATTTCAGATGTCGATGTGAATTTGAACAATAATATCTTTATACCTCTTCTGTTAAATCTATGCAGGTACAATGTTCGCAACTGGCTGACGGGCATCAGTGGAAGCAAGTTTACACAGAATTTGTTCTACAATACGGGAAATGGTACGGCCAAGTACAACGGCAGCATCAGCAGCATGACCTGGAAGGCTGGTGACGAGAGCACGGTCCGCGGCTATAAGTTCACCTACGACGGGATTGACAGAATGCTGAATGCCACTTACGGCGAGACAGCCAGTATCAGTACGAATGCGAACCGCTTCAGCGAGAATGTGACGGCTTCTGCCTATAATGGCGGCTTCGAGTTCAAGGATGGTGTAAAACAGGCGAACGAATATGCTTACGATGCCAATGCTAATTTAACGAAAGATTTGAATAAGGGAATCACTGATATTCAATATAATTGTTTAAATTTGCCAGGCAAGGTAACGTTCAGTGAGGGTAGTACGATAACCTATACTTATGCAGCCGACGGCACCAAGTTGCGGACAGTGCATAAGATAGGCGGCACTGCCACCATGACGGATTACTGCGGCGATGTGGTCTATGAAAACGGAGTCCAGAAGCTGCTGCTTACCGAAGAGGGCTATGTTACTTTGAATGACAACAAGTATCACTACTACTTGAATGACCATCAGGGGAACAACCGCGTAGTCATCAACCAGAGCGGGGCAGTGGAGGAAACGAACCATTACTACCCCTTCGGCGGTCTTTTTGCAAGTACCGGCAACATGCAGCCTTACAAGTACAATGGCAAGGAACTTGATACAAAGAAAGGCTTGAACTGGTATGATTACGGGGCAAGGCATTATGATGCGGCACTGGGAAGGTTTACAACGGTGGACCCGCTGGCGGAAAAGTACTATGAAGCAAATGAATATACTTATTGCTTGAATAATCCTATTGTGAGGATAGACCAACGGGAATGGCATCTCATTATAATTGGGAGAAGCAAATATATGAAGATGAACACGGTAATGAAGTATCTTGGGAAAGTGTACAAAAAGAGTATGGCATAAATGGCAACCCAAATTCTGATACATCTTTTTCTGAGAATGAAGTAGATGCTATAACAGGAGCTGCTCCTATTGTAGATAAAATGAATGTATTTAGTATTCTAAAAGCATCAGAAGGACGTGGACTTATTACCGGAGAACCATTTTTCTTACCAGGATTTGGCGTTTTCAAATTTGGTGCTATGTGGAAATCTATTAAAAACATACTTAAATTTTCAACGTCAATAGGGAAAACACAAAAAGAAATTCTAAATTTTAGCGTTAAAGCTGTACAGCATATGTCAAACAAGGGTAGAGCGGTCCCTATCCAAATATTACGTGAGACTATTGAAAATACACAAGGGATTCCTGATCCTCGTGGCTCACGAGCATTAATGCATTATGGTGAAATTTGGAAAAATAACAAGCCTTATAAATTGGAAATTTTGTATGACAAAAAGACAAATACTATTTGGCATTTTCAATATAGTCCTATAAAACCTTAAAATTATGTATAAAAGAGGAGACAAAAAAAGAATCTATCAATTAATTGAGATGTATCTATCTGGCAAAATCACTACTACGGATTTTTGCGATGAATACTATTATTCTTATGATATGGAATTAAACAATCTTTCTCTTACAAAGCAAGAACGTTTATATCTCGATAAATTAGGAAAAATAACAAGCCGTTTTTCCGAGTATAAAGAAGACCATTTGCTTGATCCTAAAGCATTCTCAACAACAAAAGAAGTTTATGAAATAGTTTTAGAAGTTAAGAATAAATTAAGTTTATAGGATTTCTGAACCATAAATGTAGAAAAGAGTCCCTGCTTATCTAATTATGTGTAGGCAGGGATCTCTTATCCTATTTTCATATATCCCGGAAATCTCTCGCAAAGCTTACTGATCGAGAACAAAATATATCTTACCAATGGCAACATATCGGCAGCACCTGCACATCCATTCCGTCCCGGGAAAGGATGACATCAGGGAGGTGTACAGCTATGTTTACGACAACAAGACGGGAGATAACCCGGAACGCCTGCTGAAAGTGCAGCACCAACTGGACAGTGGCAATGTG
>NZ_BAKJ01000103.1 GCF_000614125.1 Bacteroides rodentium JCM 16496
GACTTTAGGGACATTTCCGGCGCTTTCTGCTCTTTGGTTTCAACTTCCGATAAAGTATCAGCCGCCCCGGCAGACATCAAATCCGCACGATACAAGTCTTGAAGTTTACGCCGCTGCATCAGTAGATTCTTGACACGGGCTTTCAGATAAGTGGCGCTGAAAGGCTTTGTAATATAGTCATCCGCACCATATTCCAATCCTTCCAGTTTGCTTTCAATGGCTGTTTTAGCTGTCAACAGAACAATAGGAATATGACTGGTGGTCATGTCGGCACGCAAATCGCGGGTCATGGAAAAACCATCCTTCTCCGGCATCATTACGTCGCTGATAATTATGTCCGGAAGGAACTTCAACGCTTTGCCCAACCCTTGCATACCGTCCACTGCTTCCACAATCCGGTATTCGGATGCAAAAATACTGCGCAGGAACAGACGCAGTTCCGAGTTGTCCTCCACCAGAAGCATGGTCCCCATGGCTGTTTCCTCTTTTCCGTTGTCCTCCTGCAAAGTTTCCTGCTCCTCTGCCTGCGAATGACTATCCGCGCCCCGTTCTACAACTGCCATACCGACCGCCGCATCATCCTGAAGAAACTCCACGGTTTCATCATAGTGTCCTTTTCCTTTCAGAAAATCGACTTTAAAGCAGCTTCCCGCTCCCAGCTTGCTTTCTACAGTTATCAAGGCTTTATGCATCTCGACCAGTTCTTTCACCAATGACAAGCCTATGCCGGTACTTGACTGGTTGAACAAATTACGGTCCACCAGATTCTCGAACCTCACAAACAAGGATTTTTTCTTATTATCAGCAATACCGATTCCCTGGTCCTGCACCCCGACAGACACGGATTTTTCATCCTCACGGATAAAGACAGTTATCATCTTGTCATTAGGAGTGTATTTGAATGCATTGGAAAGCAGATTGAACACAATCTTCTCATATTTATCGGCATCGACCCACAAGTAAAGTTCCTCTTTCTCCGTTTCAAACAGAAAATCGATGTGACGTTCCTCAGCCATGGCATCAAAACTTTCCATAATCTTACGGGTGAACGCCACAACATTGATACGCTGTACCTGCATCTTCATTTTCCGGTTCTGAATCTTGCGGAAATCAAGTATCTGGTTAATCAAACGGAGCATACGGTTCGTATTACGCTCCACCACCTGCAGCTGTTCGCGGGCATCGTCCGGCAGCGGAGTATTCTCCAGCACATACTCCACCGGTCCCGAAATCAAAGTCAACGGCGTACGCAGTTCGTGGGATATGTCCGTAAAGAAACGCAACTTCATGTCTGTCATCTGCTGTTCCATAGAGACCTTGTGCTTCAACCGGTAAATGGTGAATAAGATATATACAGCGGTCACTATAATCAGTAACACAAACAAAATATAGAGAAAATAGGCAAAGGGAGTTTCCCAAAAAGAAGGGAGCACCTCTATGCCAAGTACCCGGGTATTTTCGGTCCAAACGCCATCGGCATTGGTAGAACGAACCTTGAACAGATAATGTCCTTTGGGAAGATTCGTATAAGTAGCCGTCCGCTGTTTTCCTACATAGTTCCATGCCTTCTCGAAGCCCTCCAGAATATAGGCATATTGAATTTCGGACGGAGCCGAATAATCGAGCGCCGCATACTGAATGGTAAAGACATTCTCCCTATGGGACAATTCCAGTTCGTGTGTGCCGTCCAAGCTTTGCCGCAATACGGAACCCGCCCCCGGCATTACATCTTCATTGGCTACCAACAGATTGGACAGCACAATCGGAGGAACATAACTACTCTTGCGTATGGAGTCCGGATTAAACATAAATATACCGTTACTCGCTCCAAACAGTATATTTCCTAAAGAAGTACAAGCAGATGCAGCCTCACTGAAGCGTATCCGAAAGGAGATTCCCTCATCATTATAATTCTCGAATTTCTCTTGGGAAGGAACGAACTTGCTGATGCCGTTCTCCGTACTCATCCACAGATTGGACTTACTGTCCTCCCGTATTGCCAAAAGCACATCGGAAGGCAGCCCATCTTGCACAGAATAGGATTTGAATCGGGCATTTCCATCCTTGTCCAAAGACAGCAGTTTATTCAGACCACCCCCAAAGGTAGCCAAATAAAGTTCCTTGTTCCGGGTAGACAGAATCCAGTGTACATCATTGTTGCTCAAGCTGTGAATATCTTCCGGCACACGTACAAAGTGATGAAAGACAGCATCTTCCGGCGTTCTAAAATCTTCCTTTACCATCAGAGCGCCAACGGTCGTTCCAATCCAGATATGTCCCTGCCCGTCACCGGTAATGAAACGCGCCTTATAACAGTTGTCTATGGGATACCCCTTCAGATTGTTGCGGTGATTGACAAAAATCTCCTTTCCGTCCTTGTCACGCGCCATGTAATTCACCCCCCCGGCAAAAGTAGCTACCCAGATTCTTTCTCGGGTATCTTCATATACACAGTACACATTGTCATCACTCAAGCTGTAAATGTCATCCTTGTCATTTTGATAACGGGTCAATCTATAGCGTGCATTCCCTTGAGGCTCTGCCTTTACCAGACCATCCCCTTTCGTAGCAATCCAAAGATTTTTCCTGCTATCCTGCATGATGAAGTACACGTTTCCGCGCATCGGGGTACCGGAATGAGCTATCGTACCGTTTTCCGTCAGATACCCTCGCTCTCTGCGGTCTTTGTCATACACTCTTAGTTTTCCGTCCTTCAAGCCAACCCAAAGATTGTATTCACTGTCCTCACACAAGCCTCTCACTTCATTGCTCAATGACTCATAGTGATGCGGCATAGGGGTTATCAGCTTAAACTGGGAGGGGCGGAAAGTTACTTTTTCCAATCCTTTGGAATGGGTGCACATCCACAGATTGCCTTGCTTGTCCGAGAAAGCCGCATGGATTTTATTGGAAAAACGCCAGTCACCCTGGGCCAGACTATTATAAAAGGGACGAAGGCAATTCTGTTCCCTGTCAAAATAGGAAAAACCACCTCCATAAGGATGTACCCACACAGAACCATGGACATCTTCGTGTACATGGAAAGCCGGACGGGAACGGTCTGTACTAGTAGGTTCTACAGCCACCGTCTCGGTCTTCAGTATACGGGTCAGGGGATTGAAGTGTACAACAGAACCCGATATATGCTGCTCAAACCATACCTCACCATGTTTGTCTACATAGGCAGAGCATACCGGCGAGTCGGGAAAACGGGATGCATTGTAATGCTCAAAATCCTGTGTGGCATATTTATACACAAAAAAACCATCCGTAGCGGTCACAATCAGCATTTCGTGCCGATTAAGCTCCTGAATGGAGACTATCTTTGAAGCTGCCGGAAGCTGGAGCAGGCGGAATTCACCTGCTGACTTCTGATAACGCCAGACACGCCCTTTCTCCGAGCCGAAAAAGATTTCCCCTTCATGCTCCTGGCAAGCGTAGAAAGGCTGTCCTTCTTTTTTCTCCTTCTCTGCCGCCTCCACAAAAAAAGATGCGGTCGACTTTTCAGCAGGAGAAACCATCCCCAATCCGTTATCTGTCAATATCCACTCATGTCCCGAGGAATCTTCATACACTTCATGCACACGCATTGCCGGAAACGGTCTGGACTTGACCGAATACCACTCGGTGGCAAGACGATAAGTATCAGGTTCTGTAGATACCCGGATAGCCCCTTCTTTTTCTGTCAACAACCACACGGCACCACCCGGCAATAGGCTGATGGAAGTAACCGTTGCGGAATTTCCTTCCCTATCCTCAGCCGGAACCCGTTCAAATACCTCTGTACGAGGATTGAAGCGAAAAACATGGCTGTCATAAGTCAGCAACCAAAGGAAGCCGTACTTATCCTCATACATCAGGTCTATACGATTGTTTGTCAAGGCAATCTGATTGTCAAGTCTTGCTTTATACGTCTTGAAGGAATATCCGTCAAATCGGTTGATGCCATCCCACGTAGAAAACCACATATTGCCGCTTCTATCCTGCAATATACTCATGACTGTGTTTTGAGACAGCCCGTCCTCAGACGAATAATGAGTGAAAAAACAATCCGGGTGTGCCTTCACTGCCAGCGTACATATCAAACCTGCTATTAGATATAAAATTCTTTTCGTCATAATCAGTTTATTCTATGCGGTAAAGATACATATTTCATTGAAAATTCTTGTACCTTTGCTTCTAATTTAATAACTGTGAATAAACCATCAAACCATGAAATACAACATTCTGTTCTTTTTTCTCCTCTCTTCCGTATACACCACGGTCACAGCACAAACCGATACCGCCTCTTACGGGATTGTGAAAAATATGCCCACCTTCTATGAGCAATTGAAACGGCAACTCAACTATCCCTTGGCATGGGGAAATTCCCCGACAAAGGATTACGACCAATGGCGTACAGAAGCCCGGAGCACACTGATGGAATGTATGCAGAACATTGCCCCTGCCCCACGGGAGTACAGTATGGAAGTAGTCGACGCAGAACACCGCAACGGATACGAGGTCCGAAAAATACGGTTTAATGTATCGGAATGGTGCCGTATACCTGCCTATTTATTGGTGCCCGACGGTAAAGGTCCGTTCCCCGCCATCGTCATGCTTCACGACCATGGAGCCCATTTCTCCATCGGCAAGGAGAAAATGATACGCCCTTTTCATGTTAAGGCGGAAGTGCTGGCAGATGCCGACGACTGGGCGGCACGTTGCTACGACAGCCAATATACGGGCGATTACTTCGCAGCCAACGGCTATGTCGTATTGTCCATCGATGCATTGTTCTGGGGAGAACGAGGACGCAAGGAAGGCATAGACTACGACGGCCAGCAAGCACTGGCTTCCAACTTCCTGCAAATGGGCAGTTCGTGGGGAGCCTTCATCCATATGGACGACGTGCGCAGTACGGAGTTCCTTGCCTCTCTACCATATGTCGACAAGAAAAGAGTGGGTTGTCTGGGCTTTTCCATGGGAGCCTACCGTTCCTGGATGCTTGCCTCCCTTACCGACTGTGTAAAGGCATCTGCCTCCGTGTGCTGGATGAACACGACCGAACACCTGATGACCCTGACCAACAACCAGAACAAAGGCGGTTCCGCCTTCTCTATGCTCATCCCCGACCTGCGCCGGTATTTGGACTACCCGCATACCGCGAGTATTGCCTGCCCCAAACCTGCTCTGTTCTTCAACGGTACTCAAGACAAGCTGTTTCCGGTAAAAGGTGTCAAGGATGCCTATGCCATTATGCAAGACGTTTGGAAAAGCCAGCAGGTAGGGGAATACCTTGTCACCAAACTATGGGAAGAGAAGCACTTCTTTAACAAAGCCATGCAGAAAGAAACGCTGGAATTCTTCAACAAATGGCTAAAGTAACAACGGTACCCTGTTAGAAAACTTGTTTCAGACTGCTGGGACTAAAAGTATTGCTTGTCGGGACCAATAGTTTCACTCGTTGAAACCAGAAGTTTGCCCCATTGAAACTACTTGTTTTGTTAAGGGAAACTTTTAGTATGTCATGGGAAAACTAAAAGTTTCATGCTGAGAACCAATCACTTTATGAGAGATGAGTTTTCATAATA
>NZ_BAKJ01000102.1 GCF_000614125.1 Bacteroides rodentium JCM 16496
GACTTTAGGAAAGAGGGGGGATATTGGGAATGATAATTAGTTTTTGGAAATAAAAAATCCCCCGTTAAGGACGAGGGAACCTAATGTTTTCACAACGGAATAATCCTTATTGTGACTTGCTTCATTTTAGTATGACAAATGTATAAAATAAATATGGAAATACAATACTTATATTGAAAAAAAAAATACCTTTGAAGAAAATATTCAAAATATGATACTATGAGAACGATACTTGGATTGGATTTGGGAACCAATAGTATAGGATGGGCTGTAATAAACTCTGTAATTAAAGAACAGACCGAGAGAATTTGGATAGAAATGGCTGGCAGTAGAATAATTCCGATGGATGCTGCTATCTTAGGAGACTTTGACAAAGGGAATTCTATATCACAGACAGCTGAAAGAACCCGTTTTAGAGGGGTGCGTCGATTGAGAGAGCGACAATTACTACGCCGTGAACGGTTACATAAAGTTTTGAAGATTCTTGGCTTCCTGCCGGAACACTATTTAAAAGGAATAGATTTTGAAAAGCATACGGGTAAATTCTTGTCAGGCAGCGAACCGAAATTGCCATGGGTAAAGGATGGACGGGGAAAACACTCTTTTTTATTTCAGACAGCGTTTAATGAAATGTTGGCGGATTTTGCAAAGCACCAACCTTCATTGGTTTTCGATGGTAAAAAAATCCCTTATGACTGGACAGTTTATTATCTCCGTAAGAAAGCTTTGACAGAAATGATAAGTAAAGAAGAACTGGCATGGATTCTTTTGAACTTTAATCAGAAACGTGGTTATTATCAGCTTAGAGGAGCAGAGGAGGAAGACAATGCAGGAAAATCAGTTGAATTTTATGCATTGAAAGTCTTGTCGGTGGAAGCGACTGATGAAAAGAAAGGCCGGGATATATGGTATAATGTACATCTGGAGAATGGATGGGTATATCGTAGAAGCAGTAATGTCCCATTGGACTGGGAAGGACGGGTAAAAGAGTTTATCGTCACTACTGACTTAAATCCGGACGGTACTCCAAAGCTTGATAAGTATGGTGAGGTGAAGCGTTCTTTCAGAGCGCCTAAGGAGGATGATTGGATGTTAATAAAGAAAAGGACCGAAGCGGACATTGCCGGTACTCATAAAACGATTGGGAGTTATATATATGATGCTCTGTTGCAGGAGCCACAACAAAAGATAATAGGAAAATTGGTGAAAACAGTAGAACGAAAGTTTTACAAGGAGGAACTGAACTTGATTTTGCAGAAGCAATGTGCTTTTCATGCAGAATTGCAGGATAGAGATTTATACATGAGGTGTATTGAAGCGTTGTATCCGGGTAATGAAGTGCAACGGAGAAATATAGCTAACCGGGACTTTATCTATTTGTTGATGGATGATGTCTTGTTTTATCAAAGGCCGTTGAAAACCAAAAAGTCATTGATAGCTAATTGCCCTTATGAGGAAAATGAATATGTAAACCGCAAAACAGGTGAAATCAAAACAGCTCCGTTAAAGTGTATAGCCAAGTCACATCCTCTTTTTCAGGAATTCCGTTTATGGCATTTCCTTTCCAATATTCGGGTATATCAAAAGGAAAGGGAAGTAAATGGAACTTTACATTTGGATGTGGATGTGACAACGGAGTTTTTGAAAACAGAAGATGATTATGTGGCTCTATTTGATTGGCTGAACTCTCGAAAGGAAATAGATCAGAAAGCTTTTCTGAAATATCCTGCGTTTGGACTGAAAAAGGAAATCAATAATTATCGTTGGAATTATGTCGAGGATAAGTTCTACCCATGTAATGAGACGAGACATGCGATTCTTTCCCGTTTGGAAAAGGCCGGTATTGGTATTGACTTTTTATCTGATGAAAAAGAAACAGCCTTGTGGCATATCTTATATTCTGTAAGTGACAAGCAAGAAATAGAGAAAGCATTGGCGACTTTTGCGGTTAAGAACGGATTGAATGAATCCTTTGTGGAAGTGTTCAAGAAATTTCCTCCTTTCAAGTCTGAATATGGCGCCTATTCTGCCAAGGCGATAAAGAAGTTGTTGCCTTTGATGAGGTGCGGAAAGTATTGGGATATGTCGTTGATTGATGGTACAACCAAGGAAAGAATAGAAAGGATAATAGCAGGTGAGTGTGATGAGAATATAGGTGCCAAGGTTAGAGAAAAGGCGATGAACTTGTCGGATATATCTTGTTTTAAGAGGCTTCCGTTGTGGTTGGCTTGTTATGTAGTGTATAATCGTCATTCCGAAGATAAAGAAATAACCAAATGGGAAACTCCTGCTGATATTGATGCTTATCTGGCTGCTTTTAAGCAACATTCACTACGAAATCCTATCGTAGAACAAGTGATAACCGAGACATTGAGAGTTGTCAGGGACATTTGGAAACAGGTTGGGAAAATTGATGAAATCCATATTGAGTTAGGGCGCGAGATGAAAAATCCTGCGGACAAACGAAAAAGAATGACTACTCAGATTCTGGAGAATGAAAATGCCAATTTACGTATAAAGGCATTGCTTGCTGAATTTGTGAATCCGGAATATGGGGTAGAGAATGTCCGTCCCTATTCACCAAGTCAACAAGAAATATTGCGGATTTATGAGGATGCAGTTTTAAAGGGGGAAGAACAGATTCCGGAAGATATAGATGTGATATTGAAAAAATTCAATACCAGTAAATTACCGACGAAATCAGAATTCTTGCGTTATAAATTATGGCTGGAACAGAAATATCGTTCACCTTATACCGGTGAGCTGATACCTTTGGCTAAATTATTTACTGCTGCGTATGAGATAGAACATGTTATACCTCAATCCCGCTATTTTGACGATTCATTCTCTAATAAAGTGATATGTGAATCTGCTGTGAACAAGTTGAAAGATAATCAACTGGGATATGAGTTTATCAAGAATCATCATGGACAGAAAGTGGAAGTGGGTTTTGGAAAGACAGTAGAAATCTTTTCTGTGGATAATTACGAACGTTTTGTAAAAGAACAATATGCAAAATCGGGCATAAAAATGAAAAAATTGTTGATTGATGATATTCCCGAGCAATTTATTGAACGCCAATTAAACGATAGCCGGTATATCAGTAAGGTTGTCAAAGGACTTTTGTCGAATATCGTTCGTGAAAAGAATGATAGCGGTGAATATGAACCGGAGGCTGTTTCAAAAAACATATTAGTTTGTACAGGAAGCGTGACGGACAGGCTGAAAAAGGATTGGGGCATGAATGACGTCTGGAATAGTATTGTAAGTCCTCGTTTTGAACGTTTAAATGCTTTGACCGAAACCCAGTGTTTCGGACATTGGGAGAATAAAGACGGAAAAAAAGTTTTTCAAACAGCAGTGCCCCTTGAATATCAGAAAGGGTTCAGTAAGAAACGCATAGACCATCGGCATCATGCTATGGATGCAATAGTAATAGCTTGTGCTACACGGAATCATGTAAACTATCTGAATAATGAGTCCGCAAGCCGGAATGCGAAAATTTCCCGTTATGATTTGCAGAGACTGTTGTGTGATAAGAGTAGGGGGATGGTAATGGTAATTATAGATGGATTATAAAGAAACCATGGACTACTTTTACGCAAGATGCAAGAGAAACGTTGAGTGGGATAATAGTTAGCTTGAAACAGAATTTGCGTATAATAAATAAAACAACTAATATTTATCAACATTTTGATGCAAATGGAACTCGTGTTTATGAGAAACAGAAAATCGGTGATAGTTGGGCTATCCGTAAACCGATGCACAAAGATACGGTTTTTGGAGCAGTGAATTTAAGAAAGGTAAAGGTGGTACGCCTATCTGTCGCTTTGGATACTCCTTTTATGATTGTTGACAAAAGAGTGAAAAGTAAGGTTCTTGAATTGTTATCATATAAGTATGATAAGAAGAAAATTGAAAAATATTTCAAAGAGAATGCTTTCTTGTGGAAAGAGCTGGATATAGCCAAAGTCGCTGTTTATTATTTTACGGAAAATACTACTGAACCTTTAGTTGCAGTACGTAAATCATTGGACTCAACTTTCAATGAGAAGAAGATAGCATCGGTGACGGATACTGGCATACAGAAAATACTCCTGAATCATCTGAAATCAAAAGAAGGAAAGGCGGAGTTGGCTTTTTCTGCAGAAGGTATAGAAGAAATGAACCGTAATCTTTTACAACTGAATGATGGTAAAGGACATCAGCCTATATATAAGGTGAGGGTGTATGAACCGCGTGGAAATAAATTTAAAGTCGGTGTACTTGGCAATAAAGGTGCCAAATGGGTGGAAGCTGCTAAAGGTACTAACTTGTTCTTTGCTATTTACATAACAGAAGATGGAAACAGAACGTATGAGACTATTCCTTTAAATTGGGTTATAGAGCGTGAGAAACAAGGGCTTGTTCCTGTACCGGACAGAAATGAAAAGGGAGATAAATTATTGTTTTGGCTGTCTCCTAATGATTTGGTATATCTGCCAACCGAAGAAGAACGGGATTTTGGTAGGATAAATGAACCGATAGATAGGGGGAGGATTTATAAGATGGTAAGTTGTACAGGAAATGAGGGACATTTTATTCCTGCCAATATAGCTAATCCGATATTGCCGACTGTAGAATTGGGAAGCAATAATAAAGCACAGAGAGCATGGAGCAATGAGATGGTAAAAGATATTTGTATTCCAATAAAAGTAGATAGGTTAGGTCGTATTATAGAAGTGAAGTATAGAGCAAATGAATAATATAAAGTTATTTCAAGAGAAAAAAATCCGTTCTGTATGGAACGAGGAAGAACAGCAATGGTATTTCTCTGTTGTAGATGTAGTTGGTGTATTGACTGATAGTGTGAATCCCACAGATTATCTGAAGAAGATGCGAAAACGGGATGAAGAATTGGCTACTTACCTGGGGATAACTTGTCCCCAGGTAGAAATGGTGACAGATACAGGAAAAAAACGAAAAACGCTGGCGGCAAATGTGCAGGCTTTATTTCGCATCATTCAATCTATTCCTTCTCCTAAAGCTGAACCTTTCAAGCTTTGGTTAGCACAAGTAGGTTATGAACGTGTACAGGAAATTGAAAATCCGGAACTGGCTCAGGAGCGCATGAAAGAACTATATGAGCAAAAAGGTTATCCAAAAGATTGGATTGACAAACGTTTGAGAGGAATTGCCATTCGTCAGAACTTGACGGATGAATGGAAAGAGAGGGGAATCACGGAAAAAAGTGATTATGCCATTCTTACGGCAGAAATATCTAGAGCAACGTTTGGATTGACTCCTTTGGATTATAAAATATATAAGGGGCTGACGAAGAAAAATCTGAATCTTAGTGACCACATATCTGATTTGGAGTTGGTATTTACAATGCTTGGAGAACGTGTCACAACGGAAATTTCTCAGAAAGAAAAACCAGATACATTTACTAAAAAAGCAAGTAGCACAACGTGGAGGAAATGTAGCCGGAGTAGCACGTGAACAAGCTGAAAAAGAGTTGGGTAGAAGTGTTGTCTCTCCTGAAAATTTTCTGTTGGATTCTGATAAACAGAATGATACTTTAGAGCTTCCTTTTCCTGAAAATGATGAATGAATAACTTGTAAAGTCTATATACTATGATTAAGAAAACACTTTATTTTGGGAATCCGGTCTATTTGTCTTTAAAAAATGCCCAGTTGGTGATTAAAT
>NZ_BAKJ01000101.1 GCF_000614125.1 Bacteroides rodentium JCM 16496
GACTTTAGGTACACAAAGAGAATTGGCAACCTTACGCTCTGCACTGCCACTCAGGGTATTGGCTATTCCCTTATCCGGCAACGCCCCACTCCACAGCGTAGAAGAACCACCACCGTCCAGATTCAGCGCATCCTCCCCGCCCAATATACGAATCATATGGGCAAGCTCGGTATATTGATACCTTCCGCTTTTCCCTTCCGACGTCCGTCAACGACAATAAGCAGGATTTTTCCTTCTCTTGTCAGCGCCACAGCACTGCGGGGATGCTTGGTATTTACAAAATTCCGGTTAGTCCCGGACAAGTCGCACACTTGCCCGTCCTTCAGCATCAAAGGACCGGAAGCCAGCACAGTACCCTTTTTCAAAGTACATGCCTTTTCTTCCTGCTTGCTCCAGGGAATCAGTTCCAGCCTGCCCTTCTTTATGAGCACAGCTCCATTGGACACTGTTGCCAGAACCCCGGCAGAGGTAGTATCTATCACCACCCCGTCCTTACGCAGATAGCAGACGGAATTCCCGACTTTCATATCAAAATAGGAACCATTGATGGCCGCCACCGCACCTGCATGCCGGGCGGCTACACTGGTCTCCTCCTTGGGATTGTGGACGAGCACATCGAAACGGTAGTGCTTCGGGGATATTTCAAAAATGGACACTTCCTGAGGAACTCCATACAAAGAACTGAATACTGCCTTTTTATAAAGCATCCCTTTCTGCAGGGGCTCAGTCTGCCAGTCGGCAGAAACGATGGCAAGAGAGTCGGCAGCAGTCTGCGCCATTGCTGCAAACATACCGCAACAGAGAAACACTGCCAGGAATATTTTCTTTTTCATAAGATGGGATTGGTTTAAATTAATTCATAGCTGCAGATTTGAATCGGCATGTCGAGATTATGCAACACCTTTTCAAGCTGTATACCTTCACGGTTGTCGTACTCGTATCCGAAAGTAGCACGGATACCTTGCAGAATGAACTGCGTGGCACGGTCCAGGGCAATGGGCAAACTGTCGCCTTGCAACAGTGCCCCGGTGATGACACTGGTAAACGTATCCCCCGTTCCGGGATAATGGGCCGGCAGGTAAGGACACGTAACCTTCCAGTAGCGGTTACCGTTCCGGTTATAGGCATACACAGACGTCTTATGCTTATCATCCGTACGGGCACACTGGTAATAATCACCACTTCGGGACCACAATCGGAAAGCTGGCGAAGGTATGACTTCAACTCTTCATCCGTATTCATCTCCTTATAAGGAATACCCAGCAGATAGAACAGCTCCGTCAGATTGGGAGTAACGACATCGGCCTTGGTGATGAGGTGTTTCATTTCATCAATCATGGACTCGTGGAAGTTCGCATAAAGCCGTCCGTTATCGCCCAACACCGGGTCTACCACAACCAGACCGTCCGGCCGGCGGAAGTCATCAATAAAGTCAGAAACAATATGTATTTGCCGCGGAGAACCCAGATAGCCGGTATAAAAGGCATCAAACTGTACTTCCAGCTTCTTCCACTCGGAAATAATCTTCGGCATTTCATCCGTCAGGTCCAGAAAAGAGAACTCCGGATACTGGGTATGGCTCGACAATACGGCTGTAGGCAACGGACACACCTGAAAGCCCATAGACGAAAGGATGGGAATGACCACCGTCAGAGACACCCGTCCAACTCCCGACAAGTCGTGGACGGCAACAACCTTCTTTACTTTATTCGCATACATATTATCTATATTATTATTTTTCCTACATTTGCCGCATGAAAACCGTCTACATCATTTTGGGAACAGTTTCTTTGGCACTCGGCATCATCGGCATCTTCCTGCCGTTACTGCCCACCACGCCTTTCCTGCTGCTCACGGCAGCACTCTATTTCAGAGGCTCACCCAGACTGTACCAATGGTTGCTGAACCACAAATGCCTCGGTCCCTACATCCGCAGCTTCCGCGAGAACAAAGCCATCCCTCTACGTGCCAAAATCATCTCCCTACTGCTGATGTGGGGAACAATGGTTTACTGCATCTTCTTCCTGATTCCACTAACAGAAATAAAGATAGTATTGTTCCTTGTCGCTGTGGGGGTGACTTGGCATATACTGTCATTCAAGACGTTGAGATGATGTGCTAAACTCCTCCCAATTTTTCGAAGAATTCTCCCAATCCCTTCCGGGCATCGGCAAGCTTGTCTTCCCAATGTTTCACAGAGTTCTGCCCGATAATGTCCGTCACGTACTTCACCGAAATGAAAGGAACATTCTTGGCACGGCATACCAAAGCCTGGGCATAGGCTTCCATATCCACAACATCACCGGACACATCCGAGAGTTCTGTCAGGAAAGTATCCCCCGTATTGCATACACCACCTGCCGGCCAGTGCAAACAATATCCTTTTTGGGACAACAAATCCGTTGAATCAATCTCATACTCCATACCAAGCTCCACCAGCTTCTGCATATCACGGTCCACAAAATGACGGCATACGAAAATATCTCCTACCTGATGACAGATAGTCCCTGCCGTACCTACATTGACCACCAGGTCAGGCTGCGCATGGTTTATCGCTTCAGAAAGATAAAAAGCCGATTTCACCTTTCCCACGCCGGTACGGAGATAGCCAATCTGCACCTCTTCCTCCCCTATCAGTCCGGGAAATTTCAATTCAGTAAATTCGCCTTGTACGGCATAAGTAACCAAGATTCTCATATCAATTCATTGTTTTTAATCAGACACTGCCATTTTCCATCAATCCCATCAAATTCTCAGGAAAATCATAATTTTCCCGCCAGATAAGATTTCAACGCCTCTATATATTCTTCAAAGGCATCCACTCCCTGCGGAGTAATCCTACAAAGTGTACAAGGCATTTTTCCTTTAAAAGTTTTTGTTATCTCCACATAACCCGCCTTGCTGAGCTTATCCAACTGCACACTGAGGTTTCCTGCCGTAGCTTTCGTTTGTTGGCGGATATAGACAAAATCCGCTTCCTCGACACTGATGAGCAACGACATCACCGCAAGCCGCAGTTCACTGTGAAGCAAAGGGTTCAGTTCTTTAAACATATCAAATTTTATTCTTCCGTTTACTTTTCAACAATGCATAGAGAGATATTCCCACCAAAGGAAGGTGATACAATCCCAAATAAAACCCTGCATCGGTTGCAAAATTGCCCATGTTATAACAGCCGATGATAAACCCCACCAACGCCGTTACCCGCAGCAAAGTTAAATCAATATTTTCTTTACTCAATAGAAGCAGGACCAGAAAAACCGGAGTCATCGGACAAAATGCCATCGCCGAGCCTCCGGCAAACAGATGTATCGGGCTGAAATCGGGTTCTGCGCCACGCATCATGTCCATAGGCCACCATAGGCAAAAGAGTGCCACGGGTATCAGCCATGCCGTCCTTCGGTTCAGATTGCCGAAGGTCAGCCTGCTGCTCCCCCGCCAGGCTTCCCTCATCCAAAGCAGGGCAACCAAGAGCATCATCACCACATTGACCGTCACCATGCTGAAACCATATTTATCTGTCACTGCCACATTCTGTATGATGGCATACAACACATAACAACAGCCTGCATACAACATAAAGCAACGGGATATCTTGGCTTTATAGACAGCAAGTAGCGACAACATCACAATTGCCAATACCTGAAAAAACCATGCATAAGGATACATATTTTGTATAAAAGCATGTCCCAACGTATAGAATACCATATTTCCAACAGATTCCCATTGAACTTCTTTTGTTGCAACCGGAAATAAAATGAATTGCAAAACAATCATCCATACCATAAATTTCCAGGAGAGCAGAAATCTGTCCAAAACATTATTTATTGTCTTCATCTTATACCTCACTTTCTGTTGTGAACTTCTTTCCGGGCTTTATAGTTCAAAATATGCCCCGGAACAATCATGGCAAAGACCACCACACCGGCAAACCAAAGCAAAGACACGTATGACGTTCCGGAATCCAGTGCATCAAAGAAACTCTTCATACCCCACATAAGCCCCATAGCCGGAAAGATAAAAAATGTAGTATAACGAATGATGCAACCCGTAATGATACTTCCCATCGACATGACAATAGCCCCCATAGGAAGAATAACCTCATACCGTTCAAGATCCGTAGCCATCAATACAAATAGCATACAAATCAGTCCAAACATCCTCCAAACCTGAACTAAAATCTTGTCAATGTAAGATTTTACCATCTTCTGACGCTTACGCATCAAAAGAAATATCAGTAAATACCCGATAACGGGAATTCCCCAAAATCCCCACATCCAGAGAGGATTCTTTGTAAAGTACACACCCGCCAACACCGTCAATGTCACCAATACACTCACATATCCCCACACTAAAAACATGTTTCCGCTACCTGTGTCCAAGTTCCGACGCGTATTCTGTATCATCTGAGTGATGAGTTCCAAACTCTCTTTCTCGTTCAGTTTCTTGTCTTCCATAATCAATAAATATTTATTTATCCTGCTTTGCCATTCCGTTTAAGTAATGTCCCGGTATCACCATCATAAAAACAAAAGCCAATGCAAAAACCAGTATCTGGTCGAAACCGTGTACATAGATACACCCCACAGAGGCCAAAGCCCCCACCACTCCGCACACTGTCACTACCTTCATCTTTATAATCAGTCCCGTCAGTGCCGTCCCCATTCCCATCATCAGTAATATGACAAAAAGGACAGACATATTCCAGAAGAAGATGGAAACCCAAGAAACAAAAAAGCCCCCTAATCCGAATACCGCCCATACATATCCTACAATACGGTCAATATAAGTCTTAATCATCTTCGGCTGTTTGTGCTCAATCCATAAAGTAGAAGGCAGGGAAATAGCCGGCAACAAAAACCACAGCCATTGCCAATGATAATTTCCCGTTTCCTTCAACAGAAACCAAACCAATAACGACACTATTATGGTCGTATATCCCCATATCAGAAAAGGAGCTCCGGAATTCCGAGTCATCCGGGACTTCGTATTCTGTATCATTTGAGCAATGAGTTCCAAACTCTCCTTCTCATTCAACACTCTGTCATTCATAACCAATAGATTTATTATTCAACATCAAATACATTCAATATCAAGAAAAGCATCAGTAGCCAATTGGCCGTAAGCATATACATAAACCAGGTTTCCATATTCCCTCCTTTCAAAATTAAACAAGAGTATACTGAAGAATCCATAAACCCAGTAGAATGCCCACTAAAACCAGCAGTACTCTCACCGTCACCACATAACATCTGGCCAACAAGCTTTTACGCAAAAAGAAAGCCTCACCCAAAGCCAGTATCACTAACCAGGCATAACCATAAAAAGTAGTGATATGCCATACATCCTTTGACTCCATGCATACTGCAAAAAACAGAAAATCCGAAAGTAAAGATATTCCCACAGCAACCAATGATACAAACAACGCCTTCTTCATCAGATTCCCGGCATTACTCCCACAAGACAAGCAAGCATAAATGCCTATCCCCCAGAAAAGAGGGTTTACAGTAAGCATCAGCAACATACCCAACCGGGGGCTATGACTCCAGGGAACCCACAACACGATATTGGAAAGCCAATACAAACACATCACCGTTAGTACAGTAAATATCCACCAAAGCTGATGCTGCCAACTATCCCGTACCACTCCGGCAACCGGCTTCTGCTTCCCCATATCAAGTATCTTATCTTCCATAATCTTTAATCAGTTAAATTCTTATTCATTTCAGCACATATTCCCCCGATTGACAATCTAAGATGTTGCAAATATAAGTAGTTTATTTTAT
>NZ_BAKJ01000100.1 GCF_000614125.1 Bacteroides rodentium JCM 16496
CCCTCGTTTATGGCTGAAACTATTCTCCGACTAATATTTATGTACGTTTTATCATGGCTACCATAACAGACATCCTTCAGACAGAAAGCGCCAATACCGATTTTTTTACCTTCATCAGGAGGGCATTTTAAGAAGTTCTTCGCTTCGCTTAGCTGAATGATGGATAGTATAAACTAATTATACACATTCACCTAAACGTTAAAAAAAGGATAGTATATGTTTACATATCCGTCCCTTTTTCTTAATCTGTGTTATAGAACATACTTTTTTAGTTGGATAATTTGCAGATTCATCAGAAGTCCGTATCTTTACAATGTGTTTTTCATAGTATTAGATTTAAGGTTAACAAAGGTTGGAGTACAGCGGTACTCCTTTTTTTATGTCCATACATTATCTTTTAGGGACAGTCCGTACAGTTTGCTCCAATCCCACTAATTTTGGGTCAGCGGAAACTTCCGGTGCATGAGTTAAAATAATCAGATATAGAATGTTAAAGTTTCAAGCGAAGAGTTTTGTCAGTCTGAATATGAAGAATAGCGGGTCTGTGACTCCTCGTAGCTGTGCCCTGAACATCTTGATTTTCGCATTGAAAGACTCCGCCGGTGCGTTGGTGGCTCTACGCCTGAAGTAGTTGGCTATGGTCTTGTAATTGTTCTTGAATGTCCTGACTACCGTGTTGAATGCCTCCCTCCCCAGTTTGTCCACTTCCTCATACCATTTCATTAACAGGCCCCCTCCGGCAAGATGGTCAACCTTTTGGTTGAAAATGCCCCGCAGGTTCTGCATGACCCCGTATGCCTGTTGCACGATTGGATAGTTCTCGAACAGGATTTCCAGCCGGGTGCGCTGCGCCGGACTCCACTTGTTTTCAGATACCATCAGAGCCTTCCTGGTGCGAAGCAATATCTGCGGGAGGGTTTCGCCGTTGCGGTATTTCATTGGGACGAAGTCCACACCGTTCTGGCGGCATAGTTCCTGCTCGTCAGCTTCCCGTTTGCGAACCTCATGCCGTATGTCAATGCGCAGATCGTCCATGGCCTCATTGAACAGCTGCTGCACATGGAAACGGTCATTGACTATGTAACACCGGGGAAATGACACACGTACGGATTCCATCATCGCGGAAGACAAGTCGCAGGTGACTTCTTTGACTTTCAGCCGCTTCCATAACGGAATGCTTTCTTCCAGGACCTCGATTATATCCTCACTGCGAGCACCGTAAAGCATGGCGACCAGCGTCCCGGGGCCGCCATGGGCATCCTTGTTGGTCACGATGGTGAACAGTTCATCCTTGCTCAAGGCTGTTTCGTCGATGCTCAAATAAGGACCGCAATTTTGAGGGAAAGTCACATATGGAATATCGCGGAAGAGACTCCTTTTCATCCCTTCCCACTCCGTGTAGCCGCTCAGTTTATATTTGTATAAACGGCGGAGCGTATCACCGTTGACACCATACAGACGACCGATGGTGCTGATAGGAAGGCACTCTGTCTCAATCTTCTGATTTTAAAAAAGCAACCAACTCTTTGGTCAGTTGCGTGCCATCCTCCTGCTCATACTCTATGTCATACGAGAATATCTCACCCGTTTCCTTGTCAAGCCATTTGCACTTGCGTAAATGAAGATAAGTGGAACGACCACGGGTCAGATGGTCCTGAATCGTGCAATAGCCGGTATAACCCTTGTCCACCAAGAATTTATTCCATCTGTCAGCATCGCCTTTCCGGCGAATCTCGTCAAGGTAGATATGGAACTCTGTGGCTGTTTTGCGAATATCTTTGATCTCAAAAAGGCCTTTCAAACCTGAAGGGAGGAACTCCCATATTAAATCGTCTTGTTTCATGCTGCAAAGATACATTTAACTATACGTTTAACAGATTCTATGCACCGGAAGTTTCCGCTGACCCCTAATTTTACCTATTCTTGGAAAAGAAAAATCCCCGAACTTCTTTGAAGTTCAGGGATTTACATCGTTTTTCTTTCTTAAAAAGTGGTGCCACCAGGAATCGAAAGCGGGTTGATATGGCACTATCTTTCAGTAAGTTGTATCTTTGCTACGATGTAAGTCCCTTGAATAAGGTTTTCACAGCTTTGCACCGTTCAACACAAGTTTGTATCTTGGGTACGATTTCTGAATGCAAAGATAAGTATTATTATATAAAAGCAATATTTTGCTCTTCATAATTTGAATACGGTTATCGTTTTTTCTTCCAATAAGGTTTAGTCCAAAAAGAGTACCCTGAATTGCGATAGCTTCGTTCTGGTACAGCAGCCTGTAATATTCGATCCATATCATAAGAATTGAGATAAATGTCCTTTTTAGCTATGAAAGGATCAAGCCAATCAGCTTTCTCTCTAGCCCATTGTATCTTTGCTAGCAGTTCATCATCAGTTTCACCATCTTCAATTGCATGGCTCTCAAATGCATTAATATATTCTCTTAAAATATTAGTTTTTCGAAAACGTTCAGCAGAGTATAATAGGTCTTTAAAGTCTTCTAGCTCTTTTCTTTTCTCTTCTTCGAATTCTTCTCTTTTTCGTTCTTCTTCTTTACGTCGCTTTTCTCTCTCTTCTGCTTCAATACGTTCTGTCTTTCTATTATCTGCTTCAATCTCTAGGTATGCTACTATACTAATTATTTTATCTTCGATTTTAGTATAAGCCGTATCATGAACTAGTGTTGGGCTATGAAAGCTCGAACTATGATAAATATAAAACTGTAATTCGCCAGAAAAGATATTATTATTGTTATCACAGCGATTACTGCTATTAGGATTTTGCTTTTTTCTTTCAGTTAATCTTATTTGAATTTCCTCACCATCAACAATGGCATAGGTCTGATTGTCTTTGCATTTAATACTATGTCCTCTAAAAATTAAGCCTTTTATAATTGTATCAAAAATAGATAGTGCTCTATCTAGCATATTCTCAGAGACATAGAGGTCTAGCGTTTCTCCTATTTTACTTTTATAGGGATTTTTCTTTAGATATTGATTTTCTGATCGCTGTCTGAATTTTTCTTTTGTGTCGATTATTAGAGGATTTTTAGCATATAAGACTTCTGGAACCTTAAAGCATGAAATATCACCACTGCAAATTTCCATTTCACGTTGCTTGTATGGATTTACGGATTTCTCCATTTCTACTTTAGGTTCTTTGGCTTCTTGAAGTGTTGTTGATTGAGTTGCGTTTGTTTCCTCTTGTTGGAACGGTAGAGGTGTGACTTGCTTACCATATTTCAGTTTTGTCCAATACCCCAAAGGTGGTGTGGGTATATTCATCGATTTACAGCGTTTTCTTAAACCATTATCTGAAAGACCAAAACGTTTACATATGGTTGTCATTGGCTCAGACCATACTAAGTCATATAATTCTTTGTGTGTCAGTTCCATACTGATTGAGTATTAGTAGTTTCTCTTTGATGTATGTTTTTCTTGTAGGGTAGCAACACGTTCCTTCTCAACCCATTTAATTAATTCGTCCTCAAAGAAATAAACTTTGTTTCCTTGTATATAATGAGGTATGGTTTGGCTTCTGACCATTTTATTGATGCCATTTTTTGTTTGATTTAGAATTTGACATGCTTTTTCAATGTTTATAGGTCTGTGCTTATCAACACCTAAACCTAATTGTGACTCTATATGTTCAAGTAAAACTCTCATTTCGGCAATCTCATTTATAAGATAATTTACTGCTTTAGGAGTGTTTTGCAAAGTCAACTCCTCTTTATTGATTGTTTCATCAGTATTCATATGCCAAACAGTTATATTGATTAATAATGTTATGATAATGTAGCTTACTGTCGATTTATAATATAATACCCCCCCGTTTTTTGTGCCCCCCTAAACTCAATCAAACCTGATTTAACTAAAGAATTTAAGTGGCGTTTTGCAGTTGGAATACTTTTCTTTATTAATTCTGCAATCTTGGACGAATTGAGTCCCGGATATTTCTGGATTATCTTTAAAACTTCTTTCTCCTTGCTATTTACAGTATCATTTACAGTATCATTTACAGTATCACTTGTGACACTGTATTTTCTTTTAAACACTACCGTAAATATTCCATCCGTATGAAATTCAGGTTCAGGAAGATTAGCTTCCTTCATAGCTTCCTTCATGCGGGGGATACCGGATGCCACCCTTTCAACCAAATGCATACGGGTAAACAATCCAAAGATTAACGGGTTACGTGTCATACTCTTGTGCCCGAAATCTTTAGCAACGATAGGCAAAAGCCTCCGGGATTAGAAACCTCTACCCGGTCATCAAACATTTCTATTGTAATGGTTGCTCCCTGTTCGTAATAATCACGATGTGAGAGAGCGTTAATAATGGCTTCTTTGAACACAGTAAGAGGAATTTCCCAAATTTCTTCTCTTGGTCCTGCTCCCTCAATTTTATAAGCTACTTGCAGTTTACTTTCCAGCCATGCCATAGCCTGCAAATATTGTTGGTATAGTGGACCGCCAAAGATTTTATCATCTATGATATATACTTTGGTTGTTCCTTTGAAAAGAACACATCTTGTTACTGCGTGTGGAAATTTTCGTTCAGGTTGTTTCCCAAAAAACATGGCTGCACCGTTCTTGGCTATTCCTTTATCCGTAAATAGTTCCAAATTCTCAAATATCTGTTTGTCGGCAGTCGATGGGCTTAATCTTGCTTCTGTGCGGAAGTCTTTTATTGCTTGTTCATCTGCATCAGTGTAGATATTGAACCATGAACAGGGAATGGCATCAAAAAATATTTTGTTGCATTCCTGAAAGAAACTACGCATTTCTTCGACAGTACGAAGTTTCTGTGAGTTTGCTCCCTCACGCACAAAGATAGAACCAGAAAATATATAAGGCTTGTCTTTACCTGACGGAACATCAATTACCCAAACTGTCTTATCTTCGATACTTACCGCATACATATCACAATGAAAAGCCGGAGATATTTCACTGATAGAGCCTTGAATGGCTGAACGTTTGTCATTCTCTAAATCTGTGCCAATAATCTGTCCGTTATCATCTACACCAATAAGTAAATATCCTCCGTCTGCATTAGCGAAAGCGCAAATTTCTTCTGTTAGTTCACGAACTTTTGAAGGTACACGGACTTTAAACTCTACATTATAGCCTTCTCCGCTATCAATGAGTGATTGTATGGTTTCTGTATTTGTCATAGACATCTATAAATATAATGCAAAAATAGCTATTTGTTTGGTAAACGCTTTATTAATACAGCTTTATTTATAACTCTGGATTTTAACTGCATTATTTGTATGTCTTAATCTTATTTGTGTTTCACAAACAAGAAATGTGATTTTTATTCACTGAATAACAAACACTTGAAAGAAGTATAGAAAGTAATGGGTGACAATCATAGAAACAAGCGAATATAGTAGTTCTTTTTAGTATCTTTGCAATTATAAAGCATTTAACATGGATAAATTCAATGTGAACGAGAGTTAGATACCGCGAGATTAGAAGAACTATTTCTTGAAAATGGTATGCTGAAAATACTTAGGAAAAATGAATATATGGTTCGTCAAAACGATAAAACGAATCATATAGGTTTTGTGGTATCAGGTATATTTCGCCTTACTCGCATTGATACGAATGGTAACGAATGGATTGTTGGTTACAGTTTTGAAAATGATTTCGTATGTGATTATCCGTCTTTAATAAATAGAGAGGTGCAACAGTTAGCATACAGGCAACAAATGATTGCGAAGTTTATTTGCTCACTTTGGGCGAACTTAATCAGTTTTGGGGAACAGATATGAATACGCAGCGTTTAGGGTAAGCATCCGAGACACTGTCCAAAATTTTGTGTAAATGGAAACAGGATTCAGTTGTAAGTTTCTTCTTATATCTGGATTCTG
>NZ_BAKJ01000099.1 GCF_000614125.1 Bacteroides rodentium JCM 16496
GCGGGGTGATGAGAAGTCTTTTACGCCTTACTACAATATAAGGTAGCAGTAGAATCTATATCTTGTTATATAAGGGATTAAAGAACTTAATCTTGGCATGACAGCTTCAAGATACTACCATAACAACGAATAGTATAACGGGATAGAAACAATATTCAATATTATTAATAACTAATTTACAATTATGAACATGGAAAAAGAAATGAAGTACGAAGCTCCGGAAGTGGAAGTTTTAGAAGTAGAAATTGAAAAAGGCTTTGCATTCTCTGTGGAAGATGGAGAGGAAGCATAAATTTGTATGTATTAATCAATAACTATAGTTAAAAATGAAAGCAAAATTGTTATTAGCAGCCTTGGCGCTGCCTTTAGTATTCACGGCTTGTTCACAAGACGAACTGGAGAATAGCCGGAACAACGGGAATATTCCGAGTAATGCTATCGAAGGGCTAAAACTGAGCATCCAGAAAAGCGGTGAAAGCGACGGAATAGATACCAGAGGGACCTGGCTGGATGGGTCAAATAAGATTTCTTTTGATAAAACTGACAAAATCAGTCTGTATTGGCTGGGAACGGCAGATGAAACTGCTAAGAGCTATGAAACTGCTACTGCCCGTACCGAGATAACCGGTAAATTCAACAGCATCTTCCGCACGGACAACGGAACAGACTTCTCCTCAGAATCATTGGTGTTTGAAGGTGGTAACATTGCAGTTTACCCGGGTGATTTGGCATTCGTTCAAGAAGGTAAATTGTTCCTTAATGTTCCTGACGTACAGCAGGATGTGTCTGTCTTGAACAACATACCTTATATCTCCAACCAATTGTGGATTGAAAAGCAAGGTGAAAACCAGACAGAACAGTTGCCGGGCTATTATGGCGACAAGGTATTGGACTGCCCGGTGAAACAAGCTGCCAATGTTGTCAACTTGAAGCTGAACCTGTCCAATATCCCTGCCGGATATGGATTTGAAGTACAAAGCGTGGAATTGGTAACAAAGGATGATGAAGATGTATTTACAACTAAATCCAACATTATTACAGAGGCTGGAACTCCTAACTACGGAGGTGAAGTCCTTGTTACCGCTCCTGATACTGAAGAAAAGTCTATCGTAGCCCAGACTTGGAGCAAGCCTGCTACCGGAAGTACAAAAGCAACTCTGACTACCAAAAACATCACTAAAGTGGATGACGAAACTGTAATTGCTCATTTCGTGGTTTTGCCTACTGATGCTCCGACTGTTACTGAGAACGATGCAAAGATTGTTGTCCGTACCAATTGCGGTACCATTACTTTGGAAAGCAAAGAACAGAAACAAGGCTCTACAGATTTGAAGAATGTAGTGTTGAAGAGTGACGGGGAAGTAGACGGAACAACCGGTGCAATTAATGAAGCTATCAAAGGTTTTGTAAAAAGCCAGACTGCCTCTGAAACCAGCAAGTTCAAAGGTGAAAAAATCGGTAAGACTTTCAACAGAAGTATAGCTGTGAATGTGGCCGAAGCCAAGTTGAACGGGAGCCTGGTTTATACATCCGAGGATATTATCCGCTATGTGAATCTGCACACCGCCATGAATTCTACAGAAAATCCGGTGAGCCTGAAGATGACTCCGGCAGACGCCACTGTATCCGCTGTCTTTGCCGGTCTGACAAAAACTGCTGTAGACAAGCTTAATGTAAAGAACGCTAACAGTGAAATATTCAGCCTTATCAAAGGTGACGGACTTACAGCTATCGAAATCGTAGGTGGCGGTGAAGTATTCGATGTGAAAGCCCTTGCAGATAATGCAGCCTTACCGCTCCATCTGAGCAACGAAACTTGGGTCATGGATGACAAGCTTGATGTGGATGCCGGATTCAGCAGTATCGTCAACAATGGTACATTGACTATCAGAGGAACAGTAACAAACGGTAACCAGAATCAGATTGTAGAAGTCATTACCAATAAAGGAACTATCAATTTGGGTGGAAACGGCACGGTTGTGGTAGGTTTAGTTGAATTCAAGACTTCAGAAAGTTCAGAAATCAACATCGCTGCCAACCAGGAATTGCAGTTCAGTGCAGGTAATAACAATGGAGACTTGAAGGGTACTATCAACGTGACAGATGTGACTGCAAAACTGACTGCCACTGCCGCCATTACCAATAATGGTACTATCAACAATAATGGTATTGTTGCAGGTAATACAACCAACGGATGGACAAACAAAGGAACTATCAACATAAAGGATGACCTTGCCATCACTTATGTGAAAGACAATGAAAACGGTGTCATTATGCTGAAGAATAGAAACGATGAAGTGAAAGTTGATGACAGCACTAAGAATGGCAAGATTGTTTATAATTGGAACGATGGTGATACATTTACCCAGGCTGCGGACGACAAGTTTACTTACGTTGTATTCGATGGTATCGAAAAGCTGACTGTAACGAAGACAGCAGATGAATTAGAGAAAAATACATCCATGGAATTCAAGGGACTTTGCTCATTGACTGCTGCTGGCGTAACTATCAATGATATGATTGTTGAAGCCGGTGCAGACTTCCGCTTCACAAGCGGCAATAAGCTGACTGTGCAGAATTTGACGAATAAGGGAACAATCACTATCGGTGGTGAGATTGTTTATGTGACTAGTTTCAACGGAACAGCGGGTCGTGTATTGACTACGGGTCAAGGAGCAATTACACAACAAGTAACCTCTGAACCATAAACAGGTAAAGTCTGAAAAAAACGAAAGGGGGCATACCATATTGAGGGGTATGTTCCCTCTCTTTTTATCCATTCACCGGATACGCATACGAAACCTGACTGCGAAAAGTGTCCGGACAAGGATTTGTGAAGGAGTATGTCATTCCTTCACCCCATCATTGGTGCAGATGGAATGACAGCTACTTAAAAATGTAGAAGAGGATGAATCGGAAAAATAAGAAGAATCCCTGCCCTGACATCTTACGGATGTATCAGGCAGGGATTCATTTTATTAATTCATCGGACTAAAAGTCCGAATCTTCAAGAGCATTACTTTTATTAAAACTCTTCTGGCTCAGGCAGCGTAACACCAGTTTTGGTCAACTTCTTATTTTTTAACAAATAAAGTTTATTAATTACTCCGCTTTCCATCTCTACTGGGGTCATCTTGTCACCCACCCAAGTGATGTCGTTGTAAATATAGAAGTCTACAGAAGTTGCATTGGTCAAAGCCACCGGTGTGCTGATTTGCTGGCACTTCAAGTCAACTCTTGTCACTTCTTCAAGAATCTTACTACTAGCAAATACATCTTCGGCCAATTCTACATTTGCAGTAAATACCACATGATTAATCTTGGCACTCTTAACAGCCTTCTTCGGCAGGGCAGTCAATGAGCAAACTACATCTTGGCCGGCAATTGTTCCTGTAAGAGTAACCAGCTCATTGTTCTCGATTACACCTTCGTAGTTGGTGTAGGTATAAGCGGCTACATTAAGGTCGGCTTTGCTACCCAGTACAATAGTACCACCATTGGAATTTGAAGTGCCATTCATATAACCGTTGTTATTGATGGTAGAACCCGGATGGTTTGTAATTGTGCTGGCAACGGCCATGTCTGTTGCGATGTTGATAGTACCGTTGGAAATAACTTTCACATAGTTAGTTACATTTGATGTGCTTTCGTTCTTCGTTTCCAATTTTTCATCCTTATATTCCTGAACATCAGTACTACCTTCTTTCAGTTCCAATGCACCGTTTGTGATGGTTGCTATATCGGCAACAGCAACATCAGCATTCAAATTTAAAGTACCTTTGTTGTTGGCGATTGATGCAACTTTTACGTTTTCAGCTACATTGATTGTACCACCGTTATTCACAACGTTCAAAGAAGCAGCATCCAAATCTTTATCCAAATTCAGGATGGCACCTGCAGGAACTGTAATGTCAGTTATTCCGTCAATGGCCTCCTTCAAGGTCGTAGTACCTGCAGAAAGAGAAATTGCTTTAGGATTGGCATCTGTGGCAAACTTGATGAATGTTTTATCCTTCAGCCCTTCACTTGTGAAATTAGCAGGCGTTGCATTCATTGCACCATTGTACTCAATATCATATTCATCCAATTTTGTAGTGCTTCCAAGGACAATTTTACCAGCTTCCACATCTTCAGCCAAGAACTTGATGCTACCGCCGGTTACATCTTTATAGATATACTTAACCAATGCGTCAATCAACTCGTCATTGATGACAATCTTTGCATCGTCAGCTAAAGTGAAGTGTAAGCCAGAATCGTATTTCACATAGCCCGTTTCAGTTGCATCATAGATATTTGATGCAACGAATGCTGCATTTACTTGTTTCAAGTCGCGGTAACGAGTAGCAACTTTTGCCAAGTACTCTATCAATTCTGCGTTATTCTTCAAGCCGGTAGCCTTAGCTTGTACTTCTACTTGTTCTCCTTCCATGACAATGGTAGCCAATGTACCTGCAGTCTCTTTCAACTCAGTTTTTTCATCAGCGCTCATACGGGTGTTATACTCTTGAGCCGGATATCTCTTACCCGGGTTCATCGTGATGTCATCCAATTCAAATGCTGTTTTAAATTGCTTGTTGTCAGCTGTATAAACTGTAGCAGTCAGGTGAGCAGTCTGGATGTATGCTTCGGCCGGTATTACAGCATAGAAAGAGAATGTGCCATCAGCGGCAATCTCAATTCCTGTTCCGAAGTTAACGGTAATCGTCTCACTCTTCTCCACATTGGTAGAAGATTCATTCAACACATTGGAAGTAGCAGCTTCTTCTATCTCTCTGTTAATCCAAAGCGGATTCTCACCTCCCAGAGCTTTTTTCGCAATGCCACTCTCTGGTGCTTCACCGTTCAACAAAGGAGCTTTAACGATGAATTCCGAACCGTCTTTCTTCGCAAACACAACCTTAGTCACTTTTACAGCTTTAGCTGCATCACCTTCCTTATAGCTGTTCTTCAGTGTGAACTTCGGATAAGACATGATGTGACGATAAGTAACGGCTACGTTCTTGTCCTGATCTTTAGCGCTCAAAAACTTATAGTCAATCAAAACAGGATAGCCTTCAGTAGAAGCATTGGCATAGAAATCCTTGATTGCCTTGTTAGGCTCTTCCTTGGTTACACTCTGTTCAACGGGCACTACTGCAGAAAGCGGCATACGCAGTAAATGTGATTCACTGTGGGGTGCATAGAACACATAGTTACCTTCACTCAACAAAGCTTGAGTATTCCATTTTCCTGTAGTTTCATCGTAGTCATAACGATAGTTGGATGAAATATACTCCTTGATAGTATATAATTCCGTAGCATCACCGTCAGCAGCTTCTAATAGTGTTGCATAATTAGCGTCAGTATATGTCGGAATGTCAATAATGCAAGCGCCCAGTCCATCTCCTGTATCAGGTTTTATGGCATAATCTGTACCGTCGGCTACAGACATACGTGTACTTGCTTCATCAATAGATAAAGTAACATTAGCGAGAACAGGCCTGCTACTCAAATCCATTTTCGCATTGTTCTCTAACGCCACTTCTTCTTGGGTACATGCCGCAAAAAGTGCGGGCAATACCATAGCGGTCAAAATGTGTTTCGTTTTCATTTCTTGTTTTATATTAATTAATATTGCAGACTTACAGTTTACTTTAATCTTCTCCAGGCCATACCGGACTTGCTTCGAATCCCTGTTCGATTTCCACTTCCAAGACTTCTACTTCCGGAGCTTCATACTTCATTTCTTTTTCCATTTTCATAATCATAAAAATTAGTTGTTAATAATATTAATTGTTATTTCTATTTCGCTATATCATTGCGATAGTGCTTATCGCCATACCTATTGCTTGCTATCCGAGAGCTATGTATAATAAGGTGTAATCGGTCGTCGAATTGCCCCTGCATATAAGATACAAACCTGCGCATAGCCCCGC
>NZ_BAKJ01000098.1 GCF_000614125.1 Bacteroides rodentium JCM 16496
TCCGGGGTCGAAATAAGAACTCACCATAGAGGTGGCTTCGTTGATGCCCGCGATGCCGTTTCCCTGCGCGAAAGCGGAGGCGGTTGCGGCGATGACAAGTGCCGCGGAGAGGATTGCTTTTCTGTTTTTCAAGATGTTCTTGTTCATAAACTGTTCTTGTTTTTTGCCGTCAAAAGGGTGGATGGTCCTTTGTCGGGCGGTTGATACTTTGTTTCTTTACTTTGGTTTTAGTGGATGCCCGTTTGTTTCCACGGACGTGGGCGTGTCCGTTGCGGATGGGGATGCGCCTTGCGTTTCCTCGCCGCGTGGGTTGATGTCATTCTTTCATGTTCATTTCTTTTATTGTTGTCATACATAGTTGCGAATGTCGAACTCCTCGATGTTGTCCGGCACGACGAACTCCTTTTCAGATTTCTTCAGCCGAATCTCGATAAGCCCCTTGATGCGGATGCCTATCTCCGAAGAGCCTTCCATCATTTTCTCGTACAACTCCGTGCCCTCCATGTCGGTGAACACCTTAGCCGCCTTTTCACGTTCCGCCTGTGTCGCGTCCGGGTTTTTGGCGGTCTTGCAGGCGTCGTCAATCTCGTCAAAGCTGCTGCCCGAAGCCCGTGGCGTGTCCGAGGCGTCCTCTTCCGGTTCGTCGTCCCCGTATCCCAGTTCCTCCGGCGGTATGCTCGTGAAGGTCTCATCGAGTTTTTCCTCCGGGACTTGTGCCGGGCGGGATGCGTTTCCCGTTTTTCCGTCGTCAAAAGTAGCCTCTTCCTCCGACAGCTCAATGCCTTTTTCAATAGTGGCGGCTTCTTGCGTCGGTATGGCAGCGGTTGTCCGGGTGGATGCCATCCTGAAACGGCTCTTGCCGATGATGTCCGCCTTTTCCGCAGGGACTTCCTCGTGTGCCGCTATGCGTTTAGCCTCATTCCCGTCCAGTGACCGCCATAATCCGACAATGCCCTTGAAGAAGCGGACAATCCGCGTGTCCATGATGCGCTCGTAAAGGAGCAGGAACAGGAACCAGAGGTTGCAGCCGACCGATACCGCCAGCAGAATGTCTGTCATGCTGATTGTGTAATTCATATCCTTCCGTTTTTGGTTAGAATACTGAATTGTAATTTCGGGCATAAAGGCTCTTTATCGCATCTTCGCACTGGTTGAAGTGGTGCGTCAGCACATGGTCGATGTAAGCGGACAGCGTAAGCCGGTCATGCCCGATTACACGGGTGATACGCATGATACGCTCGTGGTACTCCGGGCGCACATACGCCATCTTCCCCTCACGTGCCTTTACTTCCGGGTCGCGGATGAACAGGCGTTCATAGTCCTTCTCACTGCATTTGCCGCTTACCGGGACAGGCGACAGTATTTCCACACTCGCCTGCACTTGGGTAAACATACCTCCGCAGTCTTGCTGTGGTCTTTTTTCATTCGGTGTCATTTCTTTTTCCATTTTCAAATCAGATCTTCACGTTGTTTCTTGTACAGTTCGTTGATTCTCTCCTTGTGCTGTTCCAGATGCTGGCGCAGCACGGTATCCACATATCCGCCTACTGAGATTTCCCCTCCGGCGATGTCGTTCACGATTCTGAGGATCTTGCCGTGGACGTCACGGCTGATATAGACACATTGGCGGGTCTTTATCTCGTTGCGGCGCAGGAATAGCTCGTTGTAGTCCTCGTCCTGCCTTTTCCGGCGTCCACTTTCCCTCTGCGCTTTTTCCCGTGTTACGGGTTGCACAGGAGATGGTTCCGGTGCGGCGGTGTCCTCTTCGGTCGGTGCAGCTGCGGGTACTTCCTGTGCGGGGCGCAGTGTCCCGTCCTGTGTGCGCCGCCCGATGGAGCTAACAGCAGTTCCTCGTCGATGCCTTCCGTGTTCACTTTCCTGCTGCCCATGCTCACTGCGGTCTGATGATGTCGCTTATCTCTTCGGAAAACTCCCGGATGCCACTCCCTTTCAGCAGTGCCGTGTCCATCGGGAAGATGGTGGAGCGGAAAACGCTCTTGCGCTCTTCCGAAAGGTCACGGCGGAACTTCTTGCTGTCGGGCAAGCGGGTGGAAAGTACCGGAAAGCCCATTTCGGCTATCACTTCCTCGTAGATGCCGTACAAGTCGTTCCTCTCCCTGCCGTCCACCATCGTCCAGAACAGATGCAGCCCCTTTGTTTTCGCCTGTCCGGTAGTCATCAGCCTGTCGCGGAACATCGTGACGAATTTCAGGGTACTCTCCACGACAAAGCGGTCGGCACTCAGCGGAGTGAAAATGTAGTCCATCTGCGAGAGCGTCTTTATCACGCCGTTGCTTCGGAGTGTGCCGGGCATGTCGAAGAACACCACGTCGGGTTTCACGTCCTCAGTGGCAATCATCCTCTCGGCATCGTCGAGGGCGTTCACCGCATTGCTTTTGACGATGGTGTAGGCGTTCTTTTTGATCCGGCGGAAATGGTCGCAAGCGAGAGCCTTGAAGTAGGTGCTGCTGTCGATAAGCCCCATTTCGTGTTCGCGCAGCCCGTGGATGCTGTGCTGCGGGTCGTCGCAGTCCACGACGGCGACATTGTAGCCTTTCACGTTGTGCAGGTAGCTGGCGGCAAGTGCCGTGACAGTGGATTTGCCGATGCCACCTTTCTGTGTTGCGAATGCAACGAAGATTTCCTTACTCATAGTTCCATTTATTTTAATTGTTGATGATTTGTTTTTCTGTTTCCATACGGATTTGGCTGTCGCACCATCCGCTTCCGTGACTACACACGCAGGCGGGTCGTCGCGTATCCGGTTCTGTGGTGAAGCGGTGCGTCGGACAAATGGTGATTGACGACATTGCGTCATGAAGTCATTGAATCCATACGTCACCGAATTGTCGGAGAACCGGGTTTCCGACGGTTCGGGTATCCGTTTCGGCAAGTATCCGAAGAAGCGGATTTCCGGGTATTTGAATGTTCCGTTTATCATATCTTCAAATCGTTCGTTTCTTGAATCATGCTGCAAATAAACAAGTATATTTTGGAACCTGTATCACTTCTCCGGCAAGTGGCGGCACGTTGCGCCGGTTGGCAGTCATTGACCGGGTCAAGCATCTGTCCGATACCGCTTTAAGGGCGTAACTTTGCACCCGGACAGCAGGGTTCGCCGATGACGCGCGGCCCGGAGTCCTGAAAGGTATTTTCCCAATCCGTCCCCTGACGGATTTTTATGTTCACCTGAACATAGCAAGATGTCTTTTCAGCCGCTCAAAATATTTTGAGCAGCCACGAAAAGCACTTGCCCTTGCAGGGGGCGGGCTTTCCCTCCGAAGTCGGGAAGCCTTTCAGAACTGCGGTGCTGTAATCCGAAGCGGCGGCTTATGCCGTCAATCCGCTAAATCCAAAGTAATATGAAAGAGAAAAGGAAAAGCAAATCAGGGAGAAATCCCAAACTTGATCCGGCGGTGTACCGGTACACCGTCCGTTTCAACGAGGAGGAACACAACCGTTTCCTCGCCATGTTCGGAAAATCGGGTGTCTATGCACGGTCTGTTTTCCTCAAAGCGCACTTCTTCGGGCAACCGTTCAAGGTGCTGAAGGTGGACAAGACGTTGGTGGACTATTACACCAAACTGTCGGATTTTCATGCACAATTCCGTGCCGTGGGTACGAATTACAACCAAGTCGTGAAGGAACTGAGGCTGCATTTTTCAGAGAAAAAGGCGATGGCGTTGCTCTACAAATTAGAGCAACACACCGTCGAACTCGTGAAACTGAGCCGCCGGATTGTGGAACTTTCAAGGGAAATGGAGGCAAAATGGTCGCAAAAATCAGTGTAGGAAGTTCGTTGTACGGCGCGATTGCCTACAACGGGGAGAAGATTAACGAGGCGCAGGGGCGGCTTCTCACCACCAACCGCATCTACAATGACGGTTCGGGAACGGTGGACATAGGCAAGGCGATGGAGGGTTTTCTCACCTTCCTGCCACCGCAGATGAAGATCGAGAAGCCGGTGGTGCATATCTCTCTCAACCCGCACCCGGAGGATGTGCTGACCGATATTGAGTTGCAGAATATCGCCCGCGAGTATCTGGAAAAACTCGGTTTCGGAAACCAGCCTTATCTTGTATTCAAGCACGAGGACATCGACCGCCACCACCTGCACATCGTGACGGTCAACGTGGACGAGAACGGGAAAAGGCTCAACCGGGATTTTCTCTACCGCCGCAGCGACCGTATCCGCAGGGAACTGGAACAGAAGTACGGATTGCATCCGGCAGAACGTAAAAATCAGAGATTGGATAATCCGTTGCGCAAGGTGGCCGCATCGGCAGGTGATGTGAAGAAGCAGGTAGGCAACACCGTGAAGGCTCTGAATGGGCAGTACCGTTTCCAGACGATGGGCGAATACCGTGCGCTCCTTTCCTTATATAATATGACGGTGGAGGAAGCGAGGGGCAACGTGCGCGGACGGGAGTATCACGGGCTGGTCTATTCCGTCACGGACGACAAGGGTAACAAGGTGGGCAACCCGTTCAAATCCTCGCTTTTCGGGAAGTCCGCAGGCTATGAAGCCGTACAGAAGAAGTTTGTCCGTTCCAAATCGGAAATCAAGGATAGGAAACTGGCAGACATGACGAAACGCACCGTCCTTTCCGTGCTGCAAGGCACTTATGACAAGGACAAATTTGTATCCCAACTCAAAGAGAAGGGCATCGACACCGTACTGCGCTACACAGAGGAAGGGCGCATCTATGGGGCTACCTTCATCGACCACCGCACGGGATGCGTGCTGAACGGTTCGCGCATGGGTAAGGAGCTTTCGGCGAATGCCTTGCAGGAACACTTCACCCTGCCATACGCCGGACAACCGCCGATACCGCTATCCATCCCTGTGGATGCTGCGGACAAGGCACACGGGCAGACCGCCTACGACAGTGAAGATATATCGGGCGGTATGGGCTTGCTCACTCCCGAAGGTCCGGCGGTAGATGCCGAGGAAGAGGCTTTCATCCGGGCGATGAAGCGCAAAAAGAAGAAAAAACGCAAGGGCTTGGGTATGTAATCAGAGTATCAACAATTAAAAAATCAATGTATGTCACAACAAGAAGACGATTTGAGGGCATTGGCGAAAATCATGGATTTTCTGCGTGCCGTGAGTATCATTTTAGTGGTCATGAACGTGTACTGGTTCTGCTACGAAGCCATCCGGCTGTGGGGCGTGAACATCGGCGTGGTGGACAAAATCCTTCTGAACTTCGACCGCACGGCGGGGCTGTTCCATTCCATTCTCTACACGAAGCTGTTTTCCGTCCTTTTGCTTGCCTTGTCCTGTCTGGGTACGAAGGGTGTCAAGGGTGAGAAAATCACTTGGGGGAGAATCTGGACAGCATTTGCCGTCGGGTTCGTGCTGTTTTTCCTGAACTGGTGGTTGCTGCCCCTGCCGCTGCCGCTTGAAGCGGTGACGGGACTGTATGTCCTTACCATTGGAACGGGCTATGTCTGCCTGTTGATGGGTGGTCTGTGGATGAGCCGCCTGTTGAAACACAATTTGATGGAGGATGTTTTCAACAACGAGAACGAGAGTTTCATGCAGGAAACGAGGCTTATCGAAAGCGAGTATTCGGTCAATCTGCCGACACGTTTCTATTACAGGAAACGCTGGAACAACGGTTGGATCAATGTAGTTAATCCCTTCCGTGCGTCCATCGTGTTGGGTACGCCGGGCAGCGGCAAGTCCTATGCCGTGGTAAACAATTTTATCAAGCAACAGATTGAAAAGGGCTTTAGTCAATACATCTACGATTTCAAGTATCCCGACCTATCTACTATTGCCTACAACCATTTGCTGAACCACCCGGACGGCTACAAGGTAAAGCCGAAGTTCTATGTGATCAACTTCGACGACCCGCGACGCTCTCATCGGTGCAATCCCATTCACCCGGATTTTATGGAAGATATTACGGATGCCTATGAGAGTGCCTACACAATAATGCTCAACCTCAATAAAACG
>NZ_BAKJ01000097.1 GCF_000614125.1 Bacteroides rodentium JCM 16496
AAATGGAAGTTCTGGAAGTGGAGATTGAACTGGGATTTGCAGGTAGTGATACCTCCGGAGGCGTACCTCCTATTGAAATACCGGATTAACAGAAGGGAATATTGTTTATTACAGATAAACGTTTATTAATTGCAAAACAATAAAAATAAGTAAAATGAAGACAAAATTGTTTTTAGCTGCATTGGCATTGCCCCTCGTTTTCGGAGCATGTTCTAATGACGAATTGCTTTCTACAAATGAAGCCGTACAAAAGAACGGTGATTTGGTGGAAGTTGGACCTGATTTTGTAATTTCCGCAACAAAAGGTGAAGCTGGAGGTACAACAAGAGCCGCATGGGAAAAGAATGATGCCGGCCAACTGTTGTATTTGTGGAAACCTGTTGCTCCTAGTGCCGACGGACCGGCAATATTGGACAGAATCGGTCTTTGCTGGGTAGGAAAAACTGCTTCTGATGTAGTGTACACCAACTATGAATTCACTCACAACGGTTGGTTGGTAAAGGATGAGTTGAAGGCAAATGTAGAACCTTGTGACGGCTATGTGAAAAATGGATATAACTTCCATAATGTTACTTATGTTACAGCTGACACGAAGTTCGTAAATACGGATGCTGCCAGCGCAGCGGATGACAATTTCCTCAGCAGTAGCAACATCAAAGAAACACAATATGTAACATTCACACCACGAACTGCCAATAACGGAACTGCAGAGGCTACTTACGACATGCGTTCTGCTTTCTTCAAGACATCTGCGCAGACTTTGTTTGGTGGCGATTATATTGCTTACTTCCCCTTCAATACCGACTTAAAGGATGAAGGATGTATCCCGGCCACTTCTCCTGTGGTGTTCGATGTAGATGCAACTCCTGCCAACGTGTTTGCACACTTGAGTAAGGAACATGCAATGTTTGCTTATGGATATGCCCCCGCATTGGTAGGTGGAACTACGGCAAACGATTTCAGCTTCTACAATCTGTCCGGTTTGATTCGCGTGCGCCTGAATGGTGCGGGTGTGACTGATAATACAGCAAGCGTTGCTTTAGTGGATGCTGACGGCAAGTTTATTTCTAAAGTAAACCTGAGCGCACAGAAGATTATTGCCAACAAAAATAACCCGACAGCCGGAAAAGCCATTTATATGAGTGGTACAGAGGAATATACCAACATGTTGTCTGCAACTATCACTAACCCGCAGGTTAATGGCAATACAGACGTTTGGTTCTCTGCATTGCCTACTACAACCGGTGCTTTGAAGGTGGTGGTTTATGATAGCGATAAGACAAAATCTGCTGTATATGATGCACCCGCAATCACGGTAACTCCTGGTGGGGTGGCAACGGTCAATGTAACAGTTGCTTCCGCTGCCGATTTCACAAAGAACATTGCCATCAACGAAGCTTCTTTGAAGGCTATGGCCACTGCGAATGTTACCCCGATTACATTGTTGGGCGATATTGAGCTGACTGCAAGTTGGCCACTTGATAAATCCGTAACTGTCGAGGGTGGTAGAATCATTATTCCTGCAGCAGCCAAAAACGCTGCTGCTGCAATCACCATGACCGTTACCGGAAACAAAGCCAACATCAAATCAGACATCCTGATTGAAGGCCAAGGTTGCTGTGGTGCATACCCCGGAAAACTGGTGGTAGGTGAAAGTACGACCGGGAACAAAGCATTCACTTTCGAAGGTACTATCGACAACTACGGTGAGATTGAATTTATCGCTGGTGCAGATGTCGACAACAAGAATGTGACGGACATCAAGGGTAATCTGAACAACCTTAGCCAGTATATCAAGGAAAATGACGATACTCAATATGGCGAAGTTACTTTGAACAGCCTTGCTACAGTGAACGTAAGTTCCAAACTTCAGAATAACGCTGTGTTCACTATCAAGGGTACGGGTAATGCAAACGAAGACGGTACGCTTGTTATTTCAGGAACTGTGACCAATGCTTATCAGATGAGCAACGGCGGTAACATCAACAACAACGGTACCATTGCCAATACAGCTGAAGGTTGGTTTACCGATAAGATTGGTAGCCAGTTTGGTGGCAAACAGTTTGACAATACAGCCGAAGGACAGTATGTATGCGAAGTTAACGGACAGAACAGACTGGGACTCGCTTTGAACGAAAACTTGAGACCGACTACACGTGTACGCTTTACTGATACCGATGCATTGCCTAGTGGTGCTACTCCGAAGAAATTCGATTTGAGTGGTGTCAATAGTCCTAATGTAGACTTTGAAATTCTGTCAAAAGACGCTATCACATTCAAATCTACCGCTGCTTCTCCCGCAGATGTCACTATCGGTAATTTGATTGTGACAAAGAATGCACTGACAATTGAAAAAACAGGCATCAAAACTCTGAAGACAAACAGCATTTCTGTAGATGGAAATGAAGCCGGCAATGTAACACTGCAATGTGACGTGGCTGTAACAAACAGCGTTGTTCTAGCCCAAATGGCAAATGGAACGAAAGTTGCTATCGGTGGCACACAGGATGGTACTTCAAACGTTTATGCAAAGACAACCATGACAGTAGGTGCTGATTTCATCGTTGGTGACGCTACTCCGAAGTCAACTAAAAAGGCAGAGGTAGAATTCCTGAACAACAATACTACAAAAATCACCGGCTCATTCGACTTGAACAAGACCGGCAAGTGTACTATCCTGGTTGCTACGACAGCATCTCAAGATAATTATGCTGCAGAGGTATGGTGCAAGACTTTGAACCAGAACGGCGGTACTTGGGGTAACAACTCTTGGCCGAAAGTATCAAAATGAAAAATTCCGGAACCAAGTGGTTTCAATAGTAGTAAGTATCTTACGAAAAAACGGAAAGACTTACAAATCTATCGCTTTCCGGAATTTCTCCATAGCAAGTTGAAACAAAGAAATCCCCGTCTACATGTTACGTAGACGGGGATTTTTTCAGTTTATCTCATCTCCCATGCTGCCATACAGATGGGTAAACCATCAGAAAGTGCATGATGAAGACAATAAGGTAGTTACTTATCACTGAAAGGATCTGCCTGAGCATTTTGAATATCTCCACTCTTATCAATACCGCTACCAACAGTGCCATAGAATGTACCGGCAGCGTTAATAGTATTGGTAGTTCCGTCAGCAGCGTCAATGGCAGCTACGGACAAGTACTTGCCAGCGGCAATGCCAATGGTGGCTGTCTTCATAACAGGAGCAGTAACTGCAGTCAACTCATTATAATCAAATGCGGGAACTGCGCTGAATTTAGCCGTAGCTTTTTTTGCAAATGCAATCTTCTGTGATACGTTTACATTACCTGAGATATAAGATTTACTAGTAAAACCATTTGCAGAAACAACACTTGCCCCCAAATCTACAGTTCCTTCTATCTGGAAGAGATTTTCCGCAGTTGCATCCATTACCAACGGATATTGTGTACCCACAACCTTGATGCCGTTACCTTTCAATACCAGGGCAGTCAATGTGGTTTCTTCATAATCTCCTTCTGCATCTGGACGTCCATAGTTAGATTTCAGCGTACCTTCGGTTACAGTCAGTTCAGTTATGCTGTATTCCACTACATCCTCAGTAGATATTTCTTTGGTAGCAGCGGCGGCGGCATACGTCGTAGTATATTGAATGCGCCCCAAAGCGGGATTAGTAACGATTGTACCCGTAATCTTGTTCGTGGCACTGAGTTCGTCATACTTGATGACACCTTCATTAGAGTTGAAGTTACAAGCTGTAGCATCCTTGTAGATAATTACAGTAGAGGGTTTTACACTACCGCTGGCTGCATTGATGATGTTCCAGATAGCACCGTGATTGTGCAGGATACCCTTATTTGCGAAGAATCCATCTACAGTTCCACTCAGATAACCTCCAGCCTTCACTGTAACTACACCTTTCAGTTCGTTTGTGCTGGCAGCGGCAAGGGTCATTTTGCCCTCTACATTAACAGCGGCAGTTTCGGTCGCACTACCGTTCGTCAATTTCTGCAACTTGATGTTACCTTCTTTCGCTACATTCAAGGTTCCCTTGTTTGTAACTTCCACCTCAATCGGATTTGCTTCATTACCGTCCAATTGTGTGCCTGTCACGTTCAAAGTAGCACCTTCGGCAACTTCGAGTTTCAGGTTCATAAATCTATCTGTCTGTATTGCATCCTGTTGGATATCTTTCAGTTTAGCATCAAAGTCACGGTTCAAGGTGTTTTTACCGATGTTGGCGGTTCCAAGAACTTCCACTGTACAAGCCTGGTCAACAATGATATAGTCGAGTGCATCTTCTACACCGGCTTCGGCAGGTAACTGCAGTTTGGCATCGGCCACTGCCTTCACGTACAAGCTGATATTGTTGTCCTTCAGCAGTTTCACGGATGCGGCGTCAACGGCAGCATTGTTCTGCAATTCCACTACGTTCAGACGTTTGTCACCCAATGTAGCAACCCAGCCGATGTATTGTTTCAAGTCATCGCTATTGTTGATTGCAGTTTCAGTAGGAGCTTGGACTGAGTTGTTGTCGAATGTAACCGTCACGCTATTCTTCACGTTAGGAGCCACGTTCAAGATGGCCTGGTCTGTTTTCACAGTATTCGATGCACCATTGTTTTCTGATTTTTCCTTGGTCAAGTCAATGTCCTTAACCATACCGTCTGTGGTGTAAATGGTCAGAATCAGTTTGTCGTCTCTATTCTTCACAGTGATAGGATTAATCATGATACAAGCTTCAATTGTGTTAGCTTCGTTAGCCTTAGCCACGATACCCGGCTTTCCGCCGTCTGTCAAAGACAATTCTGCATAGTAGTCATCACTGCCTGATACCGGATTAATGGTGCGACGCAGTGCTTCGATACGTTTATAGTTGTCTTCTTCGTTTTCACCAATGTTGCGGACAAATTTGTCTTGTGCATCATATTTCGTATGGTCATACAATTCTTCAGCATTGTCCAGATAGTTGGCATAGTTGAAGATAGTCGTGCTCTTTGTATAGTTACCATTTTCTAAATCACGAAGATTATAGTTCTTAACATTTGCAGCAATCTTAGTTTCATTCACTCCTTTGTATTCAGCCTTTGTCGGGTCGATAGTCAAGAGGGAATAGATTTTACCGTTTTTATTGCTACTCGGAGTACTCAATGTAATTTTGGTAATTGTACGGTCTACTGTAGCAGAGTTTCTTAGTTTGATGACTACTGCACCCAATACGCTGGACATATTTACATTTACAAGAGCGTCTTTTGTCTCGTTGCCTTTCATAATCTGTCCGTAGCCCACGAAGAACTGGTTGTCTGCATAAGATTTGAGATAAGCAGCTTCGTCTCCACCATCTTGTTTTTGATTGATGATGCTGTGGACCATCTGACGCTCTGCGCCGTAGCCTTCATACGGATATGCGAAGAAGTAGTTACCTTCCAGCATCTTGGCATCCGATTCCCATACAGTTCCACCGTTGACAGTTTCTGAAGTACAAATAAAAGGATAGTCAGTATGAATATAACTCGTCAAACTATATTTCTCCAACCATGACAACTGTGCCCATTCTGCCGGGTCGCTGTGAGGTCTCAACGTCTGAGTTGCCGGAATTTCATCCATCAAAAGGGCACCGATTTTATTTCCTACTTCAAACTGATAGCCCTCTTTCCTGTCAAAAATCAGACGAGTGTCGGCATTATTGCCAAGGTCTACTCCTAATTTTACGTTTACAGTCGGTCTACCGTCATTCGGATCAACCGGATTTGTAGATGTCTCCACAAAATCCTCATTAGTACATGCAACGAACATACCCGCAAGGATTGCCGCTGAAAATAAATACTTAGTTTTCATCTTGTTTCAATTAATAATTATTAATGTAATACATAATCTGCTTAGATACCTTCTTTCCCATCATCGTCAAAGCCCGGACCATTGGATTCAACAAATCCCAGCTCTACTTCCACTTCCAGCACTTCCACTGCCGGAGCATCATACTTCATTTCTTTTTCCA
>NZ_BAKJ01000096.1 GCF_000614125.1 Bacteroides rodentium JCM 16496
ACAAACTGGATATATGATTGTGTATCAATTATATATGATTTCCCCAAAAACTTAAAAACTCATAGTTATCCCTCTTGTAAAGTACTGTAGGTGAATATAGAGAGTCATCAATCTACCAAGGTGTTACTCTGATAAAATATAACACACTGAATATCAATAGATATCAAGGCACTAAATAATAAATATCATGTTTTAAGAAAGACTTTTCCTATTTAACAAGACTCAATTATTATAGATAAATTACTTCATTATGTTTCGTTGGAAAGTTCTGGTAAGAAAATCCTTCATAATAAATGTTGTTGTCGGTTTGTATCATAATAATATCATCATAAGAGCCACTTTATTACAATATTCATTACAGTAATATATGCTATGACAAATAGAGGAGTGATGCAATAATTGGCAAATTGGTAACATAATTGGAATTCTATCGAGTATCTTGGTATAATTCCAATTTAAATTCAAGAGGAACTAGAGAAAAATCAGCAGCAACGTCATTCTCTATGAACCGATATAAAGCAAAAAGCCGGTCCCTTCACTTGTGAACCGGCTTTTCTTATGTGTAATTCTTTGTAACTTTCAGGTTACTCTGCTTCCAAAGAGTTAAGATATGCTTCTGCACTCAAGTACAGATAAGATGCGTTAGTACAAGGATATTTACCACCATCCTTATAACCGGCCATGCTTACGTATAGAGAATTGGCTGGGAAAGTTATACTACCGGCTTTTTCATTGTAAACGCCCAAAGGATAAGAGTTTATATTAGTAGACAAGTTACCATAAACAGAACCACCACTAAACATACCATACCCCCAGTCCATGCCATATTGAACCGGTTTCAAAGAAGCGCCTGCCTTAGTTACATCAATAGTGAAGACATATTCACCAGGAACAATGTCGCCCTCCTCATTAAAAGGATAACCGTTGAAACCTCCGACCTCATCTTGCGCAGTAGCCACCTTGGCAAACGGACTGTCAAAACGGAAACGGGTACTGGTAGCAGTTGTGGTCTTTTCAATTTCCACAGCCAAAGGAAGAGACGGATCTACACCAAAGAAATTAGAAACCGTGCCATCCAAATAATACCCGGTACCAATAGATTCCCATTTCAGGATAGCGAAATTCACTGAAATCTCATGATAACCGGAAGAGTATTTGCTTACATCACTGCCACTCAAAGCCAACTGCAAATTATAAGTAATACCCTCCGCAGCCGATGGAACATCAACAGTCAATTTTGCTGTTTTTTCTCCAGCAGCAAATGATACCGTAGAAGGACACACAAATACATTTTCCTCATTATTAACCACCGTAACATCAACAGTACCTGCTGCATCCACCAATGCACGCGTAAGAGTCAAGTCAAAAGAGGCTATTCCCGGCTCCACTTCCACCGTTTGAATATAATTGCCAACAAAACAGATTCCTTGGTTACCGTCTTCCAGTTCCCCCGGAGTATAACTTTCTGCATCAGGATCGCAAGATGTAGCTATTAGTGCGATGATAAACAGACTAAGTATCTTATTTATATATTTCATATTCCGTATTTTTAATAGTTAACTTATTCTTTATTCAACATCAGGTATTGGCGCTGGCGCTGAAACCAACGGATTGTTTTCCAACAACGGATTATATTGTACTTCCTTATTAGGAATACTGTAAATCTGAATTGGATCACCTGCTGCAATATTAAATACGGCAGTAGTCGGGAAACCACATCCCAAACGGTTAACACCTTTATTCAGACGCATAATATCGAAATATGCCATACCTTCTCCCCAGAATTCAAGACGACGTTGTTGCCAAATAGCTTCCTGCGCCTCCTCCGGTGTAGTAGCAGTACACTTATAAGATGGATCACGATATGTAGTGACAAAAGAGTTAAGAGTAGATACACCACCACTAACATTGCCACTCATAGCCTGTGCTTCTGCCTTGATAAGATACATCTCCTCAACACGCATCAATATTACATCCGTAGCATTGTTGTCAGTACCCCATTGGTCATTCAACACTCCATACTTCACTTGTGTATAGGCAGGTGCCTTTTTACCGGTAATGTATGCCTGGGCAGCAGCCGGCAAATTAGCAGACACCCCTTCGCCATTCAAGAACCATCCCTTACGAACATCACTTGCAGGAATCTGGTCATACAGTTTAGGACTGATTCTACGCCATCCGCCTACTGATGCATAACCATAATTCAAAGAACCCATATGTGAAGGGAAATTACAGATACCGGTTGTGCTCACACGGTCTTGTTCTGTAATCAAAATACCCCACATCCATGAATTATCTTCAATATTGATGAATGAAGGCTTACTTACATCCGAACGTGAATATGGAATAGAAGCCGTGCTGGCAAGTGCAGATTCCGCATCCTTCAGAGCTTCAGCATAGTTGTGCATGGCCAGATAGACACGTGCACGAATACCGTAAGCGACATCCAAGCTGACATAACGCTTATCGTCACGTTTTTTTGTAGTGGCAGTCAGCAGTTCAATAGTCTTATTCAAGTCTGTTAAAATAAAATCATAAGTTTCCTGCACTGTAGAACGGGCGCAACCATTAGCTGCAACTTCTGTCGCATTTTGTTCTGTAATCAAAGGCATACCCATAGCACTCTCATGCCCCTTGTAGTTGAACTGATACAACTGTATCAATGTGAAATAGTCAAAAGCACGTACAGCCAATGCTTGTGCCAAATAGTATTGCAATGTAGGGTCCTCTGTCTCATTATCCACAGAAGCAATTACATTGTTAGCTGTAAAAATCTGATTATACAATGTTCCCCAAAACTCAATGGTAGCTGTACTTGTATTCAAACAGTCACTGTAATTAGCTGAATTGGAATACCAGTTATAGCCTGTGATATCCGCAATCATATCCGTTCCTCTTGACTCTGTAGCCAACATGATAGTGGGAAAACCGATATCACTATGTACATTATCATCTTCCGTATAGATTTTGGCATATTGCGTGAAGTTTGCAGCCACAGCCGCTACACTGGCTTCCAATCTGGAAGGATCAGACTCTACAACATCCTCCTTTTGATCAGATGTAATGGTTGAGCTCAACGGTTCCGTATCCAAATCTGTACATCCGGTCACCATCAAACCGAGCATAACATACGGTGTTATTTTATATAATTTCTTCATATTCTTTCTATTTTTATTATTGAACTATTATCAGAATGTTACTTTCAAGCCACCAGAAATAGTACGTATAGGTGTATATCTGTCCGTAGAAGCCGTAGTATAGCTCATACGTGGGTCAAGCCCTCTACGAGCTGAGAAAAGAGCGACATTATCGGCTGCACCATAAACACGTAAACTTCCGATACCCAGATTCCTCAACCATCTCTTAGGCAAAGTGTAGCCTAATGTAATGTTATTGATAGAGAAATAATCCGAACTTGTCAACCAGCGGTCTGATGAAGAGTTGGTGTATTTATCAATGGCATCTATACGCGGGATATCAGTATTCTTATTCTCCGGTGTCCACGCATTCAGAATATCCTTGTGCCAGTTATACCCCATGTAGTGAGAGTCACCGCCATGCATGAAAGCTTGATAGCCACTATCATAAATCGTACCACCCAACTGATACGCACACTGAATAGAGAAATCAAAACCATGGAATTCCAATGTAGTACCGACACCACCATAAATAGTAGGCAGCAAATCACCGGAAGCTTGTCTGTTGGAATTGTAAGCAGCAGACCAATCCCAAGTTTTGTATTCCACGCCATCATCACCTTTTGCCCAATATTGCGCTTCACCGGAATCCGGATCTACACCTGCATATTTCGTCAGATACATCTGATACAAAGATTCACCTTCACGATAAATATAAGCACCACTAATCATCTCTCCCTTCAAATCCGGATGCAATTCGAGAATCTTGTTTTTCATCAATGTTCCATTCCAATTAATCACCCATTTCAATTCATTGGTTTCAATCGGAGTATAATTCAATTCTATTTCCACACCAGAGTTACGTACCGAACCGAGATTCATAGGGAATTGGGTATAACCGTTTGACATTGCTACCGGTTTGTAGTACAACATATCCTTAGTCTGCCGATTGAAGTATTCGATTGTACCGTCAATACGTCCTCCCAAAAGGGCGAAATCCACACCTACATTGAATGAATTGGATGTTTCCCAAGTGATGTCCTTATTTCCCTTGTAATAAAGCACACCATCAGAGAATACACCATCCGAACCGCTTACAGTATACTGGTCCAAGTACGGATAGTAATTCGAATAACCCTTATAATAGAGGTTGTCGTTACCTTGCTGACCAAAAGAAGCCTTTAGCTTCAGCATATTAATCCAATCATATTGACTGATAAAATTTTCTTTTGCCATATCCCATGCTGCACTCACACTCCAGAAGTTACCCCAACGGTTATCCGGATGGAAGCGTGAAGAAGCATCACGACGATAAGAAACACTACCATAATATTTTTCATTGAAGTCGTAGCTGGCACGTGTAATAATACCGATTGTTGCATATTCATTGTAACTACCGGAACCATTCTTACGATCGATAATATTAGAAGCTGTCCAGTTGTTGTCACTATACATGTTATATCCTAAAATATAGTGACTCTCTGTGTTGAAGTCCATGCTTTCATAACCAGCTAAAATATCTAAGTTATGACTACCAAATGATTTCTTGTAATTCAACAGATATTGTTGGTCAAGCGAATAAACGCGTGAAGAGTACTGCATGACAGAACCGCCATAAGAAGCCGACTGACCATAATACTTGTTCCCCACGCTATGTTGGCGTGTATTATCAATATGCAAGCCTAATGAAGCGGTCAGAGACAAACCGTCAATAATATCAATCTTAGCATACCACTTTCCATTCAAGATATCCATCAGATACTTCTCTGTATCATAAAGAAAACCACTCATAGGATTAGACATACTCATGAAGTTACGAGTAAAATTTGTACTTTCTCCATCACCATAATCATATACATGATAACCTGTATTGGCATTATATTGAAAACTGCCATCAGCATTACGCACATACATCGGATAGATTGGCGCAATAAAATTACCAACAAAGAATGCATTGCCTGAAGAAGTAGCTGCATCCGTATCCTGGTCACCCGGGGAGCGGCTTGTTACATTAGAATAGCTAAGATTCACTCCAAGTTTCAACCATTTTTTAGCCTGATAGTCTACATTCATACGAGTGGAGATACGTTCGAAACCGGAGTTTTCAATAATACCTTCATCATTCAAATAACTGGCAGAAAGATAATAGCTTAATTTATCTGAACCTCCAGAAACGCTAAGATTATACTCCTGACGTAAATTGCTCTGGAACATTTCATCTGACCAGTTATCGGGAGTATAATAATAGTCACCGTCACTATACCCCAAAGTAGCATAAGGATTCAGTTTACCATTCCGACCAATAAGATATTGTCCCTCAGGTACGGTATAAACCTGGTATCCTAAACTAGGAATTAAGTCTGCATTAGCCAATTGATAAGCCCGTTCTGCCGTATATTTACTATTATACAAATAACCATTATACAAAGCGGAATAAGCCGTTTCCATGTAAGTGCTTGCATTCTGCAACACATCATAATTCTTCACCAAACGGGAGTTGGTTCCCCAACGAGCATCCAAAGAAATCTGTGTATCACCGCTCTTACCTTTCTTTGTAGTAACCAAAATAACGCCGTTTGCACCACGCGCACCATACAACGCTGCCGCTGCAGCATCTTTCAATACGGTCATTGATTCGATATCTTGTGAATTGACAGCGGAGATATCTCCTTCATAAGGAATACCATCCACTACATACAAAGGATTGTTGCTGGCATACATAGAACCGATACCGCGAATACGAACTGTCGCACTCGTACCCGGCTGGCCATTTGTACTTTGTGTCTGCACACCAGATACAGTACCGGAAAGTGCATTCGATAAGTTGGAGACCTGACGTTTCTCCAATGTCTCAGACTTGATCACAGA
>NZ_BAKJ01000095.1 GCF_000614125.1 Bacteroides rodentium JCM 16496
GCGGAACAATGAGAGGCTTTGACATACTTATGTTACATCTTATTATATAGGGAAAAACCAGCGGATGATAACACTCCTGATATAGGGATGTTTGGTAGATTTGTAGTAAAAAGGCTGAAAGCGGAAAGATGTTTTTCCCCTTCAAAGAGTATGGATAGTGCTGCTACAACTGTTCGGACAACAGCATGATGAAAGAGAAATAACAATTATATTATTAACAACTAATTTTTATGATTATGAAAATGGAAAAAGAAATGAAGTATGAAGTTCCGGAAGTAGAAATACTGGAGATAGAAGTAGAAAAAGGATACGAAATCTCTGCTGGTGGTGCAGATGAGGGTGTTCCGGGACTCTAAGTGGTAATAAAATGTAATTAATTAAACTTTATAACAAATGAAAACCAAGTATTTATTATCTGCTCTCTGCCTGGGCGTTTTAGCATCCTGCTCTAACGAGGAACTGGTGGAACAAGCTATTTCAGATGCGAATCTTCCTAAAGTGAACCTTGCTATCGGTGCACAATACGGAGATATGGTACAAACACGTCAGTCTTATGATGATGATTTGGCTAATTGGAACTATTATTGGACGAATGCCGATATTATCGGTGCCTGCAAGGCTTCAGGTACTGATGACCTTTTGGATGCTAACAACAAAATAGCTTCTAATCATCCATTTACAAATGGTCTGAAGGAAAGCGAATTAGCAAAATCCACAACTTTTTCCACTGTAACAGCAGTGACTACCGGTAAATATATCCTTTATACCCCGTATAAGAAGGACATGTTGGGTAATGAGGAAGTGAAACCTACACTTCCTGAAATTCAAATACAGGACGGTACTTCAAGAAAGCACTTGATGGATAACAACTTCTTCATTACTCCGATGTTGAACATCGCAAATGATAAAGGTGCAGAATTTGAATATGGTGCAAAAATAGATTTGCCTTTAACATTCAAATCTATCTATCATACCTTGGATATGCAGATCGGAATCACATCTGAAAAACCGGAAGCCATAACTGTAGATAAAGTTGTGGTGACTCCTACTTCGAATGAATCCGGAACTGTAATCAAGACCTACAATGGCAATGCTTGGTTTTTGCAAATATCGCAAAAGGAAGTGCTTCGGGTGAAGCAAATGTCGTGACTATCGATGCTGATGCCATCAAAGACCAAGCCGCTTTAAGTGAAGACATACAGACAAAATTGGATGTTTTGATGGATCCTACTGTAGAGATTCAAGGTGGAACTAAAGCAGACAATTCTTTTACCCTGAAAATTAAGGATGGTTATACATACACCAAAGCGGATGACAAGTGTCGCGTATTCATGTTGATTCCTGCCGGTTCTTACAGTTTCTTAAAATGTGAAGTCTATACATCGGAAGGTATTTATACAGAATATGTTAAGTTGAATCCTGCAAATGGAAGTGCAGTTGCCATGAACCGTAATGCTGTGACCCACATCAATAACAGCTTGAATATCCACTATAACATCGGTGACAACAACGTAGAGCCACAAAAGAATTTCTCAATCAATTCTGTTGATGATTGGAACTATGCATGCAAATTTGTATCAGACCACTTCAATCAGTTTGGTGATAACACTGCGTGGGGAACTCCGACTTTTACTCTGAAGCAGAGCATCGAGGTTGAAAACTATCCTGCTAATTTTGGACTGAAACTGGCTGCAGATGCTCCTCAGACTTTGACAGTGAAGGCTGCAAACTTTAGTCTGGACAAAACACAACTGGGCGGTACAAACGTTACTATCAAAGTTGCAAATGGTTCTACATTAACATTCAATACACCGATTGCTGATGCTGCGACAAATTTGAAACTGGAAAACTATGGTACAATTGTAAACAACATTGCTCCAACTCCGACAGATTTGAATAAGAGTTTGACATTTTTAAGCTTTATTAATGGAGAAAATACGGAAACGGGAGTAACCGGTACTGTCACTAACAATGGCGCAATTGCTGTTGTTGCTAATAATGGCTTGACTAACAACTTGAGAGGTACCATCAATAATGCAGCAGGTGCCAGCATCAATGCCAACGCTGCCAATGTCATCAAAAACTATGGCAAGATTGACTTGAATGGTAAAGACAGTGAGCTAAAAGTTACCGGTGCGGCTGCCGTTAAGAATGAGGGAACGATTTCTGTTGCTTCCGAAGCCAAGATTGTGGACGGAGGTGCAGGCACGATAACTAATGTTACTTCTAGCAACAAAGGATATATTGTTCTGAAAGACATCAATAAATATACTCTGGCCCCAGCAACACTGACTAATCAGATTGTAAGCGTAGAAGTAGCCACCCTCGCTGACTTCAAAAAGGCTGTAAGCGAAAGAAAAGTTACTGATATCACGGTGACTGCCGCTATTACAACTGATGCAAATGTAGCTGCAACTGGCAAGAGCATAACATTACAGAATAATCTTACTTTGAAGGGAAAATTTACTGCTGATGAAATTATTGTTGACGGAACTGCAACTATAGCTTCTGATGGTGCAACCGGACGTGCTGTAGAAGCTGCTTTGACAGTCAATTCAGGAGCTACTTTGACGGTTAACAAGGAAATAACCTTCAATGGTGCTAGTTTCGATGCTGGTTCTACAACCGCCGCTACCATCCTTGGTACTTTGAATGTAAGTGGAAAGATGTACTTTGTTACTGCAACGGTAGGAGAAGATAAGACTCCGTTTGTGAAGAACGGCACACTGAACATTGCAGATGTAGAGGGGGCAGTATTCGCAGCAAGCGAAAAAATTGAGAACTATGGTGATGTAAACCAGAATAACGGTAAGGGAAAAGTTGGTCCGGAAATACACAACAACGGTTCTGCCGTATTCACAGGTAATGCAGATGCAAGTACAAAAACAACTGTAGCTAGCTAAAGTATAACCGAGGTCAGGAGTTACTGATTTCAATATTCTATAAAAGAAAATTAGAGGGTGTCCTCGGATACCCTCTAATTTTTATCAGACGAGGATTTTTCTGGACACTGCAAAAGGGTAGCATCGTCACTGTAAAGGCATTTCATCATCACTTCAGAAAGGGTGCAGTGTTTCGTCAGCTGCATCCCGTTGATTGCAAGCCTTTGGCCCCCTGCCTCTTGATAAAAGAAGAATTTCCGTCTGATACATCGTTTTACGATATACAGACGGAAATTCAATTTATCGGGCCATCGGAATCAGATGAATCTGATGGTTAATTTATAGAAACAATATTACCCGTAGATTTTGCTCCCTCTTCATTCGTGAAGTTACCTTGTCCGGCATAAGTCATCTTTCCACCTACACCCACAGTTATGTTACCGGTTTTCTTGTTCATAATCTTGGTAGCGTTGATTATACCGTCAATGGTATCTGCATTCTTACCGGTCAGGTTGATAGCACCCGCATTGTTCAATTCGGCAGGAGTTGCGATTGTTGTTCTATCCACGTTCAATGTAGCACCTTCTTTTACTTCAAGATTAGCCGAAATAATTGTCAGAGTACTGTTTGTAGCTACCTTTTGGGTGTTAGAATATTGTCCTACAGACAAAGAGCCGCTCTTCACTGTAACAGCGCCACCGGTGAAGACACCTGCCAAAGCAGAAGCGCCTTCAGAAGTGATGGTCTTATACTCCATGGCAGAACCCGTCACAGACTTCAATGTAGCTGCATTAAGAATTACTTCGATGCCTTTAAAGGTTTCAGTTCCAACCGGATAAACCCCCGCTTCTCCCCAAGGAAGATCTTCCGAACTTACAATTGACTTGTCACCTTCTGCTACGTTGATGTTTTTCAATTCGATGGTATTACATGCAACTGCAGAACCTTCTTTTCCGGAATCAGTAGACGCGCCGGCTCCGGCTGCCACCATACGTGCAATCAGGTAAGAATAATAGTTCTTTGCCACAGCATCGTTTCCGTCGATAACTCCCTTTATGGTACCCGTTGCGTTATGGTGTACATAAGAGTTGTAGCCGATTGTAATGGTTGCATTTGCCGCATTGTTCACAACAATTGTTGCAGTTGTAGCCACACCGGAGTTAATTTTACCATCCTGGCCCACTATCAACGCTTTATTGTTGGCGATAGTAGCTGACCCACCGCTAACACCGGCAATTTCACCGTTCACGGTCAATGTGCCGTTATTGGTAATAGTTTTTTGATCAGCCAAAGTCAGCAACGGTTTCTTGTCGGCAGCAGCATCAGCAGCCACTGTCAAGGAGGCGTCCTTTGCAATTGTCAAATCAACGGAGCAAGTCTCAATTTTCTTGTCGATAGTACTTGCACCCGACTTGATAGTGATGGTATTGCTGCCTGTGATGTCTTTCAAGCCCTTCTTCGGCAATGTCATCGGTTCGGCAGAAGTGAATTCGATGTCACCAGTGATAGTGAAAGTCGGAGTCACGGAAGGCATGAATGTATCGAAATATTTCACGGCGGCGTTCCATTCTTCCGCAGTCTTGATGTCATCGTTGATAGGAGTGAATTTAGACATGTCTACCTTGAAATCCAGACCGACACGCTTGTTGACAATATCGCTCAGCTTAACCTTGTCCGCACCATAACCAGTACCCAACATAGCAACTAATTTTTCGATAGCGGTATTGTTGGCTTCTGCCACAGAACCGGCAATGGCATTCGCTGTATACTTGAGTGTCATTTCACCGGCAACGGTTCTGATTGTCAAAGCGACATCAGAGACAGCAACACCGGTTGTGTTATCCGTAGGCAAAGTGAACAACAAGAAAGCGTCATTGTCAGAAGCCAGCGTTGCACCGCATTCACCGACCTCTACAGACAATTCGTTCGCAACAGTCTTCTCGACAGCCTTGGTATCATCTGCCCCAATCAAATCGTTAACAGTCATTTTCGCTAAAGTTTTTTTAGCATCGTACACGCCTTCAGTATAAACTGCTACCGGGAGTTTTTGCGGATTCAATGTGAATGAAGTGGCAAATGCGTTTTTAGTAACAGACAAAGTCACTTTTGTAATCTTCATTCCTTCAATCTGTTCTTTGGTATAGTCGCCCATATTGCCCAAAGTAGTTTTAATGGCGAGACCGTTAGCCAACTGCTTCAGCGAAAATTGTTTCTCCACGGCACCATTGTCATTAATATTTTCTGCGGTAATCATATCTCTGGCAGAGATGCTAAACACGCCCGCGAAGAATGCCTTCGAAGCTTCGGCAACAGCCTGTTTTGTGTTCAGCTGAATAACCTTCTCCGAAGCTCCATTGCCCGCATTTTGGCGTGCGTAAGGGAAATAAGCGAAGTAAGAACCATTGTAGATGTCGCCTTCGTTGGTGAATGAACCGTCAGCGTAGGTGAACAGATGGTTGGCATAGATTTTGTTATCGGCTGTAGTTATATTATTATTAACAACCTTGCCTTGATCATCTGTAATAGCACCATTTGCAGTATTATTGAACCATGCCAATCCTACCTTGTCTCCGTTTTCCCATCCGTCGGCATTCAATTTTGTGTCTGCCTCAGTTCTGCCCACGGTCAGGATTGTTTTTGACGCAAGTTTTTGGCCTGCCACCTCTTGGCTTATCATCAAATCATCTTCATTTGAGCAAGCTGCGAAGATCATGGGCAATGCCATCGCTAATAAAAATTTTGTTCTCATAATCAAACGTTTAATTAAATTATACTTTTTAAATTTCTCCATCTTCTACATCGGGAGGAGTCACTACGCTTCCTGCAAACCCCAATTCAATTTCCACTTCCAGCACTTCCACTGCCGGAGCCACATACATCATTTCTTTTTCCATGTTCATAATCGTAAAAAATTAGTTGTTAATAATATAATTGTTGTTTTTTCGTTTTCGCTTTCATTTTTCGTTATGTGGGTACATGTTATGCAATTGGCATGGTACTTATCACCACGCATCAGCTTATCTGTTATCTGCTGCTATTCGGGATTCCTATATATAATAAAGCGTAATCTTCAACTGGATTTCTCTATATAATAAGGTATAGCGCAAGCACATAAATTCCTTTCATAGCCCCACATTTCAGCCTGCAAAGTAAGGACTAAATTTCCTAAACATATTTGGAGAAGTATTTCGCTGTATATCAAATATATGCCTATTTAATAAGCTGTTCTAAAAAGATTTGTACCGAATGAGTGTATACCATAAAAGGAAACGGATATATAGCTATTTACCAGGATATTAAATCCAATAATACCGTATGCGGATTTATTACACCCATAAATTCCGGCACCATTATCTGTCCCCATCCAATGAAGACCTAACTGATTATCCTACAGAGAATAAGCTCCTTGAAAACATGCGAACCCCGTCGTGTAGCCAAAATGGC
>NZ_BAKJ01000094.1 GCF_000614125.1 Bacteroides rodentium JCM 16496
TACAATATCTGTATCTTTCTGACAATAAGGAGAGTATTATTAATTAAAAGAGCTTTTAAATGAAGTATTCCCCTTTGAAAGATACTCTATACATGTCCACTATACATGACAATCTACTTATATGATACTATTTGTAATAGTAATGTGCTGATTTATAATAGTCTAATTCTGTACTAATATGTTATAATCATAACGTCAGGATTTCTTTTTTTCAAAAACAAGAAGGGGTTTGTCAATATCTATCATTTAGTTACTTTTTGTCAATAATTTACTTATGCTGTTTATTCCATCTATGAGAATGTAAAGCCTTATGTAAAATACTATTGAATTTATAATGGTTACATAAATACTATCTTACCCATTTATTCATTTTATGCATAGACCACCATGCAATTGTCTCTATTTTATAAATGGAGATTATTCCAAATACAAAAGTAATTGGAATAAAGGACCCTATAATTGTGAAAAACCACTATTTAGAGTATGTCAAAAACGTAAACTTGCCCTTTTCAAGTAAAAAAACAATTATTCAGTTAAGATTTTGATTTTTAATTTGTCCAAAGATTTATGTAATAGACAATATTTTGATTTCTTGTTTGGGCTTACATTTTCCTGATGAGGAAGACTTCTTATAAGGGAATATAGTCTACATAGAATAGGATATATTTTTTATTATAATTCAGGGGAATAAAGAATGTACTTTGGTAATCCACGCTGATTCTCGTATCGTGCAGACAATTTTGGTTGCTGTTTATTGAAAAGTGGATACTCCTATCGTTTCAGCTCTTCTCCATAAAGTCTACGCAGCATGATACGTGCCGGTACACTTTTAATCTCTCCATTGGGCAAGCCTTGTATAATACATTCATTGCGCAATGCTTTTTCTTCAAGCATACGACGTTCGCTAATGCCAAACCGAAATGTAACTTTTCGCTCAGTTCTTTTCTTTCATTCTCTGACATAACTTTGTATTTTATTAAATCGTTCGATGTGGTGTATATACATTTCCATTCCTCGCCCGCCTTCAGCAACAATTATACGGGGTGTTTCGCTATTGTCTGCCAATAGCCAATAGTCCACACAAGGCATATAAATATTGAAAAAGTTATCGATACCTGCTTGATAGCGCCGGAGCACAACCTCTTTGGGAATGTCGTGTCCACCATTACGTACACGTTGGGCTACACGCTGAATAGCCAAGTCGGGCGAACTCAACCAGAAATATATTAAATTGACTTTATATCCTTGTTCTTGTGCACGATGGACAAGGCGGGTGTAAGCTCTTGTGGCAAGTGTGGTTTCTATAGAAAAGTTTTGTTGATTTTTCAGCAATTCATTGATTCTTTGCAACATCAACCGTCCGGCTTCAATGGCCATACTTTCGGGATTAAAAGGAGATAATCCACGAGCTATTTCATCCGCATTGACAAACTCCTTGCATTCCAGAACATCCGGCAACACAGTATAAGATGCCGTTGTCTTACCAGCACCATTACAACCACTAATGATGTAGAGTTGTTTTTTAGAATCCATATTCATGCATTTATCTAATTGCAAACATACGATATTTTTATAAGATTATGGATAATTGATAGTTATTGTTTTTTAAAAGTTGGTTGTTGTTGCGAAAGGTAGGAATAACAAATGAGGTTGTGCCATTTGACACAACCTCATCAAAAACACTTTATTTATAGAATAATTCTGGTAGAATTATTTTCCTCCAAGATTCAACTCGTCGTTGTAATCTGTTTCATTCAGAGGTACATCCCATGTCCATTTGTTGGCACCGGAGGCAGGAATGGTTTTTGCAACGGAAATGTGAGCATTACCACCTTCGGCAAAACTGTGACGGACTATGTCGCGGTTCCATCTCTTATAGTCGCTCCATGCAAAACCTTCACCCCAGAGTTCCAATTCGCGATAGTCCATGATTTCATTCCAAAGAGCTTCGCCACTCTTGTCGCAAGAGTATTCTGGATTACGTCCGGAAGTGGCATTCAGCTCTACCAATGCGGCACGGGCAGCGGTCTCGTCATTCAAGAAGTAATTAGCCTCGGCCTCTACCAATACCATTTCCGATGAGCGGATGAAAGGCAGGTAGCTGACACCCGGAGTGTCGAATACATAAAACTTCAGTTGTCCGCCCAGATACATATAACCGGCCTGATAAGGAGCTTCCAGGCCACTGACCGCCATTTTTTGGCAATAAGCAGCTGCATCCTCCCAAAGGGCATCTGCTTCTTCTGCATCGCCCATTCCAAGAATGCCGTAGCTTAAATCCATGGCTGAACCGTCATTGAAGTTATAGCCGGGGAATTTGTCTTCTGTAAGGAACAGTGCCTTACGGGCATCGTTGTTAGGAATGCGATTAATCAGTTCACGACCGATAGAGCCTGCACCGGTCTGCTGGCTGCTCGCATAATATCCGTTGCATGCGTACTGAGTACCATAACTCCAATACCAGTTATTCTCTTGTGCGCTACCAAAACTTCCGAAAATCCATTCACTGGTCGGATTACAGAATCCTGCATGATACTCCGCATTACTCATGAGCGGGTAGTTTTGGCGAGCCATCTTGGCCTCGGCCAATGCTTTGGCATAATCTTGCTTGGTCAGAGCGGCACGGGCGTAGATGGCATGTGCTACATTGATGTTCGGCATCCATACTTGTGAGGCATTACGGTCCATACCGCTTTGCTCAAACAGCATGATGGCTTCGTCCAAATCTTTATAAATTTGTGCATACGTTTCAGCCAATGTGGCATAACCTTGTCCACCGGTAGATTCGTCCAAACGAAGTACTATACCCTGCGAAGCACCATTGTTGGAGTCTTGCCAGCGCCAGCAATAGTAGTGTACCAGTTTCTCGAAAGCGTATGCACGGAAAGTCAGTGCAGATGCTTTGATAAAATTCCTTTCTGCTTCCGTACCTTCGGCATTGTCTATATTGGCAAGAATGGTGTTGGCATTGCCTGCTATGGTATAATAGTAGTACCATGCGTAAGCATCATAAATGGAGTTGGTACGTGTATGGAACTCCTGATTGAAAATGGGAGACCAGCCTGATGCATAGAGGTTGTAATTGTAATTTTCACTCGGATAGTTTTCATACTGAATCATTATGTTGTTTTCACCGGCAAATCCCTGACCGAAATAATAGTGCTGTGTAGTCATGATTTTGGCGATACCGTTCAATGCCTTCATGGCATTGGCCGTAGTACCTACGGCATCGGTAGCTCCGGTTGAGTCAGTAGGAGCTGTATCCAGATAGTCACCAGCACAAGAAGACACCAGCATCATGCCTGCCAATAGGCTTCCTGCGAACAATTTATTGATAATCTTTTTCATTTCTAATACAATTATATGGTTATACCTTTAGAATTTTACTGTCAGCCCGAAGTTATAAACACGGGCTGTCACATATGTATCGTCCGAACCTCCGTTGAAGGAATACTGCGGATTCAATCCTTTGCGTGAAGTCAATGTGAAAAGGTTCTCTACACCGGCAGTCAGCGAAAGGCCTTCTATTCCTACACTTTTCAGCCAACGCTTGGGCAAGTTGTAGGAGAGGTTCAGGTTCTTGAATACGAAGTAAGAAGAGCTTGTCAGCCAGCGGTCGCTGGGGGCATTCAGGTCAGACGATTTGTAAAAGTCAGCGCGCGGAGTTCCGTTCGGATCAATGCGATTGGCAGAAGTTTCTGTCATTCCCGCAGGAACTTCTTTCCAGGAATTCAGGATGTCCTTGTGGTAAGCACTACCGGAAGCACCGGATTCAGACACGCCCATCAAGCTGGCATAACTGCCATCGTATGTCTTGCCGCCTAAAGAATAAGTGAATAACATGTTCAAATCCCAGTTTTTCCAAGAAAGAGCTGAGCTGATAGAACCGTAAACCGTAGGAAGTGCACTACCGGCCCAGTCACGTTTGGCGTATGAAGTCGCGGTAGCATAGTCTGTACCGTTGATGGTAGTCAATGCACCGGCTTCTTGGGCAGCGGCTTTCTTGTCCGGATCCAGTGTATAGAGAGAAGTACCCGTCATTTGGTCTACACCTTCGAAATGATAAGTGTACCATTCGTAGATGGAGTGTCCTTCGGAGTAGTTTTGCATACCATGCAAGATGTCCTTTCCATCGGGCAGTTTCACGATTTTATTTTTTAGGAAAGTAGCGTCTACACCGATGTTCCATTTCCAGTCATTGTTGTTGATGACATCGGCATTCAAAGAAATTTCCCAGCCACGGTTGGACACGGTACCGATATTCTTGTATTGTGTCATGTTCATCGTATTGTCATCCCAAGGATAAGAACCGGCAGAAAGCGGCAGGCGCACCTCGAACAGCAGGTCTTTGGAGCGTTTGTCGAAATAGCCGACTTGGAAGTTCAGACGGTTGAACAGACGCCCCTCTACGGCAACATCCACCGTCTGTGTAGTTTCCCACTTAATGTCCGGTGCCGAAAGTGATTGTTTTACCAAAGCGGCTTCACCACCGTTCTTGTCGATGGTATAAAGGGCCATGTGACCATAAAGACTTACGCCCATATTGTTACCGACTTCACCATAGGAAGCGCGTAACTTCAAGGCATCCAACCAGTCTACATCTTGCAAGAAAGCCTCTTGCTTCATGTTCCAGCTGGCACCCACGGAGTAGAAGTTACCCCAGCGATTGTCCTTGTGGAAACGTGAAGAACCGTCACGACGGAACGAACCTTCTACGAAATAGCGGTTATCATAGTTATATTTCACGCGTGCCAAGTAGGATTCTGTCTTGTCCTCATCGTCGCTACCGCCAAAATAAGAGTTGTTGAGGAAATTGCCCATCGTAAGGTTTCCGTCTACAGCCATACCGGTGTTCATTCCAGAAGTGTACTTGCGCTCCCAACTATAGTTCTCGTGAGCCACCATAGCTTCTACGTTGTGTACCTGATTAAATTGATAGCTCCAGTTCAAGATTTCCTGCAAGGTCACAGTCTTGTATTGGTAGGCATAACTTGTCAAACGACCACCATTTGTAGCACCGTCACCAATTTCGGGGTTATCATATTTTTTATTGTTCGAAGTGCTATTATTTAGGTCACCTTTTACGGTTAATGAAAGTCCATACGGCAACGAGATAGTGGCAAAAGCTTGTCCACCCAATACGTTGCGCACGCTTTCTTGCTTATTATACAACATTTCGTATGCGATGTTACGGTTGCTCAGATAAGATGAGGTGGTGTCATAAATTCTATTACCATCGGCATCCAGTTGATATGTACCGTCGGCATTATGCATAAACAACGGATAAACCGGAGCCATATAACGAGTAATGTAGAACGGATTGGCGTAGGCGTTACCGTTGGCATTACTATTATAGTTACGCTTGGTCCACGAACCAGTCAGGTTCACGCCCCCTTTGAACCACTTGTTAGGCGTATAAGTAGTGTTGATACGCCCGGAGAAACGTTCGTACCCTGTGGCTTTTACATATCCTTTCTCATTCAAGTAGCCTATGGAAGAATACACGTTGTATTTCTCTCCCGAAGTGGCGGCAGAAAGATTGTATTCCTGACGGTGTCCCGTGCGTTCGATGGCATCCTGCCAGTCCAAATCGTCATAGCCAGCCAGGCGAGTGGCAATCAGTTTACCGTTATTGTCAAACAACTTGTCATTAGCGGCATTGTAGATATTACGACCGATAGATTCACTAACCACGTGTCCCGTGGCGTATGTGGCAGCATCGCTTGCCGACATGCCGGCATTGCTCATCATGGCATTCTTCTTGGCCATCCAGGTAGCTTCCATCCAGCGGTCTGCATCAAGACGGTCGTACTCGGGAATACCTCTGTTATACATACCTTGATTCATTTGCAGCGTAATACTCGGTTTGTGAGTGTTTCGTCCGCTTTTAGTTGTAATAATGACAACACCGTTAGCGGCACGGTTACCGTATAATGCAGCCGAAGCGGCGTCTTTCAAGATGGACATGCTTTCAATATCATTAGAGTTTAGTTCAGCCATGTTTCCATCGAAAGGGACTCCGTCTACTACATACAGAGGATCTGAAGCTCCTGAAACCAATGTACCAAAACCACGGATACGAATCTTAGGCGCTTCCCCAGGCTCCCCATAAGTGTTGTTTACCTGTACACCCGGTGCGGCACCTTCAAGTGCTCCGGTTACGCTGGTTGTGATGCGCTTCTCTATCTTCTTATTGTCAACCACAGAGATAGAACCGGTCAACGATTCTTTTTTAGCAGTACCGTATGCCACTACCACAACCTCATCCAAAGCTTCTGCATTGCTTCTCATTGTCACTTTCACACTCGGCTTAATCGCCACCTCTTGTGTCTGCATACCAATATA
>NZ_BAKJ01000093.1 GCF_000614125.1 Bacteroides rodentium JCM 16496
GACTTTAGGTTTTCTGTATTTCCAAACCCTTTAAATAAGGACTTGAAAAACAAAACAAGAAAGTTCCATTTCTTTGCGAGTCGGACTGCAAAGGTAAGAAGAATTATTAATAAGTTCCAAATATTTTTTGGAAAATATTTCATTTCTTTTTATCTCTTTGTGTCACCGTTCACACTTCTGTTTCAGCATTTCAATCTTACCACTTTCCTTCTCTTGGAAAGCGGGTGCAAAGGTATAGGATTTAGCAATACAAGCCAAACATATCTACCATTTTCTTTTAATAAAAATGAAACTTTTTTGTAACTTACTGATTCATAAACGCATTTTGCGTGAACAATTTTAAAGAAAGAAAAAAGAGAGAAAATAAGCATACATTATATATATGTGCGTGCGCGCGTAAAATGCAAAGAAAGAGAATAAAACATTTTATAAGTATGCCGGATTGGGTGGTGCAGGCTCCGTCAAAATTGTCGCCGCATCAAAACAGGGACATTGTTTCACCCACTCTTCCGGCTCTATCTCCCCGTTATGGTTCAGGTCGGGACTCAAGTCGCGGTGACCGCAAAGCCGGGAACCGGGATAATCCTTCAGCAACAGCAGCACAAGTACGCGCAGGGAGTGCCTTTGGAAAGGGGTGCGTGTATCGGCAGGGCGACCACACTCGTCAAGACCGCCTTCGTAGCAGACACCGATGCTATTGGCATTCCACCCCCGGGCATGGGCACCGGGCAGGGACAAGGGACGGAGGGACTTGATGTCACCGTTCTTGCGGATATAAAAATGATAGCCTGCGCCGGAGAAGCCCCGGCGCAGGTGGTCTGTCGTCAAGTCGTGCTCCGTATAGCAGCGGTCGCAGCGGGTGGCGGAACAATGGACGACGATAAGATTGATGAATCTCATGAGAATTGAAAGTTGAAAGTTGAAAATTGAAAGTGAGGAATTTCGCTACAGAGGCATGGCATGGGCGCTCAGGGCACCAATGAGCGCAGAGGCTACAGCGATTATCACTTTCAGAATTTTATCCCAAACGGATGATTTTGTACTCATAAAATTAAAGGTTAAAGGGTTAAGGATGAAGGATGAAGGATTAGGGATGAAGGATGAAGGATGAAGGGATTCAAGTTTAGCAACTTGCGAAACTTGAGTTAAGTATTAAGGATTAGGAATGAGCCTGTATTCCTTAATCCCTAATCCCTATTCCCTATTTTCTATCCCAGCGGATTCTCGCCTTGGTCGCCGTCATTGCCGGAGCCGCCTTCGGAGCCGCCGCCCGAGCCGCCCTCCTCGGGCTTGTCGAGCACAAAGCCCACATTCGCGGGGCTGCGGGTCACGGCGGTGCTGCCGTTCACCAGCTTCAGTTCCTTGTCGGGGATAAAGCGGATATTCACCTTCGAGATATTACGCACCGTACATTTGTCCGAGGCCTCCATGCCGGGACAGCGGAACGTCATGTGGAAAGTGCCCAGCTGGTTCAGCTTCACCTTGTCGCCGTTGGCAAGGTTGCCTTGAATCTCCTCCACCAGGCTTCGATGACGTGTTTCACGTCGCCCTTCGTCATGGCACAGTTTTTCTGGATGGAGGCGGCAAGGACATCGACGTCCACGGTGCCGCAGGTCTTGGGTTTCTGACGGAGGTAGTACAACATGGGCGAAGCCGGGTCGCTCACGATTTTACGGCGCTGGAAGCGCTCTACAATTACATCCATAATTTTGAAAAGTTAAGGTTTAAGTTAAGAAAAATGAGTTATAAGAGAGAAGTGGGTAAGGGAAGGGATAAGGCGCCCGAATCAATGATTATTCCTTTTCTTAAGCACATCACAAAGATACAACATTAAGAAGCGGAAGTCAAGTATTTTGCCATTTTTTTTACCACAAAATACACGGAGACACAGAGTTTTTCAAGTAAAAAGAAAAATCTCCGTATCTTTGTGTCTCTGTGTTCTATAAATTTCCATCCATCACTTTGCATTCCTCGTCAGCCACTCCAATGGCGGTATGTAGTCCACCAGTTTTGTCATGCTTTGGTTATGATGGAAATAGACTTCACCGGTCTGGCCATTACGGTGCTTAGCTATGATGACGATGCCCAGGCCATCGGTGGGATAAGTACTCTTCTTGTCGACGGTCTTGCCGTAGAGGGCAGGGCGGCAAAGCAGCATCACCATATCCGCATCCTGCTCTATGGCGCCGCTCTCGCGCAGGTTGCTCAAGGTGGGGCGATGGTCTATGGTACCGTCGCTCGCCCGGTTCAGCTGGCTCAGCAGCAGTACGGGGATGTCCAGCTCCTTGGCCAGCAACTTGGCCTTGCGGCTTGCCTGCGCCACCTCCTGCTCGCGGTTGCGGTTTTTCTGGTCACTCCTCATGTCACACAGTTGCAGATAGTCCACAATCACCATGTCACAGCGGTTCTTGCTCTTCAGCAGGCGGGCGGAAGAACGCACGCGGTCCATGCTCGTCATCGGATGGTCGTCTATCAGTATGGGCAACCGCGACAACTCGGCAGACGCCTCATGCACCTGCCTCACCTCGCCGGGTGTGAGCTGGCCGCTGCGCAGGTGTTGCGGGTCTACCCCCTCCGTAGCTGCAAGCAGCCAGCGGTCGCCCAGGCGCTCGCCTTGCATTTCGAGGCTGAAGACCACCACATGATGCCCCGCCATGGCAGCGGCACGGGCCAGGTGGAGGGCAAAGGCCGTCTTCCCCACCGACGGACGGGCGGCAAGGATGTTCAGGTCGCCGCGCTGCCAGCCCGCCGTAACGTGGTCCAGAGCGTCAAAACCCGTAGGGATGCCCGTAATGCCGTTGCATCCGTGCTCCATACGCTGCTCCACCTCGGCCAGCGTGTCGTCCATCAGCCGGTCTATGGAACGGAGGTGGTCGGTTACGCCGCTCTCGTCCTCCAGCCCCTCCAGCAGTCGATGGGCTTCCACCAGGATGTCGTCAATATCCATCGACTCGTCGGCACTGGACGCCAGCAGTTGCTGGAATCCCGTACGCATGCTACGCCGCGTGTGCAGTTGCCTGAGGATGAGCGCATGATACTCCAAATGAGCACTGGAGCCGACCTTCGAGCTGATGCGTAGCAGTTCGTAAGGCCCGCCCACGGCATCGAGTTTGCCACGGGCTGCCAGTTCGTTCTTCAGCGTGATGGTGTCTATGGACTTCGCGCTGCGATACATCGATTGCAGGGCGGCAAAAATTTCCAGATTCTTCTCCTCGTAGAACATCTCGGGACGCAGTTTGTCCGCCACCAGAGGCATGGCAGCGCGCTCTATCATGCAGGCGCCGATGACAGCTTCTTCAAGGTCACTGTCGTGGGAAAAAGTAGTTTCAGTCATCATATTCATTTTCAAAAGATTTGTCCGCCAGATAGGTGGCGGCTTGTTTACAATATTTTTGGTTGTTCAGATGGTCGTAATATTCGTCGATGTTGTCCAGTGCCCGCTGCCTCTCGCCTGCCGTCAATTTTTTCCATTCGCGACGGGCCCGGCCGATGTTTACCTTGGGATGCTCGGTGATGTCATGAAACTTTTCCCAGAAGATGCGGAAGTCCTCTCCCACCCCAGCCGCCGGCGCTGCCTTCTTCTTCCGCGGGGCTGCTTTAGGACGGGCATTGCCGGTGAGGAAATCATAATCGGGGATACGGATGTGCATCACGTAGGGGTTGGCCACCCGCTCCACGATGCCGGCGTCGAACATCTTGTTGAAGAAGTAGCGCGTACGGTTGCGGGGCCACCCCAATATCTCCATCCAGCGGGCCAGGGAAAGTACGGACTCGCCACGTACACAGTCGAAAAGGTGTCCCCTGACGTTGCAGGTCACCGTACTGTAGTTGACGTGTGTCAGCACAAAGACAAAGGCTTCGAAGGCATCGGCGGCTTTCTCTCCGGTTTTCATATTCATTTGTTCCTCAAACAAGGCTTTGGGGAAGAGGAGATAGCCTTTCTTCAGCATCTCCGTTGTCATGGGTCTCATTTCTTTTTCCATTTTTGTCTATTCTTAATTCGATAATGCGACAAAGGTAAGGGACCAGCCAGGGGGATACAAATAAGCGGTTAGAATCGGCTAAAAATTAATGAAATACATAAGGTGGCGAGAGAGGGTTTCACCTCATCCTCCACCACCCTATATAATAATATACTAAAATAATCAGAATGTATTAGAAATACATTCTCTATTTCGCATATTTTTTAGAGACCAGAAGATACGGATTTTTCACGGTCATATCCTTCACGTGGTCGGGCATCCCCCAGTAGCTCAGGAGGATGCCTATCTGTACGGGGGTAAGGTGGGCAGTCCTGGCGGTATAGCCTGGTCCGTCAGGTCCTTCAGCAGGCAAGCGTGTTCCGCGATGGAACGGCGCAGGGCCTTTACAGCCGAGCAGGCATACGCGTAGTTTGGGTAATAGGCCACTGCCACATCTGCAATGCGATGGCATCCCTCAAGCAGCCATTCAAAACTTTGTTCTTTTGTCATTTTGATTAAATTTATTAATGTAACATGTTGCAAAGTTAGAATGGGAGGGAAAATGGGGAAAGTCCGCGTGGCAACAAGAAAACTTGCGGAGGGAGGAGGAAGCCCCTACCCCACCTCCTCCCTCTCCCTCTTGAAGTATCCCAGCACGGTGGCCGGGGCAAGGTTGCAGCGTTCCGCGCTTTTCAGGCGGCTCTGAAAGGTGTAGCGTGAGCATAGCACAAGGCAGAACCAAGTATAGTTCAAGCTACGGTGCAAGCGGTGCTGAAGGTGGTCGAAAAAACGGGAAACACGGACAAAGAAGCTGGCGATACGCTCGCGGGGGACAAAACGGGAAGGCTGTACGGCAGCATTGCAGGAGCGTTTGGCGGCACGTTCCATCTGTGCAAGGGTATACTCCAGTTGCTCGATGTCATTGCGGGTGTTCTCCATGGTTTGTTCCAATTTCTCGCGTCGTGCCTGTTGCTTGGCATATCGTTCTTTTCTGTCAGCGATTCGGTTTTTGAGGTCTTCTGCGGTGAGGTTTATTCCTTTGTTCTGGATTGATTTCATTATAAACGTCTGTTTTATAGTTGTTTGTCTGTATATAAGTTCACGAAAACACATCATCGTCTGCACCGAATGCATAATGCATAAAGGGCAAACGGATGATATATCAGGAGCAAATGTACGATGAATATTGCAGATAAAGTTCTTAATGACCATTAAGTCTTGTTATAAAACATGATATTATCTACTGCAAATTTGGAGATTATCAGAAAACACGTACCTTTGCAATGTGTTTTTCATAGTATTAGATTTAAGGTTAACGAAAGATTGGCTGTCTGGGATAGATAGCCTTTTTTTATGCCCGTACCATTCGATTCATCCAATCAGTATCAATTCACTTTATACAACTTTTTAACCCGCCAAAAGTGTTTTTAAACCCAAAAAGTTGTAGATTATAAATTCTATGTTTATATTTGCAACATGAAAAAAGCGCTCGAGAAAATGTAGTATCTACAACTCGTCTGTGAAGTAGGTGGCGGTTGTGATATAGACAGCGTTCATAAGACAAACAAGCAAGCAATCTACAACAATAAAAATATGAAAGTTAGACTTATGACGAAAGTTAGTGCTGCAACTCTCATTTCAGCAATTGCCTGCAGCATATTCACGGGATGTACCGAAAAAGACGTATACAATCCCGAACGTGGAAAAACAGAACTAAAGCCGGAGAGCGAATACTTTGACTTTGCAACAACAGTCCAGGTAGCTTTTGACGTGAATTATGGAAAAATCGCAGGAGGCGCATTAATAGAGGTGTTTACAGAAGACCCCATCTCCTATCAGACAAACAACCTCTACTCCATCAACGGCAAAGCGGTTTTTAAAATCTTTGCAGATGCAGACGGACGCTTCACCGGCAACGTAGAACTACCCAAAGCGACAGAAAAGGTATATATCATCTCACAAAGCTGGGGAGCCCCCATGTATGTGGAAGCGGATGTGGAAAACGGCAAAGTGGTGGTAGATATGACCGAGGACAATGCCAACACTCGCTCAGCTGCCATGACACGTGCAAAATCCAACCTGACTATCGAGCTAAAGGATAGGGAGGAGCGGGTATACTCCATCGTTGGATGGAAACGAGCTCACGGTAAGATTATTGACAATAATGACATTGTAACTACGGGAAATTTCAACGACGGAACTTTAAAGCAATTGCAACGCACGCTGTGGAGAGGCCATGACAGCAAACCCAACAATCTGGACAACAGAGATTTGGTGAGGGACACAAAGCACGTGAACACCACCATTGCCCAAGGATATATCAACAACCAGGGACAACACGTAACGATTACCGATGCAGAACTGTATCTGACCTTCCTGACCGAACGTGCCGGTTACCTGACTTCCATCGGCTATTATTACTACAAGACCAATGAAGTTCCCAACAGCCCTGACAAGGTAGACAAATTCATTATCATTCCCAATGCATCCATTGCAGGAGACGACCT
>NZ_BAKJ01000092.1 GCF_000614125.1 Bacteroides rodentium JCM 16496
GGGCAGGAAAACTAAAATCCGATAGTATTCCTCGCTGTACCGGAATGGGAAACATACCCATGAAATCCGGGAAACTATCATTACAAACAACAGAATCATGCCGGAGAATATCGGAGAAAGAATAGGACTATTTTTATTCGCTTCTCCAATCATGTAATTTGATCTCTTTTGGGTCAGTGGTGCCGGAATCAAGTGTCGGTACGGTTTCAGAAGTGTGGATTCTACAGCTCTCTTTTTACAGTTTGACTATTGAATATCAACATATTGCATATTCATTGTCTGGTATTGAAAATCAGTGTCAGAATTTTCCTACGCATGAATCCGCATACTGTCTTCATGGCTATAAGTACGCTGATTATCAGTATCATACATTATATTCATTCTGATATTATATCGGTCTTACAAGTTTGATATTTATTATTATCTCAAACTGTTATATGTTTGATATACAACGAAATCCCCCTCCAAATATGTTTAGGAAATTTAGTCCTTACTTTGCAGGCTGAAATGTGAGGCTGCAAGCAGGCTTTATACCTTATATGTAAGGAAAATCCGATGACTGATTACACCTTATCATATATAGGAAAGCTGAACTGACCAAGCCCTCTTTCTTGAAAGTTCATGGATATTCCGCCATCACAGTAACTTGGATAACAACGTAACGAAAGAGAAACAACAATTATTATATTATTAACAACTAATTTTTTTACGATTATGAACATGGAAAAAGAAATGATGTATGAAGCTCCAACAGTGGAAGTGCTGGAAGTGGAAGTAGAAGTGGGCTTTGATGGAAGTCAGACCGGATATGACCCCACCAAACCTCCTTTTGAAGGCTAAACCGTAAAAGTATAACAAAACGATTATTAATTAATTAATGATTTAAACAATGAAGTTAAAACATGTATTTTTAAGCAGTTTGTTCTTGTCTGCTACTTTCGTGGCTTGTACAAACGATGATTTTGCTGAAAGCTCTGCTCCGGTAAATACCAAAGGCGCAATCGCATTGGGAGAGGGTTTCAGCATAAATGTAACCAAACCGGGCATTGCCAATACAAGGGCTGAATTCAACGAGAAGTTGCAGCCTGTCTGGGAGGAAGGTGATCAGATTGGTGCCGCATGGTATCACATGGTGACAAAGATTGAAGATGATAAAGAAACAGTATCTCCTGGTGGTACCAGCAATATCGGAAGTGTTTATGGTGGCTTGTACTCCAATCACCCCTTTACCTTGAGCAAGGGCGCAGGCACAACGGGAGCTACGTTCACTTCTCCGACCAATGCTTTTGCCGGAGCGTATATCCTGTACTACAATTATGACCCGACAGTAAGCATGAAGTCTGACGCTATTCCTGTAAAGGTGGACGCCAAGCAAGTGATGGACTGCAAGACCAATACGCTGGCTGCCGTGAACGATAATATGTTCTCTTACGGTGTGGCAAAGTTTGTTCCGGGTGGCCCGAAGACCGGCAATTTTACATTGACACAGGTTCCGGTGCTCTGGAAGTTGGCTTTCCGTGCTAAAGACCAAGTACTCTTGGGAATGATTAAGGACTTGAGCATTGAAAAGGTAATCGTGATGGCTACCAATGCAGAAGGTAACTATAGCGCCGGCAAGTCCGTCTTGGTTACCGAAGGTCTATCAAACCGGGAACTACCGCACCGACCGTAGCTAATTACAACGACGATGAACTTCCTGCCGCCGTGTACGCTCCTGAAGCTTCTTCCGAAGTAGACCACTTTACACTTTCCGTAGAGAACGGTAATGCCGATTACACTATCAAGGAACTGAATACGCTGACAAAACCGTTCTACTTCTCTATGCTGCCTTTTAAAGCAGATGCTAAAGAGGTAACTATCAAGGTGGTTGCAAAGAATGGCATGGTATTCAAGACTGTGTATAAGGAAAGCGATGAAGAAGGCAAGAAGGCTTTGGCACAGGTATTCAATGCTGAAGGTGGCGCTGTTGCCGAGAATGGCCAAGTGGTGTTGAACGTGACTTTGGACGTGACTGAACAAGACGACGTGATTTACACGGAATCCCAATTCAAGACCAAGCTGGAAGAAGCCATCGCTTCGGGCAAGAATGCAACATTGAAGATTGGTGAAGATTTGGAACTGGCTGAAGAATTGGTTTACAGCAATGCGAAAAACAGCGTAACGGTTACTGTAGGTTCTGATAACGAAAAGCATTCCATCACAGTTCCTTCTTTGGATATTACCAAGGGGAACTTGAAGTTCGCAAGCCCGCTGATTGTGAAGGGTGATGCCGAAATCTCCGCACATTCCAAGTTTGAAGCCGAAGAACTTGCTGTAGAAGGTAAAATGTCTGCCGAAGGCGTTGCTGATATCAAAGCGAAAGCCATCAAGGAATTGAATATCGCAACTTCCGGTGAAGTAACATTGCAGGGTGCTGTGACAACCATCAATAATGAAGGTACGCTGGAAATAAGCAATGCTAAACTGAAAACCGTTAACAACAGTGGACAAAGAGGAAACATTACCATTGGTGCTACTGTTGAAAACAATGGTACATTTACTAATGCTGCTGCTGTAACCATCGCTGCGGACTTCAAGAACAACGGCATATTCAATCAGAATGGTACTCTGGTTGCTAATGCGAAGTTCAAGAATAAAGCCGGTGCTACATTGAACATCAACCTTGGTACCAACTCAATGCAATTTGAGAATGCAGCTGCTACTGCAAACCCGAAAAAGGCTGCTGCCGTGATTAATGTAGCGAAAGACGCTACGTTGACTGCAGAAGCAAGCTCAGTTAATAAGGGTAAGATTGTGGTAAACGGAACATTGGCTGAAGCTGCCGCAAATGCTCTTACTCAGAATGATGCCGATGCGGTTGTTGAGGTATCCGGTACTTTGACTTTCACAGCTACACATACAGCATGGACGCAAGGTAGTATCGTGATGCAGAGCACTGATGCAACAGTAACAGGTAATGCTGCAACAGAAAAGATTTCTTTGGTTATCAACAAAGATAGTGATATATCAGGTGCGTTGACGGGTGTTACTGATTTGATTATCAATGGTAATTACACAATTAAAGACGGTAAAGCAGATATCCTCAAGAAGTACAACTTGTGCCTGAAAGGTGGTACAGTGACTTTGGAAGAAAGTATGACAATGGACTCTGGCAAAACTGTTACCGTAGCAGGAAATGTCATATTGACTTCTGCAGATGCACAGACATTGACTTTAGTTGGCACTACAAACGAGGTATTGAGAGGAGCCAAACTGACTGTAGCCGGAAAGGTTACATTGGCTGATGGTTCTGCAACAATCATCACGCATAACAACCTTGAAAAGACAGGTGAAAATGCGACAGTGACAATCACTCAGAAGAATGAAATTTAAGCCAACCGCGCTTCTTGATTGATAATCCATTCCGGATTATCGAATAAACCAACAAAGAGGCCATCTCCCTTGGGAGATGGCCTCTTTCAGTTCCTATGCTGATAGTCAGCAAGTTCCCACTGCAAACTTCTGCATTCCTTTTGCAGTGGCGCTGCAAAAGGCGTTGCAGCAGCACTGCAAAAGGGTTGCAGTGACACTGCAAAGGCGTTGCAGTAACGCTGCAAAAGGGTTGCAGTAGTTCTGCAGTGGGGATGCAGTAACGTTGCAAAGGGATCGCAGTAACACTGCAAAATCCCCGCCCCACTCGGAAGACGAGAGGGACGGGGATGTTTTATCGGTTGTTCGGAGGACAAACCTCCGTAAACCTTTGCCCGATGTAAGGGGGACGGCGGATTATTTGTTAATTACACCGTCACCGCTCGGAGTACAACCAACGAGATTGCTTGCAAATCCAAATTCTGCACCATTTGCCACATAGCAAGATTTTGCCGTTACCTTGAATACCTGATTGTATGCACTTGTACCGATAGTCAATTTACCTTCGGCGTCAACAACAATGTTGTTTACACTGAAGCTGGAGGAAGCGCCGCTTACAGCAGTACTCTTGTCGATAGTTACGGCATTCGTTGTTCCATTTATAATGAGGTCACCATTCACCGTGCAAGTTGCGTTGTCCGGCATTGTCATTATAATTTTAGCCGTAGTTGCATTCAGCAGCAGGTCATAATTGAACTTGGCGTTTACATCGCTGATTGTCCAATTTTCTTCACTAGAAGGAGCCAATTCAAATCCGGTAGCTTGCTTATAGCCTGTTCCGGTAGCGGCTTCACCCATAGCTTTGGTCAAAGCGGCATTGGTCGTGAAGCCCAATACATAGTATTCACCGGCGTTGTTCTTGAATGATGCAGACTTTCCGTTCTTTGCCCAATCATTAAACAAAGTATTGGTTACGTAAACGATACCGCCCTTGTTTGTGATAGTACCTGCAACTTCAGGATTGCTTCTCTTAGCTTCCAATTCTGCACCTACGTTAAATTCACCACCGTTGATGGTTACCGTACCGTTTGTAAAGTCGCAAGCGCCCTTACTGGCAACAATGTTAAATGTACCGGCATTCTGGTTCATAGCACCTTCTACCATCAATTTACCTTCGTTAGCTCCCAATACGGCACCATTCTCGATGTTCCAAGTCGCGCCTTTCTGTATGTGGATAAGGTTATCCGTGCTTGTACCTGGGAAATCTACCTGTCCGTAAGTAGTCAGAGTACCACCGTCAATTACGTTCAGTGCAGCCAAAGTGCTTGCTGTTGCATCACCTACAACAATATCACCCGGAATTGTAGCATTCTTCAGATTCAGAACAGTGGCAGTGGTTGCTTGTCCTGTTACTGTAATGCCAGACTTAGCTCCGGTGTTCTCTATCACACCCTCCAAGTCATTGAATGTTATGTTGGCACCGGCAGGTACGGTCAAATCTGTCTTACCGTCAGCCTCACCCAGAATCACCTTGTTCTCAAAAATCACATTCTGGAATTTGGCAGTTCCTAATGCACTGGCAGGCACAGTAATGCTTTCACCCTTCACAATGACTTTACCGGAAGCAGAAGCGTCAATATCGGTTACAAACAACTTATTAGTAGCATCCAGTTTGATAGGCGCATTTACCATAATCGTCTTTGTTGTGTTCGACACTGATGCAACACCTGCTACGGCTGTTGTCCAACTGCTGGCATCGTTCACGATGATGTTGTCGCTAATACTATAAGGAGTAAACGTAGAACCGTCCAATGTTCTGGTCAAGTCGAGGAATGAACCGGGCTTGGTCGTGATAGCACCTGCCAATGCCTCTACCTTATAGCCGCTCTGTGTGCGGTAAACAACCTTCACGCCCGTATAGGTGCCCGGCATCAAAGTCATGTAGTAAGTCTGATAGTTGCCGGTCAGATTTTGAGCTGCATTCAAAGTCAAGTCGATGTGGCTGACTTTCTTGGTGACAGTCAAGTCTTCAGCGGTCAGTTCCGACGCTTTCTTGCCCGACAGCTTCGTTACGTCCAACGTAGCCTCTACCGGGAATATCTCGTTGTCGCTCTCCAAAGATACAGAGATAAAGTTGTTCACGTTACCTTTCAAGCGTACATATATGGTAGAATAGAGCTGTTGCAAAGTAAAGTTTGCATCAACCACCTTTCCGCCTTCCAGCTTGATGGGGTCGGAAATGGCAAAACCGTTTGCAGCTACATGGTCAGCTTCTTGTCCTGCGGTTGCATCCTGCACCTGTGCCTGCTTCAACGACAGCTTAATGGGACCGTCGTTTACAACAGCTTCGCTATAAGGATAGTAAGCGATGTAGTTTCCTGTGAAAAGCGTCAGGTTCTCAGTGCTGAATTTAGCGCCTGTACCCTCTGCGTTTACATCAGTCACCCAGTTCAACTGGCCTTGAGAGCGAACAGCGGTAGGGAAGAACAGATAATTGGTAGTAGCCATATTGTTCATCACGCGGCAGAGGCCAAGTTTGTCTATGGCATTCGCAGCAGTGGGAGCTGCACCGGGCAATTGCCACTTATAAGCACTTGCACTCCAAACGTTATTGTTCTCTTCTCCCGGTTCGTACACCATTCTGGTGTCGGCATCTCCTTGTAATACCAGTGTGACGTCCTTACCGGAAATGGCTTCGCCTTCCTTCGCAGTCTGGTCAATGAAGTCTTCATTTGAGCAGGCCGTGAATATGGCCGGAGCCATAAGCATCGCAAAAAATAAATTCTTTGTTTTCATTTTCATTTAATTTGAATTTAATTATTAATCAGTTCTTGTTTTTAACAAGGGGGATACTTTTCCTCTTCTTCAGAAAGTTTTCTTTAGATAGAGCCGCCGTGGTCTTCTCCATCAACAACGCCGCCCGGCACTGAAGCTTCGAATCCTTTCTCAATAGTCACTTCCAGCACTTCCACTGCCGGAGCTTCGTACATCATTTCTTTTTCCATTTTCATAATCGTAAAAATTAGTTGTTAATAATATTAATTGTTATTCCTATTTCGCTATATCATTGCGATGCCGCTTATCGCCATACCTATTGCTTACTATCCGAGAGTTATGTATAATAAGGTGTAATCGGTCGTCGAATTGCCCCTGCATATAAGATACAAACCTGCGCATAGCCCCAC
>NZ_BAKJ01000091.1 GCF_000614125.1 Bacteroides rodentium JCM 16496
GTGCAAAAGCAGGGCGACTTCTTCGTGGAGTCACCTATCATTCTGTTTGCCAGTATTATCTGGTATCTCAAAATCTATCAGAACGGGAAGTTTTGCACGTTTCCCCATGCTATCGAGTTTCTGAACCGCCGTTACGAGGATATATTTCCGATACTGACCTCTTATCCGGAGCTGGAGAACTACCTTTCGCCGTTCATGGATGCGTGGCTTGGAGGGGCTGCGGAGCAGCTCATGGGTCAGATAGCGTCGGCAAAAATCCCGCTTTCGAGGATGATTTCACCGCAGCTCTACTGGGTGATGTCAGACAGCGAGTTTACGCTGGACATCAACAATCCCGAAGAGCCGAAAATCCTCTGCGTGGGTAACAATCCCGACCGTCAGAATATCTACGGTGCGGCACTCGGTCTGTATAATTCCCGTATCGTGAAGCTCATCAACAAGAAGGGGATGCTGAAGTCATCGGTCATCATCGACGAGTTGCCCACAATATACTTCAAAGGGTTGGACAATCTTATAGCTACCGCCCGAAGCAACAAGGTTGCCGTGTGTCTGGGCTTTCAGGATTTCAGCCAGTTAGTGCGTGACTACGGGGACAAAGAGGCGAAAGTGGTGATGAACACTGTCGGCAATATTTTCTCCGGTCAGGTGGTGGGGGAAACAGCCAAGACGCTCTCCGAGCGGTTCGGTAAGGTGTTGCAGAAACGGCAGTCCATCTCCATCAACCGGCAGGATGTTTCCACCTCCATCAACACGCAGATGGACGCGCTCATTCCACCGAGTAAGATTTCCGGGCTTACGCAGGGAATGTTTGTCGGTTCTGTATCCGACAACTTCAACGAGCGTATCGAGCAGAAGATTTTTCATTGCGAGATTGTGGTGGATGCCGAAAAGGTGAAACGGGAAGAAAGTGCCTACAAGAAAATTCCCGTCATTACAAACTTCACGGACGAGGACGGCAACGACCGCATGAAGGAAACGGTGCAGGCGAACTACCGGCGCATCAAGGAAGAGGTGAAGCAGATTGTGCAGGAGGAACTGGAGCGTATCAAAAACGATCCGGTGCTGTGTAAACTGCTACCAGATAATGAGACTGTCTAACAAGTCCCCAAAATTGAAAATTATCCCTATCGAAGTTTGAAGTGACCCCCAAAAGTTGGATACAATTTTTTGGGGGGCACTTCAGTTCTGACGGGTAAAATCGTAAAATTCGGACTTGTTAGACAAATACTTACGCGGTTTCAACCTCAGGTACTGAATCTATCGAATTGACAAATTTAACCAATTGCGGATCTGAATCTTTTTGTATGAGGTTTCGGAGACTCTTTTTCAATTCATAAGCATCATCCCCTGCTGTATTTATTAAATCCATATAAAAATCTTTGTTTTGCAGAATCAATGAACGGCATGCCCCATCGGAAATTACAGGTTTCACTATTTTATCAATAACGTCTCCAGCTTGACTTTTCAAATTACCATGCGATCTAAGCCATGTTTCGAAAAATTGAAACTTTATTGCATTGATAGTCTTTTTACCGATGCAGAAATCATTTCTTATATCGGTAACTGTCGATTTAATTTTTCGTTTATCCAATCTTTCAACTATATTCTTGAAACAATTAGGGAAAGGATTCAAACTTTGAGTTCCAGAAGCAATATCCATCAGAATCTTTTTGCCAAATTCAGTCAAGTTATCTGGCAAGGATTTGATTTTAGCCAGTAAATGTTTTATTGCGACAAACCAATAATATGATGTATGTGCTGTTCTTTGGGCGTATAATGTATCAACACTTATTTCAGACAACGCTTCGAACGCTATTTTATTGATATGATCGGTCAGGACATTGCTTATTTTAGTGGTCAAATCGTAAAAAGATGCGTCAGGAATTACATCTTTAATATTGTTCTTAGTGATATACTTATCCAAATCGGTATTCCACTCTGCTAAATGCTCGATAAATACCTCATCCGTTACACCTATTCTGTTCTTAATATCTTCAAATTGGGGCAATATGTCTGAGAGCAATAATTTATAGCCAAGTTTATGATTTACCATGTATTGTAGTGTTTCATTTAATAGCGGTATATTCCATCCCACACTATTTACTAATAAGTCTCCATGATCCACATAATAGTCCATGAGTTCTGCAACATATTTTATATCTCCACCCTCTATTAAGGAAACGGAATGACCATGTGCCAATTGCATGGCGACTAAATCGTAATATCCAGACTCTTTAATGTTTCGGCCATCAGTTTCTAATTCAGAATGCAACTGATTTATGTAGGTTGAATCTAACGTTACAGGTAAAGGTCTTTCTTCGTCAGATGCCAATAAACGATAGGTTGTAAATATAGCCCCTATATTATCTTTATTTACATTCTGTTCATCAATGCAATTCGTGATCGCTTGCAAAAGCGTTGGAAACGTATAGGTAGAATTATCTTTTAACGTTTTTACAATATCTGCATGGTCGAAATTATCGGGTAGTAAGTTTGCCAAATAATTATCGAGCGCCTCCGAATTTGTTGCTACTTGATAATATTTATATGCTTTAGTTGTCGCGTTATCCCGATAGGCAGCATCTGTTGCATTTGCAGCTTGAATATAATCGATAAATGTATTTGGCTTGACTGTTTTTGCTTCAATCAATGACGTAAAATCGCACGCCAACTTATTTTGCGCAATAAACCTGTCTATTGCATCTAACGTTTTGAAATAGTCGCCGCCATTGAAGTCATTGAACCGAACTATCTTCTTATATAATTGAGCAATCACATGGTTTTGGCTTTCCGTGTCTAAATGCAACAGCAGTTCTTGGTATTCGACAGGGAACACCTGCTTCTCTATGGATTCTTTTAATTTCAATTGTGCTATTCTTTGCCATACACGCAGAATAACATCGCTCTTTCGAGTTAATTTATGCAAACAATGTATAATCTTATCGATAAGCGCATTGTCCATACATTGTATAACTTCTTCTAATACAGTGTCAAATTGTTTATTAGTCTCTGCATATTGATTTATGTCGTGGTCTTCTTCTCCGTTGATGCAGCCTTCAATATATTTTTTCAATGGAATTTGTCGAGCATCTTCAACATCGACACCATATACCAAAGCTGCAATTTCGCGTTGTGTTTGCAGATCATTGTTAATTATTGTTTGAATGCCATTCAGATAGTCGCCGGACAATATTTGTTCTACTGGATTTGCCAGAATATCCGTCTTCTTCAAACAGAACAATGCTATGTTTATCATCAAAATTTCGTTACACCACTCTTGTTTAAGAGCGACCATCTCATTGATATATGATATAATTTCCCTAACATTGGCATTAGGATTTACCAATCTGAATATCCGATTTATAGTTTCTTTCGCTTCATTTTCTGTTTCTCCAAATGCTTCAACAAACAGTTTGTTGAATATACTTCGATAGTCGGTAATAACAGGAGGAGCAACACGATAAACAATAGGGAAAGTTTTATTGATAAAATACTTGGTCAGTTGTTTCGTTTGTTCGTCGGTCTCATCTCCGAATGCACAAGCTAAATGTGTTTCATCGAAAGGAATAACAGCCCAAACATTTTCAAAACCGCTATCGGCGAAGAACGTATGGATAGAAGACCATAATTCTTTTACTTTTTCAGCGGGGAGACGATCCATGTTGTCAAAAACAAGGACTAATTTACGTTGTCCTTTTTCCTTGATAAAATCAGAAATGTCTTGCATCCATGTTTTGAACTCGTAAACCGTTGGTTCGTCTTCGCTCAAAGTCTCATAGCAAACGTCCTTTTCGACTTTATCTTGATAAATAGCTAACATATAACTCCATCCATATTTATGATCTTTGCTATATGCCCATTTCCAAACGCACAATGCAATAAGAACTGGCAGTGCAGCTATGATAATAGACAATAAAGAAAACCACCATGTTGTGGGTGTAGGTTTTACTGCATACGCAATAAATGTAAATATCGGAGTTAAAACTGCAACCAAAAATGCCGCAACCATACCATTACTGATAAGGGGATATTTTTCGGTTACGGTCTCCGTTTTACGGGCTAATAAATATTTCAGCTTTTCAGACCATGATACGGTTTTCGTACCTCCACCTTTGACTTTTATTGTTGCATTTCCAGATAGGATACCATCATCAATAAGTTTGCTTGTAAGCAATTCCAATATAGAGCGGCGTTGCAAGTCCTCTTGATGTCCCCATGCGTCATACTCAAAAAAGTAATAGTCGTCTGATAATTCACGTTCCAACATTTTAACCACGTTGGATTTTCCAGATCCCCAAATACCTTCGATGCCGATAATTCGAGGTAAAGTACATTCCTCATCCAATGAATCATTCTGACAAAAATGGCGAGCAATAGTTTTTGCCAACCTTTCTTGCGAACCTCCATCGAATTTGTCAATACCACACGGTTTATTTTGGATAAACCGCGGATATTGCTGTTTGGATTGTAGTTTTGTTTCCATATACGTAATTTATTGATTATACGAACTCCAAATAATTCTCCCGATTTACCACATGAAACTCGGCATAGGGATAGGCTTCTTGGAAGGCTTTCGGTGCGGCCGGCATTTTATTTCCCCACTTGAACTCCAAGGCGGTAAGACTGTCGGCACTCTCCTCAATCAGGTCGATTTCCTGTTTGTCGTAGGTGCGCCAGAAATAGAACTCCCTGTGCAGTCCCTCATTGAAGTTCGCTTTGCGCCGCTCTCCGATGATGTAGTTCTCCACAGCGCACCGACATCCTGCCGAATGGCCAGCGGTGAGAAAGCCCCGATAATGGCATTGCGAATGCCGTTGTCGTAGAAGTACCACTTGCCAGCTTTTGTAACCTCCTTGCGTAGGTTACGCGAATAAGCCCCCAGACGATAGATAACGAAGACCTTTTCCAATAGGTCGAGGTATTTTTCAACGGTCGTCTTGCTCATGCCGAGTTGTTTACCTAACTCTTCGTAAGAAACTTCGCTGCCCAACTGAAAAGCTATCAATCGCAGTAGATCGCGCATCTTGCTCGAATTTTTTAAGCCGTCAATTGCTAAGATATCTTTAAGCAGGTATGCACCGACAATATCACGTAGGTAGTCTGTTTTACGTTCATAGTTCTCCATCATTACTACTTCGGGATAGGAACCGTAAATCAAGCGCGCTTCGAGGTTCTGGCGGGTTTCAAGTGCCGTTTCCGTCTGTGCGATTTCCCGTTGCGAGAATGGTGTAAGGAGAAATTGCGTACTGCGGCCGACCAACGGTTCACCAGTCTTATTCAGCAAATCGAATGACGAAGAACCACTTGCCAAGACACTTATTCCCGGTATTTCATCAACTATCAACTTCAGAATACTACCGATTTGTGGTATGTTCTGTGCCTCATCAATAGCCAGCAAATCAATACCATCCAATAAATGCCGATAATTGGCTATTGAGCGATTCTCCAATAGTGCTAATGTGTCGTAGTCTTCGCCGTTGAGCATCATCGTCCTACCTGAATAGTTGTCCACAATTTTACGCATCATTACCGTTTTACCAACACGGCGAGCACCAAAAATCAGTACTGCTTTATTGGGCGCGATTCGTGCTGTAATCTTCTCTTGAAGTATTCTATTTACTGTTTCCATACCTTATAAAATATAATGCAAAGATAATCATATTTTTTTAATTGGCGAATTTTACAAAAAAAACGGGCTATTAAATGGCGATTTTTACAACCACAATCTTATGGAAGTTGTTTCATTGTTTTTAGTAATGATATATGTTCATACTATGATGACTCAATAATTTACCAGACATACGTTTCTGAAATTTGTCCTTATAGGAATGAAAAACTCACATATATTGTGCTAATTAATATATAATTAAATGAAAATAAAAAGACAGGATACGAGTATTCCTGTCTTCTCATATGTAATGGATATTTTTTTATTTTCTCATCCGCTCCAACTCCTCATCACGCAACATTCTCTCGTTCAGTTTTTCCTGCATCCTGTCAATGAAATAGGTGCGGCTTTCGTTCTTCCGGCGTTTGATATCAGTGTAGAAGCGGTAGCAGTCTTTAGAATCAACCCCGAATATCTTATAGAGAAGTGGGGCGAGCTGTTTGAGCGGCATATTGCCGTTGTTGATGCAGCCCATCACGTCTATGCCGTAGATAAGTTCCACGAGGTCGATGGCATTGCCCGTCCATTGAAGAAGGCTGGCGGTGGTTTCTGTTGCGTTGTTGGCGGATATTAGTGGTGGCACTTGGGGCGTGGCAAGGAATTTCTGCATCTTTCTTACGAAAGACAGAGCCTTGCTGACGTAGGCGGCAATCTCTCTTTTTTCTTCTGACAGATTACGTACGGGATGGTGCTGCAACTCGATTTCGATGTAGGCAAGCGCGATGACGGTAAGGTTCATGTCCATGCCGCCGTTGCACAGTTCGATCACTTGGGTGGCGAAAGCCGTGTATGCCGTTTCCATATTGCAGTCGCCGGCTTCGTTTATCAGGCGGAAAAAGTCGGTTTCCGCCAGCAAGAAATAATTCATGT
>NZ_BAKJ01000090.1 GCF_000614125.1 Bacteroides rodentium JCM 16496
TCCCATGCAAATCCATCACCACAGCCTTATCTCCCTGTATCCGAATACGGAAAGGGTAACGGAACAAAGCTGTATCCAGCGGAATAACTGTTCCTTTCAGTTCCCGCGTTTTCGGGAAGTCAGTATAAGACAATCCTTCGTCTTGGGAAGCAGAGGTACATGCCGTTAAAGCAATGAATGAAACAATATGTTAATAAAGTACTTCAAGGCTACGACTTCCTCCTACAAAATACACCTTTACATGATCTATTGGACAATCCACAGAACCACTCCCGAAACATTGAGGAGTCGTTTCCCACTCACCGGATGCCAAAGCATCTATATTCTCCAACATTAAACTACCTAAATCATTTTTTCCTGCATTCAATTGAAAAGAGATTGTAACTGCTGCAACCAAAAACAAGCTGATAAATAAAATTTTCTTTTTCATCCTTCTAGTATTCTTTATATTAATAATTTTGCTTCTAAACGATGGTGCGAAGTACCAAAAAAGAAAAGAAACCACCAAATTTCAGGTCTGACAAAGTCTGACAAGCACTTATTTTAGACTTAGTCAGACCTTGTCAGATGAAAGATTCCATCATTCATTCAAGGATTTTTCCGATGAAATGGGGCTTTTTAGTTGATAACAAAGATTTTTATTTTCTATCCCCCAATCAGAGACTTCGGACAAGGCTTTTCGTAATCTTGTTATTACAGTATGTACATTTCCCGGTGTTACTGAACCGTCCGGCCACAATAGTTCCATAATTCCATTGACTGACAACCTATAATCCTCCGCATCCAAGAAGGCTTGCAGCAGTCTTGCAAGGGTTGCCGTCAACTTCACCCTATTATCTACTCTATACAGCACACCGGAATCGGCATTAAAAAACAAATCATCTTCCAACCGATAAACATGCGCCTCACTCCTATCTACTGCAATCATCGGTATTTCTTTCTCCACAAATATCGGAACTGTTTTTTCTACCGCCACCTCTTTGACAAAAAAACGGCGATAGACCTTAGCAATGTATTCTTGCAGAAAAAACAGCAAAAAGCAACAAAGAACAAGAGCGCACAAAAGAATCTTATCCTTAGCTGTAAAAATGTTCAACCAAGAATAATACAAATATCCCGTCACACCAATTTCGCACCTATAACCCAAATAACAAGACATAAGACTATCCGGTTTTAACATATAAAGCGAATCGTCCGAAAAAGTATAAGTTTCACGTTCATCCCAATCAGCCACAGATATACGTACTACTGTTTTACCAGAATAATTCATTTCTTCCAGTAAGCGATACCATATCCTATTCAACGAATCAGCCCGCAAAGGAGACACATGCAGTATATAAGAATGCGTACCTCTTAAATCAAAAAACTGTGCCACATTATGAGAATGTTTTTCATAAGGAATAAAAAAGTCTTTTTCCCCATACTCATTTTCCATATGCACTTTTACCGGTTCCTTCTTAATGTCAATGGAATCATCCGGTAATCTAATATTCCCTGACGAACTGAAATACACGTCAATGTCATTCCTTTTCTGCAACTCTTCTCCCAAAGCCACACGAAAAGCACTGCGTGCTTGTGTCTTCCAGAACTCCATACGGTTCTGATACAAGAACCAACCGGTAATTACTGCTGCCATAATACCTATGGCAACGTATATCAATAGCATTTGCCGTCTCTCACTTTTCTCGTCCATGTTGTGTGTGTTCAAATATTAATCCGCCTCAAAGTTAGATATTTTTTTTACAAGAGACACCCATCTTAATCATCTTCTTACTATTTGCCTAATAAAGGATGGTATGATACCATTGCACAGCAGGTAAAAAACTTGAAGAAAAACGAGAAAACCATAAAAATATGGCATAAGCATACTGACAAGAGTTTCTAATCCGCTTCTGCAATTTTCCACCCGCCAATCGTCCGCGTGGCACATAAGCATCAGGCTTATAATTCACTATCTTTGCCACGACCTCCTTTCTTGGTGGGTTACGGAACGGGCGGCTCATCATGCACCAACAAGACGTTCGCCGTCCGCTCCTCTCCAGCCATTTTTATATTTCTTTTTCTATTTTATCGTATACCTTCTGAATTTCCAAAGTCTTCTTTTTAAGGACTAACTATTTAATCTTCACGATGTCAGCTTGTAAGCTCTCTACTGCATTGTTATCATCCAAAGCATTATCTATATATAATAAAACGCCATCATCTACAGCACACCATCCCGTGAAAAAGCTATAACGGCACGAAAGCAATTTTGTCTCTCCGATTTTCAGAAAATTCTTATCAAAAAACATCAAATAAAGGTCGCGGCCATTTATCAACTCCGATAAATCTTTTGTCGTATCAAATTCTTTTTCTCCCACATGTAAACGAGCATACATGTCTACAGCCGGAAGATACATCACATCATAAAAATGGGGATTCTCAATTCCATGTCGTTCCCACTGAGCATAATCTTTAGATGAGCATTTGAAAGCTTCATTTCTTGTAAAATGGCTATCAGCCTCCACCACCTCTGTATGCAAACTATGTCGGTCTAAAATATACAAATGAGATTCTGCCGGATAGTTATATACTATCTTTTCTCTTCCAAAATTGATATTCACTTCACTCATATTGCATAATCGCCATTAGCAACATCGGGTATTACTACAGAAGGTTTCAAGGAATAATTCTTTGCTGGAGTAGAACCATCTAAAAAAGTCTCACATATTCTAAAAGAAACAGGTGTAGTAGAAAGGTCTTTTACTCCATAAAGCAGTGAATGACGTTCTTGATCGTAATACAGCCCTGCGGTATTCATTGCATAATTGCTATTTACCAGTATTACTTCGCTATCACCCAATCCATTACGCAAATTCAAGATTTCTGACACAACCCCATCACTATTCACTAATAGCGCACGTTGCGATGCATCATACACCCAAATAGAATCCGGATTATGTACATATACTCCACTCAAAGGTCTCATCACGCTCCCGCTCCCTCCTCCATAAAATTTATCTGAGAGATTTGCAAAGTACTCAAATTCATGCAATCCAGACTGTGAGTTTTATAATTATAGCCATAAATCAAACGTAAAGAATCATTAGAATATGCAACAGACAAATAATAAGACTTCAGATTCAATACCTCTGAAACGGGGAAAGCGATTGTCTCCGTTGCTACATTGATTTCTACAGAATCCTTATTCATAGCCTTCTTCTTATTCCCAGAATGACAAGAAATCAGAAGAAGGCAAGAAATCAGAATAGCAATGTTAGCTATTTTCTTCATTCTATCTACAATAACTTAAATTATAACATTCATTTCTATTGGTATCATTACTCGTTTTACATTCATTACCGGAAGAGGAAGGACACGGAAAAACCCGATAAGGCTACTACCTTCTGGCCATGCCAATGCTTCCACATTGGCCAACATCAAATCCGACATTGTTTCTGCTTTCTGATTTGTATAAACACCATATCCCGCAATCGCTACAAATGCTGCAACAAATGCTATCTTTATCATTTTCTTCATACTATTCTTCAATTTTATTAGTATAATATTATTTTTTATCATTTACCATAAGCATCCTGCTTATGTACCAGAGTCAAGATATAATAATCTTGGAGAATTTCCTTTCTTGCCATATCTATCGAAATGGCAGAAAACACATTCTGATTTCAATTCAAATTACTGTCTTTGCCCATTTGATATTCCACTATAAATCACTTCGCATCTCCGCTAATTTTCAAGACCAACGGAGAAGTTTCCGCATTGCAATACACCGTTATCATCTTGTCGAAGTGCCCCGGTTGTTCGGCTTTATAAATCACTTCCAAAGCTATTTCTTTACCTGGTAATGCCGGCTCTTTGGGATAGGTTACGGTAGTACAACCGCAAGACGTGGTGACATCTTGTATTGCCAACGGCTTGTCACCCACATTTTTCAATACAAAAATTGCTTTTTGCTCCTCCTTCCAATCAAAATTACCTAAACGCAAAAATGAGACATCTATATGGACTTTAGTTTGGGTAATGTCTTTTCCAGCAGTTGATACAATATCATTCCCACGAATAATTTTCAGATACAATTCTTTTATTTTAGGATTAAGAATCGGATTCCCCATCGCCAACACTTTATTATCCTTATCCAGCAAAAAAGTTTGGAAAGCCATATCAGATGGAAAATGATTTAAGCGATTAAGTTCATCATTTTCATCTATACAAACGGGATAGTCAAAATTATCACGCTTTAAATAATACAGAAGCTCTTTTACACTACGAGGATGCATATAAAATAAGACGGGGACATGTTTTGTCGAGACAGAATCTAACTCTCTTATAAAATGTATCCACTTTGTAAGTTGCAATTTACAACTAATACACCCCATTGAATCTGTATAATTTACCAACTTATAAGATGCAATTTCTCCAAAAGGAGATAAGGTATCTTTACCTAATACAGTCAAATGTGTGTCTCCAGGAAATTTTATAGTCTTTCCTTCCCACTCTTTTACCAGAGAAAGCAAATCTCCTTCTTTTGACGTACAAGAAAAGAAGCATAAGAATAAAAAATAGATACAAACATTTTTCATATTCCACGAGATGATAGGCAATGAAACAAACCACTAACATTCACATAATTCTTAATATAAGTCAAAGAAGAGTATGGGATTATCTTCATTAGATGTAATACCTATAAGCAATGAAGGTTTTTTTTCATCAAAAGTAAATCCATTTATAAAACTATCTAAACGATATTGCTTTATAAGGATTCCATCTGCATCAAAAACTTTTATAATATTACCTCCATCAGGTTCTTTCCTGCCTTTTTCATAACTACGGTTCAAATCCTCTCTGTATCGGCCTGAATATAACGCATAAATTTTATCATTTTTCCATCTAACATCGTGATATCCTTCAATTTGTCCCTCCTTTCTTGGACGTCCATCATTACCTACTATAACTTTAGTTGTTTCATTTTTCAAATCAAGAATTTCCAATACATCTCCAGATTGAGTTGCCAAAGCTATTTTTTTCAAATTGGCATTATAAGCATGAAACTCCTCCACAAATAAGCGATTTCAGCATTTCCTCTATCAGCAAACTCTGTTGGAATATTAAACATCATATCTTTCTGTGCATGGGATACCTTTATTACGCGCGACTCTCCACTCAAATCTTCAATATATACAGTAGAATCATCAGCTACTACAAAATCAACTGAACGATTCAATCCCACCTTGAAACTTTTAGTTAAGGTAAATTGTTCAGCAATCGAATCGGTATAATAATACAAAACCGGTCTCGCTCCATCCATAAGAACTATTTTATTTTCATATATTTGGAAAGGAGTCGGAAGCATTATTTCATTAGGAGCACTTCCTTTTTTACCAATAGATTGTAAATATGTCAAATCTGGATATCGAACGATATGATAAAACATACTGTCAGATGCCATATCAAACAAAACCAAATAATCTCCATCAACATCTATACGATAAGGAAAACGCATAAAAGGAATATCCGATGATTTGGAATAGCCCTTTAATTCAATTTCTTTAATATTTTGATGATGCTTGCAGGATGTTAAAACACTTAATGAAATTATCAAAATCAAGCCACAACCTAATAACAGATTTCTCATTACAACATTTTATTAATCGTAAATAATATTCCTCCAAAAACAGTGTCAATAAGCCCAACTATTATATTAGTCTTAGTGAAGTTTCTCATTAACAAAAGCAATGAGAAACTTCAATTATGCCAAGAAACTGTTTTGATTTTATTTGAGCATTTTCCTAAGGAATATTTTTGAGGATTTTTTCTTTTTTTCTCATGAGGAGCATAGCGGGCTATGTGACGAATGTGAAAGAAGAAAAAGACCAAAAAGAAACTTAGGAAAGGCTCATAAAATACTTTTTGAATAAAATCAAAACAGTTTCTAAGTACAACACTAGTAATATAGACTAAATGATGCGCTCAGATTATTACAAGACATCGAATTTTAGTTCTGTGAATAAACCCATACATTATTATAAGAACACAAAACCGCCCCGTAACCTTTACATGGTGCGGGGCTTTCACCACCAGCCAATGCTTCCACATTAGCCAATGTCAAATCAGACAATGCCTCCGATTTCTGATTTTCATAAACTCCATATCCTGCCACTGCAACAAATGCTGCAACAAAAGCTATTTTTGTTATCTTCTTCATGATTTTTTTATTTTTTGATTTATAATTATATATCATTTTCCGTATCTATCCTTTCAACGGAAAAGCAACAGTATTGCTTATTCAATTCAAATTACTATCTTTGCCCCGACCTCCTTTCTGGGTGGGTTATGGAACGGACGGCTCGTAATGCACCAACAAGACGTTTGCCGTCCGCTCCTCTCCATTCCCATTTATATTTTCTTTTATTTCATTTGATATTCTACTATCGGTTCATCCTTGTTCACATCCGTAGCAAAAATCGTCCCTTTTTGCTCATTTACAAATATACCATAGATAAAATGGTCGAGTACATATTTACAGAGAGGTTCTCCTTTCAGGTTGAATACATAAATGTATTGTCCACCATCAC
>NZ_BAKJ01000089.1 GCF_000614125.1 Bacteroides rodentium JCM 16496
GCGGGGCTATGGGAGAGATTCTACACCTTATTATACAGAGGAATTCAAAGAGCTTAGTCTTACTTGACAGTCTCCAAATGTCGCCATCGCAGCGGACAGTATAGCGAAATAGAAACAACAATTAATATTATTAACAACTAATTTTTATGATTATGAAAATGGAAAAAGAAATGAAGTATGAAGCTCCGGTAGTGGAAGTACTGGAAGTAGAGGTAGAAAAAGGATTTGCCGGAAGCGACCAGGGCTCGGATATGGGCTGGGAATAATGGCTTCTTAGCCTATGAACTCGTATTGAAAATGAATTATTAATAATTTAAAGACGAAAGTTAAAATGAAAGCAAAACATTTATTAACAGCATTAGTTGTCCCTGCCTTGCTTGCTGCATGTGCAGATGACGAATTTGCTACAAATACCCAAAACAAAGTGGACGTTGACGGAACGCTTGTAGAGTTGGGGGAAGATTTCGCCATCGGATTGACACGAGGCGATGATGCTACTACAAGAGCCAACTGGCACTATGAAGGCACAGGTGACGTTCTGTATTCATGGTTACCTACATTTGACATTACTGCAAGTACTGCCGCTGTGGAAAACATAGGTTTTGCATGGAGAGGTGAAGCCAATGATGCGAAAGTAAGAACAAACTACAAGTTCACATTGGATGGTTTCTTGAAAAAAGGCGAAACTGCTCCGAAGACAATCGTTTGCAACGGTGAAGTTTTGGTACTGAACGGTTACACCTTTGAAAAAAATAATGTAACCGATGAAGTGAAGGTAGCTACAGTTGATAGCAAGGCTACTGTAAACTTGATGGAGTACAACGATGCAACCAAAACAATGGAGGTATCATCAATATATGACATTACATACTCTGCAACAAGTGGTTATGGAGTAGTTGGTGCCAAGCTTCTACACTGCCGAATGCTTTGGACGCTGATAAGTTGAAGGAAGGTGACCCGTATGTAAGAAACGGTATCTTTACCACAGACAACTCTACCATTTTCAAAGGTGAATACATCGTTTATTTCCCTTACAACCCTGATTTCGCGGAAGTAAATTACCTGCCAGCCACTTCTCCGGTTATTTTCACACAAGACGATGCGAACAAGAACCGTGTAGCTCACTTGGCCGGTAAGACTTTCGGTTATGGTAAGGCTACCATCACCAAGGGAGGAAGCATGGCTGAGAGTTTTGTTACAGAGAACCTTTCCAGTATTCTGGATTTGAAGATTAAGACAGAAAGCAGCAGCAAGAATATCCAAAAGATTATTCTCGTTGATGAAGGCGAAGGAGCAAATGGATTCATTAAGGAAGTTGGTTTGGATGCTCCAAGATAGGCGTTGCAACAGGTACAGGCTTGTATGTGGCCGAAACTGAAAAGTATGAACCGACACTGGTATTGAACTTGATTAATAGTGCGACAGCTTATGCCGAAGTCAGTACAACTGCCAAAGAATTTACAGTTGCCACCCTGCCTACCAAAGTGAAGAAGTTGGTTGCTTATTTGATGGACGACAAGGGTCTTTGCTGCCGTAAGGAACTGGCTACGGATAAAGCACTGAATGCCGGTAAGGCTTCTCTGTATGAAATAGAAATCAAGAATACAGACAAGTTCGATCAAGCTTTGGCGGTTGATACCAAGACTTTCATTGAAATGCTTGACGAAAAGGGACGTGGCACTACCGATGCAACAATCAATGTATTGGGTAATATTACTCTTGACCCTGCCACATTAGTACGTATTGGTGACAACCATAGTGGAGTTACTCCAACACCTTTGAATAAATGGTTTCTGCAAGGTAATGCGGCAAGTACTCCTGTTACTAGCGGGACTTCTATTTATGTAAAAAACAATATCACAGTAAATGGTACAGGTGTTATCACCATTCCTGCAGACCTGAATATCTTGATTAAAGTTGCAGGTAAGAAGACATTGACCATTAAAAATCCAGTTGTAATTGAAGGACACGGGTGCTGCGGCAAAGAAGGCGGACAATTGATGCTGACATCTCCGGCTAACGGTGAAGGTACATTTGTTTTTGCGAACACAGTGAAGAATTATGGTACAATGTGGCTGGCGAATAATGCTGTAGAAACTTCAAAAACAAAAATCATTTTCAACAGTTCTTTATTGAATGGAGTGGATGAAGAAAATGAAGATGCAGGTGAGATATATTGCTTAGGCTTAACGGAAAGCAACTCAGCAATCGAGATGAATGGCAATGTAACCAACGAAGGAAAAATCATTGTTTGGAGTGCGGTTAAACGATTGGGAGAATTGGATATATGGCCTTTTGATACACCGGGTGGAGAAAAAATACCCTGATCATGCAATAAATTCCGTACAAGTAACAGCCAAGAACATCATTAATGATGGAGCTATTACAGTAGGTAAATATACAGTACTGACGACAACAGCCAATGTGACCAACAATGGTGAAGTATTGGTAGAAGCAGCTGGTACAGGAGAAAGCAGTGAAGATGGTAATTGGACAATTCCTGCCGGTTCCGTAGCCAATACCGGTCTGGTGGAAAACAGCGGTGTTATCAATATCATAAATGATGGTACAATGGCCAATACGTCGGCCACAGCACAAATTGTAGACCATGTGGGTAGCCAGATGGGAGGTTCATTCCCTAAGGCAGAAATGGGTGAATACATCTGTGATGTAGATGACGAGGATGTGACTGCCGATGGTGACCGATTGGGGTATGCTATGGGGCCTGTAATTCCGACTACAACTATTCGTTTCATCGGTGAAGGAAATACAAAAGACAATGGTAACAATGGATATGTTTATAACTTGAATGGTTATAAAGAAGACAACGTATTGCCCTACAACTTCATCATTGAGGCTACATCTAAGGTGAAACTTAGCAGTACAAAGAATATTGATAAAATTGGATTGGTCGCACAACCTGTCTCCATCAAGAAACTGACAGTAAATTCAGAGTTGAATCTTTCTGAAATCAAACTGACTGCTACGGATGTAGTAACTGTCAACAAGGCACTGACAGTTAGTCCTTGGGGAGGTAAAGATGTGAAAACCCGTGAAACAACTAACGCATTTATTGCCGAGAAAGATGTGAATGTAGGAAAGAATGCCACCTTTACTGTTGATAAATTTGTGATGACAGATTTGAATGCCAATCTGAATGTAGGTGAAGGAGCCAAAGCAGTCTTTGACTTTGCCACATTTACCGATGTTAAGGATAAGATTACCGTAAATGCCAAGGGTACCTTTACACGTAAGGTTGCTACTGGTGGTTCAAGCGCCATTGCCGCCGAAGTATATTGCGGCTCTTATGACATAGCCAATAAGGGCAGTGTTACCGACGGATATCCGGTTAAACGCTGATATGCTGATTCTTTAATGGTCTGATTGCATAGGCCATCATATAAATTCCCGTTTACGCATCGTTGGTGTAAACGGGAATTTCTTGTCTATTGCCTAACACATTTTCAGTCCCATCTTCTCCATCGGAAATACCCTATAGGTAAGCTACTTCTTTGGTATAGAGGAAAGTAGGGCTTTTGTTACTGAAGAATCCGGTAATCTGTACCATTCATGGATTTGCCAACAGAGAATCCCCTCTTGATAATGTTTCTGCATATCAGGAGGGGATTCAAATTATACTTTCCTCAGAGGAAGGAACTGCTATTAACTCGCAGCAACGAAAGTGAACTTACCAGTCATTGTTCCAACCATTTCACCAGCAACCTTGATAGCCGTTTCGCTCTGGTTGATGATGGCACCCGCATTGGTTTCGACTTTAAGTTTCGCATTTTCCATTTTACCGGTTGCTGCATTTGTAAGTGTACCGTTTTCAGCAACATTTACAGTAACCTCGGCTTCACTCGATCCAGCCTTGATTGTACCGTTGTTAGTCAAAGAAGCATTCTTCTTAACTGTCAAAGCTGTGCAAGCATCTCCTACAGTAAGGTTCTTTGCTATAGCAAATGTAGCGTTTTCTACAACTTCGATAGAACCGGCAGTCATTGTCGCTGTAGGTTCATCATCTTCTCCTGCTTTATCGTATGGAGCAACGGAAGCGCCTGCACCTGCAATAACCAATTTTCCACAAGTTACTACCACACTCTTATTAATTTCCAGTTTAACACCGGCAGCCAATGACAAGTTGACATTTGCCGTCAAATCAAGTGCAGCTTCCACTTTGATGGACTGGGTCAGCTCTATTGTGTTAATCAATTTGTCTGTTTCATCAGCAACTTTCTCTTGTGCCTTCTTGATAGCATCCAAAGTGGATACGGATGTTTTGATGACACCATAATTACTTGTAGAAGGTTTAGTCAATTTATATCCTTTGCTTGCATCCGTGATAACGATAACACCATCTTTGTTGTTTATTGCTGAAGTTGTTGTACCACCAGCCAATGCTGCTACATTGTTCAGGGTGATAGTACCCGCATTTGTCAGAGCAGCAGTAGATGCTGTCAGTGTAGCTCCATCAGCAATGCTGATGTTACCCTTGTTGCTTGAAGCAGCCTTCAATTCGAACAGACCGGCTGCCGGTTGGTTGACATTGATTGTTGCGCCCTCGTTGTTAGTCAAAGCTGCGGTCAAAGTCATCTTGCCCGTGTTGGTGATTGTTGCAGCGATCTTAGAGGTTGCGTCACCGTTAGTGGTAGTAGTCGTAACCACTACTTCACCGGCATTGACAATGCTTCCCACATTGGCAACAGTTGTTGTCACTGTCAGTTTAGAATTGGTGGCTACACTTAATGTACCTTTATTGGTCAAAGAGTTAATAGTCCACTCTGTCGGATTTGCGGCAGTTGCACCGACAGCCGGACCGATAGCGAGAGTACCTTCGTTGACAATATTTGCACTGGTCAAATCAGAAGCGATTGTAGCCAAATTGTTTTCACCGGTCAATGTCAACTTATTAGTACCAGTATTAACATTTATTTTAAAGCTTGGCAATGTACCTTTTACATCTTTCAACAATTGGAATGTCGGAGTGTTCCAATTAGTAGTATTACCATAAGCACCATAATTGGTTGTTACATAAGCGACAGCGTCCAGCCAATCCTGATCACTGGCAATATCAAATGTAGTGGGTAATTCTATATTATTGTCGTTTACCGTATACTTCAGGTCGGCATTGATTCTCTTGGTCTTACCGGCAGTCAGGCCTTTAAAGGAGTCTCCTGTTTTAATTGTTTGCTTAGAAACACCTTTGTCTGTATAGATGTCGAAAGCCAGGCCATTGGTGTATATTCCGGCAGGAAGCAGTACGTATGCATCAAAAGCTTCACCGGCTTTTAAAGTCTTTCCGTCCTTGATGGCCAACACAATGCTGGCAGCACCGTCTGTTTGATCAACATGTCCGGTTTGTACCTCCAAGGCATCGGCTGCCATTTGGTAGTCTGCAGAAACAGCTTTGCTGGCATCCAATTCTTTAGAAGTTGTCAACACTGCAGTCTGAGCTGTTACTTTCCCATCAGACCAGTTTTCTGTAACGGTTCCAACAAGTGTAGTCAATTTAGAAGGTACAATCTTAGACTTTGTCTTAAATGCTGTAGGAGAGGAATTTCCGTCCTTGATTACAATTCTCTGGATAGTAACTGGGGCGTTAGCATCCTTCAGTTCAATATGGAATCTTACGGCATTGTAGATAGAACGGAAGGTGAGTGGCAACTCGGTTGCATCCCCGTATTTGATACCTGCCAAGCTTACAGCCGGAGCAATCATAAAGTCGTAGTTGGAAATATGAGCGGTCGGATTAGCCGGGTCCATCTCCTGGCGGTCAGCCAATTCCACGTTAAAAGCCTCATTGCCCACATAGTTTTTCAAGTATTGCGTATAGAATACGTATGTCCCTTTGCTGACAGCCGTAGGAGTCTTGAAGTTCATTGTGGCAGCCTTACCGTTCTCGTCAAATTTGCCAGCCGGCGTGAAAGGATAGTTGGTCAACATACCTGAACCGTCAGAATTAGTATACAGTAATGCTCCCAACATATCGGACTCAACCCAATATTGGTTACCCAAGGAACCGTCTGTATTCACATCAATCCCAAATCTGGTGTCAGCTTGGTCACCACCTTTGGATGCAGCAATTGAAATATTTACAGCCTCTCCATTGACTGCAACATTGCCATTTTCAGCAAAATCCTCGTTGGTACATGCACTGAATGCAGACGCAGCAAGAACCGCTGAGAAAAAAAAGTGTTTCGTTCTCATTGTTAATTCTATTAATTTAAAATAATTTATTTACCCATAGGGCAGTAGCCCGAATTATTCTTCATCGCGACCGCCCAAACTTGCTTCAAAGCCTTTTTCTACTTCCACTTCCAGCATTTCCACTACGGGAGCTTCATACTTCATTTCTTTTTCCATGTTCATAATCGTAAAATTAGTTGTTAATAATATAAATTGTTATTTCTGTTTCGTTATGCTGTTGTTATGGTACGCGTTGCCATACACTCGCTATACTTATTGCTTGCAATCCGAAGACTATATATAATAAGGTGTAATCAGTTGTCGAATTGCTCCTATATATAAGGTATAAAACCTTCTTGCAGCCCCGCATTTCAGCCTGCAAAATAAGGACTAAATTTCCTAAACATATTTGGAGGGGGATTTCG
>NZ_BAKJ01000088.1 GCF_000614125.1 Bacteroides rodentium JCM 16496
CATTTATTATTATCTCAAACTGTTATATCGTTGATATACAGCAAAATACCTCTCCAAATATGTTTAGGAAATTTAGTCCTTACTTTGCAGGCTGAAATATGTCCGGACGGCAAGTGAAAACAATGCTTGCAAGCACACGGAAGAAGCGGTTCTTATACCTTATATATAGCAAACAAGGGTTTATATAGTGAACAAGAAAATTGTATAACAAGTAAGAAAGAACGCCCCGGACGGAACAGACAACGCAGGAAAAAAGAACAATTTATTTATTATTAACAACTAATTTTTTTTACGATTATGAACATGGAAAAAGAAATGATGTACGAAGCTCCGGCAGTGGAAGTGCTGGAAGTGGAAATTGAATTGGGATTCGCCGGAAGCATGGTGCAAGTGCTGGTGGCGTAGATCCAGACCCGGCTCCCGGACTATAATGCATGAATAAATCAATAATTAATTAATTAATTTGAAGAATAAAATGAGAACAAAACATTTCTTGACTGCATTGTGCCTGCCTTTGGCTTTTGCAGCTTGTACTAACGATGATTTCGTGAACGAAAGCAACACGCTGGAAGGTCGCGAGATGATTGATGTGGTGCTCACTGCCACCAAGCCCTCTTACGGTGCGGATACGAAAATGAGCATTGATGACAAGAACCAATTCGCGTGGGAAAAAGACGTAGACATGATTGGTGCGGCACTCGTGGATGGTGAAACAGCTGGTTCAGTTGGCGAAAAAATCTACATCAATTATCCTTTTACCGCTGATGCCGATGGCAACGTTTCTACATTCAGTGGAAAGTCTGCAATGACACAAGGTCTGTATTTCTTCTATTACGAATACCAGGATGTATTGAACCGTAAAGGCTTACCGATGGGTAAACCCGCGCAGGTGTATGATGCTGCTAATGAAAAGACAGCTCTGCAACAAGCTGCCACGTATATGAGAATGGTATCGCCGATTGTTAATTTGAAAAAAGGCCTGAAATATGCCGATGCGCAAACCTACAACCTTAATTTAAAGTTTGCAAACCTTTATACTATCGTGCGGGTTGACATCAATTCTGTCAATATCCCGACAGGAGTTGCTCCGAAGGTGACAAAAATTAAGTTGGATGGTAAGAATGGCGGTACTTCTGCATTCAACACGGATGCTGCTATACAGATGAGCGTGGTTGGTAATGCCGGTCAAATCAGTTTGGATGATAACGGCCAAATCAAGACGGACGAACAGGATGCCGCTTTAGCCGAATTGGAAAAGAAGATTGCTGACGGTTCTATCTATAGCGCTAATCAAGCCGATGGAGCTACTACTGCCAATAAGGGCGCATTCGAACTGAATGTGAAGGGTGATGTCGTTTTGGACGCTGCCAAAGCAACTTCTCTTTATATCCTGGTTCCGAAGGGTACTTACAAACAACTCGACTTGACGGTGGAGACTTCCGAAGGTTCTTACTCAAGAACGATTACTCCTGCAGCCGACATCGTATTGGCCAACAAAATCCAGCCGATTGCAGCTAATTTGAACTTTGCCCAGGATGGTAGCGGTAACGTTATTCTGCCCGCTAAATTCGAAATTGCCAGCACAGAAGACTGGACGAGTGCCATCAAGTTCATAACCGACCACGCACTGGGTTATGTGAACAATACTGCTGAATTCGCGCTGACTAAAGACGTTACCATTGAAAGCCTGCCTATCTTCAAATTGAAGGTTAGTGCTTCCAGCGCAAAGACATTGACTTTGAAGAAGGATTATACCATCAGTGCGGACAATAAGGAACAGTTTACATTTGACAAAGTAAATCTGGCTGTGGCAAATGGCGCTACACTGACACTGAAAGCACAACCAACGAATATTAAGACAGAGCTTATCAACTACGGTACGCTGAATGTAAGTGCAGATTTGACCAATGTTATCAAAAACTTTGGTACATTGAATATTACTGCTGATGCCGCAATTTCAGGTGGTTTGACCAATGGACAGCTTGAAAATAAACAGGCTAATCCTGCAATTCCTGCGTATGTAGGTACAGTGAACATAGCTAAGGGAAAGGCTTTGACTATTAATACTGCTCCATTGGTCAATACAAACGGTACTGTAGCGATTGCTGAAGATGCAACATTGCATATCAACAATATTGCTTCAACAAACGAAGCGGACGGTACGATTGAAGTGAAAGGAATCCTGAAAGCTACGACCCAAGCTTTGACAAACAAAGGAACCATTGACAACTTCGGTAGCTTGCAAGCTGCAATTACCAATACTAATGGTATGTTCATCATCGAGAAGGGAAGTTCTGCAAAAGCTGCTAATTCTACCATTACTGCTGGTACGGTAGAAGTGAAGGATGTAGCTGCATTTGCAGCTGCACAAGCAGACTTGAATGCACAGGGTATTATATATAATTTTGCTTCTGCCAAAGTTACTACCAAAGTAACAAATGCAAAAGAGTACAAGGCTGCAGATGCCGCAAAGGTTACTGATATAACGCTTACAAGCGGTGAATGGACCTTGCTGGTGCTGCCGGTGCAGAGGCAAGCAAGACAGTTGCCGCTCCCGATAATGCAGACGGCTTGACCTTGGAAGGTGCAACCCTTAATGTAATAGTGGCTACATTGGAGAAGAATATTTCTACCAGTGGTACAGCTACTTCTACAGTCAAAACCACCGCAGCTTCTACAACCATCACCGGAGATGTCGTTGTTGGCGAAGGTTCCACTTTGGTAGTCGAAGACAAGGTTACGGTGAATGCGCTGGCTTCAAATTCCAAAGCAGCAACCATCAACGGTACTTTGGACGTGATGCCGGGTGCCAAGATGTACTTTGAGAATGCAGCAGTTGCTGAAGGTGCCAAGCTGAATGTGAAGGGTGATACTAAAACCAATGCCGCACCCGGTGAATTTGGTGTAAAAACTAGTTTCACTAACGCTGGTGTTGTGACTTCTGAGGCTGGAAGCAGTGATAGTAAACTTGCCGGTAAAGTATCTCAACCTGTCAACTCAGGTACAGGTACATTCAAAGGTAATGCGACTGACTTCACTTTCTCATAACCAATAAGCTCCGTTTTCTCTACACTTCCACTCATAGACAATAGAGCGTCGGAATGAAAGTGAAGCGGGGGAAGGCTTAGGCCATACTGCTTCGGGACATCCTGCCCCGGAGAATCAATCAAGAAATCCTTGCCGATGCATCAGCAATGCATCCGGCAAGGATTCTTTTTTGTAGAGGACAGCATGCCTTAATCCCAATCTCCTTACTCTTCCCCCTCTGTCATAACCAAGAAGGTAGGATAAGGGAATACCTGTCTTCGCCTATGGAACTATCAGGGCAAATTACGATGAAAGCAGCCCTTTACGGCATCTTCGGCTTCCTGCACGTAGCGAGGGGATTATTATTATGTGTACGAGACCCGCTCCATCGAGCCGATAGAGCGGCAGCCACCCTGCCTCTTCCTTATCTGCCTGCGAAAATGATATAATGATGCAACAAAACATATGCAGAACTTTTGCAGCGTTATCATACCGGCACTGAATCTTATAATCGTGATAGAGGTGTAAGGGTGGGGAGAAAGTAAACAAAAAAAGGGGGAGAACTTCTTTTGAATGGAAGTCCTCCCCCTTCGGGATTAATTTGTCATTGTATCCTCAAACTGATTACTTTGCAAAAGTAACACCGTTAGCTGCTGCGATTTTTGTGAAGAAATTAGCAGCAGGGTCATCTACACCGCAGTAGATTGTAATAGCATTGGAGGTTGTGATCCACTTAATATCGGTTTCAGAGGTATTAGACTTCATGCTCTTGATGTTTGTCAATGTAACGCTTGTGCTTGATTTGATGGAGTTAACATTATCACCCAAAGTTATTACTACATCGCTCAGATTAGCCAGCTTGTCAACTTCTGCTTTGCTGATGGTCAAAGCACCTTCTACTCCAAGATTGATAGTCAAAGCGTTCACTTTTGCTGTTGCAGGGATTGTCGTGGTGGGCCATCCAATCATGGAAGCAGAAACCGTAGCTTTCTCGGCGTTACCGACAATTGCCTTCAAGAAGTCATTGCTGATAGTGCCTTCCAATACGTTGTTGGCGTTGTTCAAAGCACCCTTTCCACCAATTGTAATAGTACCCTTACTCATAATCAAAGCATCAGTACTGCAATTTACTGTCAAAGTTGTAGTGTTTGCCACATCGATGCCTGTGATTCCGGTAGCATCATTCAAAGTAGCAGTTATTGCCCCGCTTACAAATACCACGGCACCGGTTACATCTTTGGCAGCCTTCAATTCTCCAGCTGCGCTGACTGTATTGATACCGTTGACAAGAGCTGTTCCATCTTTACCAACCAATGTACCGAAGTCAATGTCGTAGGACACCTTGTCTGAAGTAGTGAAAGTATAAGTTGTACCAGAGTTAAGAGTTACAACCACATCGCTTGCAATCGGCAATTTTGTAGCTTTCAGTGCCAATACAGTACCTGTAGCAGTTCCATCCGGACGCTTGTCATACAATGTATTGTAAAGAGCCTGATAAGTTCGGCATTGATTACCACTTTGTTGTCCGGAGCAAATGCTATATCTTTAGCAGCCCATTCACTGCGGTCTTTAGTTCCAACAGCCGTATTTTCTACCAGATTAGTACCACGTTGAACCTTGCGAGTGATATGGTCGATGAAGTCTGCATTGTCCACGATACCCTTGTTCTCCGTCTTTATCTCTTTAGCCATTGCATAGGCGGCTTGTGTTTTGCCACCAACCAGATTTATGGTCATCAAAGAGCCTGCAAAGTCTTTGACGGCAGAAGCGTCTTCCAGAACTTCGGCAGCAGGGAAACGTTGGCCACGTACCAGACGTACACCTTCGTCACCGTGTTTCGGGTCGCTGAAGTTGTAGTCAGCAAGGGCTGTTGCTGCAACTGCTTGTGCGAAGTGAGCATGTCCGTTGTATTCGCTATCGTCGTCAGCCACTACATCAAGGTCGTCAGCACTTGTCAGGATGATATACGATTCACCATCGATTTCCACAAAAACTTTTGCGAATAGGTTCTTTCCATAATCTTCGGCAGGCATGATTGCGAAGAATTTATACTCTTCACCATTCTTCAATTCCTTACCGCCCAAATCACAAGTGATGTGCTTAACCTGATAATCAGAAATCAAGTCAGCAGCACCGCTTGCATATTGGGTAGCATAGCCGGCGTCCGCTTTGGCTGCTGCTTGGTCAGCAGGATATGCAGGGTAGTTTTCTACACTGTAAGAACTTGCTGCATCAAGGATTTTGCTTGTTTCGCCGGTAGTGAATTTATTCACGTCATTATCCCAGCCATTGGCAACCTGTGTCTTGAATGTTTCTGCAGCCAAAGCACGCTTGTAATTCAACGGTGCAGTAGCTGTGGTTGTATAAATCTCAACCTTTTTCAGCTTCATGGTGTATTTGCCGGCAGCAGCGGAGCTGTAGAACTGACCTCCATCAGCTGCATCGCCCTTGAACAAATAACCGTTGAAGTCATTCTTGATTGTAATCTGCGGATATGCAAAGATGTTTGCCATCTTCACGGACGGATAGATGACATCTTCTTTATTGTCCGGAGCGCTCAGGAAGTCTACACCCAAAGCCACGGGGGCAGTACCCTTATAGAAATCTTCCAAAGCTTTGGATTCCTCTGTACAGTCCTGCTCCATCGGCAGTGTCACAACAATAGGTTGGCGGGTAAGATGAGCCTGGTTATAGGGAGCGTAGAACACGTAGTTACCTTCCACCAAGTTGGCCTGGGTAGTCCATGCGCCTTCTGCGTTTCTGACATAAGGATAGTTGGAAGAGATGTAATCAACTACTGTATAGAATTCAGAAACATCAATGCCGGTCTCCTTGGCAGTTACTTTCACCTTCTTTCCGGCTTTATTTGTAAAGTCTTTCGTTGCACCGGTTACATATTCCTGGTAGGTCCATTCTAATGTGGAATAGTCTTCACCATTAAAGTCTGCATTTCCCTTGACTTTTTCTGTACTATTCAGCACGTCTGCTTCCAACTGGTCCACAATGGCCGCTCCCAGTCTGTCATCTTCCTCCCATACGAAGCTGTAATTATTCATCGTATTCAAAGCCATACGGGTAGTGGGAATTCCCCAATTCAAGGATACTTGTCCGAGCTCAGGACGATTCCCCAAATTTACACTTGTATCCTCATTCATCGATACAAATTCATCTTGCTGGCATCCTACCATAAGAATAGAAGCCAAAGCAAGTGAAAACAAGGTTTTCTTTTTCATGTCTCTAATATTAATATTAAATCAAAATTGTTTTATCGCAGATTATAATCCCGGTTTTGGCTCTTCAAAACTAGCCTCAAACCCTTTTTCTACTTCTACTTCCAGCACTTCCACTGCCGGAGCTACGTACTTCATTTCTTTTTCCATGTTCATAATCGTAAATTAGTTGTTAATAATATAAATTGTTCTTGTTTCCTTCGTTGCCTGCTCTGTCCAGGACATTCTTGCGAGTGTTCATTCTTACTATACAATAAGGTAGGAAACACTTCTTTTATTTGTTTGCAAGCATTATTCCGTCCTGCCGTCCGGACATATTTCAGCCTGCAAAGTAAGGACTAAATTTCCTAAACATATTTGGAGGGATATTTTGCTGTATATCAACGATATAAT
>NZ_BAKJ01000087.1 GCF_000614125.1 Bacteroides rodentium JCM 16496
ATTTGAGTAATACTAAGCAGATTCGTGGAGAACGTCAAATTGCTGAAAAAGAAGGTAAGATGTTTGAGATTATTACGGGTGAAAAGACTCATGTTTCCGGCAATATCAAGGATTCTGAGATAGTGAGAAGAAAAGATATAGGACCTCAATAAATATCAATATGGGAAATTTTGATTATCTCTTGTTAGCTTTATAGATCACCTGCTTGTGCCTTTGTGCATGAGCAGGAATTTTTATTTCTGAGTTCCTGTCACTTATATCCAAGATAATAAGTAAATGTTGATATTCAGTTTATATACACATAAGGAAGAGATTCTTCGCTACGCTCAGTATGGTATGAGTTAATTCTTAAAACTTACTTTACCTTACGGGCTGTGCCTCTCTTCACAGCGACGGTTCGGGCGCGTATGACGACAGTGCCGTGTATTATGACGACCGTGGTCGTCTGGTGACCGAGAAGCGTAACGGCAATGCGAGCGGTATGGACTGGTAGGTGGCTTCTCCGGGTGGTGACGGTGTATTTCACGGTTACGACTACTCGTATGACGGCTTGTCGAGGCTGACGAAGGTCGGCTACTTGGAGAACGGCAGCGGGGGCACGGATTATGATATCTTAGGCAAGGCGATGCAAACGGAGGCAGGCACCACGCTTTTTTAAAATCCACTGTTTTCTTGGTTTATATTTGTACAGCCAAATGGTAAAGGCCGTTGGCGGAGAAGCCCGCTGCAGCGTGTGGCGGCTTCGTGGAGGCAGGCATATTGCTTGTCTTCGGTTCCCTAAAATATTTTATCATTATGGGACAGATTAAACAAGGAATCCTTGGAGGATTCAGCGGAAGAGTGGGGACTGTGGTGGGCAGTTCCTGGAAAAATGTGAGTTATATGCGTGCATTGGCCATCAGCGTCAATAATCCTCGCACGATGAAGCAGCAGGCACAACGTGGCAAATTTACTAAGAGTTTACGTTTCTTGTGTGCCATTGTGCCTTATGTGCGTACAGGCTATAAACAGTTGGGGCAAGGATGCACAGCCTTTAATGCGGCCATGAGCTACATGCTCCGTCATGCTGTCGTTGGTAGCGGCGTGGATTTGGCCGTGGATTATGAACGTGCTTGGTGGCCCGCGGCACGTTGATGCCCGCCTTCAATGCTGCGGTGACGAAAGAAGCGGGCAAGCTCTCTTTCAGTTGGGATGATAATAGTGGGATGGGCGATGCTTTGGCTACCGACCTGGCGATGCCGCTGGCCTACAACAAGGTGCGTGGCGATGCGGTCTACCTGCTTTCCGGTGCCACCCGCGGTGAGGGCAAGGTGGAACTCACCCTGCCCGACAATTGGGATGGCGAGGCTTTGGCGGTCTACCTGGCTTTTGCCTCGGAGAACGGTCTCCGTGTCACCAACAGCGTCTGCCTGCAGAACGACGCTTACGAGGAGGAGGAAACCCCGGATACGGGCGGAGGCACTTCCGGTGGTGGCAATGACGGAGACCAAGGGGAGAACCCGTTGGGCTGACGTCCAAGAATCCCATATCCGGATTCCCCGCTTTCAATAATCAATTCCCGGCTGAACTTCTACAGCCGGGCACCAACCACTAACCATTAATCATTGTTTGACATGAAAATCAGTAAAGAAACCTGGAAAGAAATCCTGAAGATTGTGGGCACCATCGTTGCCACCATCGCCAGCGTGCTGGGTGTGCAGGCCATGCCGCTGTAGGCACACCGCGCCCTTCCCCGGCTGTCCGAGAACTCAGGATGTGCTTGCATTATGAGATTTTCCAGGCACGGATAACACGGATTTCACGGAAAGAAGAAAGAAAAATCCGCGTTTTCCGCGTAATCTGGGTCTTCTAAAAAAAAGCTGCTGCAGAGTTTTCGGACAGCCTCCCCATCCCTTATCACGCAAAACATATTGAATAATTTTTCTAATAACAACGATTCATCATGAAAAGAATATCCTTTTTTTTATTACTGTTCCTTTTACTGAAGGCGACAGCTGCATATGCGCAAAATCCAGAAACCAACCTCCGGATTGTCCCCATATCTCCCAATGCAGCTTCATTGGGAACGTATGGACTGATACCTACCGACAATTATGTGGGTCAGGCCAATCTGACTATCCCAATCTACGAAATAGACCTTGACGGAAAGAAGTTTCCCATCGCACTATCTTACCATACGGACGGAACACGCGTGGCGCAAGAAGCCACCTGGGTCGGTCTCGGATGGACCCTCCAGGCAGGAGGCTGCGTCATCAGGCAGGTACAGGGCATGGACGACTTTGGTTCACGCGGGTGCTACAACCTTACTGATGCTCCGTGGTTGACCGATCCCAGATTTGATGTGACTGTTTTTAATTTGGAGAAGTATATGGATTATTTCAAAGGTGACTATGACGCCGAACCAGACATGTTCTACTTCCATGCAGGCGGACATTCGGGCTCCATGTTTTTCAACGTATTGAAGAATAACCGGCAACAGAATGCCGTGCCTACCATCCAGACACAAGAAAAAGTGGTAAAGATGGTATATGATATAAGTAGCAAGACATGGACCATGACAGACTTGATTTCAAGGATAAATTTAACTACAATTACTCCTACTCCAAGATAGAGCAGTGGACCTTGTCCGCCATTACCTTTGAAGGGGGTAAAGTTGAATTCGGAACGACAGACCGTGAAGACATAGAGAGTGCGGAAACCGGGAAAAAGGTACAGAAACTATCAAGCATCAAGGTGAGTGATGCTGCCGGTAACCTCGTCAAAACCACCATGCTGGAGTATAAATACCTGCTTAGCGGGATGGCTGCCACTACTCATGGACAGGATGACCGCTTGTTACTGTCGAAGGTGTATGATTTGGTGGGTTCAAAGACCGGCAATGTATATACCTTGGACTACAATATGGGGAAATTGCCTCCCAAACGCTCCTTGTCTGTAGATGTCTGGGGATTCTACAACGGTGCAACACCGACAAATACTTTTTTGAAGATTAGTCCCAGCATCTATTGGTCGGAGTCTATCAGACCGAGTGAAAAAACGACTCTGTTCAAAGAAGGTATGGACCGTTCATTCAACGAGGCGTTGTGTAAGATAGGGACACTGCGCACTGTCACCTATCCTACGGGCGGTACAACTACCTTTGAATACGAAGGACATCGTTTTGAGTATTTGCCTATGATGCCCCCCTTGCGCAAAGGAACCCTTAACCTGGTAGACAACGGTATGCAGCCCGTAGCACCCGGAGCTCCTGTCCTTATGTATATTGGCGAGCTTTTGAAGTGGACGATGCCAATCCCAAGATTATCATCCGCAGAAGACATGACGAACCTCATCCCAGTGAACATCTTGCTTCGTCGCTTACTTACACAACACAACTCGAGAAGAAAGAGGGTGATGGTTATAGAGCCTTGTTCTCTTCTCCCGATTATGACGTGATGGAGCCTTGGCCCGATGACATTGAAAAACAACTGGACAGAGGTACGTATCGCGTGACATTGGCAGTGCAGAATGTAAGATTGGAGTATCCTGTCAATATTTCGGTAGAGGTAGTAGGCAAAACGAATGCTCCCTTGGATAAGGATTACCTGGGTGCCGGGCTGCGTATCAAGTCCATCACGAATACGGACGGCAACGGTAACCGGAGCTGGCGTAAGTTCGAATATCAGAATGCAAAGCTGATGGTGAAGCCGGTATTCAACGCACCGGTCTATGTGGAACAAATGCAAAGTTGGGCAGGAAACTGGATGAGCGCTTACTACGAACTGATTCAATCCGCTCCTTATGTCCCTTTGACGAATCTTTCCAGAGGAAACCTTGTGGGATATACGGCGGTCAGTGAATCATATGGCGACATGGCTACTCAGGGATATACCACTTACAGATACCATAACGTTCCGGATGAGGTTACTGATATCTACCTGGCCGGTATTCCTACGGTGCCTGACTATGAGAACGGTAAACTTTCATCGGTAGAATACCGGGATAAAAACCATAAGTTACTGAAGAAAGAGGAGTACACCTACTCATCCTCTTCTTCGGAAGAGGTTTGGGCACCGAAAATACGCAACTATTATTTCAATCCGGATTATTCCCGTCCTACCCGTAGCATGCAGCCTTACAATCTGTGGGCACAATCGTACTATCTTAGCAAGAAGGTGACCACCGACTATCGCGCTGAAGGCAATGTAGTGGACGAAGAGAGATATGCCTATAACGGTTATGGGATGCTGTCTTCCCTGAAGAGTAACAAGCACGGGGTGGAGAAAGAGAAGCAGTTTAAATATGCAAACATCTTTACGGATGCCGTTTCCGTCAAGATGAAAGAGAAATATATGGTAGGCATACCCATAGAACGTATCGAACTCTCCGCGGGCAAAGTAGTGGACGCGTGGAAGACGGAGTATAAAGACACGCTCAGCATGATTCTGCCCAAACGTACGTTGAAATTCAACTCTACTACGCCCAAGACACTGGCTGATTATGCGGGAGCATACGTGCAGGATATCTGGTTTGGCAAGTACACTTCGAGAGGCCGGCTGCTGGGTTATATACGCAACAATCTGCCGGTGAGCTTCCTGTGGGCCTATAACAATCTTTATCCGGTGGCCAAGATAGAAGGAAAGACGTATGAGGCTGTAGAGAAAATCTCGTCGGCGGGCATCAGCCAACTGCCGGCCAATGCGAATACTGTGTCCATTACAGCTGTCCTGAACACAGTGCGAAACGGGCTTGCCAACGACAATGCTTTGGTTACCACCTATCTCTATCGCCCGCTTGTGGGTGTTACGGAAATTGTAGAACCGAATAAAGAGAAAGCGACCTTTACCTATGATGACTTCAACCGCTTGTTCCAGGTTAAGGACCATAATGGAAAGGTAGTGAATGAATATCAGTATAATTACAAACCCCAATGAAACGAAAGAATTGTATGAAACGAAAATATATGTTTATGGCGTTGTTGTGCTATGCATTGACAACAGCGGGGCAGGATGCCAGCCACAATTATGTGCGTACCCGTAGCATGCTGGATGAAACGGGAGGTAAATATCTGGATAAAGTGGAGTATTTTGATGGTCTGGGACGTCCGTTCCAGACGGTATTGAAGAAGGTGACGGCAAGCAACAGCAATCTGGTGACGCTGCAGGAGTACGACGTTGCAGGACGTGCCGCGAATTCCTGGCTGCCGATAGACTCGTCTGCCGATTATGTGGCACCTGCTTCTTTCAAGAGCAGTGCGCCCGGCAACTATGGTAATGACTCGCGTCCTTACAGCCAGCCGGTGTATGAGGCTTCTCCGCTGAACCGTACCGTAAAGGAATACGGACCGGGAGCTGCATGGTATAGCGGGCATTCCGTCAATACGGACTATCTGGCCAACAGTACGGCTAACGCACAGTTGAACTGCATCAACTATAGTGTAAGCAGTGCAGGTGCACTGACGAGTAACGGCAGCTATGCTTCCGGCCAGCTTTCGGTTGTTAAGACCACCGATGAAGACCTGAACGTGGGCTACACCTTCACCGACAAGATGGGGCATGTCGTATTGACACGTCAGATGAAAGGCAGTGAAACGCACGACACTTACTATGTGTATGACGACAAAAGTAATCTTTGTTTCGTGCTCCAGCCCATGTACCAGAGCTCGGCCAATCTCGACTTGTATGCCTTTCAGTACAAATACGACGGACGTAACCGTTGTATCTGGAAGAAGCTTCCCGGTGCGGGATATATGGAAATGGTGTATGACAATGCCGACCGCCTGGTATTCTCGCAGGACGGTAACCAGCGTGCCCTCACCTCCGGTAACTGGACGTATTACAAGTACGACGGCTTGAACCGCCTGACGGAACAAGGTGTATGCACCAACAAAGTGACTACTTCGGGCACCACTGTGCACATCAGGAACTACTATGACAGTTACAGTTTTGTAGGCACCCAGGGCTTTCCCGCGAGCAACTTCAGCAACGACACCTCCGGTTACAGCAGAGGATTTCTGACGGGCCAGATGGTGGCTGGCTTGGGAAGCAGCGGCCCCGTTTGGAAAGCCTTTTACTATGATATCCGCAGACGTGAAGTGAAACGTGTGGAGAGCAATGAGATGAGCGGCTATGACGTGACCACTACCGCTTATAGCTTCACCGACAAGCCTCTGACGGTGACGCATACGCAGAGTGCAGGTAGTACGAGCAGCACAAGCCTTACCGAGGTAACGACTTATGCTTACGACTCTGCCGACCGCCTGCAGAAGGTGCAGCATAAGTTGGGCAGCGGCCCTACGGTTACGCTGGCCGAGTACGGCTACGACAACTTCGGCCGCCTAAACAGCAAGAAGCTGGGCGACGCCTTGCACACTTCGACGTATGCCTATAACCTTCGCAGCTGGCTTACCGGCATCTCCGGGAGCAAGTTCTCTCAGACACTGAACTATAACAATGGCAGCGCAGGCTACAACGGCAACATCACTGCCATGGACTGGACCGTAAACGGCAGCAGCCACCGCTACACCTTCAGCTACGACGGTCTGAACCGGCTGACTTCCGCCACTCACGGCGCAGGCCGCTATACTGAAAAGGTTACGGGCTATGACAAGAACGGGAATATCCTTTCTTTGCTACGTTACGGCCAGACCTCAGCTTCTGCCTACGGCCTGATAGACAACCTCACCTTCACGCTTGCAGGGAACCGTCCGACCCGTGTGGATGATGCTGTTGCGGCCTCTGCCTACAACGGCGGCTTCGAGTTCAAGGACGGTGTTAAGCAGGCGAACGAGTATGTTTATGATGCGAACGGCAATTTGACCAAA
>NZ_BAKJ01000086.1 GCF_000614125.1 Bacteroides rodentium JCM 16496
ATTTACCATGAAATTTAAGAAACTTACTATTTACTGCTTGGCATTGTTTTGTTCCTCTTCTTCTCTTTATGCGCAATCTGGTGGAGAATCACAGAAGAAACGTAGCGGCAATCCGATTTTTCCCGGTTGGTATGCCGACCTGAGGGGGTAGTGCTGGACGGAAAGTTCTGGATTTATCCTACATATTCCGCTCCTTATGATGAACAGACTTTTATGGATGCCTATTCTTCGCCCGACTTGGTGCATTGGACCAAACATCCACGCGTGCTTTCAAAGGAAAATATCCCATGGTTGCGCCGCGCTTTGTGGGCGCCGGCTGTCATCGAGCCAATGGCCGCTATTATCTTTTCTTCGGAGGGAATGACATACAGAACAACTCTGAGATTGGCGGTATCGGTGTGGCTGTGGCAGACAACCCGGCAGGTCCTTTCAAAGATGTGCTGGGCAAGCCCTTGATTGATAAAATTGTGAATGGCGCACAGCCCATCGACCAGTTTGTGTTCCGCGATGACGATGGCACTTACTATATGTACTATGGCGGATGGGGGCATTGCAATATCGTGAAACTGTCTCCCGATTTACTTGGTATCGTTCCTTTTGATGATGGTACAGTCTATAAAGAGGTGACTCCTCAGGACTATGTAGAAGGACCTTTCATGTTGAAACGTAACGGAAAGTATTACTTCATGTGGTCGGAAGGCGGTTGGGGAAGCCCGGACTACCGTGTGGCCTATGCCATTGCCGACTCTCCTTTCGGACCGTTCCATCGCGAGGGAATCATTCTTCAGCAGGATGCCGATGTAGCTACCGGTGCCGGACATCATTCAGTGGTACGTGGAAAAGGTAAGGACGAATGGTACATCATTTACCACCGTCGCCCGTTGGGAGAAACGGCAGCAAACAGCCGTGCCACCTGCATTGACCGGATGTACTTTGACAAAAAAGGAAAGATAAAACCGGTACGCATGACTTTTGAGGGAGTGAAAGCTACCAAAACTCCACTTGACTAATAGCAATTTTAAATTCAAATTTATATAGAAGAAATATGATTCTTAATTCCAAAAAGATTTGTTTCAGTCTTGTTCTGGCTGCAGCTACCGGTATGGTTCAGGCTGCCAACAGTAGCCGCCTTCTTGCCGATGCGGGCTTTGTGTCCGTGCAGGACAATACGGCATATGCCGGTAACTATACCTCTAACCGTCCTAAAGAGAAACAACGCCTTTTCCGTTCCAATGCCGTGGAGAAAGAGATTGCCCGTGTACAGAAACTTTTGAAGAACCGCAAGCTTTCCTGGATGTTTGCCAACTGTTTTCCCAATACGCTGGATACTACTGTACACTTCCGCAAAGGTAGCGATGGAAAGCCTGATACTTTTGTATATACGGGTGACATCCACGCCATGTGGTTGCGTGACTCAGGGGCGCAAGTATGGCCATATGTGCAGCTTGCCAACAACGACCCGAAACTGAAAGATATGCTGGCCGGTGTTATTCTGCGCCAGTTCAAGTGTATCAATATAGACCCATATGCGAATGCTTACAACGACGGTGCGCTGCCCGATGGACATTGGATGAGCGACCTTACCGACATGAAGCCCGAACTGCATGAGCGCAAGTGGGAAATTGATTCACTTTGCTATCCTTTGCGGTTGGCTTATCACTACTGGCAGGTGACGGGTGACACTTCTGTTTTCGGTGCTGAATGGCTGGAAGCTATCCGTAACATTTATACAACTTTTTGTCAGCAGCAACGCAAAGAGGGTGTCGGTCCTTACAAATTTCAACGCAAGACGGAGCGTGCGCTCGATACGCTGAACAATGACGGCCTGGGTGCTCCTGTCTGCCCGGTAGGACTTATCGTGTCCTGCTTCCGCCCGTCGGACGATGCCACAACGCTTCAGTTCCTTGTGCCTTCCAACTTCTTTGCTGTCACTTCCTTGCGCAAGCTGCCGAGATTCTGGAAACAGTGAACAAGGAGACCGCTTTGGCTGCCGACTGCCGTGCCTTGGCCGATGAGGTGGAGGTGGCTTTGAAACGCTATGCAACCTACAATCATCCTGAATTCGGCACTATTTATGCTTTCGAAGTCGATGGTTTCGGCAATCATCTGCTGATGGACGATGCCAATGTGCCCAGTTTGCTTGCCATGCCCTATTTGGGAGATGTAGACGTTAATGACCCCATTTATCAGAATACCCGCCGTTTTGTGTGGAGCGACAGTAATCCTTATTTCTTCAGCGGCAAAGCCGGTGAGGGTATCGGCGGACCGCATATCGGCTATGACATGGTGTGGCCCATGAGCATTATGATGAAAGCTTTCACAAGCCGGGATGATGCCGAAATCAAAACTTGCATCAAGATGCTGATGGATACGGATGCCGGTACTGGCTTTATGCATGAATCGTTTCATAAGGATGATGCAACCAACTTCACCCGCCCTTGGTTTGCCTGGCAGAACACTCTTTTCGGTGAGTTGATATTGAAGTTGGTTAATGAGGGGAAGGTGGATTTATTGAATAGCATTGATTAAGATATAATCATGAGGAACTTATATACATGGGTGGCTGCCTTCCTTTTTGTGGCATTGGCAATTTCGGTTACGGCTTGTACTTCTGTCCCTTCTGTCGGTACGGTGACGGTGGTGGACCGACCGGATATACATGCTGTCAATGCCAATTATATGGGTTACCGTGCCCCGCTTCGTCCGTTGAACTTTATAAAATTGCCGGTAGGCAGCATTCGCCCTGAGGGTTGGGTAAGGAAATTTCTGGAGTTGCAGCGCGATGGCCTGACCGGACATTTGGGGGAAATCAGCGCTTGGTTGGAAAAGGATAACAATGCCTGGCTTACGACCGGTGGGGACCATGGTTGGGAAGAAGTTCCCTATTGGCTCAAAGGGTATAGTAGTTTGGCATATATTCTGAATGATCCGAAGATGATAGAAGAAACCGAATACTGGATTGAAGGCGTATTTGCCAGCCGCCAGCCGGACGGTTATTTCGGTCCGGTCAACGAACGCAATGGGAAGCGCGAACTTTGGGCACAGATGATTATGCTTTGGTGCCTGCAATCTTATTACGAGTATTCTCAAGACCAGCGTGTCATAGACCTGATGACAAACTACTTTAAATGGCAGATGACGGTTCCCGACGACCTGCTTCTGGAAGACTTTTGGGAGAACAGTCGTGGAGGTGATAACATCATCAGTATCTACTGGCTTTACAGTCATACGGGAGATGCTTTTTTGCTCGAATTGGCCGAAAAGATTCATCGCAACACTGCCGACTGGACTCAATCGACCTCTTTGCCCAACTGGCACAACGTAAACATTGCCCAATGTTTCCGTGAGCCTGCCACTTATTATATGCAGACCGGTGATTCTGCCATGCTGAAAGCCTCTTATAATGTCCATCGGCTGATTCGTCGTACTTTCGGGCAGGTGCCCGGCGGCATGTTCGGGGCGGATGAGAATGCCCGTTTGGGATATATCGATCCCCGGCAAGGGGTGGAAACCTGCGGGCTGGTTGAGCAGATGGCTTCCGATGAAATTATGCTTCGCATGACGGGCGATCCCTTGTGGGCCGAGCATTGCGAAGAAGTGGCATTTAACTCTTATCCTGCAGCTGTGATGCCGGACTTTAAAGCGCTGCGCTACATCACTTGCCCGAACCATGTCGTCAGTGATTCCAAGAATCATCATCCGGGCATCGACAACCGCGGACCGTTTCTTTCGATGAATCCTTTCAGCAGTCGTTGCTGCCAGCACAATCATGCACAAGGCTGGCCTTACTTTGCCGAACATCTGGTTTTGGCAACTCCCGACAATGGAGTGGCAACGGCTCTTTATGCAGCTTGCAAGGCTGTAGTGAAAGTAGCTGCTGGAAAGGAAATCACTTTGCACGAAGAGACGAATTATCCTTTTGAGGAAGACATCCGTTTTTCTGTCTCTACCGAGGAAAAAGTCACCTTTCCGTTTTATTTCCGAATCCCTTCATGGACTCAAAAAGCGAAAGTGCGCGTGAATGGTGAGGAAGTAGGTGCGGTTCCCGTGGCAGGAAAGTATCTCTGCATCCATCGCGAGTGGTCGGATGGGGACTGCGTGGAATTGACGTTCCCGATGTCTTTGTCCATGCGCACCTGGCAGGTCAATAAGAACAGCGTAAGTGTGGATTACGGTCCTCTCACGCTCTCTCTTAAGATTGCAGAGAAATATGTAGAGAAGGACAGCCGCGAAACAGCCATCGGTGATTCTAAATGGCAGAAAGATGCTGACCCTCAAAAATGGCCCACTACTGAGATATATCCCGGCAGCCCTTGGAATTATTCTCTGGTGTTGGACAAGACGGAACCCTTGAAGCATTTCGAGGTAATCCGTAAATCATGGCCGGCTGACGACTACCCTTTTACGGTGGCCAATGTACCTTTGGAGGTGAAGGCTGTCGGTCGATTGGTTCCCGCATGGAAAATAGATGAAACCGGGTTGTGTGGTGTGTTGCCCGAAGAAGATGTAGCGAGAGGCGATAAAGAAGAAATCACACTCATCCCTATGGGAGCTGCGCGGTTAAGGATATCTGCGTTCCCGAATACAAGAGAATAAATTGATGAATGATTCGAATAGGGTGAAGCACTGACACTTTTAACTCTTGATTCGCATAAATAGAAAACTTGAAATAAAATGAAACGCATTGCTTTTTTGGATTATGTGCGCGTGTTTGCGTGCTTCTTGGTCATGTTGGTTCATGCCAGCGAGAATTTTTATGGAGCTGCCGGCTCTACGGACATGGCAGGACCGCAGTCTTTCCTTCAGAACGAGGCGGATAGGTTGTGGGTATCTATTTACGATGGCTTTTCACGTATGTCTGTACCTTTGTTTATGATTGTTTCGGCCTATCTGCTTGCGCCGATGAAGCAGGGACAAAGCTGTTGGCAGTTTTACCGCAAGCGTTTTCTGCGTATTCTGCCGCCCTTTGTTTTTTTCATGGTGCTGTATAGCACGCTGCCCATGTTGTGGGGACAGATAGATGGGACACAATCGCTGAACGACCTTTCACGCATTTGGCTGAACTTTCCTGCGCTTGCCGGACACTTCTGGTTCATGTATCCGTTGATAGGTCTTTATCTGTTTATTCCGGTCATATCGCCATGGTTAGAGAAGGTTTCGGCCAAAGAAGAGCGTTTCTTCATCGGGCTGTTCCTGATCTCCACTTGTATGCCTTTCCTCAACCGTTGGTTTGGCGAAGTGTGGGGACAGTGTTTCTGGAACGAGTATCACATGCTGTGGAACTTCTCGGGCTATTTGGGCTATCTTGTGTTGGCGCATTATATCCGCGTGCATCTCACTTGGGGGCGTTCCTTGCGTCTGCGGGTCGGTTTTCTGCTGATGCTGGTTGGTGCGGTTGCCACTATAGGGTCGTTCTATGTTCAGGCAGTTCCGGGAGTGCTTCATGATACGCCGGTCATTGAGGTGGCTTGGGCATTCTGCACCCTTAATTGCGTGGTGTTGACGACAGGTGCGTTCTTGATGTTCAGTTGCATCAGCATTCCTCAACCTCCGCGTATCATTGCCGAAATGTCGAAACTCAGCTACGGCATGTTCCTTATGCACATTTTCTGGCTTGGCTTGTGGGTGTCGGTGTTTAAGTCTACATTGGGATTGCCCACTGTGGCAGCCATTCCGGTTATAGCGATATGTACGTTTATCAGTTGTTTCGTGGCAACCAAGCTCATCTCGTTGATACCGGGGAGTAAATGGATTATCGGGTAGAGATGGTAATAACTAAGATTATATATGAATAGGTTGCTCATTCTTTTATGCCTTTCCCTCGCTCTGTCCGCCTGTTCACGTACGGAAAAGAGGTTGGAGGCGCATGTTTTCGTTTCTGATTCAGTGTGTGCCCACACCCCGGTGCTGAACCAGGGTCGTACTTCTACCTGCTGGGCTTATGCCTCAGCCTCTCTGCTGGAGTCTGACTGGCTGGCAGGGCATCCCGGAGATACGGTGCGCCTGTCGCCTATGTACATGGTCAGGCAGAAATACTTGAATCAGTTTGATGCTTATTACTATTCTTGCGGCAGAGAAGAGATTAGGAATGGTGGGCTGGGACATTCTTTCCTCCGGGTGTTGGAGGAAGACGGTGTGCTGCCGTTGGAGGCATATCGGGGACGCCAACCGGGAAGTAAAAGACATGACCATGGGGCGTTGCTGAAGCAATTGAAGAAGCTGGCCGGGGAAGCTGTGAAGCATCGCGACCTCCCCGGTTACAGAGAACGTGCTGTAGCTCTGCTGGACGAGCAGATGGGGGCGGTACCCGATTCGTTTCTCTATCGTGGCAGGAGTTATACTGCCCGCTCGTTTGCCGACTCGCTTCACTTCAAGGCGCAGGATTATGTGCAGTTGACGAGCTTCACGCATCATCCTTTTCATACCTCTTTTATATTGGAAGTACCGGACAACTGGGAGCATCAGTCTTACTACAACCTTCCGTTGGACGAGCTGGAGCAGGTGGTGCGCCGTGCTTTGTCTGTAGGCAAGACGGTGGCTTGGCATGGAGATGTGAGCGAAGATACTTTCGGCTCGCGTCAGGGGATGGCTCTTTGGCCGCAGCATCCGGTGACACAGGAAATGCGGCAGCATGAGTTCGAACGCTTCCTTACTACAGACGACCACATGATGCATCTCGTCGGTACGGCGCACGATGAGGCGGGACACTTTTACTATCTCTTGAAGAATTCGTATGGAAGATATGGCGCCTATGCCGGCATGCTCTACATGTCCGAGGATTATTTCAGGGCAAAGACTGTCTCGGTTTTACCTAAAGTC
>NZ_BAKJ01000085.1 GCF_000614125.1 Bacteroides rodentium JCM 16496
TACAGGGTGGCGCTTTCGCCGTCACAGCTGCAGACTGACTTGCCCAGCAGGTGGTCTACCACTGCCTGTATGAGCGGTTGCTGGACGTAGGTGGGATTTTCGACAATGATTTCCTCACGCCCTCTTTCTGTGTGCAGCGCAATGGGGTCATAGGTGAATACGGAGAAACAAATCATGCCTTTGTCTCCAATGATTTCTATACGGTCTTCGCGGGCAGATTCGTGGGCGACGAAACACCAGGAGCCGCTGCCCACCAGTCCGCTGTCAAACTGGAAACATGCGCTTAGGGTGTCTTCGGCAGGATATAGTCTGCCACGGTTGCTCTTGTAGCCGCTGGCTTCGAGGATGCATCCGAAGATTTCCTGCAGCAAGTCTATCTGGTGGGGTGCAAGGTCATAGAAGTATCCTCCGCCGGCAATGTCCGGTTGCACGCGCCACGGTAGGTTTTCCTTGTTATGGTCGAGGTCGCGGGGAGGCTGGGCGAAGCGGATTTGAATGTTGATGATGTTGCCAATATGTCCCTCCTCTACCAGTGACTTTACCTTCAGGAAGTAGGGCAGATAGCGGCGGTAATACGCGACAAAACATGGAACACCCGTTTCTTTGGAAATGCGGTTGATGCGGCAGCACTCTTCGTAGGTAACGGCCATCGGCTTCTCTATGTAGACCGGTTTGCCAGCCTTCATGGACATGATGGCGTATGTAGCATGTGAAGAAGGAGGAGTGGCAATGTACACGGCGTTCACCTCTTCGTCGTCAATCAGTTCCTGGGCATCGTCGTACCATTTGGGAATCCCTCTTTCCTTGGCGTAGGTCTTGGCCTTGTCGCCATTTCGGCTCATGACGGCCACTACTTCGGAGTTCTCTATTTTCTGAAATGCCGGTCCGCTTTTGTATTTTGTCACTTCTCCGCAACCGATGAATCCCCATTTAATTATTCTCTCGCTCATAATCTTTCCCTTATTTTACTCTTCCTCAAAATCGAATTCAAAGTCAAAATCATCCAGAAATTCCGGTTCTGTAAATTCTTCCAGACTCCGGCGGTCTTTTTTCGTTGGCCGTCCGGTACCTTTGGCACGGTTGACGAAACCGCTGACACGGCTCATCTCCAGCAGTTCATACTGTTCCGGAGTCGTTACATTCTCCATCATTTCGGCCACTAACTTTGCGCCGACACGCTTTTCGATGGGTTGCAGAACTTTGAAGGAATAGGTGACGGGGGGCTTGCGCACCTGGATGACGTCTCCCGGTTTCACCGTACGGGCAGCCTTTGCCAGTGCGCCATTGATGCTGATGCGTCCTTTTTTGCAGGCTTCGGCGGCTATGGTACGCGTCTTGAAGATGCGCACGGCCCACATCCATTTGTCAATTCTGGCTTCGTTCATTTCTTGTTATATTGATTCATGGTGATATCTATTCCCGCCAGGCAGAAACTTTTGATGATTTCTCCGGCTGTTTCCAATCTCTCGCCCATTGTTTTCCAATCTTCATCGGTAAAATGTCCCAGCACATAGTCAATCTGCCCACCACGGGGAAAGTCATTGCCGATGCCGAAACGCAGGCGTGCATAATTCTGGGTGCCCAGCGTTGCTGCAATATGCTTAAGGCCGTTATGTCCCGCATCGCTTCCTTTACCTTTCAGGCGCAGTGTGCCGAAAGGCAGTGCCAGGTCATCTACCACTACCAACACATTCTCCAATGGAATGTTTTCCTTTTGCATCCAGTAGCGTACGGCGTTGCCGCTGAGGTTCATAAAGGTGGAAGGCTTCAGCAGTAACAGTTGGCGTCCCTTGACTGACAGCGTTGCGGTGAAACCATAACGTCCGTCGGTAAAAGTGGCACCCGCTGCTTTGGCCAGAGCATCTACTGCCATGAATCCGATGTTATGGCGGGTTTCGTGATATTCGGGGCCGATATTGCCCAATCCTACAATTAAATATTTCATAGTCAGTGCTTCCTGTTTATGAGGGTGTTAAAACTGGTATTCACCACAGATTACACAGATTTGCACAGATAGACATCTTTGATTATCGGTACATTAAATTCATTCTGTGTTAATCTGTGTAATCTGTGGTGAATTATACACTCTCGTGAACCATAAAAAGAACGCGGATTATCGCAACTTTCCGCGGAAATCAGTATGAAATCTGCGTTGGCTGCGTTAATCCGCGTTCCCGAATATTTAGTCTTTCTTGGAAAGAATCGATTAGTTGCCTGCAGCAGCAGCGGCACCTCTTGCAGCACGAGTCAGCTTAACGGCGCATACAACAGCTTCTTTGGCATTCAGCAATTCCAATCCTTCGTATTGCAATTCGCCAACTTTAACAGTCTTACCAAGTCCCAAGTGGGCAACGTTGATAGTCAGTCTTTCAGGAATTACGTTATACAAAGCTCTTACTTTCAGCTTACGCATCTGGAGTACCAGCTTACCACCGGCCTTAACACCTTCTGCCAAACCTTCCATCTGTACCGGAACTTCCATAACGATAGGCTTAGCCTCGTCGATTTGATAGAAGTCAACGTGCAGGATAGTATCCTTTACGGGGTGGAATTGGATATCTTTCATGATAGCGTTTACTTTCTTGCCATCAATCACCAAGTCGACTACGTAGATGTGCGGAGTGTACACCAAGTTGCGCAGACCCTCTGCAGGTACTGTGAAGTGAACATTTTCACCTGCACCATAAAGTACGCAAGGTACACCGTTGTTTTTACGAATAGCTTTCAAAGCTCTTGCTTGTTCCGAAGAACGTTCTGCAATAGTTCTTGCAGTTCCTTTTACTTCAATTGATTTCATTTCTAAAAAAATTGTGTTACTCTAAATTAAGTAAATTTTTTGCTTAATTCACCATCACACGATGTGGTTTACCACACGATGTTGCAAAAAAGCGGTGCAAAAGTACAGCTTCTTTTTGAATTATCAAAAGGTTATAACTTAAAATTCAATGTCTATCTTGATTTCTCCATCCAGAGGAGAAGCTTTTTCTTCTTGCGGCACTTCTTCTTTGGGCGTTTCGGGAGTTTCTGCCTCGTCGTCAGCGGCATGCCTTGTGTAGCAACCCTGCTGTTCCTGGATGAAGCCGATGGCCTGCTGGAGTCCGTTCATGAACTTTTCAAAATCTTCTTTGTATAGAAAGATTTTGTGCTTTTCGAAACTTACCTGAGAGTCGTCACCCTCGCCCATCACGATTTTCTTGCTTTCCGTAATGGCGAGAAACATTTCGTCTTTTCTGTTTTTCTTGACGTCCAAATAGTAGATGCGCTTACCTGCTTTGATGGATTGGGAGAATACAATCTCCTTGTCGTTCATGTCCGCTGCGTTTTTCTTCTTAAAGTCTTCCATATTATAATAGGTCTCAATTTTGATATTATCACCTTAAAACTTGTATCTCGTAGCTTTTAGCTCTTTATCGGGCTCAAAATTGACGATTTTTTTTAAACTGTCAAAAGAAAAAGACCGGATAATCAATATCTGCATTAAAAAATGTGATTTATTTATGTAAACTCATTAAAAATGCCTACTTTTGCGCCTTGTTAAAACACTTGTATTTACTTTAGAATTATGATCAACAGAGTTCTTATTCGTCTTAAGATTATACAGATTGTATATGCTTATTATCAGAATGGTAGTAAAAATTTAGACTCAGCGGAGAAAGAATTGTTCTTTAGCCTTTCAAAGGCATACGACCTCTACAACTACCTGCTGATGCTGATGATAGCTTTGACGAACTACGCACAAAAACGTATTGATGCGGCAAAAGCTAAGCTGGCTCCCACTGCCGAGGAGTTGTATCCCAACATGAAATTTGTGGAAAACAAGTTCATAGCCCAGTTGGAAGTGAACAAACAATTGACGGAATTCATCGCCAACCAAAAGCGCACGTGGCCAATGATGAAGACTTCGTCAAGGGATTGTATGAGAAAATAGTGGAATCAGATATATATAAGGAATATATGGCTTCTTCGGACAATTCTTACGAATGCGACCGTGAATTGTGGAGAAAGCTGTATAAGACTTTTGTCTTCAACAACGAGGCCTTGGACAGTGTGCTCGAAGACCAGAGCCTCTACTGGAATGACGACAAGGAGATTGTGGATACTTTCGTACTGAAAACCATCAAGCGCTTTGAAGAGAAGAATGGTGCCAACCAGGAGCTTTTACCGGAGTTCAAGGATGAGGAAGACCAGGAATTTGCACGTCGTTTGTTCCGCCGTGCCATCTTGAACTGTGACTATTACCGTCACCTCATCAGTGAGAATACGCGTAATTGGGACTTGGACCGTGTAGCCTTTATGGATGTTGTAATCATGCAGTGTGCCTTGGCCGAAATATTAAGTTTCCCGAACATTCCGGTGAGTGTTTCGTTAAATGAATATGTCGATATTGCCAAAGTTTACAGCACGGCCAAAAGCGGCAGCTTCGTGAACGGTACATTGGATGGAATAGTTAATCAATTGAAAAAAGAAGGTAAGTTAACGAAAAACTAATACCTTTGTTTAATAATAGAAACCAAAACTGAGTATTTATGAACTTAATGACTGTATTCTTCCTGCAGGCTCCCGCTGCAGGCCCTGCCGGTGGTGGTAGCATGATGTGGATTATGCTGATAGCCATGTTCGTTATCATGTATTTCTTTATGATTCGTCCTCAAAACAAGAAGCAAAAGGAAATAGCAAACTTCCGTAAATCGCTTCAAGTGAATCAGAAAGTAATCACAGCCGGTGGTATCCATGGTGTTATCAAGGAAATCAACGACAATGATGTGGTGCTTGAAATCGCTTCTAACGTTAAGATTCGTATAGACAAGAATTCTATTTTTGCTGCAGCTGCTGATGCGAACAGCAGTCAGGCATCTAAATAATAGAAATGTGAGCCTATGTTTGAACGTAGGAACATACAACGTACATATCTGAAGATATCTAGAGAAGTGAAGGACTTTCTGCTTAGCGATAAAAGCAGAGAGTTCTTCATTTTTTTGTTTTTCTTCTTTGTAGCCGGTGGCTTCTGGCTCTTGCAGACCTTGAACAACGACTATGAGGCGGATTTCTCTATACCGGTGCGGCTGAAGGGAGTGCCTAATAATGTGGTGATTACCTCTGAACCTGCTTCAGAACTCCGCATCAAGGTAAAGGATAAGGGAACGGTACTGCTCAACTATATGTTGGGAAAGAGCTTTTATCCCGTTATCCTCGATTATGCCGATTATAAGGGCGTGGATAATCAAGTAAGGATATATCCCCCGCAGTTTGAAAAGAAAGTGCTGAACCAGCTGAATGCCTCTACCCGCCTGCTTTCCATGAAGCCGGATACATTGGAGTACATCTATTCGACGGGAGCCTCCAAACTGGTGCCGGTGAAGCTGCGCGGCACGCTGAGTGCCGGACGTGAGTATTATCTTTCGGATACGATATTCAGTCCCGATTCCGTATTGGTGTATGCGCCGCAAGGCGTGCTGGATACGATTGCTGTTGCCTATACGCAACCGGTGAAGCTGGAAGATATATCGGACACCTTGAGGCAGCAAGTCCCCCTGCGTATCCAGAAAGGTGTGAAGTTTGTGCCTTCTTCCATTGAGATGATGCTTCCGGTGGATATTTATACGGAAAAGACAGTGGAGGTGCCGTTGCGTGGCGTTAACTTTCCTGCCGACAAGGTGCTGCGCGCTTTCCCTTCCAAGGTGCAGGTCACGTTTCAGGTTGGTCTGAGTCATTTCAGGCAGATTAACGCTGATGATTTTCATATTTACGTGTCTTATGAGGAACTGCTCCGTCTGGGTTCCGACAAGTATACGGTAAAGATTAAGAATCTGCCGAAAGGGGTGAGCCAGGTGCGTTTCAATCCGGCACAAGTGGATTTCCTGATAGAGCAAGTTTCTCCTGATTATGGCGATTAAGATAGGTATAACCGGTGGTATCGGTAGCGGAAAGAGTATGGTATCCCGGCTGCTGGAAGTGCTGGGTGTTCCCGTCTATATCTCGGATGTGGAGACGAAGCAACTGATGGTTTCCGATGCCTGCATCCGCAAGGAGTTGTCTGCCTTGCTTGGTGCGGAAGTGTATGCCGGTGGCACGCTGAACAAGCCTTTGTTGGCGTCTTATCTTTTCGGCAGTCCGGAGCATGCCAAAGAAATCAATGGTATTGTGCATCCTCGTGTGAAGGAGGACTTCCGGCAGTGGGCGCAATGCCGCGCCGCTTTTCCCATTGTCGGTATAGAATCGGCCATTCTGGTCGAAGCGGGGTTTGCGGGTGAAGTGGATGCTATTGTTATGGTCTATGCGCCCGAAGAGGTGCGCATTTCACGTGCCGTCCGGCGGGATGCTTCCTCGCGCGAATTGATAGAAAAGCGTGTCCGTAGCCAGATGGATGACGAAGAAAAGCGGAAGTTTGCAGATTTTGTCATTGTGAATGACGGTGAAACGCCGTTGATTCCGCAAGTGTTAGAGCTAATCGGTTCGCTATCTGAATAAATGCACTATCTGTTACGAAAATAGGTATCTCCTTAACAATAAAAATAAGCAAGCTTATTTTGTATTCTCTTCGGCTTACATTATCTTTGCCCCCCGAAAAAATAACTACTAATCATCAAAACAGAATATATTATGTTGAAGACTATTTTGTCCATTTCCGGTAAACCGGGATTATATAAGCTTGTTTCCCAGGGAAAGAATATGTTGATTGTAGAGTCGCTTGCAGACAAGAAGCGTTTCCCTGCCTATGGTAATGAGAAGATTATTTCTTTGGGCGACATTGCCATGTACACAGATACGGAAGATGTTCCTTTGAAGGAAGTGTTTCTTTCCATGAAGAAAAAGGAAAATGGTGCCGCCGTAGTGATGGATTTGAAAAAAGCTACTGCCGACGACTTGCGCGCTTATCTGGCAGAGGTACTGCCTACCTTCGACCGCGATCGCGTATATCCGTCCGACATCAAGAAGTTGATTACCTGGTATAATTTGCTGGTGGCAAACGGTATGACGGATTTTGAAGAAGCTCCTGAGGCGGAAACGAAGGAGGAAAGCAA
>NZ_BAKJ01000084.1 GCF_000614125.1 Bacteroides rodentium JCM 16496
ACTCTTCACGAAGTAGTCGTACCTATATTACCGAAGGATTATGGGACAGACTTTTGCCGGCATTACGTAAAGGTGACTATTTGATAATAGATTTTGGACATAATGACAATAATCCATTGAATACGGGATTGGCTCGAGGAACACTTCCCGGAATCGGTCACGAATCAAAAAAAATGGTGATTGAACGTGATGGAAGTATGGAGGAAATTTTTACTTATGGTCATTATATGCGTATTTATATACGTCAGGCAAGGGCTAAAGGTGTTGAGGTTATTCTACTTTCTCATACACCTGCCAATCAATGGGAGAATGGGAAAATGAAACGTTGTGCGCAAACTTACCGTAAATGGACAAAGGAGTTGGCAGAACAAGAAATGGTTCATTTTGTGGATTTAAATGACCTTACGGCTAGAAAATTTGATCTTATAGGGCAGGAGAATGCCAAGATATATTATAAAGATTTGGTACATACTTCTAAAGAAGGAGCTATTATGAATGCAGAATCTGTTATTGAAGGAATTAGCCGGTTGGATGAATGCAATCTAAAAAAAAATTCTGGATAGTAATTACATGAGTAATCTTAAAGTTTTAAGTAACGAATAATTGAGTATATTATATCTGTTTTAAGTTAGCAACAAAGAAAATATATCACACTTTTGATGAAGAGGAAAATAACTTTAGGCATAGCTGCAGTGCTTTGTGCAACTATGCATGCAGGGGGACATGTCGGCATATATAGGAAAGGTTGGATTGATTTCAATAAGAATGGAGTGAAAGACATCTATGAAGATTCCTCAGCTCCTTTGGAGGCAAGAATAAATAACTTGTTGTCGCAGATGACGATAGACGAAAAGACTTGCCAAATGGCTACATTGTATGGTTCGGGGCGTGTACTGAAAGATTCACTGCCCACTGACAAATGGAAGACTGAAATATGGAAAGACGGTATAGCCAATATTGATGAGCAAGCTAATGGCTTGGGGACTTTCGGCTTTTCCTTGTCCTATCCCTATGTGAACAGTGTGAAGAATCGACAGGCTATTCAACGCTGGTTTGTGGAGGAGACTCGTTTGGGAATTCCGGTAGACTTTACAAATGAGGGCATACGCGGGCTTTGCCATGACCGGGCCACGATGTTTCCTGCCCAGTGTGGACAAGGAGCCACTTGGGATAAGGAACTGATAAGCAAAATAGCTCATGTCACCGCCCAAGAAGCAAAGGCATTGGGGTATACTAACCTCTATTCCCCTATTTTAGACATTGCACAAGACCCGCGTTGGGGGCGTGTGGTGGAATGTTACGGTGAAGATCCTTTTTTAGTGGGGGAACTAGGCAAGAAAATGATTGAGGGACTTCAGAAAGAAGGGCTTGTGGCTACTCCCAAACATTTTGCCGTTTATAGTATTCCGGTGGGTGGGCGTGATGCCGGGACGCGTACCGACCCACATGTAGCCCCTCGTGAAATGCGTACTCTTTATTTGGAACCATTTAGGAAAGCTTTCTGTGATGGCGGTGCCTTGGGAGTGATGAGCTCTTATAATGATTATGATGGAGAGCCTATTACAGGTAGCTATCATTCTTGACGGAAATTCTACGTCATGAATGGGGATTTAAGGGGTATGTGGTTTCAGACAGTGAGGCGGTGGAGTTTCTTTATTCTAAGCATAAGGTTGTTGCCGGAAACGTGGATGGAGCTGCCCAGGTGGTAAATGCCGGACTGAACGTACGCACGAACTTTACTCTACCCGAGACTTTCATCCGTCCGCTTCGGCAGGCTGTAGCTGAAGGAAAGGTCTCTATACAGACCATTGACCGTCGTGTGGCCGATGTGTTGCGTGTGAAGTTTATGATGGGATTATTTGATAATCCTTATAGGGGCGACGTTGAACGACCGGAAAAAGTGGTGCATTGTAAGGAACATCAGAATATATCCATGGAGGCGGCTTTGAAGTCAATTGTTTTGTTGAAGAATGAAAACAATATTCTACCGCTGTCAAAGACTCTGAAAAAGGTAGCTGTCATAGGTCCGAATGCAGATGAAGTAACGAATTTGATATGTCGTTATGGACCGGCCAATGCTCCGATAAGGACTGTTTATCAAGGTATAAAAGACTATTTGCCCCATACCGAAGTCCGTTATGCCAAGGGGGTTGATATTATAGATAGATATTTCCCCGAAAGTGAGCTTTACAATGTACCTTTGGATGCTAAAGAACAAGCTGGGATAGATGAGGCGGTAGCTCTGGCGAGGGAGTCGGATGTCACTATTATGGTGTTGGGAGGCAATGAGAAGACTGTGCGTGAGGAGTATTCCCGTACCAGCTTGATTTGTGTGGACGGCAAGAGATATTGTTGCAAGCAGTTCATGCTGTAGGAAAACCTGTAATTTTATTGATGATAGACGGGCGTGCATCTACAATCAATTGGGCGGAGCGTTATGTACCAGGTATAGTGCATGCTTGGTTCCCGGGAGAGTTTATGGGAGATGCGATAGCGCAAGTCCTTTTTGGGGATTATAATCCAGGTGGAAAGCTTGCTGTGACATTTCCTCGTTCGGTAGGACAAATCCCTTTTGCTTTTCCCTTTAAACCTGGATCTGATTCAAAAGGTTTTGTGCGTGTGACCGGCTCTTTGTATCCTTTTGGATATGGATTGAGTTATACTACTTTTGCTTACAGAGATTTGGAAATTGACAATCCGGTGATAGGTATACAAGGTTCTGTGAAGCTGAGTTGTAAAGTGAAGAATACGGGGAAAGTTGCTGGAGATGAAGTCGTTCAGCTTTATTTATGTGACGAGGTAAGTTCTGTTACTACTTATGTAAAGGTATTGCGTGGTTTTGAGCGTATTCATTTACGGTCGGGAGAAGAAAAAGAAGTCAGTTTTATACTCACTCCACAAGAATTGGGATTGTGGAATAAAGACAATCATTTTGTGGTAGAGCCAGGAACTTTCTCTGTCATGATCGGAAGTTCTTCGGAGGATATCCGATTGCAAGGAATGTTTGATGTGCGGTCTTGATAAAAACTACAAGAAGTTATGCATAATAATGGGCCATCCCTCAGTTTCTACTGCCCCCTAATGGGGGCAGAGGTGGACTAAAACAAAAAAGACTTAACTTTTAGAAGTTAAGTCTTTTTTGTCGGAATGAGGCGACTCGAACGCCCGACCCCTACGTCCCGAACGTAGTGCGCTACCAACTGCGCTACATTCCGATTGCTTTTGAAAAGTGGTGCCACCAGGAATCGAACCTTTTGCTTCGGTTTATTCTAACTCCTTGAGTGACTGCACATTATTACTTTATCTTTTATGAAAGCCATTGAATTAGCATCACACTAAATTCATCGCTTTTCTTGACTAATCTTGTAATCTTTATCTCTTTGACGTTGCAAAGATAAATAAAAGGTTCGATTTCTGCAAACTAATGCATATTTTTTTGCCTGTTTTTTGTCAACGATGCTGTTTATATCTATAGTCTCTGCCTACAGTGTCATTGAAACAGTAATTTGTATCTGATGTAAATAAAGACGTTGTGTTTCCGTATATGCTTTATTAATAATCAAGTGCTTATTAGATTTTTTCTTTATTTCCTATACTTCTTGCATTATTTGTACTCCTATTCTATTACTGATAGCCGTTTCTACGGCATCGTAAATTTCAGTTTTCGTTGTCTCTATTGATACGATAAGTGAATATTTGATAACATTATCAACATTAGCTAATTTCCTTTCTTTCCACCATCCTTGGCCTGGATAAACAATTATCTGCCCACAAGAAGCCAATTCAGCGGCCGTACATTCAATCCAGTCAGATTGTACAGTACCTTGTTCTCTACGTTGTTGTTTGATGGTCCATCTGTTAGTATCATTGTCAGTTTTCTTTTCTCCTTCACTTTTATTTCTTCTGCAAAGAAACTCTTCCATACTCTCGCTTGCACTTTTCAAGTCGAAATGCAGCGTAGCAGATGGATAACGATACTTGTTGCTTCTTCCTGCATATCCAGGAGACGGCTTTACATAATAAGATAGTGTGATTCTTATTTTTACATTTTCTTCTCCCATTTGTTCCAGCACCTCTGTTGGCCAAGGCAAATCATAAAAGTGCAATTGATTATAGGTGTTTGAACCATCTTTTTCCCAATAGGTATTAACTCATTTTCAAATATAAACGTTGCATATTTTTCATTACTGAATAAGGCCGTCTCTTCATCAGGAACGCCATAGCCGCATAAAGGTATAATATCCTTGATATTACCGATACGTATCATTTCCGGTGTCCATTTGGCAGAATGTACCATCATGCCACGAACAGACAACATGGAAAGAGCTGGTGTTGCTGTTTTTATTTTTGCCGCAAGACGTGTCGCTAATGCTGTAGCCGCACTTGTAGCATGGAACTGTTCCAATGATTCCGCCAAATCTTGGCAGGTAGTAATCAAACTTAAATCAGGATGTGTCGTTGTTTGAAAAACAGGATGATAGGCTATATTACCTCCTTCCATGACTATTTCAGGCTTATTGCAACCATTTCTCCAACTCCACGAACTTCTTGACATGGGTGACAGATTCCCTGGAGCTGCCAGTGCCTTGTAGCTTTCATCTGTTACTATCGTTTTCTCCGTATATGCTCCGACTGTTAATGCGTTCCATGCTTGAGCCGGACTTTGTACAGCATTGGCTTTGCAGGACTCCAGATAATTTGTGGCATCTACTTCAGGGGGCTCAATGTTGCCCGCTGAAACGAGCACCAAGCGGTCACACTTGCCATTATGGTATATGCTTTCATCCAATGACGCAGAACTTGACGTTGACTTTCCGTCATACGATGTACCATCAGTTACAGCCATACATTGTATAGACGCCCCCATAGCCTGAGCCTGATAGATAGCATCTTCAATTACCGCTCCATAGAAATCCGGATCTGTTGTATGACCGTTCTCTACAATCTTCACGGAAGCCAAGTCCTGTTCTATGATTATCGGACCTCCATGTCGATAAGTTATATCTGTCAAATCTCCATAAAGCATAAGTCCGGCCATACCTGTACCATGGTCACTGTGGTCTGTTGTATCCGGCACGCTGATAGCACTTTTCATTCTGTCATTAGGAAGAGCAGGTGCCAGCAGTTTATGGGCATTGTTGACGCCTGAGTCCAACAAGCCTATTCTTGTACTGTCTTTATCAAGCGCAAATTGAATTTCTCCTTCAATCAGTTCACTCCACTCACGACTTTCGCTCCGATTTTTTATAAGTATTGATGGCTGATGATAGGGACGCACTCCTTCTATATAACCGATAGATAGCGGTAATTCACATAACTGTTGTTTGGTTGCTTTTATCATCCAAACATCTACTCCATCAAAATCCAAATGATTTTTACCTGCTTTTAAGATAGCAAGTTTATCCAAGACATCTGATAATTTTACTGTGTCATATTCCTTTGTTTTAGTTATCCACAACTCAAATAAAAAGGCCTTATTATCAGGTAGTTTGTCGAAATCTTCTGTAGATGTATAGAGCGCATGTATATCTGCCGGCTTAATGGCGTTGATAGGTTCAATCAAGCCTGTATTTTTAGGTTTGCCTGTTTTCGTATTATACTTTTCATCGGCATACTCGTCTGCCTTCTTGCTCAGCCAATCTTTTTTCTCATTTTTGATATATACGGTTACATCAACATTTCCGTCACTTTTATCTTCAGAGATTTTCAGAATGGATGCTCCACTACTTTGGGCTAACTTTTGGGGAACCAATTTGGGAGACATGTCAAGGTTTATATACACACCATCCGCAGACGGTAAACCACACTTTTCCCTTTCAGAAAGAGCCGTGATGGCATATTCAACGACTGCATTATAGCTTTCCTTGATAAATGCAGCATGTTCTTGTCTGTTCCTTTCAGGAATAACAGGAGGTGGTACAACCTTTGCTCTTGGCGTGAAAGAACGGGGTTCTGCTATTTGGTTACCTAAGAAAAAATGTTCCTTTTGCATATTATCTCCTTATTCAACTTATTTCACGACAAAGTTGATTCCGTTTGTCAACGACCATCTTTACCAATTCTATATTCATTGGCACATCATTTAACAAAGATTCTTTGAATATATCAGAACATACCATTTTTATCTCTGCATGGCTCATACCTTCAAACAGAGGTGCAGCCATGGAATAATCAAGTTCTTTAGCCGCATATAGATATTCACGCAACAGATGAATACGTTGTCCGGAGTCTGGCAAGCGATATTCAATAACGTCATCAAAACGTCGAAACATCGCTTTGTCTATCGAATCAATGGCATTTGTCGCTGCAATAATGAAACTGTCTGATGAGTCACGTTCCAACAATTGAAGAAATGTGTTGAGTATTCGGCGCTGTTCACCTACTTCATTTTCCATTCCACGCTGAGCACCGATAGCATCGAATTCATCAAAAAGATAGACTGCGGGAACCTCATCTATAAAATCAAAGATACGGCTAAGTTTCTGTCCTGTCTCACCCATGAATTTTGTAACGACTTTCTCTGTCCTCACAATAAATAAAGGAAGATTCAACTCTTTAGCCAATACTCCCGCTGTCATAGTCTTGCCTGTCCCAGGTACGCCATAGAGCAATAATTTGCGGCGGTTGGCAAGTCCATATTTCCTAAGTTCTTCTCTCTTTGTAAATTCTTTGATGACTCTTTCTATCTTTTCTTTCAATGCTTTGTCCGTCACCATATTTTTCAGGCAATCGTATGTCTCGACTTGAAGCAATAAGTCATCCACATCTTTATTACGTGGAATAAGCTTTAAAGCACTAAAAGATGCTTTTCTTTGACTTAAAAGCTCCTGGATGGTTCTTGCTAATACTGCATGACCATTCTTTGCCTCTACAGCAGAAATCTGGAGAGCAACTTTTCTAAATTGCGCATCATCGTTATTCAGATGATTACGTATCAAAGACAATATTTGGTCCGCATTTGCCATCTATAAATCAATAATTATTGATTTGCAAAATTACTATTTTTTCGTCTAATTCCCTAATATATTATCAAATATCACCAATGTCACCAAACTTTTTGA
>NZ_BAKJ01000083.1 GCF_000614125.1 Bacteroides rodentium JCM 16496
GACTTTAGGGTTCGCATCGTAAGCGTACTCGTCAGCCTGCTTCGCCCCGTCCTTGAACTCGAAGCCATTGCCGTAGGCGGAAGCCGTTGCCGCATCGTCCACACGGCTCAGGCGGTTGCCGTTCAGGGTGAAGGTCAGGTTGTCAATCATACCGTAAGTGGCGGCAACAGTCTGTCCGTAGCGTTGCAGGTTCCTGATGTTCCCGTTCTTGTCGTAAGCGGTCACTTTTTCCGTATAGCGCTGCGCCGTGGACAGCATCCGTCAGGCGGTTCAGTCCATCGTAGGTGAAGGTGTAGACGTGTGGTTCCGTTTGCCGTCCGGTATGTATATGAAAATCTCTGCTTACGCGCAATGACATAAGCAGAGATTCAATTAAAAGTATCGAATTAGGAATTTCTGATATTCAGAAACAATGTATGAAGATAGAGAATTATCTGCTTCCCTGAAAACTATTTCAAGTCATACCTGTCAAAACTACGATATTCCTTTTTCATTTGCAGCCACTCTTGCCGTTCCTTCACGTACCTTGTTGTATCTGAATAATACCGTCCACATCTTTCGTAAAAAAGAGGCTCTTCATCAACTACAACTTTAGAAGAGAGTTTGTTTTCTATGATTCCCCAACCTTGAATACGCAAATATAAGGTATCATTGCTCCATCTATAATATATAGGGTCTATAGCACCGATGTAGTTAAGCCTTATGTAATTATCTTTAGGTAATACACCTTTGAACTTATAGGGGATGAGATAGATACCAGCTCCAATTTCCTCTACTGATTCTATTGTAAACATATCCCATAAGATACCGGTATGGAAGATTGCTGTCAAACAAGGCCCTTTCTGATTTTCGGTGTCATAATAATAATTCTTTTCTGTTCTGTTGAACAAATAGAATCCCCAAGGGGAGTAATAAAATACTCCCCCAATAAGAATTGCTAAAAGTATTAGACGGTTACGTCTCTTTTTCTTTATCTTCACTTTACTTGAAATTTAACTCATATCCACGTTTCTGAAATATATGTGATATGGGAGTCTCACCATAAAATCCTTTAGCTCCTTTATTTGCAGCCTTAAACAAGTATCCCGGTAACAGCAATCGATTGTTTTCAGCCAGTTGCAAAGCCCCGAATGCCGTATAAGTTACTTCTGCCGAAAGGCCTCCTCTTCAAGCAACCATACCCGCCAATATATTGCCGGCGTCACGTCTTGAAACATATTTCCCCTTGCCGAACTGCGAACCTTTATAGGGGTCACCATGCTTGATGTCGAAATACTCTCCGTTATTGGCATTCAGCGCATAAACAGCCAACTCTAACGGCTTCATCTTCAGAGTGGAAAGATACCTGAAGCGGTTGAACACCATTCGGGAGGCCTCAAAAGAACCAAAGTCAATTTGACCATACGCCTCTTTCGTATCCGGTTTAACAAACGAATCCCATTCATAAGTCTCTCCCATTTTCTCACCTCCGGCAGCAGTATTGTTAGAAGAATAATTCTCAACCAATTCTTGTTTGGTTCCTTCGAAATCCGTATTGTGCTTGTACACTCCTAAATCTCCGTCATTATATACTTCAACAACATTGCCCAAAGAATCTGTATGGGTAGAGGCCAGACAACCGGTAGGGTCAACATATTTTATAGGGTTGTTCAAACAGTAAGCATAAGAACTCCAAGGATAAAGATTCTCCGCCAGCGGATCCACCGTCGTAAACCTTCCCAGCGCAGCATCATAATGCCTTGCCCCATAATCATACCAGTTCAGCCCTTTCTTCGCATCAAGTTCCTTGCCATTGTATTTGTAAGGCTGCACGTTGCCGGTGCTTGCAAAGACTCCACCGAAGGGGTAGTAATGGTTTGCCTCCTCCACGGCCCCGCTGCTGTCCACCACCAGGCAGTTGTTTCCCTGATGGTCTTTCACGTAGTAGTGATAGCTGTTGTCGTCAAGTGTCACATAGCCCTCTTCGTGCAGGAGAAGCCGGGGGACATTGTTTTCATAGATCACATTCCCACAATACACCGTGGTAACCGGGCTGGTGGGGCCGTCCAGTTCCTTGTATATCGTCCGTCGGCGTACACCATCGGCAGTATAACCGTGCTGAAGGAAACCTCCGGTATTGAAACTGAAGTATATCGACAAATTTAAAAAATTATATCGGATATTGGTGATATTCTTATTCAAATCTTTCGTCAGATTCCCGTTGGCATCGTAAGCGTACTCGTCAGCTTGCTTCGCCCCGTCCTTGAACTCGAAGCCATTGCCGTAGGCGGAAGCCGTTGCGACATCATCCACACGGCTCAGGCGGTTGCCGTTCAGGGTGAAGGTCAGGTTGTCTACCAGGCCGTAGGCGGAAGCGGAGGTCTGCCCGTAGCGTTGCAGGTTCTTGATGTTGCCGTTCTTGTCGTAGGCGGTCACCTTCTCGGTATAACGGCCTGCGCCGTGGACGGCATCCGTCAGGCGGTTCAGGCGTCGTAGGCGAAGGTGTAGGCGTGGCCGGTTCCGTTTGCCGTCCGGCTCATGGCGGTGATGTTGCCGTTGTAGCCTGCCGTGCCGTTGTTGTAGGTCAGAGACTGCTTGAACTTACCGCCGTCAATTCCCGTCAGCCAGCCGCGGATGTTGTAGGCGAAAGTCGCCGTATGGGCGGTGCCTCCCAGCTTCTTGCTTTGCAGCCTGCCCAGGTTGTCATAGGCGTATTCTGCCAGGGTCACGGTGGCGCCGCCGTCCAGTTTGTGCTGCACCTTGCTCAGGCGGTCGGCGTGGTCGTAGCTGTAGGTGGTGACTTCCGTCAGGCTTTTGTAGCTTGAAGCATGCGCATGGGTCACGGTCTGCGGCTTGTCGGTGAAGGTGTAGGCGGTGGTAGTCACGTCATAGCTAATACTCATGTAAGCATACATGGAAATCCCTGCTTACGCACAATAGCATAAGCAGGGATTTATTTTAAGTCACACTTTCAAATAGATTACATACAAAGTTTTCTTTTTTATATCTAGCACATAAAAAGCAACTGCATTTCCTAACTTTTTATAGTAAAAAGAACAAAATCCATTTTGCGATTTTAAAGATTCACAAGCCTCCGAAATCCATTTGTTTCGTAGAGAATCTTCTCTTTTCCCAAAAGCTATTTCGTAGAAAGTGCTAAATTGAGTACTATCAACCAAATTTTGAGTCCAATTACTTTTTCCCCACAATAAAGAATCTGTCTCATATTCATTATCATACAAGATAAATGAGGAATTCATCAAGAAATGCTGTATTGTATTATTTGATAATTTATATTTTTCTACAATATCATAATCTTGCAGGTTCCAAGATTCTGAATAATCAAAAGATTCTATTTCTGCTTTAGTCACTCCTAAGATTTGAGCTATTTCAACGTCTGTTTTAGAAGCATAACTAAAAAAAATATTCCATATTATACCCAATAAAGATAATGATAATATTGTATATATAACTTTATAACGCATATTATTACTTATAAAAACCATTTTCTACTACTAAAAGGTCTATTAACGCGATGTCCTACATTACCTAACCCGTATCCGTATATTTCGTACGAAATACCTTTTCCTGCAACTTTACTGCCTATTCGGGTCGCAAAATTGCTAAAAGTACTTCCTCCTTTGTGATAATCAAAATCGTAAATATCAATACGGCCATTTTGATTACCTATCCTAATTGCCCCATTCGGATTCAGCAACATAATACTTAAGTTTCCATATACCAATCCTGTCCTCATATTTGGATGCTTAGGAGATAAAAAATTGTAAGGAACAGAATGGCTTAAAGATAAATCTTCAATAGACAACGGAGATAAATCTATTTTAGAGATGTCAACATATAGTGGTTGTCCTTTTCCTTCCCTATACCATTGATTAGCCTCCTTTAAAGTCAAGTAACCATCATAGTCCGGTCTATCTTTCAATCCTGCATAGCTCGTTGCATAATTTGAACGTGCTTCATCATTTACCAATCCATCATACCCTAAATCATGACTTAATGCCTCTTCATGGGACATGCCTTGCTTGAAGTTAGATTTATCCATAATGATAGCAGTGCCTTGCAAGCCTTCATCGTCAGTGCCTAACAACTTTCCTTCTTTGTCATAAATAGGGCTTATGAACATTCCTGTCGGGTCAATATAGCGTGCCGGATTATTGTCACAGTAAGCATACGGACTTATTCCATAGTACTTCTCCGCCAGTGGGTCCACCATCGTAAACTTCCCCAGCGCAGCATCATAATGCCTTGCCCCGTAATCATACCAATTCAGTTCCTTCCTTGCATTCACCTCCTTGCCGTTGTACTTGTAAGGCTGGACGTTACCGGTGCTTGCAAATACTCCGCCGAAGGGATAGTAATGGTTCGTTTCCTCTACCGCCCTGCTCTGGTCGATGACAACACAGTTATTGCCTTGATGGTCTTTCAGGTAATAATGGTATTTATTGTCGTCCAGTGTCACATAGCCTTCGTCCGTAAGAGGAGGCAGGCTTTGCTTTCTTCATAAATCACATTGCCACAATAAGCGATTGTCACCGGGCTACGAGAATCCGGTTTGGGCATATACTGTTTCCTGCGTTTCACACCATCCATCGTATAACCGTATTGCGCGAATCCTCCGGCGGAGAAGTCTATGCGCAGAGGCAAATTTAAACAATTATATTGAATCTTGGAAACACCTGCATTCAAATCTTTCGTCAAATTGCCGTTTGCATCGTAAGCGTACTCGTCAGCCTGCTTTGCCCCGTCCTTGAACTCGAAGCCATTGCCGTAGGCAGATGCCGTTGCGGCATCATCCACACGGCTCAGGCGGTTGCCGTTCAGGGTGAAGGTCAGGTTGTCAATCAGACCGTAGGCGGAAGCACCTGTCTGCCCGTAGCGTTGCAGGTTCTTGATGTTGCCGTTCTTGTCGTAGGCGGTCACCTTTTCCGTGTAACGGCCTACACTGTGGACGGCATCCGTCAGGCGGTTCAGCCCGTCGTAGGTGAAGGTGTAGCCGTGGCTGGTTCCGTTTGCCGTCCGGCTCATGGAGGTGATGTTGCCGTTGTAGCCTGCCGTGCCGTTGTTGTAGGTCAGGCTCTGCGAGAACTTGCTTCCCATGATTCCCGTCAGCCAGCCGCGGATGTTGTAGGCGAAAGTCGCCGTATGGGCGGTGCCTCCCAGTTTCTTGCTTTGCAGCCTGCCCAGGTTGTCGTAAGCGTATTCTGCCAGGGTCACGGTGGCACCGCCATCCAGCTTGTGCTGCACCTTGCCTAGGCGGTCGGCGTGGTCGTAGCTGTAGGTGGTGACTTCCGTCAGGCTTTTGCTGCTTGAAGAATGCGTGTGGGTCACGGTCTGCGGCTTGTTGGTGAAGGTGTAGGTTATTTCCATCACGTCATATCCGCTCATTTCATTGCTTTCCACACGCTTCACCTCACAGCTGCGGAGGTCGTAATAGTAGGCGGTGTAAATACGGCCACATAAACCGGTGCCCCCTACCATGTTGCCTGTCAAAGAGCCTTTCCCGTAGCCGGAAGTGTCTTTCACATAACGGCTGTCTGTAAATCCGGAAGTTCCCACGAAGTCGTAGTTGTCATAATAGTTCCTTATCTGCTGCTTGTAGCTTGAAGCATCGGACTTGTCGGTGCATTCCCCCTGCTCGGTCAGGCGGTTCAGGTTGTCGTACTTGTAGTACGTCCAGACTGGGGTACTTTGCGCACGCTGGTTGCCGTCCTGCGAGAAAATCAGGCGATCGTGGTCGTCGTAGAGGTATTCAACGGGCTGTGCGCCATTCACGTAGATTTCTTTCTGGATGATGTCGGAATGCATGCTCTTGTCAGGCAGGGCATGGTAGGCATCCTCTGAAGCGTAGTCGGCAGAGATGAAATGAAAATCCCTGCTTACACGCAAGGGAGTAAGCAGGAATTCATTTATGCTTGTCGAATCTGAAGGTTTAGAAACAACGAATGGCTAATATCTGTTTCAACGAAGACTAAGACAAACTAACTTGATGAAACAGAATAAAATGTATCCGAAATTTCTTTTACTTTACTATAATCATCTTTCCACAAATCTAATTCAAAGAGATTACCATCTTTATCTAAGTGCAATGTAGCAACAACAGTTACACCATCTAAATCTTGAAATTGACACTCTCCAGCCCGCTCACCTAAACATCGTCTTTTTTCTGATATTCCTTGGGGAAATAAGAGTAAGCTACCTGTGATTCCATTTATTTCTGTTACCAATATTTTTTCTCCAAAATTAGTCGGAAGACATAGACCCGCACGATTTACCAATTCAATCAAAAGTAATTTCTCTTTTTTAGTCAGCTTTCTTTTTGTTGGCGATATTTTACAGAAAAACAAGAGTATCATTGCTACAAAAAAGATTAAATAGAAAGTAAAGCTACGAATCATCCAATCAATTTCTGATCGCCGTGTGGAGTCATTATCTATTTCAAATTTGTCTTCTAACATCCAATAAAAAAGTCCATCTGCTGTAAATATAGCAAATACTATGGTCACTATTAAAAATACTATATATAGTTTCCTATTTAAGATATTCTTCATATAATTCATTATAAGTTACTTTTCTGATGCGACTGCCATCCTTTTTATTTTCATAATGTAATTGGGTGTCTAAATTACTAGGAGAAGTTGACTCTATTCCAAAGTTACCATTTGTTCCTACACTTATAGCTTCCAAACTTTTAGTTGTACAATTATTATCTAATAAATCATACTCATCTACTACTCTTGCATTTTCTGCATTACGATACCTTTTCTTTGATGGCTTTTTATCAGAGGAATCAAACAAATTTCTAAAATGTTTATCTACTTTTTCATCATTACCAGACGGAACTTCATAAACACGAGCTTCCATTTTAGTAATTTCATTTTTGATATATTCCAATGCTTCTTTACCTTTCATTATAATCAAAACACCTTCACCATTACGTGCAGAGCCTGCACTACTCGACTTGTTCCAATTTATATCACCATATCGCCCATAAGTATATACTGTTGTATTTTGCCCATTTCCTGTAGTAACAAAGACATGTCCAAAGCCTTTAGTTTCAACATATATTCGAGGTTTTCTTCCATCATAGTCTACATATTTCAGCGGATTATTTAAACAATAAGCAAACAAGGAAGTGGAGTAATACTTCTCCGCTAACGGATCCACCGTTGTAAACCTTCCCAGCGCCGCATCATAATGCCTTGCCCCATAATCATACCAGTTCAGACCTTTCTTCGCATCAAGTTCCTTGCCATTATACTTATAAGGCTGAACACTATTGCTACCTGCAAAGACACCGCCGAAC
>NZ_BAKJ01000082.1 GCF_000614125.1 Bacteroides rodentium JCM 16496
ATAAATTAATGGTTTAGTAAATACAGAAATAACTCCCTGCGGGTTTGTCCTTAGTTCTTGGCAGGCAAAGAAACAGAAGTCTCCAATATCGGGGAGACAGCCCCCCAAACCTGAGCATCGATACACTGCATTCCTTGTACAGAAGGATGCCCCCATTGTTTATCAATGTCGTGCAAACGGATATTCTCGATGCCATAGTGCCGGCAAATTTCATCCATGGAACCCGTTACCTCTTCGGATAATTCAGAATTGGTAATATTATAAATCTTGACCGCAGGATAGAGCTGCTTGAGAGATGCAAGCAGATAGCAAAAGGCAGGACGGAAGCTGTATAGATCGGCTTTCGTCCAGCATCATATTGGTATGCACCAATGGGGGCACCTGCCCAACTGTCGTTGGTACCGCCAAAAACAAGGATTATGTCGGGGGTGCCGAGGTTATGAATACGGGTGATAAAAGAACGGTCGGAGTAATCGGCTTTCTCGTAACCGGTATGACAGACGGTGGAGCCGGAATAGGAATTGTTGCGTTCCAACTGAAAGCCGTGCTCATGGATGAAACGGTACCACCAGGTTTCCTCCACCTTCGTCACATCATTCTCTTTCTTTTCGCCGGGAACTCCATACCAGCAGAGATTGGCGGCAGGAGAGACATGACCGTAAAAGGTGGAATAGGAATCGCCAAGAATAGAAACTTTCTTTTGAGCAAACACCCCTGATATAAGGGTCAGGGAAAAAACAACCAGAAAAAACAAGGATTTGCAGTTCATAATAGATAGATTTTTATGTCGTATGCCGCAAAGTTATAAAGTTTGTCCCGGTTTGACGGCAGAAAACCGTAGTTTTTTTTGCCATAGCCCGTTTATATGAAGCACACAAGAATGTCGCCCAAGGGATATAGAGCGAAGAAGAACTGAGATATGAAAACACGGTTCTTTCATTTAACTCCTTTAAATTTAAGCAAAAGAGTCTTACACATGTTTCACCCTTTTGTGTATCGCCCTATTCATCGGGGTTTCGGGTGAAACTTCCATGACTGTTTGTGCATCTATAGATGTAGCATGACCAAGTAGAGGTTTACGACCGTCAAGTAGAGGTTTACAGCCGTCAAGTTGAACTTTACAGTTCCAAACCCAAGCTTCAGCATCAGTCGCCCTATCTATTTCCCGCCCTAACAGGTTTCACCGCAAACCGCTGTCAGCCAGCCAATTTCTATTAAGTTGAAAGGTATGAAGTTTTATTTGCCTGATTTATACTCAGTGATAAAGTTGCCAGGAGCAGAGCCGACTTGTCGGCTGACGCTCCCTTTAACCTGCATTATTCATGCCTGTCATTTGCCAAACTATCAGCATCTGACTCCCGATAACTGCCGTGAATAATATAGGTTAAATGAAAGAGCCGTGGATATAAGCATAATTTATCCCCCTTATCCTCTACCTCTTTAGTATTTTTTCCCTATATTTGTCAGACACTAATTTAATCAATTCAATGCCATGAGAAAACTTACACACATGCTCATTGCAGGCACCCTCGTCCTGGCCTGCTCTTCATGCGGGGTAGAAACAACAGCCAACTATCAAGTCGTTCCCTTGCCCCAGGAGGTTGCCTTGAGTCAGGAATCCCCCTTCAACCTGAATGCCGGTACCATCATCGCCTACCCCGAAAACAATGAACTTTTGAAACGCAATGCCGAGTTTCTGGCCGAATACATCAGCCAGTCCACCGGTCGCACCCTCCAGACAGAAGCCCTTGCCCCGGGGAGCGAAGCGCCCAAAGGCGCCATCACATTAGGACTGGATCCTGCTATCGGCAACCGGGAAGGCTATGTGCTGACCGTCAAAGCCGACCGGGTGACCCTAAACGGACAGACCGAGAACGGAGTGTTCTACGGTATACAAACCCTGCGTAAATCAATCCCTGCCGAAACCAAAGCCACCTCTATCCTATTGCCTGCCGGCAGCATCCAGGATGAACCCCGCTTCAGCTACCGGGGCATGCACCTCGATGTGGGCCGCCACTTCTTTCCCATTGAGTTCGTAAAGAAATACATAGACTTGCTGGCACTTCACAATATGAATACCTTCCACTGGCACCTCACCGAAGACCAAGGCTGGAGAATAGAAATAAAGAAGTATCCCAAGCTGACGGAAATTGGCGCCTGGCGCGACCGTACCGTTATCGGCCGGAACACCGAAGAGTATGACAACACCCGGTATGGCGGTTTCTATACGCAGGAACAAGCCAAAGAAATCGTAAAATATGCCGGGGAGCGCTATATCACGGTCATCCCCGAAGTAGACCTGCCCGGACACATGCTTGCCGCACTGGCCGCCTATCCCGAAATGGGATGCACCGGTGGACCGTATGAAGTCTGTCCACGTTGGGGCGTATTCGAAGATGTGCTGTGCATCGGCAACGAAAAGTCCATGCAGTTCCTTGAAGATGTCATGGCCGAAATCATTGACATATTCCCTTCCAAATACATCCACATCGGCGGTGACGAAGCTCCCCGCACCCGTTGGGAAAAGTGTCCCAAATGCCAGGCGCGTATCAGAACCGAAAAATTGAAAGCCGACAAGAACCATACTGCCGAAGACCGTCTGCAGAGCTATTGCATGACACGTATCGAAAAGTTCCTCAATAGTAAAGGACGCCGGATTATCGGCTGGGACGAGATTCTGGAAGGCGACGTCGCTCCCAACGCAACTGTCATGTCATGGCGTGGCTCGGCAGGAGGAATCAAGGCGGCCCAACTGGGACACGACGTGATAATGACGCCCAACGACTATTGCTACTTTGATTATTACCAAAGTGAGGATACCCAGAACGAACCATTTGCCATCGGAGGCTTTGTCCCATTGGAGAAAGTATACAGTCTGAATCCTACCGCCTCACTGACCGAAGAACAAGCCAAGCACATACTCGGCGCACAAGCCAACCTGTGGACAGAATACATCCCGACCAGCGAGCAGGCAGAGTATATGGTTCTCCCCCGTATGGCCGCCCTTGCCGAAGTACAATGGACACAACCGGAAAAGAAAGATTATACAAACTTCACTACCCGGCTGGCCGGACTCATCGGCCTCTACCGGAGAGACGGGCTCAACTACCGGGACCCCTTCCGACAGCAGGCAGACTCCACAACTACCGAGAAGAAGTAATCAGAACTGGAAATAGATAAACGGCTGTATCTCCGAACTTTTCATCTGAATGACCAGATAGATTACAGCAAGCATCAGTACCGCCTTTCCCAACAAGGGGAGGCGGATTACTGTTTTTGTGCAGGCACGTTCCCAACTGTCGGGCACAAAATGCAGCAGATAGCCCAATGCCATCAGTGCAAACACTTCCCAATAACCCTCTACCAGCTGCGGGAAGAGCTGCGGACGGAAAGTAGTGAATATCTGCTTCAGCATATCCATTGATGTGGAGAACTCCGCATTACGGAAGAATATCCAGCAGAAACAAACAAAATGGAAAGTGACAAGCACCCCGAAGAAGCGGCGGATGCCACGGCTCTCCGTCCCCTTCTTACGCCCGGTAAGCGTCATCCAGAACTTATGGGCTGCAAGCGCAATGCCATGCATCATTCCCCAAAGTACAAAATTCCACGAAGCGCCATGCCACAATCCGCCCAGGAACATGGTAATGATGAGATTGGCATATTGGCGGATTTTCCCCTTCCGGTTGCCTCCCAAAGAGATATAAAGGTAATCGCGCAACCAGCTGGAAAGCGAAATATGCCACCGCCTCCAGAATTCCGTAATAGAAGCGGACTTATAAGGGGAATCGAAATTGATATTGAAATGGAAGCCCAGCAACAAGGCAATGCCGATAGCCATATCACTGTAACCGGAGAAGTCGCAATAAATCTGCAAGGCATAGCCATAGACACCCATCAGATTCTCCACCCCCGAATAAAGAGTGGGATTATCAAAAATACGCTCTACAAAGTTGACGCTGATATAGTCTGATATAACCGCTTTCTTGAAAAGCCCGCTCACGACGAGGAAGATTCCACGTCCGAACATCTCACGGGAGACAAACAGCGGGCGACGGATTTGCGGAATGAAATCACGGGCACGTACAATAGGCCCCGCCACCAACTGGGGAAAGAAAGAGACATAAAAAGCATAGTCCAGCAGACTGGTCAGAGGCGTTATCTGGCGACGGTACACATCTATCGTATAGCTCAACGACTGAAAAGTGAAAAAAGAGATGCCCACCGGAAGGAAAATATCCATCGCTGTGAACGTGCCTCCCGTCAGCGAGGCAAAAGCTTCGCCCAGGAAATTGGTGTACTTGAAGTAACACAACAATCCCAAATTGATGAACAGGCTCAACACGACCCATGCCTTACGCTGCCAGGGAACAACCTTGCGTACCATCAGGCGGGCAATGAAGAAGTCGCTCACCGTGACAAGACCCAACAGGAAGAAATAAGTGCCACTACTTTTATAATAGAAGTAATAGGAAAACAAGGTGACAAACAGCAAACGCGCCGTCGTCCGGCGTTGCAGCAACAGATAAACCAATATGAAAGCGACAAACAGCCAGAGGAAAATACCACTGCTGAATATCATCGGGGCTTGCGGGTCATAAGTGAAGACATCGCGCAAACGGTCCAAGTCTATATTCAATCCGGATAAAAATTCGTCAATATTCCACATAATCGTTATAAGCTTTTAACAAGGCCTGGCAGAACAGTTCGCCTTGCAGGCGGTAACCGTCCGGCAGGTAGTGTACATGGTCCGGACGCATCAATCCGGCTTCCTGCCAGTTGAGGCAGGCACGGCGGGCACCGCCAAGTATCTCGTACATGTCCCACACCGCCAATCCGTTTTCATCGGCATAGCGGCGGATAGTCTGCACGGCAACGGCAGTACGCGGATTAATCTGATAGGTGCGACGACGGCGACGCTGCCGGAAACTCTCGTAAGAGCCCGGAGGAGTGGTCATCAACATCGGTACATTCGGCAGTTTCTCGCGAAGCATGCGTACCAGGTCGTCCATCTGGCGATAGTGCAGCATTGTATTGTAACGGCGGTTATGGCTTTCGTTCGTCCCGAAGGAAAGAATAAGCAGGTCGGGATGCAGGGCGGCAATATCAGCAATGCGGTCCGGACGGGTGAAAGTGGTGCAAAACGCACCGTTGATACCTACATCGGTATAAGAGACTGCCCCGAAAGTGTCCTGCATCAACTCACCGGTGGTACGGGGGAAGATATGGCCGCGTATATGGCTGTCGCCCACATGTACGATGCGAAGCGTATCAGCGGAAGCGCCCAGCCGGCACAGACGCAGCTTCTCCCAGAAAGGATTAAGAATACCCAGGCTGTCGGTAAGTACATTCTCCTTCAGTTGCCGGAATGCGGCGGGAAAAGTTATCAAAGGGACAGACACCGTATCCGTACGTTGGGAATAGAGGCAGAGCGTGTCGCAATCCCCCTCGCCGGTTTGGCAAAGGAGGCTGCCCGGCAATGCGTCCTGCGCCCGTAGCGGTTGCGCCACCGCAATCAGCACCAGCACCGCGCAGCAAATCGTACATCGTACATCGTACAATCGTAAATCCTCCTTATGGTTCCTCTTCATAGTAGGCCCTCCTTCTGTCATACTGTTCCTTACCATAAATCAAAGCCTCATAAAGCAATCCCGCAAGATGCTTTCCACCACGGAAGTTGATGTGCGTATAGTCATAATTGGCCAGTGACGGCTTGGCGTGCACCATCTCTGCCATACTGCCCTCGCCTCCCATGGCCTCGAACAAGTTCCAGAAAGCGACAGCCTCATCCGCCGCCAGGTTCTGTTGATAACGAACCAGGTTCTTGATGCCGGGCATGGTACGCAGCTCCCCCTCTTCGGTCTTATAGTCACGGTCGCCCACGCTGACCACAAGGATGGCAGCTTGGGGAAAGGCTTCCTTGAGATGCTGCAGCGTGGTCTGCATACCGGCAATGTACCTGTCGTAATTGCGTCCGCGCTCGGTGGCCACATTCAGGCCGTATTGCAGGATTATCAGGTCGTAGGGCCGCTGCTCGTTGAACTCGCGCATCATCCACACGGGCACGGAGCGGAGGGAGAGTCCGGAACTGCCGCGCAAGGAGAAGTTGTCCAGCACGATGCCCGTGGTGCCGTCCATGGCGAGGCCGTAGAACAGGGTGGAGTCGGCCTGCTCCACCGTCCAGCGGATGGAGCCTATCCGGCCATCCACCGTCATCTTCTGCAGGTCGTCAACGGGTTCGAAGGTCTCGGTAGTTGCTTCGCCACGGTTGACGCGGACCGAGAGGGTGGCCGTGCCGCGATTGTAGAAGAAGATGCTGGCGCGCCGGCAGGTGTCGAGGCGCGAAGCATAGTTCTGCTGCCCCCGCAGTTCTACGTAGCGCCGTCGTTGGGGATGAAGTAATGCCCGGACACTCCCTGCTTGCTGCGGTCGAAGAAGACGGAGTCCATGATGCTATGGCTCTGCCACCCGCCGAAGGAGTGGCGCACCGTGGGGCGATAGCCGCTGGTCATGGAGGTGATGGTGACAAAGCCCACCCCGCAGCCGCCATACTTCTTCTGGAGCATCTCGCGCAAGTCGGCCGTCAGGATGTCGGCCTCGATAAAGGAATCGCCGAAGTAGGCGATGCGCACGGGGCGGGACGTCTGCGAGGCAAGCTCGTCGAGTGCCCGGTAAAAGGGTGTCATGCCCCGCAGGGTGGAGTCGCTGTAGTCTTCTATGCACGTCATGCCGGTCCGGCAGGTATCTACAAAAGCAGGCTTCGCCTCCGGGGGCGGGGGCAGCAGGGTGTCGGGCTCTTCCGCCACGGGCTTCGGGGGGCGCACGTCGCCCAGCAAATCCACGCGCCTCAGCGTGTGGCCGCCCAGCGTGATGCTTGGCAGGCCGTGCATCAGCAGCAATGCGCCCGGCATGATGAGCGCCAACAGGGCCACGTATTTCAATACATTCTTCTCCATAAGCTGAAAATGAGAGTGCAAAGATAGAGAATCTCCATTTTTATTCCGCTATCTTTGCGACGATAAATCAAAGAAGAGCATTATGGAACTGAATACTTATAACAATGAAGGCGAAATCAGGACACGCTGAAATCTGTTCTGAAAGAAAACATCTGATTCTGACGAAAAGAACTGCCCGGCAGGCTTTGCCCTTCCGGATTATTGCTTACCTTTGCCACCGTTCCCGCGCCTGCAGGACGCACATATCAACAACTCTAAAAACTGATTATGAGAACCACCCTGCACACTTACGATGGCATCGAAAAGAGAAAGGGAATGATTTACCCCCCCATCATTGTAAACATATTTAACCGCAAGAACGCATCTGCGCACACCGCAGCTGCACTCCGGGCAAGCGCCTGCTCCAGAAGGAAACATTCCACGGGGCAGGCGCTTGTCGTGTCTTCGGCACAGGGCA
>NZ_BAKJ01000081.1 GCF_000614125.1 Bacteroides rodentium JCM 16496
CTGGCAGGCATCATGCTGGCAGCCTGCAACAACCAGGACGAGCCAACCGCAAACAACGGCTCACTGGAAGGGACACCCATCCGGGTGACCACACAAGTGATGGAAGCGGAGACCCGTGCGGAAATGGAGACCGATGACCTGAAGGAATTCTACTTCCGGGTGACGGACGAAGGGGGAACCACCACGGATTATGACTACTTCACGAAGATGACCAAGGGAGAGGACGGCAATTGGACTGCCGAGACCTCGGAAATAGCTTGGAAGACGGCGAATGCACAAGTGAGCGCTGTGGCACAGAAGACGGCAAGCGGCTGGGAGGCATGGACGAAAGATGCCTATGACAGCGGCAAAGAGGTGAGCGTACTCACCGACCAAAGCAGTAGCACCACCGGTACAGACGGCTACCCCAGCGACGAGAACGTAAAGGCCAGCGACCTGCTCTACATGCCTGCCACGGTGATAGACCCGAGCCATCCTACCGAGGGACAAATCAGCAACGACGGCAAAGTGGTGGTGAACATGAAGCATGCCTTTGCCAAGCTGGACATTACCGTAAACATCGGTACGGCGCAGGGAGGCGGCGAGGCGACCAACCCCATCACTGCCCTCACCGTGGGCGGCACCAAGCTGAAGGCAACTTTCAAGCCGGCAGATGCCACGCCGCTGACGGTAACCGAAGGAAGCAGCAACCCGACAGTAACCATCACGGCACGGAGCTTTCACCCGCAAACTTTCTTTCTGATTATTCTTCAGACGCAGACAACGCAGATTACACGGATGAAATATGAAAGATCCGCGTAATCTGCGTTGTTTTGTGTCATGTTCCTCCCCCCCAGACGGGAGGCAGGTCAAATGGTCTGCTCCACGTTCCACACAAAGGCACGGAGCCCGAGCTGTTCGGTCTCCGCATCCATCTTGTGGAGCGCGTCGAGCAGCGGGGCCACCTTTGCGTCATCCACACCGTGATGATGGCAGAACACATGCTGGGCCACGCGTGGCTGCCATAATGCGGGTCACCGGTCTTGCTGCCGCGCCCTTGCAACTGCTCCCAATAGCTGAAGCCACGACAGTTCTGGCGGTCGAGCAGCGCCATGATGCGTTCGAAGAACGCCTGGTCGAATGTAATGAATACTGATTTCACGTTATATAATGATTAATGATTAATCCCTAATCCCTATCTACGTTTTGTCATCTTGTCCTTATGGCTCTGGTAGTACTCGTTCAGTTCGCGGTCTTTCTTTATCTTGCGACGCGCGCGCTTGATGCCGGTGCCGGCAAACGAGCAGTAGAGCACGGGGACGAGAATCAGTGTCAGGATGGTGGACACCGTCAAACCGCCAATTACGGCAACGCCCAGCGGACGCCACATCTCGGCACCCTCGCCCTGCCCCACGGCCATCGGCACCATGCCGAGGATGGTGGTCAGCGTGGTCATCAGCACCGGACGCAGACGGCTGCGGCCTGCCGTGACCACGGAGTGGAGCACCGCCTGGCCGCGCTCGCGGCAAAGGGTGATGTAGTCGATGAGCACGATACCGTTCTTCACCACGATACCTATCAGCATGATGCCGCCCAGAAGGGACATCACGTTGAGGTTGGTGCCCGTAAAGAACAGCGCCATCAGCACACCGCTGAACGCAAACGGGATGGAGAACATGATGATGAACGGATAGGTGAGTGACTCGAACTGCGCCGCCATCACGATGAACACCAGGATGATGATGAGCACGGCCAGCGTGCCCAGGTCGGAGAACGAATCTTGCTGGTCCTCGTACGAACCGGATATCTGTATGGACACACCGCTCGGGAGGTCCATCTTCTCGATGATGGCATTACCCGCCGCCACCACGTCGCCCAGCGGCGTGCCGGAGATGACGGCAGACACCGTGACGATGCGCTCACGGTCCTTACGCTCGATGGTGGGAGGCGCCGAACGCTCTACCACACGACCGAGGTCTTTCACGCGGATGCCCTCGCCGGCGGGAGTATAGATAAGGATGTTCTCCAGGTCTTCAATCTTGGTGCGGAACTCGGGGGCGTAGCGCACACGGATGTCGTACTCGTCGCCGTCCTCGCGGTAGTAAGATGCCAAGGCACCGTTCACGCGGTTGCGCAGGTAACCCGATGCCGTAGAGAGGTTCAAGCCATGCAGGGCCAACTTCTCGCGGTCGAAGTCCACCTGGTATTCCGGCTGATAGTCCTGGCGGCTGATGTTCACCTCGCTCACGCCCTTCACTTGGAGGAGTTTTTCTTTCAGCTCGGCAGACACGCGGTCGGTATTGGTGAAGTCGTAGCCATACACCTCGAAGTCGGCACTGGCCTGGGCACTCATGCCCCCGGTACTGCCGCCGAGGATTACCTGCGCCTTGTCCAGCTCGGGATAGGCCTTGAGGTCCTCGCGCATCTCGTCGCAGACAGCCTCCAGCGTCACGTTGCGGTCACCCGGGCTCACCAGGCTGATGTTGAAGCTGATGATGTGGCTACCGTTGTCCTGCATGGAAGCGAAAGTATTGTCGGAGTCGGCCTGCCCCACGGTATAGTTGCACACCTTCATCACCTTGCCGTAGCGCTGCATCCACTTGTCCGTCAGTTCCGAAGCCAGCGCCTGCGCACGTTCCACACGGGCGCCGATGGGCAGCTGCAGCTTCACGCCGATGCGGCTGTTGTCCGCCGCGGGGAAGAACTCCGTACCGATGTACTTGGCACAGAGCAGGCTCACCGCAAAGAACGCGGCACAGCCGGCAATCACCGTCACACGATGGCGCACAGCCCAGTTCAGGCGGTTCTGATACCATACGTCCAGTGCGTCGAGCCCGCGCTGAATCGGTTTATAGAGAGCGATGAACCACTTGCTCTGCTTCTTCTGCAGACGCAGCATCTGCGAGCACATCATCGGGGTGAACGACAGGGCCGAAATGGTGGAGACGGTCATGATGACGCACATCATCCATCCCAGCTGGCGGAACAGCACGCCGGACATGCCGCTTACCATCGTCAGCGGAAAGAATACGGCAATCATGGTCAGCGTGGAGGCAATGACGGAGATGGCCACCTCGTTCGTGGCATGCACCGCCGCCTGCTTGGGCTCGGACCCCCGCTCGATGTGGGTGGTGACGTTCTCGAGCACCACAATGGCGTCGTCCACCACATTACCGATGGCAATGGAGAGACAAGAGAGCGAGATGATATTCAGCGAACCGCCGTCGATGATGCCCAGATAGATGAACGAGGCAACCAGTGACATCGGTATGGTGATGCAGATGATGACCGTGGCACGCCAGCGCCCCAGGAAGACAAACACCACCAGGATAACGAACAGCATGGCATAGATGATGGTCTCCTCCAAACTGTCAATCGTATTCAGGATATTATCGGACGTGTTGACAATGATACCCAGCTTCACGTCACTCGGCAGCGACTTCTGCAACTGCGGCAGCATGTCGATTACCTTTTGCGAAATAGCTACGGAGTTTGCACCAGACTGCTTCTGCACCACAATCATGGCACCCTGCACGCCGTTGCTGTAGGTCTTCTGCGCACGCTCTTCCACGGAGTCCACCACTTTTGCCACATCGCGCAGATAGACGGAAGCACCGTTGTGCGTACCTACCACGATGTTCTCCATCTCCTTGGGGTCCTTAAACTCACCTTCCACACGCAGTGAATAGGTGTTGCTGCCCACGTCGAACGTACCGCCCGGTGTGTTCCGGTTTTCGGCACTGATAATGGAGCTGATGGTTTCTACAGAAAGGTTGTAGGCATCCAGCTTATTGGGGTCGCAATATACATTGACCTCACGCTTGGGGGCACCCGAAATGGACACCGTACCCACACCGGGCACACGTGCCAAGGGATTCGCCACGTTGTCATCCAATATTTTGTAAAGAGCCGGCTGGCTCTCTTCTGCCTGCACGGAGAGCAGCAGAATGGGAATCATGTCCGTACTGAACTTGAAGATGATGGGAGTCTCGACCTCATCGGGCAGCATGGAGCTCACCATGTCCAGCTTGTCGCGCACGTCGTTCGTCAGCACGTCTATGTCATACCCATACTCGAACTCCAGCGTAATCACGGAAATATTCTCCGACGAACGGGATGTGATATGCTTCAGGTTGCTGACCGAATTCAGCACGTTCTCCAACGGACGGGTCACGTTGTTCTCAATGTCCGAGGCACTGGCACCCTGATAGGTAGTCATCACCATAATGGTGTTGGTCTCGATGTCCGGATAAAGGTCTACCGGCAACTTCGACAGAGAGAACAGACCAAATATCGCCACTGCCAGGAAGCAGAGCGAGGTCATAATCGGTTTCTTAACCGCTCCTTCGTATAAACTCATTTCTTTAATTGATAATTGATAGTTGATAATTGATAATTAAGAATTCTCCATTCTTAATTATTTTTCTATCTCGACTTCCACACCATCGGCTAACTTGGATTGTCCGGCTATGACGACTTGAGAGTTATTGTCTACACCGGAAATCAACTCATACTCCGTATCCATACGACGGCCAAGCTCTACCTTATTATAAGACACCTTGCCGTCCTTGTAGACATAGACATAACGGTCTCCACTGCCGGCACGCTTCACAATGGCGAGGTCGGGAACAACCACGTGGTCCTGTGTTCCAAAGTTCAACGTGGCGCGGGCAAACATTCCCGGACGTACGCGCTGGTCACGGTTGACAAGCTGTATCTCTACCGGGAAGGTACGGGTAGCCGGGTCGATAGTGGGATAAACAAGGCTGATTTTGCCTTCGAACTCCTCGTCACCATAAACATCCACCTTCACGGATACGGGAGCGCCCTTCTGCACTTTGGTGAAGTAGCCTTCGGAAACATTGATGAGCAACTTCACCGGGGTGATTTGCTCCACCACCAGCACGGGAGTGCCACCGCCATACATATCTCCGTTATCGTAATTGCGGGCTGTCACCACCCCGTTGATGGGACTGAGCAGCGAGGTGTTCTCCAAGAGGTTCTTATAGGAAGTCTCGCGGATGTCGAGATTCATCTTGGCGGCATCCCACTCCGACTTGGAGGCACCGCCTACCTTATACAACTCGTCAACACGCTTGAACTCTATCCGTTGGTTGTCCAGCTGATATTTTATCTGCTTCAAATTGGCGGCATCCATACTGACCAGCTTCTGGCCCTTCGACACGCGGTCGCCCACCTCCACAAAGATGCGGTCTATGCGCACCGGAGAAGAGGGAGCAATGTTGTTCTTCACTTCGGCCTCCACCGTAGCGGTGTATTCCTGAATCTGTTCCACGGGGCGCGACGACACTCCGGCCAGCTTCACCCTCGGCTTCTCGTCCACTTTCTCAGCAGCAGCTTTATCACTGCCTCCGCTACATGCCCCCAGCATGGCAACTACCAGCAGGGCCATCCATTGAAAACCTTTTTTCATATCGTTATCTTTATTTCTATTCTTCATTCTTTGTTCTTCATTCTTCGTTCTCTGCAATATAATCCTTTCCCAGCACTTGGTCAAGGTCGGCCTTCGCTACCAGATAATCATAGATGGACTGGTTGTAGGTCAGTTCGGCCTCCGTAAGCTGCACTTGCGAAGTGTTCAGTTCCAACACCGTACCTTTGCCTACCTCATAGCGTTTGCCGGCAATCTGCACAGCTTTCTGTGCCTGCATCACATTCTCGCGGTTGCTGACAACCTGCTCGGAACTGGCAGCCATATTGTTCTGGTAGCTGGTAATCTGCATGTTCAGCTTGCGCTCCGTGTCCAGACGGTTCTGCTCCAACTGGCGTATCTGAATACGGTTGGACTTGAGCTTGGTGAAATTGCTTGCCTTATACAAAGGAATACTCAGCGTAAACATCAGTGCGGAACTTCCGCTCCAATTATAATCGAGGATGTTCCAGTTCTCGTTGTAGAGTGACTGGTACTGGTAAGAATAGTTCATACCCAAAGTAGGCATGAAGTTGGTACGGAGTGACTTGATGTTCTGATTGAGCATCTTCCGGTTCAAGTCCAACTGCTTCATTGTCGTGTTATTGTCCAGATTGGCAGCAGGCCGGCTCAGCTCGTTGGCAAACAGGTCCGTCTCGTAGTTCACCAGGTTATCGTCAATCTCTATATCCACATCGGCCGTAACGCCCATCAGCACCTTCAGCTGCAACTTGGACAACGTCACGGCATTGCCCGCCGAAATCACATTCGGCTTAATGCTGCGCATCTGCACCTCGGCGCTGATTTTATCGAACTCGCTGACGGCACCCTGCTGATACTTGGCATTGACAATGTTGTAGTTGTCTTCCGCCAGCTTATAGCTCTTCTGCAACACATTGTAGGAGTCTTGCGTCAGCATCAGCTGATAGTAACCCTTAGTCACCTGGTTCACCAAATCCAGCTTAGAAGCCCGTGACTTTTCCACAGCCAGTTCAATGTCTGTCTTTGTCATCGACATGGCCTTATATACGCTGGGAGCGAATATGGGTAAACTGATATTCAACACCCCGCTTACCGTATTCGAATTGTCCATACCCATCTTGAACGACTGTCCGCCAAGATTCATCTGTGCCGCACTGATGGTATGATTCCACGTACCGTCAATGCTTGCCTGCGGAAGCAAGTTCTGCCAGGTTTCCTTGTGAGTCACTTTCTTCAAAGCAATCTCTTCCTCTGCCACCTTTATGGTAGGATTGTCGCTCAAGGCAATCTCCAAGGCTCGGTCAAGGGTCAGGACTAAGGTGTCTTTTGCCTCCTGTGCCCGCACGGAAACGCCGACAAGCACCAGGACGACCGTCAGCAACCATGCTCCATCGACCCGAATTCTCTGCATCTTCATAAATTTGTTATAGCTTGATTTTAATTGTTTTCTTGTCTTTCTGCAATCTCATTCCTAACCTGCTTCTTGCGGTAATCAAGAATGAAAGATTCCAGCCCTTCTGCCCCCTTCTCCGTAGAGATGCCGCGCAGAAAAGTAAACATGATGGATTCGTAGACTTCTATAAAGGAATGCTTCTTGCAGATGTCAGTATTCATCAGCAAGTCCAACTGTCCGCGTACCAACTGATTGACAATGGCAAAATTGACATCGGTACGGAAGAGTCCCTGCTTCACTCCTTCCTTAAAGAAATTGATGGTGTCTTCGGAACTGCGGTTATTGTCATTCTTCATCAATTCGTAGGCCTTGGGATATTTCTTGATATCCTCAAAGAACTTCTTGTTGGTGGCATGAAACTTCTCTATACTGCGAAGATAGCATTTCAGCAACACTTCAAGCACATTGTCCGAACTGGCCAACACCTCGCTGATAAAAGCGTCTGCCTCACGCTGCCCCTTCAGTATACACTCTTCCAGCAACGTCTCCTTATCCGGAAAGACCTCATAGAGAGTACGTTTGAAGATGCCTAAAGAAGTGGCAATGTCATCCATCGTAATCCCTTTGATACCATGTACGGAAAACGAATCGACCGCAGTCGCTATAATTCGTTCCCTTAACTCCGACCGCACTGAAGCGTGTTTCGTATGTTCTCCCATCTTTGTTCCTTCTATTTAAACTTAAAAACAGCCATCCGCTGTTCATTATCGGAATAAAACGGGACAAATATAGGAAGAAAACTCAATTCGCCAATTGAGTTTTCTTTTTTTGTTCGATAGATTAATATTTATTGAAGAGT
>NZ_BAKJ01000080.1 GCF_000614125.1 Bacteroides rodentium JCM 16496
GGTCTTGTTCAAGTTGAGCATTATCGTGTAGGCGGATTCGTAGGCATCACTGATATCCACCATGAATTTGGGGTTGATGGGATTGCACCGGTGGCTGCGGCGCGGGTCATCGAAATTGATGACGTAGAACTCCGGCTTCACCTTGTAATGTCCCCTGTGTTTCAGCAGATGATTGTACGCGATTTCGGACAAGTCCGGAAATTTGTAATCATAAATATACATCGCGAAGGATTTCTCGATCTGCTGTTTTATGTAGTTGTTTACCACTGCGTAGGACTTCCCGCTACCCGGTGTTCCAAGCACGATGGACGCACGAAAAACGTTTACAACGTTGATCCATCCGTCCCATTCCTTGCCCTGATACACGAACTTGGTCGGCAGGTTGACGGAATACTCGTTCTCCATCAAGCGTGTTTCCTGCATGAAACTCTCGTTGGCGGTGTTGAACACGTCCTCCATAAGGTTGTGTTTCAGCATACGGCTTATCCATACGCCTGACATCAAAAGAAGGATGTATCCGGCGGTCAGCGTTACCGTGTAAATGGCGGCATCAGCTGTCGGACTGAACGGCAGGTCGAGCATCCACCAGTTCATGAAGAACAATACAAGCCCCGAAAGGAAGGCGGTATATATCTTCCGCCAGGTCATCCTCCGGTTCTTCACGCCCTTCGTGCCTAAACATGACAGGGCAAGGAATATGATGGCGAACACTTTTGTCACCAGCAGGTTGCTGAAAAGCCCTGCCGTTCTTTGGAAATTCAGGAGTATCCTGTCGACCACTCCGATATTGATACCCGCATCCACGAACGCCCGATAACAGAACCAATAGACGTGGATGACAACAAACACGATGGATATGGCACGCATGAACTCCATGACCTTTGCCAATCCTCTCAAATCATCTTCCTGTTGCATAACTATATAATTTTAATGGTGAATGAATATTGTTTTCAGGAGATACCCCGTGAACGGCGTTTCTTTTTCTTCTTGCGTTGCAGCCTTCGGGCAAGAGCCTCTTCCTGCGGGTCGGGACCGTTTGCTTCAAAGTTGAAGATCCCGAAAGCCTGTCCGATGGCATCTTCCATGCCGGCAGAGAAACTGCTTTGCCCGCTGATATCCGGTGTGGGAGCATCCAGGTCCGGGATATTGCCCGGTTCGTTGAACAGGCGTTCAAAGGCATTTGCCGAGAACTCCTTGCCGAGCCGCGAGCCGTTATAGACCTCCCGGTTCCTGTGGTCGATGAAAGTTGCGCCGTAAATGCGTCCTTCATCATTTTCACGGAATACCACATCTATTCCCTGCCTGTTGAGCAGACGGATGAAATCCTCCGGTTGCCCCGGCAGCCGTGCATGGCGAGTGCCACCCCGTTCCGTATCTTGGGTTGCCATTTCTTGTTCTTGTATTCACGGGTATTGTAACCGATACGCTTTTCCAGTCCTTCATAACCGAAGCGTTTTCCGATAAGGGAGGACTTGATGGGCGTACATACCGGTTTGCCTGCATTGTCTGTCAGGGTATAGACAATGCCGTTGTAAGGTGTTCCTCCAAATTCGCCCCTGACCTGTTTCGCCTCGATGTTGAAGCAGGACAGCAACGCACTATACTCCCCGAATGACTGGAAACGGTAAGTGGAGAACACGCTTTTGAGGATGTTGGAAACTTGTTGCTTTACATCGCCATTCCGATAGTCCGCTTTCTTGAGGTACGGCTCCAACAGTTCCTTGCGTTTGTCCTCCACCTGCTTCAGTCCGAACTTCCGTTCCAGTTCCCGGCAGGCCTCCATCGAGCGGTTCCACTCGTAGGCGTCGTCAATCTTTTCCCCTTTCTCGTTCACGCAGGTGGAAACGATATGGATATGCCTGCGGTCTATGTCCTCGTGGATATACACGATGTAGGGCTGGTCGCCGTACCCCATTTTCTGCATATACTCCCTTGCCAGGTCTGCGAACTGGTTGTCGGTCAGCTTGTCGTCCGCCGAAGGGTTGAGCGATATGTGCAGCACCGGCTTCTCCGTGTTCCTGTTGGCAAGCAGGTAGTTCTCGAAAGCCCAGAGCGTGTTCCTCATGACATGCTCCGGATTGCCCGTGACATCGGCAATCATGCGGTTGCCCGAAATGATACGTGCCATGGACTCGTTCACTTTCTGCTGGTTGTAGATGACAGCCCCATAGAGCGACACGCCCCTGTTGATTTTTGCCACCATGTCATTCCTCCTCCCTCTGTTTTCTGATAAGGTAGGTTTCTTCAAACTCACGGGTCAGCATGATGATCCGCTTGCCCAGCACCACCAGATCTATGGTCGCCTTTTCCAGATTGCGGAGCAGGGCGTATGCCCGTTTCTCCCCGAAGTTGTTCTTGATTGCCTTTACCGTCTGGTTGTAGTTGTTGCCGATGGCCTGGAACTGATGGTAGAAATTGGTAAGACGGACATAGTAGTCCATCGTCGCCTTGTCGATTCTGACCACCTTGATTTCCCTGTTAAGTAGTACCGATTTAATAAACCTTGCACGGTAAGCCATACCCGATTTCTGGAACGAGAGTTCAAATTGCGCGTTCTCCCGTGAGTTGAATTTGATACCGTAACGGTACACGGCAGGATCGGATTTTGATTTCCGGCCTGCACTTTTTCTTGTTTTTCTGTTCTTGTTTTCTTCCATACGCATTGATGTTTTTGTTTCTGATCTTCCGTCCCGGATTCACGACTTTGGAGTGAATCCCACCCCGAGCCGTCAAGCGAGCGGCAAGTTGTTTTGGGTTGCCCGAAATATTTCGGGCTGCCCAAAACACAACTTGCTATGTTCGCTTGAACATGAATTTTCCTTCCGTCAAATTGAGTTTGACTTCAGCCTCATTCTTCGGCTTCGGGAAAGCCCCGCAGCGGTATCCGTTTCGTTGTCGGTGCAAAGTTATGGCGGTTTATTATACTGTAAAATAGCAAGTTATATGTAACGTGATGACAAACGGTGACACAGGTCGTCACCTCCCTTGAAACATGGTGCCGGTATGAAAAAATACCCTTTTATTTGCAGCGTGAACGGATGAAACCGAACTTCCGATAATGGTATAGTGGTCATATTGTCTGATGCTTCCGTTAGCGATCGGAATAGAGGAAACAATGTAGGAAATGACAGTTATCGGAATGTCATGACCAACAGTCCGACCATTAACGGAAAGCCGGATATGATAACAGATGCGCTATCGGCTGGAATGGTGGATAAGTCCGATAACGGATGCAGTATTCGGCGGTTGGTTGGAAAGAAGCGTTCACGGATTGACGGATGGATGGAACTGACAATTATTCAATAACCATTTAAAAAGAAAAATTATGAGCAAAGAACCTTTATTTGTTGCCGTAAGCAACCAGAAAGGAGGGGTTGGGAAATCAGCCCTTACGGTAGTCCTTGCCAGCTACTTCCATTTCGAGAAAAATTTGAACGTGGCAATCATTGACTGTGATTCACCCCAGCACAGCCTTGTACGTATGAGGGAACGGGACAAGAAGGCTGTCGCCAACAGTACCTATTACCAGCAATTACTGCAACAACAATGGGAACGCGTACAAAAGAAAGCATATCCCGTTGTCGGATCCACCGCAGAAAAGGCGAGGGAGGCTGCGGACAAACTTGCTGCAAACGGAGATTATGACCTGATTTTCGTGGACCTGCCAGGAACAGTGGAATCCTCGGGGGTATTCCGTACTATCGTCAATATGGATTATGTGCTGACGCCTACTACTCCGGATCTTATCATCATGCAGAGTACACTTGCTTTTTCCACAACGGTACTCGATTATATCAGGAACATGAAAGATGTTCCACTCAAGGATATCATCTTCTTCTGGAATAGACTGAAAAAACGGACCAATGTGGAAATTTACAAGTCGTACTCGGAAGTAATGAAGGAACTGCACCTGACTGTTCTCGAAAATACGCTTCCCGACTTGTGCCGCTATGAGAAAGAAATCACCCATTCCAAACGTGCTTTTTTTCGCTGTACGCTGCTGTCTCCTCCTGCCAAGCAACTGGAAGGAAGCGGCATCGCAGAACTGGCGGAAGAGCTGATTGTCAAACTTAAACTGATACAGCCATGACAAAGAAAAAAGTGGAAGTGAATGAGGAAGTCCTCAAGAATATCATTGTCGGGGACATACCTGTCTTCGGCAGGGAGAAGCCCGCTGAAGAAAATGCGAAACAACCGGAACCGGAAGTTCCTCCCGTCACAGAATCCGCCAATTCATCTTCAGAGAAAGCGGTTTCCGCAAAGCCGCGGAAAAAGAAAGAGGAAACAGACAGCTATAGGGAAAAGTATTTGGTCAATATACCCGCATCCAACCGTTCACATGTCTATATAAACCGTGAAGTTGCCGAATGTATCAAGCGTGTACTTCCGGTCATTGCCCCGGACATGAGCATATCGGGGTATATAAGCAATATCCTCGTGGAACATATCCAACAGCATTGGGAGGAAATCAATGAATTGTACAACAAAGAGTATTATAAACCATTAAAACCATTTTAGATATGGCAGAAAAAATATATTTCGTAGTAAAGATAGTCTGTTTGATTTTTATATTGTGGCATTTGTGGATATTCATATTCAACCGCCAGGTGTATGGTATATGGGACAAAATTTATTGTTTGATGCGTATTGTCCGTATCAGACTATGGAAATATCGCAAGAAACGTATGGAGCAAAAGGCACGTAATGCCCGTAAAAAGGCAAGGCGTAAAAAACCGGTGGCAAAAACAGATACGCCACCAAACGACCTTCCGTCTATTCCTTATGCTGCCGATGACGTAATCGGCAAGACAAAGATTGTTTATTTGGAAGATCCGGAAGTGGCGAGAAAAACTCCCACACGTTCCGAACCCATGAAAAAAGAACCCATAGAAGAAGATGCAGAAATCAATCCGGAGGATGTAATCCGGGAGGAAAAGGGACTGACTGAAGAAGAAAAGGAAGAATTGATGGCTCCTGTGGATACACAACCTGATCCGGATTTTGATACGGCTATGACTTTTGAGGACATAAGTAATGTGGCAGATGTACTGATGTCAGAAGCTCCCGATGAACAGAAAGCCATCCGCGCAGCTTCTACTATACATCACAAGATGCAGGACACGGTTATACTTTCTTTTCTTACAGACAAGTTGAGCAATCAAGAAAAGATACACCGTTTGCTTAATGAATGTCTGGATGATTCAGGCAGACCATTGACAAGACGAAAGTCCACATCCAAGAAGATGAAGACTTTTGATATAAATGAATTTGTTTAATGTTTCTTTTGGTAGCCATCTTTCGGGTACGTCGATGTGATATCGGCGCGCCCTTTTCAAAAATCAATTGTCACAAATCAGGAAATGGGATTTTTAGTTGTGCGGTATCAATTATGCTCTCCAATTCTATGACATTGTAATTGTGAATATTATTATTTTCGCAAAATCGTTTAATTTTGAATGAATTAGTACCTTTATAGTCACTAAATTCCCATTTCGCAGGCCCGACTATTGATGATATGTGTTGAAGGTATGGTACATCAATCTCAGACAATGACAATCCATAAACATGTATATTGGTTATTTTAGCAAGTGTGTTGAAGAACTGGCTGTGCTTTTTAATAATTTCTTCTACAGGTTTTCTCTGAGAAGCTACGCCACTAATTGCAGCATCTTCTGCAAGTTGTTCATGCAGCATTTGTCCGTCACTTGTATGTTCTTCGTAAAATTCAGATAATTCTTCAGCAGATAGATCTTCTGGAGGTTCTGGCAAATCAACCGTATTTATACTTTTTAATTCTTCATAGCCTTTGCCGTGACCTAAAATAAAATCTTCATCTTCATCAACACATCCATGGATATGAAGGATATTGTGCTGATTTATTCCGTATAGATTTTCTAATGTTTTGGTATAATTAAAATTTATAAATACAGAATCTGGAATAATTAAATCTATTTTTCTTGATTCCAAAGGAGACTTCAATTGCATGATCCATTCATGAAAACACTTTCTAAGATCAGAATATAATTCTTCTAATTGATTCTCGACTTCAATTTGAGCATCATTCCATGTCCTATCACAATGATCTGAGGCTAAATCCGGTTGATTTTCAAATGCAATTTCACTGCTATATCTTACGGTATCCAAAGATGCCAATTGATTTTCAAAGTCAGACCACCATTCGTCATCGCAAATCCCATAAATCTCATCGGCTTTTTCAATTACATCAGGATTATTTTCATACATCCATTCATGAAAATCTTTGTATGAACTATTAATTTCGTGATGAAGGTCGAAACCATTACCTATTATATATAAATGTTTTGTCATAAAAATTAGAAGATAATTATACTAAAACTGGTTCTTCTACTGAAGTGGCTTTGTTAAGACCCATCAAAACAGCATTATTCACAATCAATCCATGAAATCCACTTTCTCGAAATAACAATAATGCACATAATTTTTGTAATTCAAGACTTGCGTACATTATTTCCTGAAAAGACTCTTCAAAACAATGTCCAAGAATATGGCCATGAAGAAATCTATTCCTGCTATTAATTACATCCTTTTCTTGTTCTGAAAGTGTATAGTTTCTTTTAGAGAATGGCAAAGAGAGCTTATCTTTATTTGATCCTAAATTAAAAGAATTTAATTTGTTTCTCATATTGACAGCATGAGCTTCTGTAATTATTTTTTCTTTGCAAAGACTATTGATCAATTCATCAAACGAGGGTTTTACTTTTGTTTTCCAATCATCATTACTCATATAGGGTTTATCTTTAGAATCTTCAAGTGCTGAGCAAATTGTTTCAAGCGCAACAGCACACATTGCTCCTTGGTAGTCTAATGACATAGTGGATGATTCTATCAAAATCAAAGTCGCTCTTGCTAAAGCTTCTTTTCCATATAACATTAGGACTATTTTTGCAAATTCATCAATCTGTATCCAATCCTGTAAATGGGCTTTAAATGTTTCTCCATCATACAGTTGTTTCATTGCATAATCAACATGATTCCTTTTCAAACATTCTCGAATAGAATACATATTCGTCGTAAAGAAATTATATTGTCCTTTAATAGTTGGTCTCATTTGTGTGAATCCGCATATTAAATCGTCTGTAAAGTTTTCCGTTTCTGTTGCAATTATATATGCGTAATCAAAAGGAATAGTAGACGTAATTAACCCCAATGATAAAGAAATTGAATAAATGTACTTTTGCATCATTTCATAAGTACATTTTATTTCAGACTCTATTGCAAGATATTTCTGTTCACCTATAGATACTGGATATATTTGAATTTCACCTTCGGGAAATTTAATTGGTATCAAACCTAAATACATACTTCTACCTGTTTGATAAGCAAAAGTTCTTATATCGCTAATCCAAAAAACTTTTTCAATTGGCAAAAGAAATCTATAGTAGTATTTCTCTTTTTCATTCCATTTTCCATTCATCAATCGTGAAATACGAATATTATAATTTTGTAATTCCGCATCAGAGTTGCCTAAGTTTATACTTCCATTTAATACTCCATTTTGATCTGGAACTACATACTTATCTTCATTGTTACTTATTACATAAAAACGATTTAAGAATCCAGAGCTATAGCTTTTAAGAGCTTCTTCTGTTGTTAGCTGAAAATCAAGGCTCAATTCTCTATCATTGATAGACAATTGAGCATTTCTATCTGTAAATGGCAGCCCTGATATTTTAACATTTTGTTGAAAACTACTAATAAAATCAATAGTTGATGAAAGTTCTTTTATTATACACATAACATTTTGATTTTGCTTGTTTAAGAGAATACAAAGTTAGCCATATTCTATTATTGATTAGCTTATATTATATAGTATATTGATAAATTTTATAGATGTTGATTGCAAGTAGATTAACTACATCAATTTATATAAATAATCCCCTCCCGGTGTAACGTGATGACATACGGTGTCATAGGTCGTAATGTTTGTAAATCAATAAATTAAGTGCTATATATTTGTCGTCGAAACGATTTTTTGTCTCACTAATTAAATGTTTCGACACATGAAAAAAAGATTCTTTTTGGCAGCCATGACGCTGCTGGTTTCAATGGGGGCTTTCGCCCAGGGTAACGGTATCGGTGGCATTACCGAAGCAACCAACATGGTCACTTCGTATTTTGACCCCGGC
>NZ_BAKJ01000079.1 GCF_000614125.1 Bacteroides rodentium JCM 16496
AAAAGACTTATGAAGAATGCTGGATTAAAGCACGTATTGGACTATCGGATTTATTGGATCAAGAACTCTCTTTTATAGAACGTGTTAATCAAAACAGATATGATATTCAAATAAAAGAGAATAATATGCATCGAAAAAATATCTTATTGGAATTAAGTAAACAAGCGGTAGATATAGAAAAGAGAAAGTTATTTCTGCAAGAGATTAAGGATGTTAACATGGAACTGGAACGATTAGATAAAAAAATTATTTCATACTATGATGATGTTGATAAGATGACCACTTCGATTAAAGATTTTTCGCTTGAATTAAATAGTACTATAAAGGCCTTATTTGATATTTCTTTATTGCTTATTAAAGAGAAAGAGGCTCAATTTAAATTAGAAAAATAAGGGTTTGGTATATATGTTTTAAGTTTTAGGATCACTAGTGTCCCATTAAAATTGGTCCGAATTAAAATTTAAATGAACTTGGCCTATTTGGTCCGAATCGTTCTTTGTCATTTTGAAATTTAGTTTTATCAAAGAGGTCTCTCAGATGAGTTTTATCTGTCAATGAGATATTCAATATTTGTAGTACTTCGTATGTACTTTACTAGTCTACATACTAAATAAGGCACGCTATATTTATATTTCTGCAATCCTATATGATAAGAACCGGTAAGTTTGACTTTTGTACGATATCGGAAGTGGTAAGGTTTATGAAGAAGTTTTCCTAATGCTGGCGTTTCCTCCTAATCAAATATGTCTATACAGATTTTTCGGTAGTTGAGGAAGGCTTGCTGTTAAACACATAATAAATAAAGCTTGTAAATAGAGAAGGCTGAAGAATGAAGTCATAGAATTTAGCGCATGATCTTTTCGTTTTATCACTGAACTTTTCGTTTTTCAGTAATATTTTGTAATTTTGCCACACAATTGAGAAACATATAAAATATGGTAACTATATATTGCCTTAAAGTGTGAATCCTTGTTAAGCGGTAGGATATAGAAAATATAAACCTTCTATAAATCGTATAATCGTGTATAGAGGATTTTGCTGTAAGATAGTATATAGTCACCTAATATTTTGCCCTAAATAATATGTAATGCATAGTCATGGATAAGGACATAAATCGCATCAAAGGAATGTTGGCAGAGAAGAAGCGCACAAACAAGTGGCTTGTAGAACAATTACCTTAGATCCTGCTACAGTATTAAAATGGTGCACGAATGCAGCATAATCCAGCCTCAAGACTCTATTTCAGATAGCAAAGGTGCTAGAAGTAGGGGAAGAGGAGGTGCTCGTTTATCCTTCAAAGATGTGACAATAACATATAAGAAATATACTGATGGATATGCAAGTAGAAGAAATAACACAAATATTACGAGAGTCACCAAGCGTACGACTCATAAAATCAAGAAGTGTGGATTTCTTCTTGTCTTTTGTCATTGAGGCGTTTGAGGGACAGTCGGCTATAATGCAGGAACGCTTGCACATGCTACTGGAGAACCGACTGGATGAGCAGGAAAATGCGTTGGTGGAGGATAATCTTGAAATGACAAGACTAGGGGAGTCGAACGAACAGAAAGCAAAACGACTCATCAAAGACTGGACAGATAAGGGATTCTTGACCAACTATCAGAACGAAGAGGGAGAGGTGATATACGAGATTTCGTCGCACACAAGCAAACTGATGGATTGGGTGGTGAGCTTGAAAAAAGAGGATTACATCGGTACGGAATCGAAGTTCAAGACGCTGTTTGCCCAACTGAAGGAATTGGTGGAATACTCGAACGAGGACCGCGAGAAGCGACTGGAACTGCTCCGAGCCAAAAAAATGGAGATAGAGCATCAGATTCAGCGACTGGAGATGGGCGAAGAGGTCGAGGTGTATGAGGACTACCAGATAGAACCACGATACAATAGCTTGAATAAACTGGCTAAGGAGCTGCTTAGCGATTTCAAGGAGGTGGATGACAACTTCAAGGGGATTATCAAAGAGATATATGAGCGCCAGACAGACAATGCGGAGAAGAAAGTATTGCTGAACTACATCTTTGATGCGTATGGCGAACTGAAACAATCGCAACAAGGCAAGAGTTTCTATGCATTCTGGGAATTCCTGCTCTCGGTCGATCTGCAGAAAGAATGGGACGAGTTGACTGGTGCACTCTATGAAACACTGGAGAATAGAGGCATTGATGCGCATGACATGTTTCTCAGGGAAATGAAAAAGCATCTGTTTGACGCAGGCGAGAAGGTGGCGAAAACCAACGATCGCATGAGCGAGAAACTGAGTCGCATCATTCGCCAGAACGGACAGATGAATGCAGAGGTGACAAAGCAGGTGATTAATGATATAAAGAAACTGCTCATCGAAGCCACCAAACAGAAAGAGAAACCAGAAGCTTCGCTTGAATATGAAACTATCGATATCAATCTGCCAGTCGAGCGCCCTCTGACTCTGGCTCCTATAAAAGAGACTGTGTATAAGGATAAGCCTGATATGGCTGAACTGAGTCTGGACGACTTGGAGCGCATAGGCAAACTCTACAATCCGTATCACATCGATCGTTTGGTGCTGAGAGACCGCATTAACAAGGTGCTGTACGACAGACAGCAGACGACACTAGCAGAGGTGATAGAACGGAACGAGGGTGTGGAGAAAGGTCTGTCGGAAGTGTTTGGATACATTGGCGTGCTGAAGGAATATAAGACTGTGGTAAACGAAGAGCGCCAGCAATATATTGTTTTTGCAGAAAACAAAACGATATCAATTCCCGAAATCATAATAACACGATGAACGCAACAAATATACAACCATACAGCAGGGCTGTGGTGAAACTTCTGAAAGGCATCGTAGAGAAAGACGATGTAGTGTGGAATGATGTACTCGACTACCAGAGCGAGATACTGGACTATATCAGCGTGATGGGGCTGGAACTCATCGTGAAAAAGGATGAGGGTTTTGCCTTTGTCAAGCAACTGAAATTGGACGATGACAAAACGTTGAACATGACGTCGAGAAGGTTGTATGGTTTTGAGGTGTCGGTGATACTCATCGTGTTGAGGCAGATACTCGAAGACTTCGACAGCAATCCAACAGAGTCGCAGGCTTCGTATAAGTATGTAACCGCCACTGAAATAAAGGAAGAGGCGGAACTGTTCCTGCCCACCACCTTCAATCGTGCCAAGTTTGAGAAAGACCTTGACCGCTATATCGACAGCATCGTCAGCTTTGGTTTCCTTGTGGAAGCAAAGCATGCTGAGGGCGAGAAACGCTATAAAATACATCGCATCATCAAGGAGAAGGTGACACTGGACGATCTATTGGAATTCAAAAACAAACTGAACGACTATGATGCAGCAGATGAATCTCTTTAATACCAGTCCGGAAGTGGCAGGCTTCAAGCTTGACTATTTGGAAGTGTGGAACTGGGGTACATTCGACCAAAAGGTGTACTGCATGAATACGCAGGGCAATAACTCGCTGCTGACCGGTGCCAACGCATCGGGCAAGAGTACGCTGGTAGATGCTCTGCTCACGCTGCTAGTGCCACTGAAGCGCCAACGATTCTACAACCAATCATCGGGTGTGGAGAAGAAGGGCAACCGTACAGAGGAGTCGTACTTCTTTGGCAACTATGGCAATCAGCAGCAGGAGGGTGCAGCGAGCACTACCACGCTTAGATTGCGAGACAAAGGGGCACGTTCGGTACTTCTTGCATCGTTCTGCAATGTGGACAAACGTGTGGTGACGCTGTTTCAGGTGCGCTACTACACTGGCGAGGAACTGAAGGTGTTGTTTGGTATAGCTCGCGAACCGCTGACTATAAAGCGCGACTTTTCGGAGTTTGACCTGCATGGCGACTGGCGCAAGCGACTGACGAAGAAATACAATACGAATGACACAAGACGCAAGATAGAGTTTTTTGACGGCCCGGTTGCGTATGGCGAGAAGATGATAGCCCTCTTCGGAATGCGTTCGGACAAGGCGCTTACACTCTTCAATCAAATAGTGGGCGTGAAAGTGTTGGACGATCTAGACAGTTTCATCCGTACGAATATGCTCGAGGAAGTGCCGGCTGAGGAAAAGTACCAGGAACTAAAGGACAACTTCCAAAATCTGATGGAGGCGAAAACCAATATCGATAAGGTGAAGGAGCAGATTGCCCAACTGGAACCTATCAATACATTGGCAAAGGAACTGATGGCGATAGACACACGCATAGCTGAATTGGAGCAAGAGAAGAGTGTGGTGGCCTATTGGTTTGCTGCGCGAACGGTGGATTTGTGCAACGAGGAGTTGGCGCGCTGCAAGAGCAACTTGAGAAAACTGGAAGATGAGTTGAAGGCGTTAAAGGTGAAGAAGAGTGAGCTGGAACAAGAGCAGACGCGCTTGTCGGTGGCTATTGAGAAGGACGAGGTGGGTCAGCAGATACGTGAGATTGAGAAGGAAATCAATCAGAAGGTGAAGATGCGTGATAACCGCAAGGCCAAAGCCGAAGAATACGATAAGCTAGCAAAGACGGTGGAGCTGACACAAAGTCCTGATGCAGAGGTATTCGATGCCAATCGTGCGACCGCCAAACACGAGAAAGATGCTCTGCAGGTAAAGATTGACAGGCAACTCATGGAAGAGAAGCGTCAGGCACAAAACCGTCAGGATGAAATCAACTGCACGATATCAGAGCGAGTGGATACTATACGCTATCTGCAGCAGCATAAGAACAATATCTCTGGTCGTGTGGCTGAGATTCGTGATGAGATACTGGAGCTGTTGGTGCAACCGCCGAAGAGATTCCATTCATCGGTGAACTGATACGTGTGAAGGATATTGAGTGCGATTGGGAGTATGCCATCGAGCGTATTCTGCACAATTTTGCCTTGAGATTGGTGGTGCCAGAGAAGTATTACAAGCAGGTGAATGAGTATGTGAATGGTCATAATCTGCGAGGACGCATCGTGTATCAGCGATACGAGGGCACAGAGCCTCTTCGTGAGTTTGAGGATAGGACATTGAAGGTGGATTCGTTGCTCCGTAAGGTTGAATACAAGTCAAAGTGCTTGTATTTGGATTGGCTTGAGGATAGGTTATTTGCTGAGTTCAACTATAGTTGTGTTGATTCGCTTGCGGACTTCAACTATCTGCAAGAGAAAGCAGTAACGAAAGAGGGACTGATAAAAGCGAGAGGTGGTAAGCATGAGAAAGACGACCGACCAGAGACACGAGGCAAGGAACACTATGTGTTGGGCTGGGACAATAAGGAGAAGATTGCCATGCTGCAGGCGGAAGTACGCCAGTTGCAGCAGGATGAAAAGGAGGTGGCAACCAAAGTCCGTCGTATAGAGGCAGATACAAAGAATGCTCAGGAGAAGCGAGAAACCTACTCGAAGCTGTTTGATAAATACGATAAATTTGATGATATCGACTGGTGGTCGTGTGCACTCGTCATTCAGCAAAAGGAAGAACAGAAGCGACAACTGGAGGAGACCAATGATAAGGTGAAGATGTTGCAGGGGCAATTGGAGAGGGTGAGAAAGGAACTTGGTGCACTTGAGGAGAAGTTTAATGAAGCTATCGGTAACAAAGCATTATTGGAAAATCGTGAGAATATACTCAAGAAACAGAGCAATGATTGTGCTTTGGCTTTGGCTCAAATAGGCGTTGTTGATACCGATGCTTTTGAGTCGCAACACACAGATTTACTGAATGTGGCATTGGTGGGTTTGGACAAAATGCGTGACACGTTACAAAGTGACATCAATTCCGCTTTGCGGAAACAACGTGAGACGAAGGGTAGCAAGAGTGGCGATTTGAAGAACCTGATTTATCGCTTCAAGAATCCCACTGAGGAAATTACCGCGAAGTATCGCGATTGGCGTTCGGACGTGAACCGTTTGCCCGAAGCCGTGGAGTTTGTGGGCGAATATCAGACCTATTACCAACGATTGCTGGACGAAGATCTGCCTGGGTTTGAATCGCGCTTCAACAAGTATTTACAGGAGAATATCATCAACAAGGTCAGTGCATTCAATATGTTCTTCCAGAACTGGCGCCAGTCTATCACCAAGACCATCGACCAATTGAATTCGTATCTTGTGGGCATCGATTTCAAGGATGCTCCAAAGACGTATATCCAGTTGGTCGCAGCCAAACGATTGAACGTGGATTTGAAGGAGTTCCAAGACCTTCTGAGCAATGCAATCCCGAACATCCATGAGATGAATTCGACAATCGATGGCAGCAGGATTCATTTTGAACAGCATATCGAACCGCTGATGTCTCGTTTACAAGACGAATCATGGCGAAAGTTGGTGATGGATGTGCGTGGATGGTACACATATAAGGCGGAGGAGTTTTATCAAGACGATGATCAGAAGCGTAACACCTACGAGGCTATGGGACAGCTGTCAGGTGGCGAGAAGGCGCAATTGACATATACCATCCTGGGGTCAGCTATCGCTTATCAGTTTGGCTTGACTAAGAACGGACTCGACTCTTCGTTCCGCTTCATTGCCATAGATGAGGCTTTTCGCGCACAGGACGAGGACAAGGCTCGCTATCTGATTTCGCTCTGCAAACAGCTCCACCTGCAGTTGCTCGTGGTGACTCCGAGTGACAACATCCACATCGTGGAGAACGATATTTCGTATGTGCATTATGTGGAGCGCAAGGGCGACCGTTCTGTACTCTATAATATGCCTATCAGTGAGTTTAAGGCAGAACGTGAAAGGAGTATGGAGGTATGATAACGGCAGCAGAAATACGTAAGAAGACAGAACGCAAGTATGTGGATTATTTGCGTTCAGTGGTCGCTGGCTCTGAGTTTGAACCAATTGTGATTCCTTGCGATAAGAAAGCGAGCGCATCGATGGATGAGTATCAGCACGAACTGACGGACATCCGTTCGCAATCGAAAGAGGTGAAGGGCTTTGGTTACACGATTGAGTGGAAAACAGTGAAAACGAAAGCATTGGGCGAACAGGATCTGCCTGAGCGTGTGTTGTTCAGGAGTGCATCGGACGTTGAGCGCTTCTTGCTGAAGGGTGGTGAAGTGTCACAGTTTCGCAAGGATGTGGCGATGTTGTTTAATGAGTTTCCGCAGCTTCGTCCATGGGTGGAACGCTATCCACTTAAGGTGATCGAGAATGCTTCCTCTTGGCCTGATTTGTTGAAAGTTTTGCGCTATTTTGTGGCGAATCCTTGTCCTGAGTTGTACATTCGTGAATTGCCTATTGAGGTGCACACCAAGTTCATTGAGCGCAATAAGGGAGTGCTTCGTGAGTTGCTGGATATTGTCATTGTAGAGCATGTCTGTTCGGATGAGAAGGAGTTCGAAAAGCGCTTTGGATTGCGATACGATGAGCCATGGGTGCGCATTCGTGTGTTGGAAGCATCGATTGCGAGTGAATACTTTTCTGGTGTAGACGATCTGACGATGCCTCAGAGTCAGTTCTGTGCGTTATCGTTGCCTGTGCAGAAGGTGTTTGTGGTGGAGAATAAAGTCAACTTCCTGACTTTTCCCAAGTTGGCAGGAAGTCTGCTGATTTGGGGGCATGGATTCACCGTTGGCATCCTCAAGTCTGTTCCATTCATGCGGCACGCTTCCCTATACTATTGGGGCGACATTGATGTACAGGGCTTCGAAATTCTCTCGCAGTTCCGCAGTTATTTTCCCCAGACGCAAAGCCTTCTGATGGATCGCGCTACCTTTGACACCTATTTTGAAGGCGACAAAGGCACTCCAAGCAATGTATCAAAGCCTCTCCATCTTACCCCTGCGGAAGCCACACTGTATAATCATATCAAGTCTCACAACCTACGTCTAGAGCAAGAGAAAATTCCGCAAAATGTATTGAAAATATATTCAATAGTTCGTTAAAAATTAGCCAAGTCTAAGTGGTTCTGCGGTAAATAAAAGTAGTTCTTTGAAAATTTTGTCAATTAATGTCGTGTCTGCTTGAATGGCGAACACGCCGTTCAAGCATATTGGCATTGTGTGTTACCGACTTGCATGAAGAAACCGAATATTTGATTTTCATTCTTTTGCAAGTGCCCTTGGCGAGATTGATTGCAGTAAGCGAAACGTTGAAGTGAAAGGCCATCTTTCTGAACAAGTCTTGACTATTACAGCTTACCATTCAAAAGCTTAGTTACTTCCAAAATAGATGTACATAATATGTCAAACTTGCGTTTTTACAAGTCTTCTGAGTCGTTTAGAAGTAATCTTTTCTCATTTTTCTTGGCACTATAAAATATTTTGTGTAAATGGAATAATACGGGATTCAAGTTTGAGTCTCGTATATTTTATTTTATACATTTGCAAAATGAAGAAAATTATGAAAGAAAAGAATCAAGTAGTGCCCGATGAAGTGTTAAGCAAGGAATTCCTTAGCCAGTTCAAGACAGAAG
>NZ_BAKJ01000078.1 GCF_000614125.1 Bacteroides rodentium JCM 16496
GCGTTTCGTTCGTAGGAATGCAGCAGCAAGAAGTTCCAATTAAACAGGGATTAATGAAAATTACCTTGAAGCCGGACACCGAAGTGTTGGACGAGGTCGTGGTGACGGCGATGGGCATTTCCCGCTCGGAAAAGACATTGGGCTATTCTGCCACCACGGTGAAGAGTGACGAGATTATCAGCGCACGTACAACGAACGTTGCCAATGCACTTTCCGGCAAGGTGGCCGGTCTCCAGGTAAGTTCCACTTCTTCCGATCCGGGTTCGGTAAGCAATATCGTTATCCGTGGCTTCAGTTCCATCAATGGCAACAACCAGCCGCTGTATGTAGTGGACGGGGTGCCTTTGCAGAACAATATGTTCTCCGGTTCCGGCAAGAATGTGGCGACGGGCGGTATCGCCAATGTCTCTTCGGAAGACATTGAGTCCATGACTGTGCTGAAGGGTGCTGCTGCCACCGCATTGTATGGTAGCCGTGCAGCCAACGGTGTCATCATCATTACTACAAAGACCGGAAAGAAGGGAGATGGCCGGAACTTCTCCATCAGCTATAATGGAAGCTTGCAGGCACGTCAGGTCTCTTTGCTGCCCGAAATGCAGAACGAGTTCGGACAAGGATGGAACGGCGGCCAGACATTCATCGAGAATGGCTCCTGGGGGCCTGCCCTTGACGGTTCTCTGCAGGTATATGGCCCGGTCTGGAATCATCAGCAACTGATTCATGAATATAGTGCCAAAAAAGATAATGTGAAGGATTTCTTTGATTTGGGATGGTCTCAAAACCACAATATCGCACTGAGTGGTGTTTCCGGTGACAGCAAGATGAACTACTACCTTTCTTATTCTTACTCCAATGATGACGGTATCATGCCGAAGGACTATGATACATTCGAACGTAATACCATCGCTTTCCGTGGCAGCTATGATGCTGCCGACTGGCTGAAGGTGTCTTCTTCCCTTAACTTTGCACGCACGGCTACCGATGCCGTCGGCAGCTTTCAGGGAACTTCCGTTATTGACGGCTTGTTTGAGATGCCTCGTGATATCTCCATTGTGGATATGAAAGATACAAGTTCGCCTTTCAATACTCCGGAAGCTTACTTTACTCCTTACGGCATCACCAATCCTTATTGGTCATTGGAGAATAACTACAATCATACGGCTTCCAAGCAGATTTATGGTAAAATCCAGGCAGACATCAAGCCAATCAAAGAATTGACATTCTCTTACCGTATGGGATTTGACTACACCGACTATGATGTGAAAATAGGGTCACCGCAGATTGCACTGGATGATGCCTTGATTGACAATGACTATGGTTACGCACCTTCTAACATGAACCAAAGCGGGTATGTGTATGCGCGTTATGGACGTCATCTGGAGTTGAACCATGACTTTCTTGCCAACTATGCCGATAAGTTTCTGGACAACAGACTGGATGTAAACATCAATGCGGGTGTCAACATGAATGAACGTTCATTTACCAGAATAACCGGACAGACGGATGATTTGACTTTCCATACCGGATTTTGGGATTTGAGCAACGGTGCCACGAAAACCACTCTTGGAGAAAGCCAGAACAAGCGCCGTTTGGTGGGACTCTTTGGAGATGTCACGCTGGGATGGGACGATATGGTTTACCTGAACCTGACTGCCCGTAACGACTGGTCTTCCACATTGCCCATCGACAAGAACAGCTTCTTTTATCCGGGCGCTACACTGAGCTGGATTTTTACAAGGCTCATTCCGGAAAACAAAGTGCTCAGTTTTGGTAAATTGCGTCTGGCATATGGTAAGACGGGTAATGATGCCGACCCTTATCAGACGGGAGTCACTTACATTCAAGGCGTGGCAAACGGCTATTATGGAAGTGGAATAGCGCAATTCCCGATGAATGGCTCCAATGCGTTCCAGGCCTCCAACACGAAGGGCAGTTCCACGCTGAAACCGGAAATGACTTCAGAATTTGAGGTGGGCTTGAACTTGCAGTTCTTCAACGGTCGCCTCGGTATCGATGCTTCCTACTACAACCGTACTACGAATGACCAGATTTTCACATTGCCGGTCGACCCCTCAACCGGTTACAGCTATATGGTGACCAACTTCGGTAAAGTCCGTAACAGCGGTGTCGAACTGGTGCTGAATACAGTGCCCATCCAGACAAAGGATTTCCGCTGGAATCTGGACTTTAACTTTGCCAAGAACAATAACAAGGTCATCGCACTTCCGGAAAGTCTTGAGGGTGGCAAAGTGTCCATTTATAGCTTTTCGGCCGGAAATGATGCTGTCTATATGTATGCGGAAGAGGGCAAGCCAATGGGACAGTTCTATACTTACTTGCCTAAATATACAGAATCCGGACAACCCATTGTGGATGCCAACGGGCAGCCGGTATTGGGGACTTCGGTTGAAGATACCGGAAAAAACATGAACAATGACTGGACCGGCGGTGTAAATACAGCCTTTACTTACAAAGGCTTTACCTTGAGTGCCGCACTTGATATCCGTAAGGGCGGCTATATGTTCTCACGCACCAAGAACCTGATGCAGTTTACCGGCAATGGAATTGCTACAACCTACAACGGCCGTCGTCCGTTCATCATTCCCAATTCTGTTGTGGACAACGGAGACGGTACTTATTCGGAGAACACCACTCCCATCTATCAGCACAACGGCAGTTACCAGACCTACTTCAATGACTATGGATATGGCGCCGGCGGCGAAGCCTACCTGCTTGACCGTTCTTTCGTCAAGTTGCGTAACATCAGCTTGACTTGGGATGTGCCCAAGGCATGGGTACGTGCCATCTCACTGAGCAGCCTGGCACTGACCGTATTCTGCAATAATGTATTCACATGGACGGCTTCGGACAATAACTTTGTCGATCCGGAGTCGACTACAGTTTCCCAGGCTACTAACGGTGACTTGGCTACGCAGTTCGGTGAGCTTTACACCAACCGTCTTGCCGTACATTCGGATGCAGCCTCAGCGTTAAATTCTAAAAATAGGAGAAATCAGATATGAAAAGAATATTACTAATATCGACTGTGGCATTGAGTATGACTCTTGCTTCCTGCGACAGTTACTTGGATATCAATGAAGACCCGAACTCGCCTTCGGTAGACAATATCGAAACGGGCATGCTGATGCCGGCCATCGAGATGAACGTGGCGGCAAGCTATGGCGATTTCCTGCGCATTGCCGGTGGCTATCATGCACAGCAGTATGCCCAACTGAACGGTACGAGCAACTATGTGGACTATTCGCAGTTCAACATGTCTGCTACCCGCAGCAGCGGTACTTACACCCAGTTCACCCAAAAAGCGTTGCTGAACTTGAAGACGGTACTTGAAAAGTCGCTGGCAGAAGAGGATTGGGGGACTTATCTGGCTGCCACTACCTTGCGTGCCTTTGTCTACGAAGCTTTGGTGGACTGCTATGGTGAAGTACCCTATACGGAAGCACTTAACTCTGACAATGCTACTCCGAAGTACGACGACGGGCAAGTGGTTTATGAAGGGGTGGTGGCCGAACTTGATGCTGCCCTTGCCAATGCCTCGAATTCAAGTCCGGTTTGTGCCAACTTCCTTTATCCGTCTGCTACGGCAGGCCGATGGATACAGTTTGCCAATGCACTGAAACTGAAAATGCTGATGCGTATGGCCGACGTGAAGAACGTGCAGGCTGAAGTTGCCGCTTTGATTGCTGAAGATAACTTCCCGACGGCGGACGTGAGCTATGTGGATTGTTGGAGTAACGAACCCGGACAGATGAATCCCTTTTACTCCGAGGAATTCAGCTCTGCTTGGGGCTCTACCCAGACAAACGTAGCTGCCAATCTGGCCATCATCGGAACTATGCAGGTGAAAGATGCTGAAGACAACATCATATATCAGGATCCGCGCCTTACCGCATTCTTTGCACCCAACAGTACGGGAACATATATCGGCGGCATTTCCGGAACCAACTATCCGGGTTCTACAAGCAAGCTGCAAGACTGGTGCCGCCCGGTAGTGAACTACAACTCTCCGGTCTGCTTGATTTCAGTGGCGGAAGTCGAATTCTTCATCGCTGAATACTATGCACGTTATGGCACGGCTACCGAGGCCGCTGCCCATTATGCCGCTGCTGTAGAAGCTTCGTTCTCATCAGCAGGTGTAGCTGGAGCCGCAGAGTATATAGCCCGTTATCCTTACGACCAGAGCAACTATAAGCAAAGTATCGGTATCGCCAAATGGGTGGCACTGTCCGGTGTAAACACTTTCGAGGCATGGTGCGAAATGCGCCGTCTGGATTATCCGACTTTCGGAACAGCCAAAGGCAGTGACTTCTATTCCATAGGCGATGAGGACTCTTACAATGTATCGAAGTATGTGGCAGGTACGCTTTACACTCCTATCCAGGTATTCGGACAAGTGGGCGACAACAAGATTCTGGAGCGTTATCCGTATGCGGAAAGCTCTTCTGCGCGTAACCCCAATACTCCGGATTTCCCGGGTTATACATCACCCGTATTTTGGGGCAAGTAACCAATCATTTCAATATGCATAAATTGAACAGAACAATGAAAAGTAAATTATTATATTTGATGATATTCGCGCTGGCCGCTGTTTCGATGGTTGGCTGCGATGATGAAAGTACGGCAGGCATGACACGCATCACGTACTATCCTGAGTTGACCCTGGAAGGTGAGACGACTCTTTATCTGGATAAAGGAGCCGGTTATACAGAGCCGGGTTATAGCGCTATCCTGAACGGGGAAGATGTGACGGCTGATGTAAAGGTGACATCCAACGTGAATACTGCCAACTCGGGCGTGTATTCCGTCACTTACTCCATTGTGAATGCCGACGGCTTTGCTTCCACTGCTTCGCGTACAGTCATCGTTACCGATCCGGCAGATGCCGTTGAAGGTGTTTATGAGGTGGATCCTGCGAGTTATAGACTCCGTGCAGGCGCCCAAGTGGCGTACGGAGGCAACTATACGGTATTGATACTGAACAACGGTGACGGCACTTATGCTGTGGATGATTTGTTGGCCGGGTGGTATTGTGTACGTGCCGGTTATGGCACGACTTATGCCATGCAGGGCACCATTTCAGTATCCGGTGGGGTTGTATCTTTGGTGGACAGTTTTCTGGCAGGTTGGGGCGATTCGGCAACAAGTCTGACTGACGGAACGTTTGATATTGCTACCGGAACCATGACTTATAATCTTGAGTATACGGATACTCCGATGAACTTCTATGTAACAATGTATAAGAAATGAAACGTATGAAAAAAGTAGTATATTTATTGATTATGGCAGCAGGACTTGCTTTGGCTTCCTGCGAAAAAGATGAGGTTGGCAATACTGCCACCAAAGCGCTTGCCGGAGAATGGTATGTGACGGTGGATGGCGTGGATGCAAGCGGAGCTGTGCTCTACGAGGATGTCTTCGGATTAGGACATACCATGCTGTATACTTATAATACGGCTGCCAATGTCCCTACTGAGATGTATGTAGATGATGCGGGCAATGTCTGGGAATATAAAGTAAGGGTGAAATCGGATGTCAACGCACTTACTTTCAGTACGGAAGGCGCTGTCGCCAACGAGGCTTATGACTGCAACGTGACGATTGAAAGCGGCAAGGTGCTGCCGGGAGCAGCAACCACCCCTCATGGTACGCCGGCTGACAGCATTGTATTTTATGTAACATTCAGTGATGACGATAATGTTCCGGCGGCTTATTCCAAACTTAAAGTTGCGGGTTACCGCTATACGGGGCTTGCACAAGACAACTGATTGTGAAATAAAACTTTCCCCTATGGTAGCGGCTGTAGGGAAGTTTCTCTCTTACCGGAATTTTCTAACATTCCGGTAAGTTTAACATTGATAGTTTTCTTGTTGAAAGGAAACACTGCGGGGTGTCTTCGTGAGAAGATATCCCGCAGCTATTTACAGTTAATGGCATCTTTTATTCTTGTGCATTGCCTTTTCTCTCTTCCATCTTCTTTTTTACAAATTCGATTTTGAGATTGGCTTCTTCCATATTCTTCTTTATTTCCGTCATGGATGACAGCAGTTGTGCCAGTTCGTAGACGCTGGCAAGGGCCTGGCGGTCGGCGGCAGTCATGGTGATGGAATAGGGGCGTTCTCCTTGATAGTTGACTTTGATATTCTTGTCCTTGTTCAGATAAAGGAACCCCATGACGTTTCCGTCTTCTCCCAGTTTGAAGTCTGCCTTTTCAATCTTTTCACCGAGGTCAGTGGTTTCGTAGCTGTCTTTGGCGGCGGGTGTTTCGGCAAAACTGCCGTCGGGAGCGGTGACTTTGACGGCCACATGGTGGATATTATGGGCTCCGCAATAAATGGAAGTCATGCTCATGACTCCGTTCTCGTCTACCTGGAAGCGAAGGAAAGAGCGGTGCAGGTTTTTTTCTATCACTTGGGAAGGGTGCAGGTAATTGCCGATATTCTGGTATTCGGCATCTTTTTCAAAGGTGTATTTCCCTTTGACGGCATCGAAATCCTTTTGTTTGGCCTGAAGCATGCTGTCAAGATAGACCAGGCTCTTTTCCTGCTCTTTCAGTTCCACTTCCTGCATCAGGCCGATGCCTGCACGGCGAGTCTCGAACGCTTTGGGATAGAGCACCTTGATACTGTCAATCAGAATCTTCGCTTCATTGTAGTTGCCGAGTTCAAACGCTTCGCGGGCAGCTTGTAGTTTTTCACCGGCCTTCTTCTCCACATCTTCGCAAGAGAAGAGTGTACAGCATAGGCATGCAAGGAGTATTACTTTTTTCATATTTGTTGTTCTTGGAGTTAGAGTCCACAAAAATAGAAATAATATCTTTATCTTTGCAGCATTTTAATGTGCAAATGTGCTAATAGGTCATTAACACATTTGCGTATTCATTACATTAGTGCATTATTTATGATAGATTTGACGGCAGAAGAACTGAAGCAATATTTTAGTGATGATATATTCAAGCGGATATCCGAAACGGCTGATGAATTGGGATTGGAATGTTACGTAGTCGGTGGATATGTACGTGATATTTTCCTGCAACGTCCTTCCAAGGATATTGATGTGGTGGTGGTAGGCAGTGGCATTGCCATGGCCGAGGCGCTGGGTAAGCGTCTGGGGCGTGGGGCGCATGTTTCCGTTTTCAAGAATTTCGGTACGGCACAATTGAAGTACCATGGTACGGAAGTTGAGTTTGTGGGCGCCAGAAAAGAATCGTATACACACGATTCGCGCAAGCCTATTGTAGAGGACGGTACATTGGAGGATGACCAGAACCGCCGTGATTTTACCATCAATGCACTGGCTGTTTGCCTGAACCGGGTGCGTTATGGCGAGTTGGTCGACCCCTTTGGCGGTATTGGAGACTTGAAGGAAAAGACCATCCGGACTCCCCTCGACCCTGATATAACTTTCAGTGACGACCCTTTGCGCATGATGCGCTGTGTCCGTTTTGCCACCCAGCTGGGATTCTATATTGACGATGAGACATTCGACTCTCTGGAGCGTAATCGCGAACGCATCTCCATCATCTCCAAAGAACGCATTGCCGACGAACTGAACAAAATCATCTTGTCGCCTATTCCGTCTAAGGGATTCATTGAGCTGGACCGCTGTGGTCTGCTGGAACTGATATTCCCGGAACTTGTCAGGCTGCAAGGCGTGGAGACGCGCAATGGACGCGCCCATAAGGACAATTTCTACCATACGCTCGAAGTACTCGACAACATCAGCAAGAAGACCGACAACCTTTGGCTACGCTGGGCGGCTCTTCTGCATGATATAGCCAAGCCTGCTACCAAGCGTTGGGAACCCCGTGCGGGCTGGACGTTCCATAACCATAATTTCATTGGCGAGAAGATGATACCCGATATTTTCCGCAAGATGAAGCTTCCTATGAATGAGAAGATGAAATATGTGCAGAAAATGGTGAGCCTGCACATGCGTCCCATTGTGATAGCGGATGATGTAGTGACCGACTCGGCAGTGCGTCGTCTCTTGTTTGAGGCAGGTGATGATATAGACGACCTGATGACACTGTGCGAAGCCGACATTACTTCCAAGAATATGGAGCGTAAGAAACGCTTCCTTAATAATTTTCAGTTGGTACGCCAGAAGCTGAAGGATTTGGAGGAACGCGACCGTATCCGTAATTTCCAGCCTCCGGTCAGTGGTGAAGAAATCATGAAGACTTTCGGCCTTTCTCCTTGCCAGCAGGTAGGTGCCTTGAAGAGTGCCATTAAGGATGCCATTTTGGACGGCATCATTCCCAATGAATACGAAGCCGCCCGTGCATTTATGTTGCAACGGGCGGAGAAGATGGGATTGAAAGAGATTAAGAAACTGTTTTGATTTTATTATAGTCGAACAGAATTGGTTTGCGAAAAAATACGGAGTAACTTACTTCTCCTCCTCCGGGGAGGAGGAGTACCCGTAGGGGGAGGTGGTAGCGATACACGCTGTACTATTTTTCATTA
>NZ_BAKJ01000077.1 GCF_000614125.1 Bacteroides rodentium JCM 16496
AGGATTTAATGAATATCCCTACTTAATACAAATGCCTCAATTTTCAATCACTAGATAGCGCGAGAAAAAATTCCACAATATCTTTGACGTATCGACATCCTTGTCGGCCCAAGAATGTTCGCCCCCGTCAATCTCGTATACAATCACGTCGCAACCCGAAGGGGCATCGCCGTAGACCGTGCGTGTCACCAAGCGCGACGGATCAAGCTTGGCAGGAAAAGTATCGGTCGACACGGTAGTACAACGGTTGTTGGCAGCCACAGCCGCAACGGCAAGCGGCACGGGGATATAGGCTCCCCACCCTCCTGTGTTCAGATGGTCGCCCTGCCACATGGATGCCTTATCGGCGTTGCCGTGAATCTCCAGAAACGGGACAGGCAGTGTAAGCGCATTGCGATGGTACATCTCCTCAAAGGTAAGTCCCGCTACCGAGCCATAGGCTCTGAACAATGCCGGGTCGGTATGGGCAAGCTGATAGCACAGGTCACCGCCGTTGGACCATCCGGCCATAAATACATTGACCCGGCTGAGCTTGAACCGCGAAGTCACCTCATCAAGAAGATGACGGAAAAAGTCGGATTCATCAACCGCCATAGACGCCTGAGACGGATAACCGACTTTCCAGCTCTCATTTCCCCGGGAGTCGGGCATCCCGTCGGGATAGCAGACGGCAAAACCACAACTATCGGCAACGGCGTTGAGATCGTTGCGCCAACGCGTCTTGGAACCGTAGCCGTGGGTATACACGACAAGTGGAGCGCCCTCCTTGACAGCATCGGGCAAGTACATGCGGTAGGTACGCACGGTATCACCATAGACCATTGTGTATTTTTCAGGCAACACGCTATCATCGGCGCCCCTCAAGGCTGCCGTTGCGACAAAAGCAAGCAACAAAGAAAAGATGCGTAATTTCATACTTTAACGTGAGTTTGATGAGAATTGATTAGCAACTGAGAGTATTCATTTTTATGATTGTCTCAGCATCCGACCACAAAAATACAAAAATCAATGATATGCCATTTCACCATCACTGATTTTATCTTGATTTGCAATTACCTCCCTCGCCTCTTTCACTCACAGCCCCTATAATAAAATTTATTAACAACTCCCAAAGGGAGCAGATTGATGTCCAGAAGGCTATCTGAAGAGTTTTTTCTCCGGCACCGGTGAACGAGGGGTTCGGCACCGGGGAACACCCTCTCCGACACCGGGGAACACCGCCTTCCCCGGTGCCGGAGAAATTCCGCAGCATTGTCCTACGGAGATTTCATTAAAAAATTCCGGACAAACACAAGAAAGAAAGTAGATAAGTAGATGTTGAAATTTAGTTTATAGCGTAAAAACAGCAACTGCGGGTGTGTCACAATTCACCACAGAGAACACAGAGCAACACAGAATATCTCAGTTTTTTCTGTTGATAATCAACAGTTAAAAGTCATCTCTGTGCTACTCTGTGTCCTCTGTGGTGAATTATGACACACCCGCAGCCTTATAGCGGATATGACAAGTCCGACGACAGGCCGGACTGTTCAAGATTTACCAAATAGATACGCGTTTTTCTACCGGCAGGAACATCGGGTCTTTTTCCGTCACGTTGAATGCCTCATACCAAGCACCGATTTGCGGCAATGCACCGTTTACGCGCCATTCGCCCAATGAGTGCACATCACTCTTCGTGCGGTTCAGCACTTCTTCGGGACGGATATCATTGGCCCATACACCTGCGTATGCCAGGAAGAAACGTTGTTCGGGAGTAAGGCCGTCCAGCACCGGCAGCGGATTGGCAGCCGTAGCTTTCTTGAATGCCTGATAAGAAACCTGCAGACCACCGTGGTCGGCAATATTCTCACCCAATGTCATGCGTCCGTTGGCATATACGCCCGGAGCAACCTCGATGCTATCGAAGAAGTTCACCATCACCTGGGCACGCTCGTCAAAGTTCTTGGCGTCTTCGGCGGTCCACCAGTCTTTCAGGTTACCGTCCTTGTCGTACTGGCGACCCTGGTCGTCGAATCCGTGAGTCATCTCATGACCGATTACCACACCGATGGCACCGTAGTTGAAGGCGTCATCCGCATTCATATCGAAGAAAGGATATTGCAGGATACCGGCGGGGAAACAGATTTCGTTCGTAGTCGGGTTATAGTAAGCGTTGACGGTCTGCGGAGTCATCAGCCATTCATCCTTATCCACCGGCTTACCGGCCTTGGCTATCATTTCGGCATGGCTCCACTCGTTGGCACGTTCCATGTTTGCCCAGTAAGAGTCGTTTTTGATTTCCAGCGTGGAGTAGTCTTTCCAAGTGTCGGGATAACCAATCTTCACATGGAAGGTAGCCAGTTTCTCCAGAGCTTTCACCTTAGTGGAATCACCCATCCAGGCAAGATTCTGGATACGTTCGCCCAGGCTTTCCTGCAAGTTCTTCACCAAAGTCACCATACGCTCCTTGGCAGCAGCGGGGAAATATTTCTCCACGTACATCTGACCTACAGCTTCGCCCAGCGCGCCGCTTACAGTGCTTACCGCTCTCTTCCAGCGAGGCTGCATTTCTTGTGTACCGCTCATGGTGCGGCTGTAGAAGTCGAAGTTCTGTTCCGCCATAGCATCGTTCAACAAGCTTGCGGCAGAATCAATCAATTTCCATTGCAGATAAAGGCTCTGCTGTTCAATGGGCAGCGTATCCAGAATATCGGCAGCAGCTTTCAGCGAAGCGGGCTGGCCTACGATGATTTCCTTCACATCCTTCAAGTCCATGGCAGACAAATAAGCATCCCAATCGAAAGTAGGATAATTCTTCTTCAGCTCTTCCATGCTCATTTTGTTATAATTGGCATGCGGGTCACGCAACTCCGTACGAGAGCGGAAAGCCTTGGCAAGACGTGTTTCCACATCCATCACCACCTCCATGCCTTTCTTGGCAGTAGCCTCGTCGAAACCAGCCAACCGGTACATCTTCTGCACATGCGTACGGAAAGCATCACGAATTTTGGCAGTAGCCTCGTCATTTTCCAGATAGTATTCACGTTCGCCCATGCTCAGCCCTGTCTGATAAGTCTGTACGGCATTCATGCTGCTGTTCATTTCATCAGCGCCAACGTACATCACGTTGTAGGCGACGATGCCCTTCTTCTGCATATCGCCCAGCAAGGCATAAAGCTCTTTCTTGTCTTTCAAGGCAGCCAGCTGGTCGAGTTCAGCCTTGATGGGGGCTACACCGTCCTTGTTCAGCTTCACGCTGTCCATTACGATTTTGTACAAGTCACCGATTTTTTGTGCCACGCTGCCGGCTTCGTGCTGGGTGGCGGCAAGTTCTTCAATAAGTCCTTGAATCTGCTTGCGGTTGTTTTCTGCAAGGATAGTAAAAGAACCGTACTGTGAGTATTCAGCAGGAATCGGATTGTTCTTCATCCAACCGCCACATGCGTATTGGTAAAAGTCTGTTCCGGGTAGAGCCGTTGTGTCAAGATTGGCGAGCTGGATGCCTGCTGTAAGTTCAGCCTGCTGCTTGCCGGTGTTGCAGGATGCCGCCATCAGGCAGAATGCTGCAATGGGTAACAAATGATTTGCTTTCATATACATATATAATTTTAATAACATTATCAAACTCCCTGAGATGCATTCTCCAACTCTACAGTAGCCGCGTCCCACTCTTCCACCACTCGGTCAAGCTGCTCTTTCAGTTTTTGGTGTTGCTCATAAAGCGACATGTCCGAAGCACCTTCCGGTGTAGCCATCCTGGCCTCAAGAATGGCAATGGCAGCCTCCGTCTGCTCTATCTCCGCTTCACAATCGGCAACGCGGCGTTCCAACTTCTTGAGCTTCTTATTAAGCTCCTTCTGAGCCTCATAGAGCCTCACCCCCGACCCCTCTCCCGTAGGGAGGGGAGAAGCATTGCCCTTTTTCCCGAAAGAGGGGCTTTTGCTCAAAGCAGAACCGAACAGGGCATCCATCCGTCCGCTACCAAGCAACCCGTCATTCCCTTCTCCCCTCCCTACGGGGAGGAGTCGGGGGAGAGGCTCTTCTTTTGCAGGAAATCATAAATTCCTCCCAAATGTTCCTTCACCAGTCCGCCACCAAACTCGTACACTTTAGTCGCAAGTCCGTCCAGGAAATCACGGTCATGACTGACTATTATCACCGTTCCGTCAAAATCGCGGATAGCCTCCTTCAGCACATCTTTGGAACGCATGTCAAGATGATTCGTAGGTTCGTCGAGAATCAGGAAATTCACCGGTTCCAACAGCAGTTTTATCATGGCAAGCCGGGTACGCTCTCCACCGCTGAGCACCTTCACCTTTTTATCCGAAGCCTCACCGCCGAACATGAAAGCACCCAGAATATCACGGATTTTGAGGCGGATATCCCCTACGGCCACGCGGTCAATCGTATCGAATACAGTCAGGCTTTCATCCAAAAGCTGTGCCTGGTTTTGGGCAAAATATCCAATCTGCACATTATGTCCCAGTGTAAGCTTACCGATATAATCCGTAATCTCACCCATAATGCACTTCACAAGCGTAGACTTACCTTCGCCGTTCTTACCGACAAAAGCAACCTTTTCTCCTCGGTTGATGGTCAAATTCACATCGTGGAAAACAACGTGCTCACCGTAGGATTTCTCCATATCCTCGCAGATAACGGGATAATTACCGCTACGGCTGCTGCAAACAAATTTCAGTCGTAAAGAGGAGTTATCTTCCTCGTCCACCTCGATACGTTCTATCTTTTCGAGCTGCTTGATGCGACTTTGCACCTGCACAGCCTTGGTAGCCTTGTACCGGAAGCGTTCGATGAAATCTTCCGTATCTTGTATCTGCTTCTGCTGATTCTCGTAAGCACGCAGTTGCTGCTCCCGACGCTCCTTGCGAAGCACCACGAACTCATCGTATTTCACTTTATAGTCGTAAATGCGTCCACAAGTTATTTCGATGGTACGCGTAGTGACATTGTTCAGGAAGGCGCGGTCGTGGCTGACAAGCACCACCGCATTGGCACGGGTGGAAAGGAAGTTCTCCAACCACTGGATACTCTCGATGTCAAGGTGATTCGTAGGCTCATCGAGCAGCAGCACATCCGGACGGCGAAGCAACAGCTTGGCAAGCTCTATACGCATGCGCCAACCACCGGAAAATTCGCTTGTAGAGCGGTCGAAGTCCTCACGGCTGAAACCCAGTCCCTGGAGCGTGCGCTCTATCTCGGCACGGTAGTTGGTGCCGCCCATCATCAGAAAACGTTCGTTTTCGTGGGTGAAGCGGTCAATCAGCTTCTGGTAATCCTCGCTGTCATAGTCGGTACGTTCGGCGAGTTGCCGGTTCATACGTTCGATGTCCGCCTGCATCTCAAAGATATGCTCGAAGGCAAGTTCAGCCTCCTGCATCACGGTGCGCTCGTCACTGAGTATCATCACCTGGGGCAAATACCCGATAGTACATTCGCGGGGAACGGCAACAACGCCGGCAGTGGGCTGCTGGATGCCCGCCAATATCTTGAGCATGGTGGACTTGCCGGCACCATTCTTGCCGACAAGAGCTATACGGTCTTTCTTATTGATAACATAAGAGACGTCTTCGAACAGAGGAGTGGCATTAAATTCTACCTTCAGTCCTTCTACAGATATCATAGTGTCAATGAATTTATCGTTCAAGACTGCAAAGGTAGCGATTTTCAGCGTTATACAATACTGATGCCGCATAATATTGTTTCGAACATGTACCTCTTACATCTACTATCCCACCTTCCTGGCAATAAAGAACACATAACCGTAGAATTCCTTATACTTGCCGTACAGTTCATCCTCAATCATTTGGAGTGAGCTGAACTCTTCGGCAATTTTATTACCGGCATATTTCTTACGGAAAATCTCCTGGGCCGCAACCTTTGAAGCAAAGTAATGCTCTGTCCAGCAATTCTCCGGCAGAATGAACGTAGCAACGGGGAGATAACCCGCCTTATACAACTTGGCTACCTGATTGGGAAGTGTATCCATTTCAGAATAGGCGTCCATCCAGAAGTCATTGATTTCCGCAGGACGTTCGTCCGTAAACCATGAACTCTCGGAGACGGCAATATACCCTCCCGGTTTCAGATATTTACGCCACTCCTTCAAGCCACGTTCAAAGCCGATGTTATAGATAGCACCTTCACACCAAATCATATCCAGCTCCTCCTCACCGAAAGGGAGGGCATCCATTGAACCGACAATTCCTTTTACTCTGTCCTGCAAGCCCAACTGCCTTGCATTACGGTTGAAGATGTCAATAAAGCCGGGGAAAAGGTCAAGTCCGGTAATCCGTCCCGGAACATGCCCGGCCAATACCATTGTCTGGCCACCCGTTCCACAGCCGATATCGGCAATAAGGGATTCATCGGTAAGACCGTCTACAAAGCTCAATGCCTTCAGCGTCGCTTCAGGACTGCCTGGGCCTTGTCGTTCCATATTGGAGAAAAAGTCACAGATTAAATTAAGTTCGAAATCGTGGATAGTTTTATTTTCGTTACTCATTTTCTTACTATATTTTGCATATACGGAAGGTATCACAATACCTTCAGCATAATATGCGGATTAAACTTGAATTATAACAACAGAAAAACACTCTCGAAAGAAGTTATCCGAGAGTAAACGAAAGGGACAATCTGTGCAGGGAACACAGATTGTTTACAAAACCAAATCCGATTTAAATGTCTTTGTCATACTGCAAAGATAAACAATATTTTATTTAATCAAAGATTTTACGGTTAATAAAGATTTTCCCTTGCACCGGGTGCATGCTGAAGAACGGTGCCTACCACCTGGCAAGTATCCAGCTCCTTACAGTCACCGCAGGTATTGAAACCTTTTTCGTACACACATTTACGGATAGCACAATAATTGCTGCAATAGGCAAACTTCACCCCGTCTGCACGGTACCCCATACAATGGATGGTTTCCGCCGTAATTTCCGGTGTATTATTCAGCACACTCCACTCTTTGGCGGTTTTCTCTCTCAGCTCATCGTCATTATTGACAGTGGCTATACGGGCGGCGCAATTTTCGCAATCCAGTCCGCAACATGCAATTAATTGTTTCATCCCTTGGTTATAACGATTTATGTTTGTCTCTTGTGATAATCATCAACTTGCCTGCTTCTTCTTTTTCAGTTCAAAGACAAACAGTCATCCTGCAAATGTAGATATAAATCACGATTTATATGCCAGTGTTATAAGAAATTGCATCGTTTTTACGGATTTTTATTCATTGGAGGATTGTTCAGAACGCAACAATCGTCCATACCGATAATACACTGACAATCAGAGAAAAGTTTTGCCACCCCCTTGCCAATTAAGGGATAAAAAGACACTATAACTTCGACAATACCTCCGGCAAAGCAGCCAATAAATAAAATGGCAAGTTCACCAGCCGGAAGCTTTTACCTTCTATGGTCTGCACCTTATCTATCGAAAAATTACCGCTCCAAACACGAACAGCTATATCATGCGGAGCCTCATTCATAAACTGATGAAGAGACTTTAAATGAGCATTATGCCCACTTTTCACCTCTATTGGGATGACAAGTCCATCATACAGATAGATGAAATCAACTTCGGATGAGCTTCCACGCTTGGCACGCATCCAATATTTGCGCTTTACTCCCACTTCGGCAGACAAGGCTTTCAGTTCTTGGGCAACAATTTGTTCGGCAGCCATACCCCGCCACACATCTGTCAGTTCCTTACTCAACAGATACTCTTTCTGAATATTAGCAGCATAATTGACTAAACCTGCATCGAGCCAAATCAATTTGGGAGATTTCTTTAAATCTGCAGTTACCGGCAGCACCGCATTGACCGTAGGATAAACCAACTCAAGCAACAAGGCCTTCTCCAAAGTCCGAAATGACTCACCCGTCTCACGTGCTTTATAAGAAGAGGATGCAAAGCCCCCCAAGGTGATGCTTTGCCCCGCAAAAGCCCAGCCTTCTTCCAAAATATAGCGTATCACGGATGACTGGGTATTATTTGCCGCATACTTTTCCACATCATTTTTATAGGCATTGAGCAATTGATTATAGATGCCGGACAAAGCCACCACGTCCTTATCGGCTGCATAATGAGCCACTACTTCGGGCATACCGCCTATTAAAGCATAAACATTGAAATGCAACATCATCTGGGTATGAAATGCTTCGGGCAACTTGGCCTCCAGAATCCAATCAATGAAACGCTCTTCACCAATAGCTCCCAAAAACTCTATAAACGAACAAGGATGTAATGCCAGATACTCAACCCGCCCCACCGGCAAAGAGATATGACGGTCGAGCATAGTCTCCAACAAAGAACCGGCCGCTATCACATAAATCTGAGGTAACTCCTCATAAAAGTAACGAAGCAAAGATACAGCCTGAGGAGATGCCTGCACTTCATCCAGGAATAGAAGTGTACGCCCTTCTTCTTGCCTTGCACCACAATACAGAAACAGCAACGGCAATAATTGTTTTACATCATCTGTTGTCTCAAAAAGTTGGCGTGCCTCTTTCTTTTCTAAATTGATGGAAAGAAAATTATCAAACTCTTTACTAAATTGACCTACAATAGTAGTCTTACCCACTTGTCTGGCTCCACGCAATATCAAAGGTTTCCTATAAGGATTGTCTGCCCACTTGCGCAAGTCTTTCATTATACTTCGTTCAAACATCTGTATTTTAGCTTATAATATATCAGCAAAGATAAGTATTTGTTTCATTGCAGAGGTATATTCCCTTCTTTTTTGTCCCATTGCAGGGGTAAAATTCTCTGTTTTTTGTTTCATTGCAGAGGTATTCTCCTCTTCAGTGTTCGAAAACTTGTA
>NZ_BAKJ01000076.1 GCF_000614125.1 Bacteroides rodentium JCM 16496
GATTTCCTATATCGGTATGCAGACGCAAGAAGTGGCAATCAAACCTGCGGTTAAGGTCACTTTAAAAGTTGATAGTGAAATACTTGACGAGGTGGTCATCACTGGTATGCAGAAAATGGACAAGAGATTATTTACCGGAGCTGCGACTAAATTAGCTGCCGACAACGTGAAGTTGGATGGCATAGCTGAAATTAGTCGTGCGTTGGAAGGCCGTGCAGCAGGTGTATCTGTACAGAATGTGTCAGGTACCTTCGGTACAGCGCCTAAGATTCGTGTACGTGGTGCCACTTCTATATATGGCAGTTCCAAACCGTTGTGGGTTGTGGATGGAGTTATTATGGAAGATGTTACGGAAGTGGATGCCGATGCTCTTTCTTCGGGTGATGCTGAAACTTTAATTTCTTCTGCCATAGCCGGATTGAATTCAGATGACATCGAGAGCTTTCAAATTTTGAAAGACGGTTCTGCCACTTCTATTTATGGTGCACGTGCTATGGCGGGAGTGATTGTTGTTACTACCAAAAAGGGTAAAGCCGGTAGTAATAAGATTAGTTATACGGGGGAATTCTCTCTCCGTGTGAAACCCAGTTATCGCGATTACAATATTATGAATTCTCAGGAACAGATGAGCATTTATCGCGAAATGGAAAGAGGTGGATACTTGAACTTGGCTGAAACGTATCGTGCATCGGATAGTGGTGTGTACGGTAAAATGTACCATTTGCTCAACACCTACGATCCTGCAACAGGGAAATATGCATTAGCGAACACGATCTCCGCACGTAACACCTATCTGCAAGCTGCTGAATACAGAAACACCGACTGGTTTGATGTGCTGTTTAACAATTCCGTTTCCCAAAACCATGCTATAAGTATGTCATCCGGTACAGACAAGGCCTCTTATTATACTTCATTAAGTGTTATGAACGACCCGGGATGGTACAAGCAAAGTAAAGTGAGCCGCTATACAGCGAATATCAATGCTTTGTATAATATATCCAAGCAACTGTCATTGAATTTGATCGGTAACGGTTCATATCGTAAGCAGAAAGCTCCGGGAACTTTAAGCCAAAGCTTGGATGTGGTTTCCGGTGAAGTGAGACGTGATTTTGACATTAATCCTTATTCATACGCTTTGAACACGTCGCGTGCGTTGGATGCAAATGAATATTATGTCCGTAATTATGCCCCGTTCAATATTTTGAACGAATTGGAAAACAATAATATGAGTTTGGATGTAGTGGACTTGAAATTTCAGGGTGAATTGAAGTGGAAACCTTTCAGCAAGTTGGAACTTGCTGCATTAGGTGCTTATAAATATTCAACGACTACACAGAGCCATGAAATCAAGGATTACTCCAACCAAGCCTGGGCATTCCGTGCTATGGATGATGCGACTATGCGTGATGCCAACCCGTGGCTCTATACAAATCCGGATAACGTGAATTCCTTGCCTGTAAGTGTATTACCAGTGGGTGGTTTCTACCGCGAAACAAAATATGCCATGAACAGTTATGACTTCCGTGCTACAGCCAGCTACAACGATGTGTTCAATAATGACCATATTTTCAATTTTTTTGGGGGTATGGAAATCAATGCGGTAGATCGTAAGAAGACTTGGTTCAATGGTGTAGGTATGCAATATGAAATGGGGATGCTTCCTGCTTATGATTATCTGTACTTCAAACAAGGCAATGAGGAAAATTCTCAATATTATACAGTAGATGAAACCCGTTCTCGTTCTGCGTCATTCTTTGCTACTGCTACTTATTCTTATCAAGGTAAGTATACTATCAATGGAACAGTAAGATATGAGGGTAGCAATAAGTTAGGAAAAAGCCGTTCTGCGCGTTGGCTTCCTACATGGAATGTATCTGCGGCATGGAACATGCACGAAGAAAAATTCTTTGAAAATCTTAACCCTACATTGTCAAACTTCACCTTGAAAGCGTCTTATTCGTTGACAGCCGACCGTGGACCTGCCAGTGTAACTAATTCGAGAGTTGTGATTCAGAGCTATAATCCATGGCGTCCATTCACCAGTGTTAATGAGTCGGGATTGGAGATATATGATCTTGAAAACAGTGAACTTACTTATGAGAAAAAACATGAATTGAATATTGGTGCTGAAATAGGGTTTCTGAATAATCGCATAAACCTCTCTGCCGATTGGTACAAACGTGATAACTACGATTTGATAGGTGTTATCAATACCATGGGAGTAGGAGGACAGATTATGAAATATGCTAATGTGGCAAGCATGAAATCACATGGTGTGGAATTGACTCTCTCTACTCGCAATATTGTGACGAAAGACTTTAAATGGAATACAGATTTCATCTTTTCGAAGACCAAGAATGAAGTGACCGATCTTGAATCTACCGCGCGCGTCATAGATATGATTACCGGTACCGGTTTCACTATGGCGGGGTATCCTGTACGTTCGCTTTTCTCTATGGATTTTCAGGGATTGAATGAAGAAGGTCTGCCTACTTTCATTAACGAAGCAGGAAAACTGACTGTAAGCGATATTAATTTTCAGGAACGTGACAACAAAGACCATCTGGTTTATGAAGGGCCTACAGACCCGACTATTACCGGTAGCTTCGGCAACATGTTTACTTATAAGAATTTCAGACTGAATGTGTTTATGACTTACTCCTTTGGTAATGTTATCCGTCTGGATCCTGTATTCAGCAACCGTTATTCCGATCTTGATGCAATGCCCAAGGAATTTAAAAATCGCTGGACTGTTGCCGGCGATGAGAATACTACGAATATTCCGGTTATTGCCGATAAACGTATGAATAACAATGACAGTTATCTGCGTTATGCTTACAATGCTTACAATTATTCAACGGCCCGTGTTGCGAAAGGGGATTTTATCCGTATGAAGGAAATTTCATTATCATACGATTTTCCGAAGAGTTGGCTGAAACCGCTGAAGATAAACGATCTATCTTTGAAATTGCAGGCTACCAACCTTTTCCTGATTTATGCTGATGATAAGTTAAACGGTCAGGATCCGGAATTTTATAACACCGGTGGTGTGGCTGCTCCTGTCCCCAGACAATTTACACTTACTGTAAGATTAGGTATTTAAAATATAATAACAGATGAAGAATATGAAAAAGAACAGTTTACTATATATATTGGCTGGCTCTATTGTGACATTGGCTTCGTGTGCCGATTTTCTGGACACAATGCCTGACAATCGCGCTGAAGTGAACACTGAAAGTAAAATAACCAATTTGCTGGTATCTGCTTATCCAAGCAAGACGGATGTGGCGTTGACAGAAATGGCATCGGATAATGCAGTGGATAACGGTTCCAGATACTCAATAGAAGACAAAGCACAGGAAGAGGCTTACTTATGGAAAGATATTACGAGTACCGGAAATGACTCTCCCAAGAGCTATTGGGATGCGTGTTACAACGCTATAGCCTCTGCCAACCAAGCTTTGAAGGCAATCGAAGAAATGGGGAATCCGGCTAATTTGCAGGCACAACGCGGTGAAGCTCTGATGTGTCGCGCTTACGGGCATTTTGCGTTGGCCAATTTCTTCTGCTTGCCCTATAACCCTGAAACGGCTGAACATGATTTGGGAATACCTTATTCTGATAAACCGGAAACAGAAGTAGCTCCCTCCTATCAGCGAGGTAATATGAAAGACCTTTATGCTAAAATAAATGAAGATATAGAAGAAGCACTTCCATTAGTGAACGACGCAATTTATAAAGTTCCCAAATATCATTTTAATAAAAAAGCGGCTTATGCATTTGCTGCACGTTTCAATCTGTACTACAAGAAGTTGGATAATGTGATAAAATATGCCAATGTAGTATTGGGCGCAGTTCCGCAAAAAATGTTGAAAAACTGGTATAGCATTGTGATAGAAAGTGGTACGCCTAACTGGAACAATCGCGTAGATGCTTATATCAATGCCAGTGACCCTGCCAATTTATTACTTCTTCCAGTGAGTTCTTCCTGGGGATATTGGGGAGGTCCTTATGACATAGGAACACGATATGGTCATTCTAAAGATTTGTGTATGGTGGAAACAGGGCGTGCAATAGGTATGTGGGGAAACCATCAACAGTTGCTGCCTTTCAAAAACGTATGGGGTATGGATCAAAAATTTGCAGTCGGCAAGATAGGAGGCTATTTCTTCTATACTGACAAAGTGAATGGAATTGGCTATCGAAAGAATGTAATTTTGACATTCAGCGCAGATGAAACCTTACTTTGCCGTGCCGAAGCTTATGCGTTAAAAGGAATGCTTAATGAGGCTACGGTGGACATCAATTCATGGCTTTCCACACATACTCGTATGTTTGCCGATCCTAATAAGCCGACTCCCGGTGATGTACCTCTTCAAGTAACCACGGAAGAAATAGTGAATTTCTATAAAGCTATCAAATGTATGCCACTTGACAACAGCGAACGTACCATCAAGAAGGAAATAAATCCTATCGGTTTCACATTAGCTGAGGGTGACCAAAAAGAAATAATACAATGTATCCTGCATTTGCGCCGCATTGAAACCATACATGAAGGGTTGCGTTGGCAGGACATCAAGCGCTATCGCATCGAAATATCACATAACCGCGAAGGACTGACCAATGATGTACTAGCCGCTGACGATCCACGTCGTGCTTTCCAACTTCCTGCCGATGTGATCAGTGCCGGGCTTAAAGCAAATCCACGTAATAAATGATTTTTATAAACGAAACGAATATGAAAAAAATAAAATGGATATTTATGATGCTCACAGCTCTTGTGTTGGGAGCATGCAGTGAAGATGACCTGAATTCAAACAGCATCTTCGATACGGAAGATACCGGAGTTCAAAATGAGTTTGATTCATGGTTGCTCACGAACTATGCGGGACCTTTCAATATCAATTTCAAGTATCATCTGGAAGATAAAGAAACGGATATGGGATACAATCTTGTCCCTGCCGATTACAATAAGTCGGTGGCTCTGGCCAAGATGGTGAAGTTTTTGTGGCTTGATGCTTACGAGGAACTAGCTGGTCCGCATTTCATCCGTACTTATTGCCCTAAGATAATACAATTGATAGGCTCACCTGCTTATAACAGTAAAGGAGAAATAGTATTGGGCACAGCGGAAGGTGGTCTTAAAATTACGCTTTACAATGTAAATGCCATTGATTTGGATAATATAAATATTGATGACTTGAACTACTGGTACTTCAAGACTATGCACCATGAATTTGCACACATTCTGCATCAGACTAAAGAATATTCTACAGATTTCGGTATTATATCTGCCAGTAACTATCAGGCCGGAAGCTGGGTGAATGTAGAAGAAGTGGTACACCCACAGTTAGGAAAGATTTCTCCTGCCGCACTCAATATGGGATTCATTTCCTCTTATGGTAGTTCAGAACCACAAGAAGATTTTGTAGAGTTCATATCTATTTATGTTACCCATACTGCTGAATATTGGGATGCACTGGTTAGTTTGGCAAACGACTATGGACGTGGAATCATAGACCAAAAGCTGGCTATTGTGAAAGATTATATGAAGACTACATGGGAGATTGACTTGGATGAGCTTCGTACTGTAGTACAACGTCGCTCTCAAGAAGTCTTGAACATGGATTTATCAACACTTAATTAATGGATACAATTATGAAGAAAATATACTATCTATTTTGTTTGGTTGCGGTCATGGTGGTGTCTGCATGTACTCACGAAGAGGAAGATTTGTTTGACTCTTCATCTGCCGACCGTGCCGATGCGACAATCAAAGTTTATACGGATATATTGACCGGAGCTGAAAACGGATGGCTGATGGAGTATTATCCTGAGATGCAACAAAAATATGGCGGTTACAATACATTGGTGAAATTTGAGAAAAATGGTAAGGTTAGTGTATCGAGTGATGTTTATGCAGCAACCGATGTGGCTACCAGTCTCTATTCAGTGAAGCAGAGTGCAGGTGTAATGCTTTCTTTTGATACTTACAATGAAATTTTTCATTTTTATTCTGACCCTGACGATCCGTCGGGATTAGGAGGTCCCGGGTATGGAATGGAAGGTGACTATGACTTCTTGATACTGGAGGCTACTCAGGAAAAAGTGGTATTAAAAGGAAAGAAGAGTGGTAATGTGGCTGTGATGACTCCGGTTGGTGGTAACTGGGAAGATTATATTTCAGAAATCCAAACGCTGGAAACTGCTATGTTCAGTAATAAGTTTACGATGACGGTAGGCGGCAAGGAAATACTTGTACGCAAATCGCAACGAACTTTGTCATTGAGCTATGAGATGGATGGTGAAACGGTATCACAAAGGGTATCTTATATTGTGACGCCCATTGGTATGAAATTCTATGCTCCCATAACAGTAAATGGTACTGAATTCGCTGATTTGATTTATGACGAATCGACTGATGCTTTCGCCTCTTCTACCTCTGGTGTTACTATGGTTAAAATACCACCTACGGTAAATGAATTGTTTGTAGAAGGTGATTGGTTTATCGCCTACAGCCAGTTAGGTGAATATGCCAAGCCCTATTTTGACAAGGTAAAAACAATGGAAGAGAACTTGGGCGAGGTATTGCAATATGCTTTTATGGGTACTATGCTTTCCGAAGAAGGCAAATTTGGCTTTAACTTTATCAGTAGTGGATATGGTGGTGTATTGCATTTTAATTACCAGTTGATTGGCGACAACCAAATTGCGTTGCAGTTTGCCATGACGGGTGAAAGCAATGGAGTGTGGTATCATAATGAAGGTATGTCTAATGCTTTGGTACCATTTGGCTACAACAGTGCTCGCTTGTTTACACTCACTACGGACAATATAAAAAATCCAAGCTATATTACGCTAACCGAAGAAGGAAATCCTACAAACCGCATGACATTATTTGCTGCACAAATACAACTCCCGCTTGAGAACTAAGATAATAGTTGTCTAAATGCTAACCGTTATGGATAGAGCATATTTACTATAAGAGGAGATTCTCAAGAAAAATTCTATTTCTTAATAGAGTGTTTTTATAAATAAAGTGTTTGAAAGCCGTTCATTGTGAAATGAATGGCTTTTTGTTCTTTAATCAATCATATTTTGAAAACTCTTCCTTTTATAGGATTTAATGAATATCCCTAGGTCAGAGAGAAAAAATAGATAATAAAAATGGCATATGAGATGATATTAGCAAGTCATCTTCATATGCCATCTTACTGTTTAAAGACATTTACTGAATGTCCCTATTTACCGACCTCTCATACCACTGTGCATACCGTTTGTTACTCAAACGGGTCGACAAGAAATTTTAAACAGGCTCTTAATCTTTATTGAGATTCAACCATTTCCATGCTGGTAGGATGCGTATTAACTTATCTTCATACTGTATTTCTTCTTCACGACTGTTTGTGATTATTATTCCCTCTGATAGTTGGTAGGTGTCCATGGCATCTTGAATACCACGGATTTCCCTTTCACGTGTATCAAGGTTGTCCAATAAATAGCAAACTTGGATTGCTTGCGTGACACGGAAACCGTCACGAACCACAAAATCGCATTCTGCACTCCCTGAATTGTGATAAAAAATCTCCCCACCCCGGCGGCGTAATTCTATGTACACCATATTCTCCAATAATCGCCCTTCTTCACCTGAGAAATGAAACCCCAAGCGAGATACCAAAGCATTGTCTATTGCATAAACCTTTTTAGGGTTACGAAGTTGGGCTTTGACAGAATAATCAAGCTTTGATAGAGAAAAGAGTAAATAAGTATTTTCTATGTATTCCAAATAGTTCTTTACAGTTGTGGGGTTTTTAACTCCTATCACTTTAGCCAATGAAGTGTAAGTAAGGGGTTTCCCTATGTTGCTGACTGCATAATAAACCAATTCTTTCACTTCACGCTCATTTACAATCTGGTTACGAACCATGACATCCTTATACAAAATATTGTCATACAATGTTTTCAGAACAATGCCATCTTCTGACTTTAAGTAAAGAGGGAAGCCACCTTGCCTTAAATAATCATTAAAAGCCGACTGCACTTCTCCACGTGCTATTGTACCTGAAACTTCTCCCAACAGATGTTGTTTCTCGTAGAAACATAAAAACTCAGGAAATGAAAAAGGATAGAGTTCTATCGCAATATAGCATCCGGTCAAGTAGGTTCCTAATTCTTTACTCAACATTCGGGCGTTAGACCCGGTTATGAAGATTTTTTTCCCGGAATTATATAATCGTTTCACAAAATGTTCCCATCCTGTAATATTCTGTATTTCGTCAAAATAGAAATAATCCTGCTCTCCGTAAAGCTCTACAAAAACTTCATATAATTGCTGGAAATTTTCTACTGTGAAATTCCCCAAACGGTCGTCATCGAAATTAAAGAAATAATCTTTTTGGGGAAGTCTGTCGCGTATTTGTTGAAGCAATACAGACTTACCGCAGCGACGAACTCCTGAAATGATAATAACTTCCTCATTATCCAAGTATTTTTCCGGAAAGCTACGAATAATGTTTTTCTTGCTTGAAAAGAAAGACTTTTGATCGATTATGATGTCTTTTAAAAGTTGTTTCATAGACTTATTAGTATTTTGCACAGCAAATATAGGGATTCTCTATTTGGAATAGAAATAATCCGCAATTTATTTCTATTCCAAATAGAAATAAATCACATGGCATCTCTATTTGGAATAGATACAGATTGCACGGATAAAATCTTCTTCCAAAATCCTTATCAGGTTTTGATAAGGTCAAGTCTATTACAGGAATAGCGAAATTGGATCCGTGATATAATTTCATTTTATCATTCCTCCCCTATTCATGCAAACTTGTGACACATCAGAAAGGATTTCATCAAAAGATAATGTATGCTCTACATCATAATCCTTCTCCAAAAAAGATTGTCTGCCAATTTCTGTTTTCACATGCTGACATTCCACATATTACAATCAAATAGAAATGAATAGCGAAAAACCATTTGCCTTAAAGAGTTGAAAATATCCACATAAAGCCTTGACCTAATTTTTTTATGTTAATTCAAAACTTAACGAACGATTGTAAAATCCTTCAATTATAATTGAACTTTCCCGTATGCATATATATTCATCGATTATAAATAACATATGTAAACCAAATATTTCTCAACAAAAAATACCTTGGAACTTTCATGGATAAAATCTATCGTTCAAGATAAATTCCTCTATATAATCTATCGTTATTCTTGAATAAAAAACACTTATTGGGTTGATTAGTACATCACCTATTAAAAAAGTAGTATGAAACATTACAATAACTCGCTCATTATCAATCACTAATCATCCAAAATGGTGTAAAATGGGTACTTCAAGATGCTTACACCCCTTTGCAATATACCTGTATACATAATATACAATAGAATAAGTTCTGTTCTATAATAGATATAAACAACTTATTATCAATGACATATATTTGTTGTA
>NZ_BAKJ01000075.1 GCF_000614125.1 Bacteroides rodentium JCM 16496
ACTCTTCATCTGTGTGTGGATTTGTTTTCCAAAGATAGTGAATCTTTATAAGAAATTCTCTGATTTCCCTGCTATTTTGTATCTTTACACACTTTTCTCTATACATGAGTACTGACTACAAATAAATCATATTGTGGAAATAGCCCAACGCATCCGCCTCCTCCTTTCTGAAATGAACCGGGGAGTATACGAAAAAGAAACCGAAATAAACCTTTCCCTGCTGGCAGCTCTGGCAGGCGAGAGCATCCTGCTCCTGGGACCTCCGGGAGTAGCTAAGTCAATGGTGGCGCGTCGGCTGAAATCAGCTTTTACAGATGCCCGTGCCTTCGAATACCTGATGTCCCGCTTCTCTACGCCCGACGAGATATTCGGCCCCGTCAGCATCAGCCGGCTGAAAGAATCCGATAAGTACGAACGTGCTATCGACGGTTATCTGCCCACAGCCGATGTCGTGTTTCTGGACGAAATATGGAAAGCAGGCCCTGCCATACAGAACACTCTGCTGACCGTCATCAACGAGAAACTTTTCCGCAACGGCGACAAGGAACTGCATCTCCCCCTCAAACTGCTCGTAGCTGCCAGCAACGAACTGCCCGCCCAAGGCGAGGGACTGGAAGCCCTATGGGACCGCATCCTCATCCGCATTCTCTGCACCTGCATCAAGCAGGAAGAGTCTTTCTACAAAATGCTGCTGGACGATTCTGCCAACCATCCGGAAATGACTGCCTGCGAATGGCAAATCTCCGACCGCGAGTATGCCGAATGGCAAGCAGAGATACGCCGCGTAACCTTGCCTCTCGATGTTCTTTCCTGCATCACGGCCATTCGCCACGGACTGACAAGCGTAGAGATGCAAGACTCCGACCTGCGCCGCAATGTCTACGTCAGCGACCGCCGCTGGAAAAACATCGTGAAGCTGCTCAAGACCTCTGCCTTCGTCCACGGCCGCACGGAAGTCTCCATGACCGACCTGCTTCCCGCCTACCACTGCCTATGGAGTGAGCCTGATGAGAGCGTTGCCATCCGTGACATCGTTATCCGTGCCTTATTCGTGTCCCACACCAAACAGATTGCCGGTATCGCTTCCTCGCTGAAATCCGATTTGAAAGTCAGCCGTGTGCGCGAAGCCCTCGACAAAGCCCGCCTTGCCGGCGACCGTAGGGACGATGACCTGATGATAGCGGACCACTTCTACTACCAGGTGGAGAAACATGGTACGGGCAACACCTACATCTTTATTGTGGACTACAAAAATCTGAAGGAGTACAGTGCCAAAGATGCCCCCACCTTGGGCGTAATGTATGCCGACCCCCTCAATCCCAAGCGTACCATTATCCGCGCCTTTGCCGACACCAGTGCCATGAAAGAGGAAGGCACCGAGCGCGTCACCCTCTACCGCGACGACAAGCATCTCTACATCAACGGTGTGCGCTTCCCCATGCGACGCCTGCAACGGGGCGATGAGCAACAGCTTTGGCTGGGAAACCTCTCCATCACCGACCGTGACTATGAGACAGAGCTGGACACCGCCGCCACCAGCATAGACCGCCTGGTGAGAGACTTGTCCGATAACCTTTTCGTCTCCGAAGAAGATAAAAAGAGCGTAGCGCAATACGTCTCCATCGTCCGCAAGGAGATAGCCTGGGCGCGTGTGGACATGCGCAAACTGAGATACGGAGACGAATAACCCTCCAGTAACCAAGAAGAAGAAGATGAACACCGCCGCCACCCGATATGACACCGCCTTCTACGTGCAGGCACTGGACCGTTTTGTAGCCACCGGAGAGTGTGCGGAGACGGATACCGAACCCTTGTACGCCTACCTGCTCTCCGTGATGAACGACTCCATGGTCAAGGTGCAGGTGCTAAGTGATGAGATTTGTGCCCGTATCTTTTACGACACCATGATTCAGTTTATCCACTTGAATTTGGAGAAGGAGAGGTACAACCTCCGGAAAAGCCAGTCGGAGCGGAACGAAATGAAGCTCGTGCTGGAATGGTCCATGGCAAAACGGAAAGATGGCTGGCAAGCCTTGCTCCAGCAGATTTCCGACAAATACCGGGAGTACGGCTTCGACTCTCGCTTCTATCGCAGCCACTTCGGCACCGAAGGAGGATATGCGGACGATGAAGTCTGGGAGAAAATGGTGGACGACTGGGAAGAAGCCTTCCAACTGAAGATGCACGAAGAAAAAGAGAAAGAGATCGCTTTCCGCAAAGATACCCTCGAGCGCAGGCTCCGTTCCAATCTGAAAGACATCCCCGAGTACATCCGCCAGAACCGGGTGGATAAGGACGAATTCTTCCAGACCTGGGGCATGATGAGCGGCCTGTGGAATACCGTCGATTTTGAACGTATACGGAAAATCGTGCGCATCCAGCGCTCTTGCCCCGAGATAGTGAAAGTGGCCCGCAAGATGGGGCGTATGGCAGACGACGAAGGACGTGAGCAAATCCGTGTTGCCGAGGGAAACGTTTACAAAATGGAGCACTCCTCCAAATGTGATATCCTGGGCATCAGCACCGGCAACGACCTCAATGCCCTGCTTCCCATTGAGCTTGCCCATTCAGCGGACAGCGAACTGGAAGATTTGTTCGTCTACAAATACCTCACCCGCAAGCTCCAGACCTTCCGCTATAAATCGGAAATCATGCAGCCTGCCCGGCGCATCGAAACCAAGCCCGCCCGTCCCAAAGGTCCGATGATTGTCTGTCTGGATACCTCGGGAAGCATGGCTGGCAAGCCGGAGAAGATTGCCCACTCCCTGCTGATAAAGCTCCTGGAGATAGCCGACCGTCAACAGCGGAACTGCTTTCTGATAGCTTTTTCCGTCTCCATCCATCCGATTGACGTAAGGAAAGAACGGGCAAGGCTGCTCGAATTCTTCTCAAAGACAGCTTGCGGGGATACAGAGGCCACCCGCATGCTGGAAGCCACGTTCCGCCTGCTCAAAGCGGGGAAGGAGTATATGAATGCCGATGTGCTTTGGGTCAGCGACTTCAAGATTCCTCACTCTTCACCTGCCTCTATGGAGGAGATTCGCCGCTGTCGGGAAGCCGGTACACACTTCTACGGTCTGCAGATTGGCATCACGGACAATGAGTGGACGCCGTTCTTCGACCGCATCTATCGGGCGGAATATACCCCTTCACGGCAGTATTAAAAGTTGATATTTACACCTCCCATCACCGTGGCTTTCGGCATGGGGAAGCCTGCATTGATTTCATAGTGTTGTGCCAGCAGGTTTTCACCTTTGACAAAGACGTCGGCAAAACTGCACAGACGGTAGTTGGCACGCAGGTTCCAGAGTACGAAGCTTTCCTGCTTCTCCTTGCTTGGGGTGACCGAGGTATGGAGCCCTTTTACGTATTGTATGCCGGTAGAGAGACTCCAGCGTCCTTGCGTAAAGTCCGCACCGGCATAAAGTTTGTGCTCGGGAGCAGCCAGTACCGGATTCTCCATGTGCAGCCAGCTGTAGTTGGCGTTTATCTGCCAGTGGCGGTTGATGCGGTAGCAGAGGTTGGTTTCCACGCCCCAGTTCTCTATCTCTCCGGAATTGACGTTCTTGCGCAGGGCAGGGTCCGTCATGATGATGTTGTCCCCATTGATGTAGTAGAGGTTCACCCCATAGGACATGCCCCCTTCCAAAAGCTGCCCCGTAAAGGAGAGTTCATAGTTCATCAGGCTCTCCGCTTTCAAATCGGGGTTCTGTGGAGGGAACATGTACATCTCCCGGATGGTGGGGTTACGGAATCCATTCCGTGCCTACGTGCGAATGGTGGTCTATGCGGATACCGGCGTCCAGTGAAAGCCAGCTGTTGATGTCCTGCCTGAAATCCACATAGCCTGCAAATTCATCCATCTGCTTGTCCACGCCGGGGATACGGTCGCCAATCTGCTGTCCGGGTTTTGCCTCGTCGATGGCGACAACCTTGTTCCAGGACTCTCCGCCGAAGTGCTGGTAATCGAAACCTACGGTCAGGCGGTTGCCGGTGAAGAGCGTGGCGCTTTGATACCACGATATGCCCAGCATCCGGTCTTTGGAGTTGAAGTGCGACTTCTGGGGCTCTCCTCCGGGGTGGTAGCCGTCGTTAATCTTGTGCCGGCTCCAGTTGTAGAAGAAGCTCACGGCGCCGGAAGTGCGGTCGTAACGATTTTCCAGTGCGAAGGAGGTCATGCCGCGTGTGATGCGCGAGTCGTTGTCTATATACGGATTGTCGGCTTCGCCGGGATTGGAGGCGTTGAAACGGGTGAGGTTCACGTCGCCCCACAGCTTCCAGGTGTCGCTGAAGTCGTATCCCAGTTTGGCATAGCCGCCATACTGCTCAAACTCCATGTCGTCACGGTGTCCGTCGGTACGGTTGTACGAGCCGGTCACCACGCTGCTGAAACGCCCTTTCCTCACGCAGTTGGAGACTTCCGTCTGCAGGGTGTTGTAGGAACCGTATCCTATCTGCGCATTGGTTTTCACCCCGTCCTCCTGCATCTTGCGGGTGACGATGTTGATAACCCCGCCCATTGCATTAGACCCGTAGAGGACAGAGGCGGGACCGCGCAGCACTTCCACCCGTTCGGTCATCATGCTCTGATAGGCATCGGCGATGGGGTGCCCCATTAAGCCATGTATTGCGGGTGTCCGTCTATCAGCACCAGCAGGCTGGTTGTAGGTCCTCCGGCTGCGTTTACTCCGGCGCCTATGCCGCGCAGGCTCATGCCTCCTGCGGCTCCCGTGGATACACCGTAGCCCATGATGCCGCGGCTTGTGGTGAAAAGTCCGGGCACCTGCTCGGTCAGTGCAGGCAGGATGGAGGCTGGTAGGTTTGCTCCAGTTGCCGGCGGCCCACTACGGAGATGGTCATTGGCAGGTGGCGGATGTCTGTTTCATTTCTCGTCCCGGTCACTACGACTTCATCAAGCTTGTAACTTTTTAGCCGGAGGCTGTCGGCGGGTGCGGACAGCATACTACCCGGAAGGGAGATACTTATTAAAATTGCGGTTAAAATCTTTTTATTCATCATTTATCTATGGTTCTTTTTGTAAAGCTTTACAAAAAGAAGAATCTGTATATGATTGGTAATCCTTAAAATGGACAACCGGGGTTGAAGATAAGTCCGTTAAAAGGTTTCCTGCTTCAGCGCTTCCACGAATCGGTCTATCTCCTGCAGTTTCATCGGGATGTCGATGCCTTGCGGACAGTGCGGGTTGCATTGGCCGCATCCGGTGCAACGGTTGGCTTGGCGCAGGCGGGGAACACTGCGGTCATAGCCTATCAGGAAGGCGCGGCGTGCCTCGCGGTAATTCTCGTCCTGGCTGCTCTGCGGCACGTTGCCCTCGTTGATGCAGCGGTTGTAGTGCAGCAGGATGGCTGGAATATCCAGCCCATAGGGGCACGGCATGCAGTATTTGCAGTCGTTGCACGGCACGGTGGGGTATTGCAGCATTCGCTGGGCGGTATCTTCCAGCAGGGTAAACTCCTCTTCCGTACATGGAACAAGCGGTGAGAAGGTGCGCAGGTTGTCTTGCAGGTGCTCCATGTACGTCATTCCGCTCAGTACGGTCAGCACATCGGGGAAAGTACCTGCAAATCGGAAGGCCCAGGAAGCCACGCTCTCTTGCGGGCGGCGTTGTTTCAGACGTGCCATCAAGTGGTCGTTCAGGCGGGATAGCGTCCGCCCAGCAGCGGCTCCATGATGACGGCGGGAATGTTGCGCTTCACCAGCTCGGCATATAGGTATTCGGCATCCGTGTTGCGGGTATTCACTTCTTTGGCATGCCGCCAGTCCACATAGTTCAGCTGGATTTGTACGAAGTCCCATTTCAGTTCGTCGTGGCGGGAGAGCAGGTAGTCGAAGACTTCGATGTCTCCATGATAGGAGAATCCGAGGTTGCGGATACGTCCGGCTTCGCGCTCTTTCAGCAGGAAGTCCAGCATGCCGTTGTCCAGATAGCGGGAGCGGAGGGCTTCCATGCCGCCCATGCCGATGCCGTGCAGCAGGAGGTAGTCGATGTAGTCCACTTGCAGGTCGCGGAAGGAGCGGTGATACATGGCAAGGGACTCTTCGCGGCTGTGCGTGCTGGGACTGAAGTTGGACAGCTTTGTGGCAAGGAAAAATTTCTCCCGTGGGTGGCGTTTCAAGGCAATGCCCGTGGCGCGCTCCGACAGACCTTGCACATAGGCGGGGGAGGTATCGAAATAGTTCACTCCGTGGGCAATGGCATAGTCTATCAGGTCGTTCACGGCTTCCTGGTCTATTTCGTCTCCATTCCCGTCGGCGCGTTTGCGGGTGGGCCATCGCATACATCCGTATCCCAGCAGGGAAACCCGGTCGCCCGTGTTGGGATTGGTACGGTAGGTCATCTTGTCGGTTGGTATCTCGCCCAGTGCGGCCGATTCGCTCTCCCCGTTGTTCTTGTTGCCCGAACAGCCGTATAGGGCTGCTGCCGAGGCAAGCGTTCCTGCACCGGCGAGTTTGAAGAAATCGCGGCGGTTTATCTTGTTCTTATTGTCTTCTTTCATTGTGATAGGACTGAAATTATAAATGGATATTTGGGTGATAAAGCTGCTTCAGACAGTTCTGTGCATCACATGGCCTTCCACATAAATGGCACTGAACGGACGCGACGGACAAAGGTTCTCGCATGCTCCGCATCCGATGCAGCGTTCGGCGTTGACTACCGGTATCTTGATGGAGGCTTCGTCTTCCGGGTCTGAAGGCACCATCTGTATGGCACCGGTCGGACAATGGCGGGCACAGTTCCCGCATTCCATCTTGTCTGTGATGCAGATGCAATTCTCCTTAATCCATACGGCATGACCGATTTGGACGGCCGATTTCTCGGCGAGGCTCGTCAGATGGATGGCATCGGTAGGACACACCTCCGCACACTTGGCGCATTCGGGACGGCAGTAACCGCGTTCGTAGGACATTTCCGGCTGCATCAGTTTTGTCAAGTCCGAAGAAGGACGGAGCACTTGGTTGGGGCATACCGATACGCAGAGCTGGCAGGCTGTGCAGTGTTGTGCAAAGTGGCGGGCGCTCAGTGAGCCCGGAGGAGTGATAGGGGTGGCGCGCTCGGGGATTTTCTTATCCTCGATGACAGCCAGTCCACCGTCCACTTTCTTCTCTTGCGCCTTGAGGGCTGCCGTAGCAGCAAACACGGCGGTTGTAGAGAGAAATGCGCGGCGGGCGTCGTTTACCTGCTCCGGCGCCACGGAGGTTTCCTGGGAGACTGTAGCGGAGGCCGGCTTGCGGCGTGTGTAGGTGATGGCACCTTTCTTGCACTTGTTGATGCAGTCCATACATGCCACGCAACGGCTGTAATCTATTTCGTGTGCCTTGATGTTGATGCACGATGCCTTGCAGTTGCGGGCACAAAGTCCGCAACTGTTGCACTTCTTTGTGTCAATCACCGGTTTCAGCAAGGAATACTTCGAGAGGAAGCCAAGCACTGTACCTACCGGACAGATGGTGTTGCAATAGGTACGTCCGCCCCGCCATGCCAGCACGATGAGGACTACCAGAGTGACCGTGGCAATCAGCAGGTAGGGAGGCTCTTCATCCATACATCCGTTTCATAGAAGGCATAGCTGTCAGCACGTTCGGCCAGGTAGGCCAGTCCGTTGTTTGCCCACTGGTAGAGCGGGGAGAAAAGGCTGGAAACGATGCGCCCGTATGAGCTGTAAGGGGCCAGCAGCACGACCAAAGAGTTCAGTCCGCCGATAATGGCAAGTACGAATACTCCCAGCACGCCGTAGCGTAGCCATTTCAATGCGGGCGAGTAGCAGAAACGGTTCTTCTTCCGTTTGGCGGAGAGCCAGGAAACAATGTCTTGGAATACTCCCAACGCAGATGACGGAGCAGTAGATGCGTCCGAATACCAAGGTCAGCACTGCAAGAAACAGTACTACACCGATGTTCAGTGCCAGCACGGCCGGTAGGAATTGTATCTTCGCCATCCATCCGAACCAGGCATGCAGTGTTCCCGTGAAGTCGAGGAACAACAGCGTGATGAGTGCGAAGAAGATGACGGCAAGGGTCAGTCTGATGGTACGTAGCATAAATGTATGGTATAGCGGTTAGTATTCGTTATTTATACTTTTTTTCCCATCTCGTAGGCTTCGTGCATGGAAGGCTTGTCGTTCAGGAAAATCTTTTCTACTTGATGCCCGGCTTCTGCGGCACCGCGCATGAATTCGTTGCACAAGAGGTCGGAGTTTCCATTCCTGCGGGGACTGGAGGAGAGGATTAATACTTTTTTGCTCATATTCGTTGTTCGTTAGTTAGTAAATGATTACGTGCTGCAAAAATAGGGAGGTTTTATGAGAATGGCAGTATACAAATTACGGTTGTTGTTACCTAAATTACTGATTCATTCCAAAAGTATCTCCCGTTCGATGCCGGTGTCTTTCAGAAACTCCCGGTCGTGGCTGATGGCAATTACGGTGCCGGCGTAGTCGCGTATCGTTGCCGTTATTATTTCTATGCTCTCGATGTCCAGATTGTTGGTGGGTTCGTCCAGAATGAACATATCCGGGGTATTGTCGGCAATCATCAGGCAGCAGAAGGAGAGGCGCATCTTTTCGCCGCCACTCAGTTTGCCGCACGGTTTGTTCCACACGTCGCGGGGAAAGAGGTAACGGTTGAGGATGGTTTTCACTTCATGTTCCGGCAGGTGGCGGTGGTTGAAGGCTTCTGCTTGTTGGAGTACGCTGCGCTCATTGCGGACGAGGGAGTATTCCTGGTCCAGATAGACGGAGGTGAAGCCGGCACGCTCCATCACTCCGTCGGTGGGGTGCAGTTCGCCCATGATGAGTTTCAGCAGGGTTGTTTTTCCACTGCCGTTTTTCCCTTTCAGGCTGAGGCGGTCGCCGCTTCTTAGCTGGAAGGTGAGGGGAGAAGCCCAGAGGTTCTTTACAGCCGTCTCCGTGTGGGGCGTTTCTGCGGGGGAGGCTGTATGGTCGGGATAATGGAAGTTGACGTCCCTTGCCGTAATCAGAATCTTGCCCGTATGCAGATGGGAGGCGTTGAAGTCTGTTTTCAGCTTGTCCGTCTGCGACAGTGAACTTTTGATGCCTGCCATTTCCGTCTGCAGCTTTTCCGCTTTCTCCGCATGTATGCTGCTGAGTCTGCTACTGCTGTTTTCCGCATTGTTTTTCAGTCCTCCCATCAGGATGCGGGGAATCCCTTTTTTGATGGAGGCTTTTTCTCCCCGTACATTCTGTTTGGCTTTGCGCTCTTCTACTTCGCGTGCCACTTTGCGGGCAAGGCGCAGGGCTTTCTGCTTCTCTTCCAGTTGTTGGGTGAGGGCGTTTTGTTGCAGGGTCTTTTGTTCTTTGTAGAAGTCGTAGTTTCCGCTGTAATACGTCAACCCCTGGGAGGAGAGTTCGCAGATGGCAGGCAGCAGATTCAGCAGCGTGCGGTCGTGGCTGATGACGAGTACGGTGGCTGATGTGCGGCGTATCAGGTTATACAGACGTTCCCGTCCGTCCGCGTCCAGATGGTTGGTCGGTTCGTCCAGCAGGATGGCTGTCGGGTTGTGCAGCTCCATGCCTGCCAGGAAGATGCGGGTCTTTTCGCCGCCGCTTAGTCCTTCCATCGGGCGGGAAAGCGGGATGCCACCCAGTCCCCAACAGTCGAGGGCGGCTTGGGCGCGTTCTTCCACGGTCCAGTCATCGTTGAGCGTATTGAAATGTGCTTCGGCAGCGTCACCGCTCAGGATGGCATGCAGGGCGGACAGCTTGTGGCTGATTCCCAAAGCTTGTGCTATCGTCTGCCCGTCGTATTGTCCGAAGTGCTGGGGCACGTAGTACAGATGTTCGGGGCGTAGCACCGTTCCCGAACTTGGTGACAAGTCTCCTGCCAAAATGCGCATGAGGGTAGACTTGCCGCAACCGTTATTTCCGGTCAGGGCTATTTTATCTCCGGAGTTGATACTCAAATGGAGGTGTGAAAACAAGATTTCCTTATCCGCATGGATATAGCTAAGGTCTTTAATGATAAAGCTCATAAGTTTCTACTGTGTTTTTA
>NZ_BAKJ01000074.1 GCF_000614125.1 Bacteroides rodentium JCM 16496
GAAAGCAAGGCCGAGTAATCGGAGAAGGATTGAAATACAAAATAAAAGAGGCGATTCCCAATAGTCGGGAATCGCCTCTTTTATTTGGGGATACGGATTGCTTTTAATTTCTGAAAACCAGTCCGTCGTCAGTGGCATTGGCATCCACTGTAATAGGTTTGCTGCGGTCTACTTCCTGGGACAGCAGCTTCTTCGACAAATCGTTCAGCAAATAGTGCTGTATGGCACGTTTCACCGGACGGGCGCCGAATTCAGGGTCATAACCTGCATTGGCAAGGAAGTCTATGGCGGCATTTGTCAGAACAAGTTCCACACCGTTACCGGAAAGCATCTTCTGCACACTCTTGATTTGGAGCACCACAATCTGCTTGATTTCGGGCTCTGTCAGTGGCAGGAACATGATGGTTTCGTCGATACGGTTCAGGAATTCCGGACGGATGGTCTTTTTCAGCATATTCATCACTTCCTTCTTGGTTTCCTCTACGATTTGCTCCTTATTGCTACTGTTGAGTTTCTCCATCTGGCTTTGGATATAGCCGCTGCCCATGTTGGAGGTCATGATGATAATCGTATTCTTGAAGTTGACCGTACGTCCTTTATTGTCCGTCAGACGTCCGTCATCCAGCACTTGCAGCAAGATGTTGAATACGTCAGGATGCGCTTTCTCGATTTCGTCGAACAGGACGACAGAATACGGTTTCCGCCTTACGGCTTCTGTCAGTTGTCCGCCTTCATCGTAGCCCACATATCCCGGAGGCGCTCCAACCAGACGGGAAACGCTGTGTTTCTCCTGATACTCGCTCATGTCGATACGGGTCATCATCGTCTCGTCGTCAAAGAGGAACTCCGCCAGCGCCTTTGCCAATTCCGTCTTACCTACACCGGTGGTTCCCAGGAAAAGGAATGAGCCGATAGGACGTTTCGGGTCTTGCAGTCCGGCACGGCTGCGGCGTACGGCATCGGATACGGCCTCGATGGCTTCATCCTGTCCGATAACCCGTTGGTGCAATTCCGCCTCCAGATGCAACAGTTTGTCCTTTTCGCTTTGCAACATCTTGCTTACCGGTATGCCGGTCCAGCGGGATACTACGTCGGCGATGTCTTCAGCGTCCACTTCCTCTTTAATCATGGCCTTGTCACCCTGCATTTCGTGTAGTTTTTGCTGAGTTTCTTCAATCTCCTGGTTCAGCGCTTGCAGTTTGCCGTAACGGATTTCGGCCACCCGGCCATAGTCGCCTTCCCGTTCTGCTTTGTCGGCCTCGAACTTCAGGTTCTCTATTTCCACCTTATTCTGCTGGATTTTGTTGACAAGGGTCTTTTCACTTTGCCATTTCGCCTTGTACGAGTTTTCCTGCTCCTTCAGCTCGGCAAGTTCTTTGCCGATTTGTTCCAGCTTGGGCTTGTCGTTTTCGCGCTTGATGGCCTCGCGTTCAATCTCCAGCTGCTTTATCTTACGCGAGATTTCGTCCAGTTCTTCCGGAACGGAATCGACTTCCATACGTAGTTTGGCAGCGGCTTCGTCCATCAGGTCGATAGCCTTGTCCGGGAGGAAACGGTCGGTGATGTAGCGGTTGCTCAACTCTACGGCGGCGATGATGGCATCGTCTTTGATGCGGACGTGGTGATGGTTCTCATAACGTTCCTTTAGACCACGCAGAATGGAAATGGTGCTCAGCGTGTCCGGTTCGTTCACCATGACAATCTGGAAACGGCGTTCCAACGCTTTGTCTTTTTCGAAATACTTCTGATATTCATCGAGGGTGGTGGCCCCGATGCTCCTCAGTTCGCCGCGTGCCAGGGCGGGTTTCAAGATGTTGGCGGCATCCATGGCGCCTTCGCCCTTGCCGGCACCCACCAGGGTGTGAATTTCATCAATGAAGAGGATGATGTCTCCTTCGGACTTCTTCACTTCGTTGATAACGGCCTTCAGACGTTCTTCAAATTCGCCTTTGTACTTGGCACCGGCCACCAGTGCACCCATATCCAGGGAGTAGACTTGTTTGTTCTTCAAGTTCTCGGGGACGTCTCCACGCAAGATACGGTGGGCAAGTCCTTCTACGATAGCTGTTTTACCGGTACCCGGTTCACCGATAAGAATCGGGTTGTTTTTGGTACGCCGGCTCAGAATCTGCAGGACACGCCGTATCTCTTCGTCACGGCCGATAACGGGATCCAGTTTGCCGCTGCGGGCTGCTTCGTTCAGATTGATGGCATACTTTTCCAATGACTGGTAAGTGTCTTCGCTGGATTGTGAAGTCACTTTTTCTCCTTTTCGCAGTTCGTTGATGGCTTCCCGCAGTTCGCGTTCCGTCATCCCGGCATCTTTCAGAATGGTGGATGCAGTGCTTTTCACATTCAGCAAAGCCAGCAGTACCGGTTCCAGGGAGACGAATTCATCACCCATTTCCTTGGAATATTGGGTGGCCTTCTGGAATACTTCGTTCGTTTCACGGCTCAGGTATGGCTCTCCACCGGATACCTTGGGCAGGGAATCAATCTGCTTGTCCAGTACAAGTGCTATCTGCTGACCGTTCATGCCCAGCTTCTGGAAGATGAAGTTGGTGACATTTTCACCCACTTTCATCACGCTTTGAAGCACATGCACGGGCTCGATGGCCTGCTGTCCACGGCTTTGTACCAGGTTCACAGCCTCCTGCACTGCTTCTTGCGCTTTAATGGTAAAGTTGTTAAAGTTCATATTTTGTTCTCCTTTCTATTTTATCAGTTTCATAACACTTGGGAAGGCGCAAAAGATTTGCCATTGGCACATTTCGGACAAATTGTCTGCATATAAATCTTGTAAAATGACAAATTGTCTGTAAATCAGTCGTTTTGTATCTTTCTACTTCATTAGATAAGAAGTTGGAGCAAAGTTTCTTTTCGTATTAAACTCTATTGGATAAAGAGAATGACAAATAAGGGTGTCATGCAGTGAGGGCCTATATGTTTTAGTAGCTAAGTCTTCGTGTCCCGGTTCCAAGGTTCTCGTGTTGCGGGAGGGCAATAAGCTAATGGAAGATAAGAGGACAAGACACAACGATGACTTCATTTTGTTCTGTCTTTCGGTTCTCTCCCTGCCTGTTCCCTACCTGCTCCGTGTATATACAGATGGACTAGATAGGGGCCGGATAGGGAGCAGGTAGGGAGCAGGTGGGGAGAAAAAAGGAAAATGTTCTGTTTGTCGGATTTTTCACATGATTCAATTTCGCCAATGGGTAAGTATATATGTTCACGGCTCTTTCATTTAACTCCTTTAAATTTAAGCGAAAGAGTCTTACACATGTTTCACCCTTTTGTGTATCGCCCTATCCATCGGGGTTTCAGGTGAAACTTCCATGACTGTTTGTTGCATCTATATATCCAGCGTGTTGCATCTATAGATGTAGCACGACCAAGTAGAGGATTATGACCGTCAAGTAGAGGTTTACAGCCGTCAAGTAGAGGTTTACAGTTCCAAACCCAAGCTTCAGCATCAGTTGTCCTGTCTATTTCCCGCCCCAATAGGTTTCACCGCAAACAACTGTCAGCCAGCCGATTTCTATAAAGTTGAAGGATATGAAGCTTTGTTTGCCTGATTTATACTTATCTTGTGATTTGGAAACGTAGGAAACTTTCAAATTTAGCACAAGGAGGGCATAGTGGTTCTCACGCTATAGCGTGGGCTGCTATTACCATATTCGTGCTAAAGGTTTTCCCCAAGGTTATTACTATTTTGCCCCACTGTCTAATGAAAACTTTTCATTTTGAGGTATGGCGTTGATGTTCCACAATGGGTACATTTGAAACCACCTCATAATGGCACGGTCATAATTCTATCGGACATGTCAAATAAATAGTGCCGTAATAAACTGAATCATAAAACAGTAGATTATCATAGTTCAGCCCTGATTATTACATCAAATATACTGCACATTAGAAAAAATGTAGTAACTTTGCGGATGACAAGAGAATTAAAATGAATATAACGGAATATATAACTCGTAATGGTGGCTACATATCGTCAGCAGAAGCCAAAAAGGTATCACTATATGACCAGTTATTGTATGGTACGAGAACCGGGCGGATTGTACGGTTGCGCCGAGGCGTATACGCACTCAATAATGGACTGGCCAAACAAATGATTGATGTCGAAACATTGGTACCAGGCGGTGTGTTGTGTCTTTATTCCGCATGGTCGTACCATGAGCTTACAACTCAAATTCCACAAGCATACCACATTGCGGTAGAACGCACACGACGGATAACGCTTCCTGTGTTCCCGCCTATTGAACTTAGTTTTATGACACGAAGGCTTATGAGCTTGGAGTTATTGAAGTGGAGATTGACGGTTTCAAGGTTAAAGTGTATGATTTGGAAAAATCGGTCTGCGATGCCATCAAGTATCGGAATAAGATTGGATTGGATGTAAGTTCCGAAATATTCAATAACTATCTGTCGCGCAAAGAACGTGACATCACCCGTCTCTATGAATACGCATCGCAACTGCGAGTGGGTAAAAAAATTGATGAGCTGATAAAATTTATTCTATAATGAGCAAGACATATGCAAACTCCGGAAAATCGGTTAAGGAACGGCTGCTGAATTTATCAAGAGCGGAACACTACAATCCGCAAATGATGATTTCCCGTTACATGCAGGAACGGCTGCTTTATCGTTTGTCCATCAGCAACTACCGTGAGCGTTTTATCCTAAAGGGCGGTGCGTTGCTTTACGCTCACGACCGCTTTGAAGCTCGTCCGACCTTGGATATAGACTTTATGGCGACCCGTATCAACAATGATAAAGAGAACATCAAACGAATTATCAAGGAAATATGCAATGTTGAATGTGTTCTTGACGGAGCCGACTATGACGCTGATACGGTAGAAGCGGAGGATATAACGGTAAACAAGGAATATCACGGAGTACGTGTTTCTGTCGTTGCTCATTTTGACACTGCCCGTCAGCGCGTATCTATGGATATAGGTTTTGGCGATGTCGTTACTCCTGCACCTCAAGAACTGGCTTTTCCTGCTTTGATTGATACTGTGCCGCAAGCGGAGATAAAGGCTTATTCATTGGAAACTGTCGTTGCGGAAAAGTTCCATGCCATGATAGTTCTCTCTTTGGCCAATAGTCGCATGAAAGACTTCTTTGATGTCTATCGTATTCTGGTGACAGACAGGGTGGATAGTGAAATACTGTCGGATGCTATTACATCTACTTTTGCAAATAGGGAAACTGGTTATCGGGAGAATCACCCCTTATTTACCGAAGAGTTTTTCTCATCGAAAGACCGCCAATCCTTCTGGAATGGCTTTCTGCGGAAAATAAAATACCCGGAATCCATAGATTTTCAGACCGTCGGCCTATTGATAAGAGAACGACTGCAACCTTATTGGGAATCACTAAGAAACGAGAGCATATTATGAACTATAAGCATATGATTATATTAATAGTTCGTTAAAAATTAGCCAATCCTAAGCAGCTTTGGCTGTAAATGAAATGAGTTCTTTGAAAAGTTTGTCAATAACTTGCGGGTCTGGGGTAATCCCACACACGCAAATAAATCGTTCAAGCATATAAGCATTGTGTATGACTGACTTGCAAGAGGATATGGAATAAGTTATTCCGAGTCTCTTACATGCCGCTTTGGCCAAGTTTACAGCGGCGAGCGATGCATGGAAGTGAAAATCCAGCTTTCTGAAGTCTGTTGACTGAGAGTTGGTGATTCCTGCATGCTGCTTGCTGTCTCTAAAGCAAAATTCCAGTTGGAACCTATTTCTGTAATAATCCAGAACTTCGCGTCCATCCATCGAATCGTCTGTAGAGAAGTAAAGCTGCCACTTGTCTGTCCTTCCGTTCATGGGATACCAGGCGGATAAGGAAACGTACCTTTTGAGAGCCGACAGGCACTCGGATTGGTATTGCATAAGGCGTGTTTCTTTAGTCATAATCAGAAGAGTTTGTAGACTTTTAATTTGCTAAAGGTTAACGAATTATGCAATACTTTTCTTCTTTATTATCAGCGGGTCAGTTCCTTTTTTCAGCACATTTTTCATGCTTAACCATTCGTTTTTGACAACGTTTCAATGACCTCTTTAGTATTTCCGAACCAGCTTTTGCCGGTTCTATTGTTTAACTTTTAAAGTTTCGGTAAAAATTTACCAAAGTATTGTATGTTCCAATACAAAAAGTGTAGGAATACAAGGATATTTGCTGCACTTTGTGTATTTTTGCACTCGGAAAGGGGTGACCTTTCCAAGACATACGAGAAAAAGAAGGAGCGTTATGCTTATCTTGTGATTTGGAAACGTAGGAAACTTTCAAATTTAGCACAAGGAGGGCATAGTGGTTCTCACGCTATAGCGTGGGCTGCTATTACCATATTCGTGCTAAAGGTTTTCCTACGACCTCCAAATCAGAACATGGCATTGCAGTGCCACGCTTCGTGGTTTGTATAAAATGGCTTTTGACACTGAAAGTCTCGCACAATTATGAAACATTTATTTTTATTAGTGCTGTCCTTTTGCGGATACGTTTCTTTGTCGGCTCAAATCTCTAAAGTAGATTCTTTAGAAGAAGTTTTAAAAGCTAAGTTGCAGAACAAGCAGGTATTATCTGCCGAAATACAAAAAATAAGTTCAGGTGGATTAATGTTCTCCACAAAAAAGCTGGATAAGAAAATGGAAGAGAGCAGGCAACTCAACAATGAAATCCAGTTACTGCATGAGCAAATTTCTGCCGAGAAAAAAGCTGGTGGATATTATAAAAGACTTAATCTGAAAAATGAAACTTCCGATACTATTACCGTAAAGATATTGGACTACGTGAAATTCATGAATTGGTATAATGTGGAGCAACTGCGCATTGAGCAAGATTCGGAAACAATTACTAATGCCGATGAACGTTATAGATACAGAAACAAATATCAAAGGTTGAAATCCTTGATAGAATATGAACTTGATTTGACATACGAGAATGTCTATAAGGAAATAGGAGACCAAACTCCTTATTTGGAAGTGCAGATTCCCCCGCTTCCCCCTAAAGAACTGACTCCCTATGAAAAGAAATTGCTTACCATGCAAAAAGAAAAAGCAGCTATGATTGCTGGCTGGGAATGGTAGATGATAAGGATAAAGCAAATTGGGAAAAAAAAGACGTTGCTTATCCCGAACAGTATAGTTTCTATGTACATAAAGAGCATCCGGAATATCAAATCAAATTCCGGAATTTAATCGATGACGGAAGAATATTTCCTCTTGTTTTCGATGAAAATGAATTGATTCGGATAAATGAAATAAACCGGGACTACCTACCAATGGATAAAATCAAAAAAGCTGTTTTTAAAAAGGATTTCTTAGCCAATAAATATAATGTGACGGATGAGAATGTACGTGAGTTTATAAAATGGCACTTGGGTATGCCAAGTAAATTGGATGTCATAGGAAGTGCGGCTGTAAAACAAATGAGACAACATAAAGCGGAACAAATAGAGGCTACGACTTTACAAGAAGCAAGGCAGGCAGCAGTTTCTGAAGAAAAAGTGAGAAACATAATGGGGGCAGTTCTCTCTACAAAAGAAGCGGAATTGGCGGAGAATTACATAAAGCAGCTGGATATAGATCATGAAAAAGATTGGGAAATTGCAAGCGTTACAAGGAAAAGCGGAACATCGTTTGAAGTTTTATCAGCATCAGGACTGAAAATAGTGTTGACATTCTTTGCTGAAATCAACTCTCATGAAAATTATTCAAATGTGGAAGTAGAAATATTGGAGGATTAAGAATATGGCGGTATCATTATTAATGAGAGATTCAAGCGAAAAAGATGGGCATAATCGAAACAATACTCGATTATGTTTTATCATGGACTATAAGACGTTCCTCTACTATTTATGCGACAGAAAAGCCTTTACTATATCAATATTGCAGAACGATATTATTTAGATTATTAGATATAGAGGATTATGAACATATAAAAGTTAAATCCGTAGAGACCTGGAAACAATGGAATTACATTGATTTACATGCTAATGTGGAGCTGGAATATAACGGAAACACGGAGCATCATGCCATCTTAATTGAAAACAAAGCATATACTGCCGTACATGATAATCAGTTGATACGATACAAACAGATATTTGAAGCATCATATGATCAAAGTCTGTTTAAATTGCATTTTGTTTTGATAACTTGTTTTGATGATATTCCTGAAAACATTCTCTATGCTTGTGAAGAAGCGGCGTTCAAATGTCTTTCTCTTTTGGATTTGTTTTCCAATGAGCAGAAAGATTCAGAAAGTGACCTGTTCAATGAATTTTGGTTACGGCAATGGTGATGAAATGAAATATTCATTTAAAATTGATTGAAACTTTTGTGTCTGAAACAATATTTTGTAAGAGGTGATAAATCCTTGTTTGGAATATACTGAACAAGGATTTGTTGTTTCAATGGCTTGATGGAATTTACTTAAAAGTACAAAATGAATTCAATCTATTGTTCATTTAAATAATATTCGTAGTTTTGTATTCAAGAAGAGTTATATGCTAGCATAGCACCATGAATCTTCGAAATTCGTAGGTTGCTAATTCGTCACACTATTTTTTTAAGTAACTCGCTGAATGCCCGTTTTTTATTGGTTAAACCAAATAATAAAATCTAAGATAGGAGATAATGGAGGATAAGATAAAGTTTCCGGCAAATGTGATATTGATAGATGTTGCATTTCTGAATGAAGTGGTATATGGTGCAAAAAACTTTTTGGAAGGTAAGTTGGGACGGAAGCTACCCGATGTTGACCTGCCGGCATGGTTGAGCTATCTGGCACTGGACGCCGGCTTGAGAGAACAGGAAAATGAGGTGGAAGTGTTGCTGGTGCATACTCCGGCAGCGGATGTGCTGAAGTGTTGTGAACCATCCGATGTGAATAAACTGAATCACCAGGCATGCCGTACACCGCTGGGCGAATTTGCATTTTCTTCCGTCACCTCTTCCGGTTTAGTCTCTACCGAAGAGTTGTTTCTTGACCTGATGAACCTGGCACTTGATTCTGCTGATGTGAAGTGTTTGATGCTGTTGCCTTTCCATCAGGTATATGGTAATGGAGTGGAGGAGAAGCTGGCGGGTTTCTTCAAAGACAAGAATGAGGAAGAACGGGGCAAAGCTGTGTACTTCATTACGGAGGAACCTCTGAGCCCGGTGTATTGCCGCCTGGAGCCGGTGTTTTATTCTTTGGCGCATGCTTTCGGCATCAAGTCTGACGAATTATAAGATATAAGAAGTACATGAGCGATTTCCGTTTAAAAGTGTTCCTGTCTGTGGCGAAGAACCTGAGTTTTACAAAGGCTTCGCAAGAGTTGTTTGTCAGTCAGCCGGCTATAACCAAGCATATCCAGGAGCTGGAGGCCACTTATCAGACCAGACTCTTCGACCGTCAGGGAAGTAAAATCAGCTTGACCGAGTCGGGCCGGCTGCTCTTGGAGCATTGCGAACGGATATTGGAGGACTATAAACGGCTGGAATATGAAATGCACTTGTTGCATAACGAATATATTGGCGAACTCAAGTTGGGAGCCAGCACTACCATAGCGCAGTATGTGCTTCCTCCGTTGCTGGGCAGTTTTATCGGCAAGTTTCCGCAGGTCAACTTGTCCTTGCTGAATGGGAATTCCAGAGAGATAGAAGCTGCTTTGCAGGAACACCGCATTGACTTGGGATTGGTGGAAGGGGTTTTCCGCCTTCCCAATCTGAAGTACACTACTTTTCTTGAGGATGAACTGGTAGCGGTAGTCCATTCCAAAAGCCGTTTGCAATTGCCCGAAGAGATTACTCCCCAGGATTTGCCCGCTATTCCTTTAGTGCTCCGTGAGCGCGGTTCGGGCACGCTGGACGTGATAGAACGCTCGCTACAGAAGCACGGCGTCAAGCTTTCCTCACTCTATGTACTGATGTATCTGGGTAGTACCGAAAGCATCAAGCTCTTTCTTGAAAACTCCGATTGCATGGGAATCGTGTCTATCCGTTCCATCTGCAAGGAACTGGCGACAGGCACTTTCCGCGTGGTCGAGATAAAGGATATGCCCATGCTTCGCGACTTCTGCTTTGTCCAGTTGCAAGGGCAGGAAGGAGGATTGTCACAAGCCTTTATGAACTATATGTTTATGTCGTCAAAGGATTTTTTGATGGGGTAGGGAGAGGCATGCTTCCCTTGCAGCCTTTCTGCCGTTCTCCACAATGGCGGTGGCGTGATGGAATTCCATCATGTCATACTCATCGCTTTCCATCTGTATCAGCAGGTCGGGGCGGCTTTGCTCTATCTGGTTGCGGGTGATTTGCTGCAACATCAGTCGGGATGATTTTGTAAGTAACTGGTAAGGCGATAACGTTTTTCGCTTGCCGCCTTTGGCCGGGGCATTGACGTCGACGGCTATCAGCATGTCGCCTGCGTGAAGAGT
>NZ_BAKJ01000073.1 GCF_000614125.1 Bacteroides rodentium JCM 16496
ATGAAATATATAAGTTAAAAAGGGAAACTTAAAAAATAGATTATGGCTAATTTAACTCTTAACCAAATTTAAAGCACAAAAATAAAACTTTTTAGATGTTATATCCATTGATTTCCATAATCATAAAATACCAATGCCATCAAACAAGAAAAACATTTTCCATATAATGCTTTAATTTATTTTAACATTGTGCATTGTGCAGCCTCTTGAATCTTGCTATATTTCCTTACCCCTTTTTCTTCAAATAACAATTTCCTCATTTTTATTACCCTGTCATGACTTCCCCTTGCATGGTTCAGGGTGCGAAGCTACGGCCGGGCCCTAAAAATATGCAAGGCGCTTCGCGCCCTACGGGTTTTAGCGAAAATTTTTTCAATCCGTCCAGCGGGACGGTTGAAAATTTTTTCACCAAAAGCCTTGCATATTTTCTCCCCGTCCGTATCTGCCCCCTGAAACGAGCAAGGGGAAGCCACCGACAAGGCATAAAAAAAAAGTCAATGTTATGAAAAAGAGAACAGAAATACAGCAAGAAAGGTAAAGGAAGTCGTTTCACGGTGGAAATACCTATGTCGAAAGCCGAAGAAGTGCCGGAAAAAGAGATACAGACCTATATCCACCCAAAGGAAAGAAACATCAATGTCATCGCCATCGACAATGACGAGGTGTTGCTACTGATGCTGAAAGAGATGTACGCCCAAGAAGGGATACACTGCGACACCTGCACCGATGCGGCGGAACTGATGAAAATGATACGCCGCAAAGAATACAACTTGTTGCTTACGGACTTGAATATGCCCGGCATAAACGGCTTCGAGCTGCTGGAACTTCTGCGCTCGTCCAACGTGGGCAATTCACATACAATCCCCGTGGTCGTGGCAACCGCTTCGGGCAGTTGCGATGCAAAGGAACTATTGGAATGGGGCTTTGCTGGATGCCTGTTCAAGCCGTTCTCCATATCTGAATTGATGGAAGTTTCCGACAAGTGCGCCATGAAAGTAACATCCGACGGAAAGCCAGACTTTTCCGCCTTGTTGTCATACGGTGATGAAGCTGTCATGCTGGATAAATTGATAACAGAAACCGAGAAGGAAATGCAGGCGGTACGGGATGCGGCAACGCGAAACGACCTGCAAGAACTTGATGCCTTGACACATCACTTGCGCAGTTCGTGGGAGATACTCCGTACCGACCAGTCGTTAAGGGAACTTTATGGATTGCTTCATGGAAAGGATAAGTCCGATAACGAAGCGTTAAGTAATGCCGTGTCCGCAGTATTGAATAAGGGAGCGGACATAATCCGACAGGCAAAAGTGGAAAGGAGAAAATACGAAAATGGATAAGACAAGAATAATTGTGGTGGAGGACAACATCGTGTATTGCGAGTATGTTTGTAATCTACTTAAACGAGAGGGGTACAACACCGTGCAGGCTTACCACCTCTTGACAGCAAAGAAACATTTGCAACAGGCGACGGATGATGATATAATCGTTTCTGACCTGCGTCTGCCTGACGGCAACGGAATAGACCTGCTGCGCTGGATGCGCAAGGAGGGAAATATGCAGCCGTTCATCATAATGACCGACTACGCCGAAGTGCATACTGCCGTGGAAAGTATGAAACTCGGTTCGCTTGACTATATACCTAAAAAACTGATAGAGGATAAACTCGTCCCCCTTATCCGCTCCATACAGAAGGAGCGGCAGTCGGGACACAAACGGATGCCCGTTTTCGCCCGTGAAGGTTCCGCCTTTCAGAAAATCATGCACAGGATAAAGTTGGTAGCTGCAACCGACATGAGCGTGATGATATTCGGAGAGAACGGCACGGGCAAGGAGCATATCGCCCACCACCTGCACGAAAAGAGTAAACGTGCGAGCAAACCATTCGTGGCGGTGGACTGCGGTTCACTATCCAGAGAACTTGCGCCGTCGGCATTCTTCGGACACGTCAAAGGCGCGTTCACGGGGGCTGACAGCTCCAAGAAGGGATATTTCCATGAGGCGGAGGGCGGCACATTGTTTCTTGACGAGGTGGGCAACCTTGCAATGGAAACCCAGCAGATGTTGCTCCGTGCCATACAGGAAAGGCGTTATCGCCCGGTCGGTGACAAATCGGACAGGAGTTTCAACGTCCGTATCATCGCCGCCACCAACGAGGATCTGGAGGTGGCAGTGAGCGAAAAGCGTTTCCGGCAGGATTTACTCTACCGTCTGCAAGACTTCGTGATAACCGTGCCGCCGTTGCGTGATTGTCAGGAGGACATCATGCCGCTGGCGGAGTTCTTCCGCGAGATTGCCAACAAGGAACTGGAATGCAATGTGAGCGGTTTCAGTTCCGAAGCCCGTAAAGCGTTGCTGACACATCCGTGGCCGGGCAACGTGCGGGAGCTTCGGCAGAAAATCATGGGAGCCGTATTGCAGACACAGGAGGGTATGGTCACGAAAGAGCATTTGGAACTTGCCGTTACGAAACCGACTTCTCCCGTCAGCTTCGCCTTGCGCAATGATGCGGAGGATAAAGAACGGATATTGCGTGCTTTGGAACAAGCAAACGGCAACCGGAGCCTTGCTGCTGAACTGTTGGGAATAAGCAGGTCGGCACTATACAGCAAACTTGAAGAATATGGGTTAAAATATAAATTCAAGCGACCATAGCTGATAATTTATTGAATTTGACTATCTGCAAAGGTTTGTTATTCAAAAAAATAATGTTATCTTTGCAGATATAAAAGCGTTCTTTTGAATTACTGCAAAACGAGGTGAAATACAGAATTTCGCTGGTTTCTAAATCGTTACCTATTAAGCCGAGATATTCTGTAAACTATTGAATCTTAGCGAGAAAGAAAAACTGCTATGTCTTGCAAGGTGGGTGGTCAATGTTTTCTTTATACCGCAAATATCAGCAAGTTCCTTAAGGTAGGCGTTCATTTTTTGATTGCAAAGTACCGGAAAAAGCACACCATGTTTCTTACAATATTCATTGGTAGAATACTTTTCCAATATCTTTAATGGTATTTCCATCAATGGAATATTACACATGATTTTGGTCTTCTGTCTTCCCTTGCGTATCCACCTGACACCGTTCGAGTCCTCCACGATATGTTCCTTTCTCAAACCATGAATATCCGAGAAAGCCAAACCGGTGAAGCAACAGAACACAAAAATATCCCGTACCTGACTTAATCGTGGAATATCAATTTCCTTCGATATCAGCTTCTGGATTTCTGAATCTTCCAAAAAGTCCGGTTCCACCTTATCCAATGAAAATCTAATTTCTAAAAACGGATCGTTCTTCATCCATCCCTTAGCCAAAGCAATACGGATAATCTTCTTAAAATTCTTCAAATATTTGGTGGCAGTGTTATGACAACACTTTTTCTCTGTCTTAAGCCAGAACTCGTAATCCTCAACAAACTGGCGGGAAACTTCATCCAAAAGAATATCTTTCTTATGATATGTCTCCCAAACAAAATCCTGAGTATGCTTCAAGGATGTCTCATAACGCTGCACGGTTGCAGGCGCCATGTCCGTACCGGACAATTGGGCGCATTTATCATTATGTTCACGGAAAACCTCAAACAGGGTACGCTGTACGGGAGCATCCTTACCCCAAAAACGGTCCAGGACACTGCCGGCAGAAACCGCTACACCTTCTATTTCCAGTTCACGCTGAATTTTCATTATCCTCAAACGGATAGAATCAAGATACAGATTCAGTTCCTTGTACTCACGCTTCTTTTCCAGGGCCTTTCCTTTTGCCGCACTCCAGAATTCCGGAAGAATTGTTTTCTTCACTGAAGCATCAACCCGGACTCCATTCACTGTAATTCTCATCATTATCGGAGCCTCACCATTCCGATTCAATTTCGTCCTACGAATGTAGAACAATAGACAAAATGTTGTTCTTTCCATCTTACTTGTTTTTTAATCACAAAACTAAAATTCCAAGAGCAACAAGTCAAGATGCAAAACACTGATAAACAATGAATTATTTACTTAATAGGTGTACCTGACATTGAAGGCAAACAGGTACACCGAATAGTACACCGAAAGAATGCTTTGATATGCTTATTTTTGCTATGTACCAAAAACAAAAAATCCCTGTAAAGTATTAATTTACAGGGATTTTCTTCATTTTGCAATTCTTTCCAGCGGAGAGAGAGGGTTTTGAACCTATAACTCTAACCGCTTATATTTCAGCTACTTTGATTTCAAAATTTCAAATAGGTAACGAAACAGTAACGATTTTCAACCGTTAAGCCTGTCCGACTTTGACCGCTGTTTGTCTGCCTAACTTTCGGGTTCAAAGATATGGCTTTCTTTTGAAATATGCAAATCATTGAATATAAATATTCTGCGGTTAGTGCAAGGTGCAAGCTATATATATAAATATATACTTGCACCTTGCACTAAGATTTTGGCTTAAATCCCTCCTAATGCACCTGTCAAATCCTGTATATCAGAAAAACCATTTTCGTCAAGATATGAATTGATGCCGTTTATTACTTTTAGGCTTATAGTCGGGTCTATAAAATTATATGTCCCTATTTGAATAGCGGTAGCACCAGCAAGGAAAAATTCTATAGCATCTTGCCATGATGATATTCCACCTAAACCTATAATCGGAACTTTAACAGCCTTATATGTTTGCCAAACCATTCGTAATGCAACAGGTTTGATGCAAGAGCCGGACAACCCACCAGTTACAGTAGATAAGATAGGTTTACGAGAATTTATGTCTATAGCCATCCCCATAATTGTATTTATCATAGAAATAGCATCTGCCCCTGCATCTTCTACTGCTTTAGCAATATCTGCAATATTTGTTACATTTGGGGATAGCTTAACAATCAACGGCTTATTGTAAACCTGTCTGACTGCACTAACAACAGATGCTGCACCTTTAGTTGTTACTCCAAACTCCATACCTCCATGTTTTACATTCGGACAACTTATATTTAACTCTATTGCCGGAATTTTATCTAATGTGGCTACTGTTTCGGCACATTTTACATAAGATTCGATGGTCGTTCCTCCAACATTTACAATCATATTTGTATCTATGTCTTTTATTGTCGGATATATATTATTCACAAAATAATCTACACCTTTATTTTGAAGCCCAACTGCATTCAACATTCCTGATGGAGTTTCCGCCATTCGAGGGTACGGATTACCCTCTTGCGCATATAGCGTTGTTCCTTTTACAAATATTCCTCCTAATAAAGACACATCAAAGAAATCTGAAAACTCTGTTCCATATCCAAAAGTTCCCGATGCAACTGTTACAGGATTTTTAAAATCAATACCACTTATTTTTGTTTCTAATTTTGCCATTATAACGATTTTATGCGTTTACGATAATCTCTTAAATCCTCTTCCCTGAAATTATTTTTAATGGACTGTATTTCTTTTAATATCCGTTCTCTTTCTTTGGGTAGAACTCCAATAAAAGGTATGGGGTTAGATATAGTGTTTGCTAAAAGATGAACACAATTAGACGGTTGGAATCGTTCAATAAACATTTCCATTTCTTCTATCCGTTCATATTCCGATGCTTCAACAAATGTCCCCGTTCCTATTTCCTCATAAAGAACTGTATCGGGAAATACGGTTAAAGAAAGTACATTGATAATATACGGATGCAACAAACTAAAAGTATCAGCCGTATTAATAGCATTGCGCTCCCCTTGCCCCTTTCCTGCAAGCCCAATCAAATACGTGAAATTATATTCAATACCAGCATTCTCCAATTTTCGACATTGTTCAACAATATCCATAACAGAATACCCTTTATTCATTTGTGACAGCGTAATATCATCTCCACTTTCTGTCCCGATAGAAATCCGGTCATATCCTAATTGACGTAATTCCATCAATTGCTCTATTGTCTTTTGTTTTATATCGCTAATTCGAGCGAAACAGCCGATATTTTGCACTTCCGGAAGATATATCTTTATTAAAGTGGCAAGTATTTTCAGTTTTTCAAAGCTAAGTACAAACGGATTTGCACCAGTTAAAAATACTCTTCGTGCTTTTGGTTGATATAGCTGGGCTATTTCTAAATTCCTTTCAACTTCCTCACGGGAAGCAACTCTAAACTGCGTGTCTTTATACAAACTACAGAATTTACACCTATGATGTGAACATCCTATAGTGGCTTGAAGCAATAGTGAATTTGCTTCGTAAGGCGGTCTCCAAACAGAACCAGTAAATTGCATTCTTTTTAATTCCATTGATTTATCCATTTTATAATCACACCAAATTTTGTATTTCCAATATATTTAGTTACTTTTGCGCAAACAAAGATATAAAGTTACTTAGTATAAAAAAAGAACTTACATAAAGGTAAGATGCTTACCACAAGGTAACTCTTGTTGATTGACAATTATTTAAAGATAAAAAAATATGGAAGAAAATCATTATAGAGAAGCGGTATGTCCAGCGTGTGGCATTATAGACCGTTTTGGTGATAAATGGTCTTTAAGAATACTGGTCTTATTGCAAAAAAATGGGACAATGCGTTTTAATGAATTAATGCGCAATGTTCCTAACATATCTCAAAAGATGCTGACTACAGCATTGAAAAAATTAGAAGCGGATATGTTGGTAAATCGTAAATTATACCCCGAAATACCTCCTAAAGTAGAGTATAGCCTTACACCACTTGGTGAAAGTCTTATGCTACCTTTAGATGGAATTATTCAATGGGCATTGGAACATTCCGATGAAATTTTGAAACATCGTAATAAAATGGAATCAATTAAGAAAAAGCAGGATAGTTAATCATCCTGCTTTTTCTTATAGTTGTAGGTCGCAAATATTGCGCCCTCATTTGATTGACATTTTACTAACTGCCAATAAGAACCAAATGTTTCTCCGATAAAGCCTATTCCTTTTCCTACAAAAACCGGAATATGGCAAATAGTTATTTCATCCAATAATTCTAATTGAATTAATTCTGTTAATAATTTAGCACTTCCTATGACTAATATTTCATGGTGCTGCTTCAATCTTCTTATTGCATCCAATGGCTTTTCAGTAAGAAATGAAATATTGCTATTGGGGAGTATATTATAATCGGAATGTGAAACGACATAAATAGGCTTTGTTTTATAAACCTGCCCATCTAAATGCTCAAAAAGATAGTTGTATGTATTAGCACCGACTAATAAGCAAGAAGCATTTTCGAATAAACTTTTAGGTATCGCCCTTACGCTTTGTGGAATCCAATCCAATTCTCCATCGACAGACGCAATAAAACCGTCAAGAGATAGTGCTATAAATGATTTTATCTGCCCCATAAATATTGGTTTTAACAGTTAATAATCTTTGATAACTGCCCGCCAATACCCCCAAAAAGAAGCGTGGCTCTTACACTGCTTCAATGCGAGGTACTGGCAATACCCAAACGAGGAACAGGCAAGACCACGCTATGATAAAACATAGCATATCCTGCGCTGAATATCCCCTCGTTTTGAAAAGTGCCAGTTTTCGCATTGGGACGTTCGGCGAACGTATATGTTATATATAAAGACGAAATCACAGCCGAAGCTGTGCAATCGCCGTTATTTTCTTATGTTACTTTTGCAAAAGTAGTAAAAATCACTGGAATAACCTTGCAAATAATAGAAATCCTGCCGTGTTATCACAACATGACAGGACACAAACACATGAACCACACAAGTTTCGTCCATACGTTTATGGGTTGTTATGTTCTATTGAAGATTATATGAACCCATAACAAAGAAACTTTGGTTTGCCGTGTCTTTGGTGATGATGTCCCTTTCCCGCATGAAGCGGATATAACTCTTTGCAGTACGTTCCTTGATGTCCAAGACCTGCTGCAACTGCTCGCAAAGGTCTATATAGGTGATGCGTGTCTGCCGACCGAAGATGTCACGTGCTACATTCACCAGTTCCCTTTCCTTACGCTTCTCCTTTTCCTCACGGGGTTTCTCCCCTTTGTACACGTGCATCCCCGCTTCCTTGTCCCATGCAAAGAGCATCAAAGGAACGTCCAACGGGCTTCCGTCCCTTACTTTCAGAGCTTTTACCACCGACTGGGCGGGTTCTTCGTCTTTCTCTATCGAAAGGATTGTAGCCGCCTTACGCTGCAACTCACTGCCCAAATGTCCCCGTAACTTCAAGCCGTTCGGAACGAAGTGCAGCACACAAAGAATACAGGTGTTGTAGATACCCGCCAACCGATAAAGTTCATCTATCACCGCCACGCTTTCCGCTTCATCGTTGGCACTCTTTACAAGGTCTGCGATGCCGTCGATGACGACCAACTGGATGCCGCCGTACTGGTAGTAGAATTTATCCATGCTTTGTACTATGGCGTGTAAACGTTCCTTACGTGACATACCCGTCAGACAGAATGCTTTCAGTTCATCGGGTTTGTCCGGCTGTTTGGCGCGTATCAGCAGGTTGCTTACATTCTTGAACAGTTGTACTTCCGACTGTTCGGTATCATAGAGCAAAACCGCCTTGTGCCTGCCGTTGGCGGTTATCTGTACGCCCAACGTATCTACTTCCGCACCAGCCGGACAGATGCAGCCCGCCACAATTGCAGCTACATAATTGCTCTTTCCCGTTCCCTCGCCCCCGGTAATGCCGAACAGGTTACCTTGTGTTCCTAACGGAACGTCACCCGCCGAAATAATCTCTTGCGCTTTGGCGGGCGGGTTGTTGAAATCTATCTCGCATGATTTTAGCATAATCAATGTGTCGCTATACAGGTTGTCTAAAAAATCGATAAAAAGTTTCAGGAAATCTTCACGGGTGTTCCCGGCTTTGAAGTAGTCGGAAATGTCCTTTTCCTCTTTCGTTCCCGGAAGTGGGAGTAACAGGCGTTTCACGCCAAATTCTTCCAGTAGTTTTTCCTGCTTGCGTGAACTTTCCCTGCCCGTCTTGTCCATGTCAAAGAGCAGGACGATGTGTTTGAAACGGAACGTCAGCCGATAAACCAGCGTGGGCGGGATAGTCACCGTTTCGCTGTTGAAACAGATAGCATGAAAACCGTGTGCCGCCAGCGAAAGCACGTCTTTCTCGCCGCCCGTGATGAATAGCGTGTCACCTTTGGCGGGCAGTTGCTCCAGCCCGAAACAGTAGTTTTCGCCAAAGTTGCCGCCGTAGAGGAAGCGGGGCGTGGAGAACGGGCGGTACAGCTTGATGTGCTGTTTGCCTTTATAGCCGTACATGGGTTCTGCCACCGATGAAGTGTAGGTGTACGGTTTCCTCTCTGCCGTTTCACTGTGGTACTCCCGGAGCGAACAGACCTTGTAACGCTCCAGCAGTTCGGGCGTGATGCCATACTGTTGCCAGTACACCAGTTCGGCAAGAGGAAACTTCTGTTCCCGAAACTGGTAGGGCTTGACGGGCTTTTCGGGTGTTTCTTCGGGTTTGTCCGGCACTGCCCGGCGGACGGTTACAGGAGAAACGGAAACTGGAGTGCCGGAAGCCAGCCCCAAGCCCAAATCCCGGTCGATAATCTCCAGTATCTCCACGAAGTCAGCCGCCCGGTTACAGTCCAGCCCCTTTAGCTGCCCCACGAAGAAGAAACAGTCGCCACTGTAACTGTCATTACCGAAGTCTTTCATTTTATACATACCGCTATGACGGTCGAAGTAGATGTTACAGGAAGCCTTGCTGTCCTCGTACAGCGGGTTAAGAAAGTTGCGACCTATGCGCCAGTTGCCGGGCAGGTAGTGTTTGAATACCGCCAGCCCGTTACTTGTTCTTTCTAAGATTTCCTCTTTCCTTAGCATACAGTTGGTGGTTGGTTATCAGGTTGTCGATGTTCTCCTTGTTGCTCCTAATCAGGCGTTCTTCCAGCATCCGGCGTATCTCGCTGACCTTGTAGAAATAACGTCCCCTGATGTTGGAATAGGCGATAGTACCCGACACTCGCAGGCGTTGCAGGGTCTTTTCGCTTATTTTCAGAAACGTGCAGACCTCGTAGCTGTCCACCCACATATCTTCCTCGCTTTGCTTTGCCATTTCCGCATGGTTGAAGATGTAATCGGCAATAGCGGTAATCTTGTTGTCCAGTTCCTTATAGGCTTTGGACTCGAATGTTATTATTTCCATAAATGATAACTAATTGATTTGCCGCAAAATTGCATCTTTCTGTAAGATAAAAAATACAAGATTATATCAACTTGGTTGAAATTATTTTCAATGTCTTTTGAAGTGAATTTCAGAGAAAATTGCATGTTTCAGTCATATTCATATTGCCAGTCTGTATAAAAAGAAAAACTACCAAGTTGCTAATAACATGGTAGTTTTCTAATTGGTTAAATATCTTATCTACAGAATATCATCATCCATACGCTTTTGCAGTTGCTCTACTATGAATGTGAAAAAAGCAGTTCGGTCTTTCTTTCGATTTTTAAGGCTTAAATAGGTTCGGTAGTAATCTCCCAGTTCAATGCCAAATGCAGCTTCGATAAATGCCATAATTTCTTTTATCGTAGCATTTCCATAATTCAATGATTTTGCAGCAAACAATCCATATCCCCATTCTATTGCTTCAGATTTCGAGCTAGTCCATTTTAAACTAAAATCTGAAAGTGAAGTTCGTATTTCCGCAATCTGCGTTTTTCTATCTAATAACTGTAACTGGCGATTTAAATATATGCGCAACATTTCATTAGATAATATTTTTGCCACTTTATAGTCAAACCCGGTTGAAAAAGCAGGGTCTTTATCCAAAAAATTGCAATCTAAACATAACCGAAAGTTACTTTTATATCGAACAAAGTAATAAGTATCTAAATGCGTTGCTCTTGAACGGTAATACTGGTAAAAATCAAGATTTTGGTCAAAAAAATATTTCAGACTATTTAATTGACTATGAAGATATTCTCTCTGCACATCATCACTACCAATAGGACGTTTCATTTCAATTCTAACAACTTTATGAAAGAATATGTACCTACCAAGAATATCTGGCTTTATTTCTTTGAAAAAGTGAATTTCTTCTTGTTCACTCTGAAATTCGTATGCGATAGTCATTTCTCGCAATTTTTCAAACAATGGACGTATAACATCTACCTAAAGTC
>NZ_BAKJ01000072.1 GCF_000614125.1 Bacteroides rodentium JCM 16496
TACAACCCGTATACCAAATGGTTTGGAAGTGGTAACAAATATTTCCAATATGACGCTCCCATAGAGAAGAATACAAAAATACAACTTCTGTATCGGGACGAAAACGATAACGTCTCCACCACATTCCCGGCAGGATATACCATAGGATATTTCATCATCCCCAATGGATATACCCCCAATAAAGGTATCGACTACTCTAAAAATTATATATATTCCAATAAAGAATGGAACAAGATATATGCAGGCCAGCAGGCCCGCTTTATCTCCCTCTCCGCCAGCAACGGCACGATAGTCTATGGAGTAGAAGATGGCGATGACACCAGCTATGAAGACATACTGTTCTGTATCGATGCCAACCCCAATGAAGCCATTCAAGACCCGGACCGCCCGGTCATAGACCCGGAAGAACCTACGGTGACGAGCTCTGAAACAACCTACGCACGTATGCCTACGAAGACATCTGGCCCAATGGCGGTGACTATGACTTGAACGACGTGATTATCGAACACAAACGGGCCATTTCATTCAACAGCAACAATTATGTGCTGAAGGTGGAAGACACCTTTGTACCCGTACAGAAAAGTGGTGCCGCCGCATACTCCAACGCATTTGCCGTGCAATATGTGGCCAGCCAGCGAGGCAGCATGGAACTGCCTGCCGGAGCAGTCGATGAAACAGAAACCTCTTCTGTCATCCTATTCCCCGATGCAAAGTCTGTGCAGGGCAACGAATTTACCGTAACCCGTACATTTGCAGACAACACATTGCCTAAGAAGAATCTGGAAACCGACTTGAACCCGTTCATCATTGCCCAGTATACAGCCGGAGCCGACAACCGGACAGAAGTGCATCTGCCCAAGAAGAAAGCGACCGGCAAAGCCAACACAGAGCAAATCGGAGCCGAAGACGATGCCTACTACATCAACAAGGACGGCAAATATCCATTCGCCATCATGCTGCCGGCCACAACCGGCACGGAAGGCCCCATCCGGTTCACTCCGGCAAAGGAAACCGTACGCATCGACCTGGAGTATCCCGATTTCACCAAATGGGTAGAGTCCAATGGCGCCACCAATAATGACTGGTATCTGTACTACCAGTCGTCCAAAGAGTGAAATCCTACGACATTCCTTAAAGAAGAGCCGCGCAATAGTTGCATTTGCGCGGCTTTTTTCATGCACGACCATTACCGTTATGAAATTATTTTTTCTACATTTGCATCCGCTAAAAGAAAACAAAACCGCATCAGGCTGAAAAAAACATGAGGAATACATCACCCGCCGCACCTACCATCCGCTTCCGCCGCTGGAGCAGAAAAGCCTACGCTGCATTTGCCAGCATAGGGCGGTGTGTCACCATCGGTTGCCTGCGCAAAAGCGTGGCAGACAGCTCTCTGTCCAAACAGAAGGCTGCGGGAACCGCCGGACATGCCGGATGCGGGGATGAGAGTGCCTGGAAAGGGGAAACGGAAGGAAGGGAAACCGACACCGGCATTCCGCCGGGTAGCAGCAGCGCCCTGACAAGCATACTCACGGAGCCGGGAACGAACCGGCACATTCTTTTTGAAACACAAGTCATCCGCCCCTGCGGGAATACGGGCGGACAAGACACATACAGCCTGAAACAAGAGAGAACAAGAGGTACGGATTACCGGAAGCCATGCAGCAGAATGACAAGCTGCACCACCCCGGCAATCCGTACCTCTGTCTTTATCCACGAACTTAACCCAAGAAAGATATGACCCTACAGAAGTTGAAGGAACAAGTGCTGCGCGGCAGCCACATCAGCAAGGAAGAAGCCGAATGGCTGGCCATGCAACCCGACAAGGCGGCACTGTACGAAGCCGCCCACGAGATAACCCGGACTCTGGCCTCGGAGGAGTTCGACATGTGCTCCATCATCAATGCCAAGTCCGGACGATGCCCGGAAAACTGCAAGTGGTGTGCACAGTCGTCGCACTACAAAACCCAGGCAGACGTGTACGACCTGGTAGACAAAGAAGAATGCCTGCGGCATGCCCGGCATAATGAAGCCCAGGGCGTGGCACGTTTCTCGCTGGTGACCAGCGGACGGAAGCCCTCCTCCAGAAACATGGAGAAACTGTGCGAAGCCGCCCGGCACATGCGCCGGCACTCGTCCATCCAGCTATGCGCATCACTGGGACTGCTCGACGAAGACGAAATGCGGGCACTGCACGACGCAGGCATCACCCGCTATCACTGCAACCTGGAGACAGCCCCCTCCTACTTTCCCCAACTGTGCAGCACGCACACGCAGGAAGAGAAGCTGCGCACCCTGCAAGCCGCCCGCAACGTAGGCATGGACATCTGCAGCGGCGGCATCATCGGCATGGGCGAGAGCATGGAGCAACGCATCGAATTCGCCTTCACACTGCGCGAGCTGGAAGTACAGTCCATCCCCATCAACCTCCTGAGCCCCATCCCCGGCACACCGCTGGAACGGCAGGCTCCACTCAGCGAGGAGGAAATACTGACCACCATCGCCCTCTTCCGCTTCATCAACCCGACGGCTTTCCTCCGCTTTGCCGGGGGACGCTCGCAACTGAGCAAGGAGGCCGTGAAGCAAGCGCTGCACATCGGTATCAACTCTGCCATCGTGGGCGACCTGCTGACAACACTCGGCTCGAAAGTGTCGGAAGACAAAGTGCTGATAGAAGATGCCGGATACCGGTTCTGCGGCTCGCAGTTCGACAAAGAGCACCTATGGCACCCCTATACCTCCACCACCAACCCGCTGCCGGTGTACAAGGTGAAACGTGCCGAAGGCGCCACCATCACCCTGGATAGCGGAGAAACACTCGTAGAGGGAATGTCGTCGTGGTGGTGCGCCGTCCACGGGTACAACCACCCTACGCTGAACCGGGCGGCAGAGGAACAGCTGGGCAAGATGTCGCATGTGATGTTCGGAGGGCTGACACACGACCCTGCCATCGAACTGGGCCAGTTGCTGCTACCGCTTGTCCCGCCGTCCATGCAGAAGATATTCTATGCCGACTCGGGCTCGGTGGCAGTGGAGGTGGCCTTGAAAATGGCCGTGCAGTACTGGTATGGCAAGGGAAAGGCGAAGAAGAACAATTTTGTGACTATCCGTTCGGGCTATCACGGGGATACATGGAATGCCATGTCTGTCTGCGACCCGGTGACGGGCATGCACTCGCTGTTCGGGGCATCATTGCCGGTGCGCTATTTCGTGCCGCAGCCGCGCTCGCGCTTCCACGGCGAATGGGATGAACGGGATGCGGCGGAACTGCGGAAACTGGTAGAGGAGCATCACGAGGAACTGGCAGCGATTATCCTCGAGCCTGTGGTGCAGGGTGCCGGCGGCATGTGGTTCTACCACCCCCGGTACCTGCGCGAAGCGGCACAGATATGCAAGGAGCATGGCCTGCTGCTGATATTCGATGAGATAGCCACCGGCTTCGGACGGACGGGAAAACTCTTTGCCTGGGAGCACGCGGGTGTGGAACCGGACATCATGTGCATAGGAAAGGCCATAACGGCGGATACATGACACTGTCTGCCGTACTGACGACGAACGAAGTGGCAGATACCATCTCCAATCACGCGCCGGAGGTGTTTATGCACGGCCCCACCTTTATGGGGAATCCACTGGCATGCGCCGTGGCGTGCGCTTCGGTGAAGCTGCTGACCTCGCCCGAATACGACTGGCAAGGCAAGGTGACCCGCATCAGCCGGCAACTGCAGGAAGAGCTTGAACCGGCACGCCGATTGCCGCAAGTGGCAGATGTACGTGTGCTGGGAGCCATCGGGGTGATTGAGACCAAAAAGCCCGTAGACATGGCGTGGATGCAAAAACGCTTCGTTGAGGAGGGAATCTGGGTACGCCCGTTCGGAAGACTGGTATACCTGATGCCTCCGTTCATTATAGAGCCGGAACAGTTGAGGAAACTGACGGGAGGGTTGATGAAAATCATACAGGAGATGAATAGTTGATGAGGGTGTATCTAAACGGGAAAAAACACAAATTACACGAATTACACAAATATTTTTTTGCTGTTAATTCATTATTAGCATATTATATTTTCTCTAATTCGTGTGATTTGTATTCAAATATTCATCACATGACACGCCCTTGATAAAGTAATGCATACACGTATGAATACAATAGGATATATGCAGCAAGAGCTGCAAACACTGAAAGAACAGAACAACCTGCGCCGCCTGCCGCAACTGACGCACGAGGGGCGCACGGTTGTAGCCGATGGCCGGCGCATGCTGAACCTTTCGTCCAACGACTACCTGGGCCTGGCTGCCGACCACCAGCTGAGGGAAGAATTCCTGCAGACACTGACCCCGGACACCTTCCTGCCCACATCCTCCTCCTCCCGCCTACTGACGGGGAACTTCGGGATTTACGAAGAGCTGGAGACGGAACTCGCCACACTTTTCGGCACAGAGGCAGCACTGGTGTTCAATAGCGGCTATCATGCCAATATGGGGATTCTGCCCGCCGTGAGCAATGCACAAACCCTGATACTGGCAGACAAGCTGGTGCACGCCAGCATCATCGACGGCATCCGCCTATCCACCGCACGCTGCATCCGCTTCCGCCACAACGACCTGGTGCAACTGGAACGCCTGCTGGAACAGTACCATACCGAATACAGCCAGCTGATTATCGTCACGGAAAGCATCTTCAGCATGGACGGTGACCAAGCCGACCTCACGGCATTGGTGCGTTTGAAAAAAAGATACCCCAACGTACTGCTCTATGTGGACGAAGCCCACGCCTTCGGCGTAAGGGGCAAGCATGGCCTGGGCTGCGCCGAAGAGACCGGAACCATCTGCGACATAGACTTCCTGGTGGGCACCTTCGGCAAGGCAGCGGCATCGGCAGGTGCTACATCGCCTGCTGCCGGACGATACGCGAGTATCTCGTCAACCGGATGCGAACCCTCATCTTCACCACGGCACTGCCTCCGACAAGCATTGCCTGGACACTGTTCATCGTGCGGAAACTTGCCGGCATGCAAGACCGCCGCGAGCATCTGGCAAGAATCAGCCGGACGCTGCGCGAAGCATTACAAGCCAAGGGGTACGGATGCCCCAGCGCAAGCCATATCGTCCCCCTAATTATCGGCCCCAGTGCCGACACCGTGCTGTGCGCCGAAATGCTGCAAAGGCATGGGTTCTATGCACTGCCGGTACGCCCGCCCACGGTGCCCGAAGGGACATCACGCATCCGCTTCTCGCTGACGGCAGACATACGGAAGATGAGATTGGAGAACTGATACCCCTTATTCCCCTAAAGGAAGAAAGGAATACCAACGCTATACGATTCTAAAAACAGATGAAACAAAGTTACATTATACACGAGCATCATCCCCGGCTGTTGCTGTTCTTTGCCGGCTGGGGAGCCGATGAGACACCTTTCAAAATGTATCGTCCGGCAGCCAGCGACTTCATGGTGTGCTATGACTACCGCACACTGGACTTTGACGCCTCCGGACTGGAAGAATACCGCGAAATTAACCTCATCGGCTGGTCTATGGGGGTATGGGCGGCTTCGCAGACCGTGCCACAGCTCTCATCGCCAGGTACGTCCGGCGAAGGCATCCATCTGGCAAACAGCATCGCCATCAACGGAACGCCCTACCCCATAGACCAGCATATGGGCATTCCACCCGCCATCTACCACGGGACATTGGACGGACTGACCGGGGCTTCACTGCACAAATTCCTCCGCCGCATGTGCGCCAACGGAGCAGCCTTCAAAGCTTTTCTGGAAATCACTCCCCGCCGTCCGCTGGAAGAGTTGAGAGATGAGTTGACGGAGATTGAGAAGATGTACCACACACTGCCTGCCGCCACCTTCCACTGGCAGCAGGCGGTAGCGGGAAGCAACGACCGCATCATTCCGCCAGCCAACCAGCTGCAAGCCTGGAAGACACTCGGCACCCCCGTGCTGCAAACGGAGGATGCCCACTACCAGGAAGAGTTATTCAGACATTACCTGCAAGACCTATGGACAAGCCACTGAACCCGATGGACAAACAACTGATAGCCGCCCGCTTTGCCAAAGCCCGGAATACCTATACCCGGGAGGCCCGCGTGCAGCAACAAGTCGCCGAGAAGATGATGCAGCTCATAAAGGAACCATACACACGTTTCCGCCGTGTCGTAGAGTTTGGCTGCGGAACGGGAAGCTACTCGCGTATCCTCCTACACACCTTGCAACCGGAAACCCTGCTGCTGAACGACTTGTGCCGGGAAATGGAGGAGTGCGTCAAGGAACTTTGCGACGGCACTACCGTGCAGTTCGTCCCCGGTGATGCCGAAGCCATCGACTTCCCCGGAGAAACCGACCTGATAACCTCGTGCTCCACCCTGCAATGGTTCGACGACCCAGGCGCTTTCTTCACCCGCTGCCACCAAGCACTGTCGGCAGACGGCCTGCTTGCCTTCAGCACCTTCGGCGCTACAAACATGCACGAGATACGCCAACTGACGGGGCACGGGCTGGACTATCTCTCCGTGGAGGAGCTGCAAGCCCTGCTGTCTACCGGCTTCGACATCCTACATGCCGAAGAAGAGGTGATATCCCTGCCCTTCCCCACTCCCCAGGCAGTGCTGAAGCATCTGAAGCAAACCGGAGTGACGGGTACGGAAAAAAGGATGTGGACGCGTAGCCGCCTGCAATCCTTCTGCGAAGAATACACAACCCGGTTCAGTGATGCCGCAGGCAACGTAAGCCTGACCTATCACCCTATTTATATCATCGCACGAAAAAAGACTGAATAATGGAAACAAAAAACATCTACTTCATCAGCGGCATCGATACGGATGCCGGAAAAAGCTATTGCACCGCCTGGTATGCCCGTGAGCTTATGCAACGCGGCCTGCGCGTCATCACCCAAAAGTTCATCCAGACCGGCAACACCGGCCATTCCGAGGACATCGACCTGCACCGCCGCCTCACCGGAACCGGCTACCTGCCGGAAGACAAAGAGGGGCTGACCATGCCCGAGATATTCTCCTACCCCTGCTCCCCCCACCTCGCCGCCCGCATAGACAAGCGCCCGATAGACTTCGGAAAAATAGAGCGTGCCACCAGGGAACTTTCCCGACGCTATGACGTCGTGCTCGTAGAAGGCGCCGGAGGTCTGATGGTTCCCCTCACCGAAGATTTCCTGACGATAGACTACATTGCGGAGAAGCAGTACCCGCTTATCTTCGTCACCTCCGGAAAGCTGGGCAGCATCAACCACACCCTGCTGAGCCTGGAAGCCATCAAGCACCGGGGCATCGCGCTCGATACGGTACTCTACAACCTCTATCCCACGGTGGAGGACAAGACTATCCAGGAAGACACGATGAAATACATCAAGCGGTATTTGTCCAAGCACTTTCCCGGAACAAAGTTTGAGGTAGTGCCGGAAATTGTGTAAATTTGCAGCACATAAACGTCCTACTGCACATGGAAGCATTTACATTAGATTCAACTGAAATTATCGTACTCGCCGCGGCGGGTGGCCTGTTCCTTATTCAAATTATCTACTACCTCTGTCTCTACAACCGTATTCATGCGCGCAGCCGTGCCGTGAAGCAGGGAGACACGCACTTCACCCAGGAGCTGCCCCCTATATCCGTCATCATCTGCGCCCGCGAGGAATCCGAGAATCTGCGCCGCAACCTGAGCGCCGTGCTGGAGCAGGACTATCCCCAATTCGAAGTCATCGTCATCAAGGACGGCAATACCGATGAGAGCGAGGATTACCTGACCATCCTTGAGGAGAAATATCCCCATCTCTACCACAGCTTCGTACCCGACTCCTCCCGCTACATCAGCCGCAAGAAGCTGGCCGTGACGCTTGGAATCAAGGCCAGCAAATATGAATGGCTGGTGTTTACCAATGCCCACTGCATGCCCCAAAGCAACCAATGGCTGCGACTGATGGCACGCAACTTCACGTCACGTACCCAAGTGGTGCTGGGATACAGCGGCTACGAACGCGGCAAAGGCTGGCTGCACAAACGGGCGGCATTCGACAATCTGTTCACTTCCATGCGCTATCTGGGATTTGCCCTGGCAGGCAGCCCCTACATGGGCATCGGACATAACCTGGCCTACCGGAAGGAACTCTTCTACCGGCAGAAAGGATTCTCCGCACACCTCAACCTGCAACGGGGAGACGACGATTTGTTCGTCAACCACGTGGCTACGCCGGAGAACACGCGGGTGGAAACGGATGCCAATGCCATTGTGCGCATGCAGCCGCTTCAGCGTGCCAAAGACTGGAAAGAAGAGAAAATAGGCTACGCCTCTACAGCACGGCTGTATCATGGAATGCAACGCTGGCTGGCCGGTTTTGAGACCCTGACCCGCCTGGCATTCCACGCATCCTGGATAGCCGCGATGGTCATCGGCATTCTGCACTTCCACTGGCTGGCAGCAGGTGTCGCTTTCCTTTTGTTCCTGCTCCGTTTCACCATGCAGGCCGTCATCGTGAACAAGACCGCCCGCGACCTGGAAGAACAGCGCAGATATTACTTCACACTGCCGGTCTTCGACCTATTGCAGCCTATACAGTCTTTGCGCTGGAAATGGTATTGTCTGTTCCGTAAGAAAAGCGGTTTTCTGAGGAAATAGCAACCACCCGACTTTAGCCCGCTATTCTCCGCACAACCGGAATAGCGGCTTATCCACCCAAAAAGCAACGCACTGAATATCAATGCTTATAAACTTTATTATTCTTCACTGAGGATAAAGCTCCGCTTTACTGCGGATAAACTATCGGTTTACTGCGGATAAACCATCAGTTTATTCCCGATAAACTATCAGTTTATTGCCGATAAAGCACCGCTTTATCTACTCATATCTCATGGAATCGGCGGGATGGATGCGTGTAATAAGGAATGAAGGACCCAGCAACATCAGGACCGAAGCCAACAATGTGCCGACATTCAGCAGCAGGAACAGCCAGATATTGAAAGATACCGGGACAGTAGCCATGTAATAGGTTTCAGGGTCGAGCTTGAACAAGCCGGACCATCGCTGCACGAAATAGAATGCAAGGCCGATAATGTTCCCCCAAAGCATGCCTTTCCCGATGAGGAAAACCGAAAACCAAAGGAAGACTTTACGAATGGTAAAGTTATTGGCTCCCAAAGACTTCAGCACGCCTATCATGGAGGTACGCTCTATGATGATAATCAGCAGGCCGGATACCATGGTGAAACCCGCCACCCCAACCATCAGAATAAGAATGACCCAGATGTTGACATCCAAGATGCCCAGCCAGGCAAAGATTTGGGGATTGAGCTGCTCTACATTACGGACACAATACTCGGCGCCATAGCGGTCGGGACGTTCGTCCGTATCGGCAGCTATCTCATAGGTGGTTTCTTCCAGCTTGTCATAATCGCGTATTTCCAGCTCCACACCGCTCACCTGGTCCGGCTCCCAGTTGTTCAGGCGATTCACCAGATAGAGGTCGGTAAGCAGGAATAGGTTGTCGTATTCGGAGAAGTTGGTTTGGTAGATACCTACAATCTTCAGGCGGCGAGCACGCACATCGTCCTGGATGAAGTAGGTGTCTATCTTGTCACCAAGTTTCAATTGCAGCTTGTTGGCAAGAGACTTTGAGATGACTACGCGGTTGGACGAAGCGGAATCGCTGAATTGCGGAAACTCCCCCTCCAGCAGATGGCGGTGGAAAAAGGTGCTGTCATACTCCTGCCCCACACCTTTCAGCACCATTCCCTGAAAGGCATCGGCGGTCTTTATCATCCCCGGCTTGGTGGAGTAGCGTTGTACATGCTTCACTTCGGGATAATCGGAAAGCGCAGCCATCATGCTGTCGCCCACCACCACCGGGCGCGTCTCATAAGAGCGTGCAGCATCCAGGTTGCCTATCTGGATATGGGCACCGAAACCCACGATTTTATCCCTTATCTCGCTCTTGAAGCCGACAATGACGGACACGGCAATAATCATCACCGCCAGTCCGAGGGCAATGCCAATCATGGCGATAAGTACGGCAGGGCGGGAAACTTGCTTGCTTGGTTCAGAATTCTGATAAATACGCTGTGCTATAAAACGAGATAGATTCATAAGCCATTATTTTTTAGGCGCGGATTACGCGGATTACACGGAAGATTTGAAACAAACGTCTTTATCTTAAGTTTTCCGTGTAATCCGCGTAATCCGCGCCTAATGAATTATTTCATTTTATTCGGTTCGTCCCGGATAGGCTTCCAATGCTTTTTGCAGGACAAACAAGGCGCGAGTCAAATCTTCCTTCTTCAGTACGTATGCGATACGCACTTCATTGCGACCGGAACCCGGCGTAGTATAGAATCCGGAGGCAGGAGCCATGAACACCGTCTGTCCCTCGTACTCGAACTCCGACAGACACCAAGCACAGAACTTGTCGGAATCATCTACCGGAAGCTTTGCCACCGTATAGAATGCTCCCATCGGGATGGGCGAATATACGCCCGGTATGCGGTTCAATCCGTCAATCAGGCATTTACGGCGTTCCACGTATTCATCGTATGTGTCGCGCAGATAATCCTCATCGGCATCCAGTGATGCTTCTGCGGCAATCTGGCCTATCAACGGAGGACTGAGACGCGCCTGGCAGAACTTCATGACGGCATCCCTGATTTCCTTGTTCTTCGTTATCAGGCACCGATGCGGATGCCGCACTCCGAATAGCGCTTGGACACGGAATCTATCAGCACCACATTGTTCTCAATGCCTTCCAGATGGCAGGCAGAGATATAAGGAGAACCCGTATAAATAAATTCACGGTACACCTCGTCCGAGAAGAGGAACAAATCGTACTTCTTCACAAGGTCGCGAATCTGGTTCATTTCACGGCGTGTATAGAGGTAACCCGTAGGATTGTTGGGATTGCAAATCAAAATAGCACGCGTGCGCTCGTTAATCAACTCCTCGAACTTCTCTACCTTGGGCAACGAGAAACCCTCTTCGATGGTCGTGGCAATGGTGCGTATCTTGGCTCCGGCAGAGATGGCAAACGCCATATAATTGGCATAGGCCGGCTCGGGAACAATGATTTCATCCCCCGGATTGAGGCAAGCCAGGAAAGAGAACAACACCGCCTCCGAGCCGCCGGAAGTGATGATGATGTCGTCTGCAGTCAGATTGATATTGTACTTTGCATAGTAACCCACCAACTTCTCGCGGTAACTGCGATATCCCGCACTGGGACTGTATTCCAGAACTTTCCGGTCGATGTTCCGTATCGCTTCAATCGCGACTTCCGGAGTAGGCAGGTCGGGTTGACCGATGTTCAGGTGAAATACATGTATACCCCTCTGCTTGGCAGCATCTGCCAGAGGAGCCAGTTTTCTGATAGGAGATGCGGGCATCTCCATTCCGCGAATAGATATTGTTGGCATGAGGTTATTTACGATTTTACTATTTACTATTTACGATTGATATTGCTATCACTTTATCATTAAAGTTGCAAATGTAGCGAATTATTTGAAACCCCAAGGAAGGCTGGACCATAAAAACTTTAAAAAACTTATCTATCGTAAAAACTGAAGAGT
>NZ_BAKJ01000071.1 GCF_000614125.1 Bacteroides rodentium JCM 16496
TATGTTTGATATACAGCAAAATACCTCTCCAAATATGTTTAGGAAATTTAGTCCTTACTTTGCAGGCTGAAATATGTCCGGACGGCAAGTGAAAACAATGCTTGCAGGCAAGCGGAAGAAGCGTTTCTTATACCTTATATATAGTAGACAAGGGAGTTATATAGTGAGCAAGAGGACTATATAGTAAACAAGAGAATCATATAATAAGTAAGAAAGAACGCCCCGGACGGAACAGACAACGCAGGAAAAAAGAACAATTTATATTATTATTAACAACTAATTTTTTACGATTATGAACATGGAAAAAGAAATGATGTATGTGGCTCCGGCAGTGGAAGTGCTGGAAGTGGAAGTAGAAGTGGGATTCGATGCGTCTCAACTTACACCTGAAAAACCTGGAGAAATTGATTAATTAATAAATAAATAGAGATGAAAGTAAAACACATTTTTACAACGATGCTAGCTGCCATGTTCGTGGCTGCCTGCTCAAACGAGGAATTCGCTGATGTGAACAATAGCCTTTCCGGAAAGATGATGGATGCCACGAACTTCACTTTGGCAACCGATGGACTCTCTGGCGGCAATGCCTCAACCAGAGTTTCTTACTATCCTCAGTATGTTGCTACGGGATTGAAACCGGGAGTCGTTAAACCGGTATGGGAAGCAGACGATGTTATCGGTTTCTCATATATCTACAGCGACCAGAAAATTCTCACGAACTACCGTTTCAAGATAGAAAATGGTGTGGGTGAGAGCAATGCCGCAACATTCAAGACTGACAACAGCACAATCTTTGAAGGTGACTATTTCGTATATTATCCGTTCAACAAAGAGTATGCAGACTACGATGGCATTCCTTTCAGCCTGGATGCCATACAGGTTCAGGATGCTGCGGACAATGCTGTAGTAAAGGTCGGTATGGATCCAACGGATAATATGGGAAATAATGCTGATGAACTTGCCACTTTGGAAAGAGCCGGCAAACATTTGGCCCGTTTCAGCATTTCCGACCGGATTAGTGCTGAAGCCAAGACTCAGCAGTGTGAATTCAGCTTGAACCAGTACACCTCTTATATCGCATTCCTGGTTTATCCGAAGAACCAGACGAATGATGTGAACATCAAGAGAATCGAGATGGTTTCAACCGATGCTGCCAAGCCGTTGAATATCCCAGTGGGACTGCGTTTCAAGGCTGTGCAAGGACAAGCTTCTCCGGAAGTGGATGCGGAAAAGACCAAATATGAGTCTGAAGTTGTCTTGCTGTTCGAAAGAGTTGCAGCTACTGGTGATGGCGGTTTAACCATCGACAAGAATGCAACCAAGGAAAACGCCACTCTTGCTTACATGAGCATGCTTCCCGCCACTTATGCGAAAGGCTCTTACAAGTTCGTTGTGTACTATACTGAGAACAACATCCTGAAGAAAAGAGACATCGATGGATACAAAGATTTGAATATCGAATCCAATGCTCCCGTGTTCTTTAACATTGAGCTTGATGCCAATGGTGCTACAGAGGTGACGGATTATGAAATCTACACTGAAACGGAATTCGCTTCGGCCGTAGCTAAATCAAACGCAATCACTAACGGTGCGGCTACTTTCGAAATCATGCGTGACATTACGCTGACTGATGACTACGAATTGAAATCAGCGGTTCCCGTTACGTTCAATGGCGGAAAGACGGTATCTGTGACAAAGGGCAAAAAGTTAACGTTCAATTCTGATGAAGAGATTAACTTCAATAATATCATTTCTACAGTGGATGGTGAGCAAGCATCGTGCATGGTTAGTAAGGGTGATGTAAATATTCAGGGTGTAAACAGCGTCGGCTTGAATATAACCATTGAAAAAGGTGATGTGGTTATTAAGAATGAAGAAAAACAGGGCAACGCAAGGGCTGTCATTAACAAGGGAAACTTGACACTGGAAAATGTGAAGTTGGCCAATAGAATTAAAAATGGTGATAATAATAAAGCTGTGCTCTCTTTGAAGAACGCCATTGTTGGTGCTACTTTCACCAATAATTCAACCAGCGAAACTGCCAGCAAATTGGAAAACGTAACTGTACTTGGTAACTTTACAAATACCAAAGGTACTTTGGATGTAACCGGTAACAACGTTTTCGCTTACAACAACAGCGTTGCAACACCTGTTATCAACGACTTCTCCAACGCTGCAACCATGAACTTCCTGGCTACGACAACCGTGGTAGGTAACGTTACCAATAACGGAGGTACATTGAACCTTGCCAAGAAGGCAAATGCCACTGAGGCAGACGCGGCAGCAGTTACTGCAATGGGTACTACCGATTTGAACAACGGTTTGGTATATGTTGACGCACAAGGTACTTACAATGCGAAGGTGCTCTTTCTAACTTGAAGGGTAACGGTGCGGAAGGTGCTACTTCTACTATGATTCTGGAAGGTACGCTGACTACGAACAGTACTGCAACTTTGAGTGAAAACTTCAAATTCTGCGGTAAGATTGTGAACAAGGCGAAGGGTAGCTGGACTTTGAATACTTATGGTGTCTACAAGTTCGACCACTCACACCAAGTAGCCCCGATTTTCGAGAACGAAGGTGAAGTAATCGTGAAGACCGTGACAGACGAAACAGCTACTGCCGCTATGGGCAAAATGGCGAAAGAGCTGTACAGCGACAAGGGTGGCCGTCTGGAATGGGCAGACATCAAAGACCTTACGGAACTGAACGACATCGTTAAGCTGGGTGCTGAATGCTGGGCAAGTGACTTGTGTGTTTATGCAGCTGTTAATACTGCAGCTATTACAAACGACTTGTCTACTGCATTGGTAGATTGGAGTGCCAAGAACATCATTATTGAGGTACGTGCAGGAACTTCAACAAACTATCCTCTTACAGCGAAGTTAGGTGACAAGCAGATTAAGGCTAAAAACCTTACTGTAAAAGCTTGTAGCCAGGCAGGTGGTACAGCTACATTCAAGGTAGAATCAAGTGTTAATCGTTTAAATGGAAAGAAAGCAATCGATGTTGCCGGAATATTGTCATTGGTAAACGAAAATGAAGCGAGTGGCTCCAACAATATCATCGATTTGTACTCTGCAATTTGCAAGGACATTGCGGTTAATAACAAAGCTACAAACAGTGCCGTTTTGAACATCATGAGCGGTTTGTATATTGGCTATACAGGTACCTATACCACTGCCGGTGATAAGGTGAATACTGCATATCCCAACAACATTCCGCAAAAGGTTGAGGAATAATACTACTTATTTCTGAAACCGCGCCATAAACAAAGGCGTACTTCCTTCTGAAAAGTCATTGACTAACAGAAGTGGGGTACGCCTTTCTTGTTGCTCCACAACCGGACCGACGGATATGAGCCTTGGCTTTCCCGGCAAGAATAGCCTGAGATTGGCAGGAGACTGCCGTCACTGCAAACTTCTGCATTCCTTTTGCAGTGGCGCTGCAAAGGCGTTGCAGTGGGACTGCAAAGGTGATGCAGTGACACTGCAAAGGTGTTGCAGCGAGACTGCAAAGGTGATGCAGCAGTTCTGCAGAATCTTCGCAGCAACGCTGCAAAAGGCGTGCAGCGGAGCAAACAAAGGAATCGGGCGGAGCAACAAAAGGCACGTGGGATATAAAGAGAGCAGGATGCCTCCTTGGGAAAGGGACATCCTGCATTCTCATTTAGTTCATCCGTGGGTTACGGATGGGAGGGGAAGGTGATACCACTCCTCATTTTTATTCTTTCTCATTGTTAAAATAACCAATCTTTACAGCGTTGTCTATCACTTGAGTGTTATTTCCCCATGCCCAGCAAGTAGTGGGGTGAGCACCTGAATAGCTCAAATCCAAAGTTCCGCTGTTGGTGCTTTCAAACCAAGTGGTAGCAAGGTAAGGCATTTCATTTGCGCCAATTGCAACTCCAAACATAAAGACTTTCTTAGCCGCATTCATTTTAGCTCTTTCTGCAAACCAAGCAAAATCACCGCTGTTATCAATATTCTCCGCACCTCCTAAATACATAGCAAGTTTGCCACTTGTCAGTGCGTAGTAGCCACTCACTTTTGTCCACTTTCCTTTTGTTATTAAGGTGATAAATTCGGTCTCTGTAACTTCAGCGTTATTCGTTGACCACTCGGTAGATGCTGTAACATTTGAAGCGAATTTTTCAAAACGTATATTTCCTAAGCCCAAAGCCTTTCCTTTATATCCGTCAGTAGATTTCAGTTTTTTTGCCAAATCCTGCATTGCCTTGTACGCAGCAGATTTCGCATCAAATTCCGGCGCAGCCGCTTTGCTCAACTTACCTTGGTTCACCAATTTACCTGTCTTGGAAATTACGGTTACGATATTGTTGGCGGTAGTAGTTTGGCTATCTTCTGTGTCGATGGCACCCTTGTTGAGCAATTCACCGTTTACAATCAGCATATTGGTTTCGTTTGATGTCCAGTTGATAGTCAATGCCACGTTATTGGTCAAGGCAGCCTTTTCTGCAATTGTTACAGTTTCTTCTACTGTGATATCCTTGCCTGCCAATGCAGTATTTGCACCATCGGCAACCAAAGAATTGATAGTCAAAGCAGCTGTCGCATTCAGTGTTGCACCTTCTGCCAATACAAAGTCTTTCTCGTCAGTCAAGGTAGCGACAAGTTTCACTTCGTCGTTCAAAGTAATCTTGTTCAACACTACCCAAGCTGTTTCCTGAGTAGCATCGCTCTTGTAAGTACCATAGTTGGCCATAACTTTGTCGTAAGTTTCTTGGTTCAGCGTAGTTTCGATAACGCCGCTCACGTCACTCAAGTTGTTTCTTCCCGTATAGTAAGAATCGAACATTTCATATTGAGTGGCATCAGCCAATACGATGCTGCCCTTTCCGGTAGAACCACCGGCTTTGATGTCGAGTAACGCATACGGGTCGCTTTCCAATGTCACCGTACCGGTATTGCTCATGGTAGTAGTAACCTTTGTTTCACCGTTGTTGCTTACCTTACCGCTGTTGTTCAGTGTTCCGATTGTCACCAGACCGCCGTAAGTACTTGTAGCTACGGAAGCTTCGGTAATCAATTCACCTTTGTTCACCAAAGTGGTGAAAGATGCCATTGCGCGAGACTTGTCGTTCATGCCCGACAGGTTGAGAGCCTTCACAAGTACCTTGCCCTCGTTGGTGAAAGTAGCGGCGGCAGTCAATTTACCCACGCCTTCCACGGTGATTTCACCTTCGTTGGTGGCATTCTTGGCAGTCTTCACCTCTGCATTCTTGGCGATGTTCATCACTGCCTTGTTGGTGTAAGTGTTGTTTGCATTCAACTTGGCACCTTCCATCACGCTTACCGTACCGTCAGTCAGAGCTTTTGCATCAGTTACGTTTACAACAGCCCCCTTGTTGATGTCAAGAGCGGTGTTGCTCGTCAAGATCTCGAAGTTCACTTCCTTGCCTTCGGCTACAATCACTTTCGCACCGGAAATCAATTTTATGGCAGCGGTGTAATTTTCACCGTCTGTACCTAAAGCTTTGTCCGTCTTCACGTTTTCATTGAAGCTGAAAGTAGAAGTTGCGTCCTTGAACTGAATAGTAGGACGACCTGCTTTGGCAGCGTCTTTGCCCAAGATGACGTTTTTGGGTTGGAACTCGTAAGCCAATCCTTCTCCAATCAAGTTCAGAGTGGCATCACCCAGATACTTCACCGGGAATTCGGGGAAGAAGTGTGCCGCATCCACGTCCACAGTCACGCCCTTCTTGAAGTTCAGCACCGGAGTCTTCCATTTGGAGTCGTTACCGAAGTCGCGGTAGTGCTCGTTGATGTATTCGATGACATAGTTGTAGTCTTCGGTAGTCTCAATGCTGAATCCCTCGTTCGGGTCAAACAGGTTCACGTTGGTTCTACCACCATCAATAATCAATGTACGAGGGATGTTATACTTGTATCCGCGCTTGAATGTCTGTTCCGGCTTCTGCACCACGTAGCTGTCATAAGTACCTTCGCTGGTATAGACTGTCATGTGGAATACACCATTGTCCAAACCTTCGTACTTCTGAGTCGCCTTGCCGTTCTTGTAAGTGCCTGCGGGCATCAGAACCATCAGGTCCATCTGCTGGTCGCTGCTGGTAAATACGTAAGGCTCATCCAGTTGGTACACCATGTCTTTTGTGCCTTCGCTTGATACACCAATCTGATTTTTCGGATTGGCCATCTCTGCGTTGACCAGTCCCAATGCTTCGCTGATTTCAGCATCAGTCAATTGCATGGCATCAATGGCACCGTTGGTTTTGAAAAGATGCTTGTACTCAGCCTTCTTTGCCAAGCTCTTCTGGATAGTGGCGATTGCGGCAGGTCTATAATCAGCTTGCGCTTGAACTCATCATCGGTACCCATGGTTCTCATCACAATCTTGTTGATTTTGAATCCCTTGCTGTAGTAATCGCCCTTCAAATCTGTTTTCAGTTTGAAGTGAAGTACAGAGTAAACACTTGTCAAGTTCACCGGTTTAGAGATGGGGTCACCATCGGCAACGGCCAAGTCAACAATCGGAGAGATGAAGAAGTTGCGTTTCGCTTCTACGTACCTACCTGCTCCATACCCTTGTCTATTCCTGTTCCAACAGTGTTCAGGCGGTCTATCTCATGCTCGATGACACGTCTCTGAGTAGCTGCGCCGTCATATTTATTGTAGAACAGATAAGCACCGCTCACTACAGCCGTCGGCGTAGAGAACTTGGCGCCTGCCGAAGGTCCGTCGATGTTCGGGGCGAACGGATAGTTGGTGATGGCATATTGCGGATAATTCTCATAGTCAACAATGTTGCGTTCATCGGTATTTCCTATTTTTGTTCCCCAGTCGGTAACTACCGCACCAATTTTGTCATTGGCATCTTCCCACATCCACTTGATACCGTTGTTGTCATCCGGGCTGCCGACAACGCGGGTGTCCGCATCATCTCCGATTTCTGCTTTGACGGCCTCCAAAGAGAGCTGGCCGGCAGAACGTCCTTGCAGAACTGCGTTCCCCGCATTAGAGGGGGTCTGTATCTGCTCAAAATCATCATTGGAACAAGCCGCGATCAATGCCGGGATTGCCAATGCTGTTAAAATATACTTTGCTTTCATTCTTATAAGAAATTAGTTAATAAATATTATACCTTACAAATCTTCGCCAGGACCTGTTCCGGGGATAGAGATTTCGTATCCTTTTTCGATTTCCATCTCCAGCACTTCCACTGTCGGAGCCACGTACATCATTTCTTTTTCCATGTTCATAATCGTAAAAATTAGTTGTTAATAATAATATAATTGTTCTTTTTTCCTGCGTTGCTAGTTCCGTCCGGGGCGTTCTTTCTTACTCACTATATAATTCTCTTGTTCACTATATAATTCCCTTGTTTGCTATATATAAGGTATAAGAACCGCTTCTTCCGCGTGCTTGCAAGCATTGTTTTCACTTGCCGTCCGGACATATTTCAGCCTGCAAAGTAAGGACTAAATTTCCTAAACATATTTGACCAACTACCTTGTTGATTATCTGCATATTATAAAGAGTTCAAAGTTTTTTATTATTCCTTCATGATATAGATATTCTTACGAGGAATCATATCATACCATATTGATTGTCAGCTTTATAATCATTCAAAAACAAACAGTAGATTTAATTCTCCCCTACAATTTGGCACTATTTTTGGGCACTTTGCATCATTCTGTAAGATAAAGGCAGCCCTTTCAATAATGCCCCAAAAGGAGAGTGTGTGATATATACCTTTCCGCATCAAGGATATGGAACTACACCATTTTTTGGCACCGAAGACATAAAAGGGTTTGGAATAGACAAGTAGGATAGTTATGTGTTTTCTGAAGCAAAAGAAGTTGGATGGAATCGCTCGTACGAATATAATTGTTACTTTTACCCTCGATTTGAGATTGTAGTGTTATGTCCCGACGACTTTCTATGTTCGATGCCTTGAAAGGTTTTGCCATTCTAATGGTGGTCTATACTCATGTACTGCAATACGTGGGAATCGAGTACTATTATTACGTTGTACCCGCAACAAACTTCCTTACGTCATTCTTATCAGTCTGGCAGCCAGCCTTTTTCTACCGGGGATATATCATTGGCCATTCATGATACCCTTCTTCTGGTTGGGATATATGTGGCAAAAAGTCCGGAACGGTAGTTTCTATCTCGCTTTTCACCTGGCTATACAAGAACAAGAGAACCGGCCTGCCTCTACTTGAAAGGCTCGGACAATACACTCTTGAAATTTATGCTTTGCATTTTATCCTGATACATCTGGCTTTATATCATTACATCACCATTCCATATACCAGTCTGATATATGAATTGCTCTACTGCCCGGCAATCACCGTGATGATTCTCATTTGGTGTGATTATGCGTACTGGTCATCAATCGGGACAAAACAGCAAAGCTACTGTTCTTTGGAAAACAGGGCATGGGAAGCCAGGTATCCTGAAAACGCTTGATGCTACAATGAATTCCGAATGCATATTTGTCCGTATTTTTACTAAAAAAAACGGCAGGAAGCAGATTCATTTGACAAACCGCCATTGACCGGCATTTGTCAATGGCGGAAAGTTGTCTATAACAGAATCGCTTTTTCCTTTCTTAGCAGATGGACGAAGTCGGACATCAGCTCCTTGCTGGATGCCTTCATGTAGCGTTGAAATGCTTGGATGGAACGGTGACCGGAAAGGGACATTACATAGTTTATCGGGTATCCGCGTTTATAAAGATTGGTCACACAGCTTCTTCGGGCTGTATGAAAACTAATCATATCGTATTTGGGTACCGTCACAATGGTGGTTTCTCCGCCACGATGTTCCTTATGGTTGATGGTTTCGTCGATATGGCACCGGGCGGCAAGAGTCCGGATGATTTTGTTGGCTTTCATCTTGTTGATAACCGGAAAGCCGATTTGCTGGTAATAGGTAATCAATGGGGCGATTTCTTTCAGTATGGGGATTTCGACCAGTTCCTTCGTCTTCTTCTGATACAGTGAAATGACTCCCTTCTTTATAATGGCTTTGTTCAGCTGCTGAATGTCACTAATCCGCAATGCTGTATAGCAGGCTATGACGAACATATCCCTGACTTCACGCTCCTGCTCATTTTCTGTTTTCACCTGAGAAAGCTTGCGGATTTCCTTCTCCTGAAGATAAATCTGTTCGCTCGAGTCGGAAGGTAATGTAGTCTGGACTTTCAGGAAGTAGTTATTTGTCGTCATCTCGTTGTCATAGGCACGATGCAGCAGATTTTTGATTACCTTCAATGTATTGATTATTGTATTCTGCGTGTAGTGCTTTCCCGTTTTCCCATAAGTGTACCCATAAAGGTAATTGGTGAAGTCCATAAAAAAACGCTTGTTGAAGTCTTCAAACGACTCGATGGGAACTCTCCGCTGTTTGTTATAGTCCTCCAGACGCCCCAAGGCAGTAAAGTAAGTGGTCTTTGTACTTCCGATGCCGCGACGTCCTTTCCGGTTAATGCTTTTTTCGTAATCTTCCACCAATCCTTTCAGGCAGACTATCGGGTTCTGCAGCAGCTGTTCCTTCTGCCGGTTTTCCCGGACAACCTGCTGAATGATGGAAGTCGACAGATATTTCCCTCTTGTTGCCAGCAGGTCATCCATCTCATACAAAGACATGACAAGATTGTCGATTTGCTCATTCACATGTTTCAGCCTGAGCTTCTCCCGCAAATTCAAACGGCCGGACTGATAGCACCGATACGTGTCATGATTCCAATACTTCGGTTCCACACGGAGCTTGGTATACACCCTGATCCTCCTTTTGTTGATGGTTGTTACAAGCATAATCTGCGTCAGCTTGTTCTCTTCCCGGACCTGCTTAAGATTAAATCTCAGCTTCAGGTCCTTTTCTTCCTTCTTGTTCAATGAAAACTGTTTCATAATTGTTGATGTTTTGTTTAATAAACCGGGCAAAGATAGGAATCCGTATTCCTTTCAAAAGCCCCCTTCGGCTCCGATGAATAAAAAGCCGAAGGTTACAATTATGAATGATGGGGCCGAGACTATGCAGTGTCTTTCCGTCTCTATAGCTTTTCTATATTCTCGGCAGACAGTCCGGTGGCCTTTGCTATGATTTCTGCCGGAACCCCCAAGCTCTTCAGATTCCGTGCGGTTTCAAGGTTCTGCTCTTCACGCCCTTTGGCCAGTCCTTCCTCAAGCCCTTCCAGTCTTCCTTCCAGTCTTCCTTCCAGCTTGGCGGTGTCCAGCACATCGTTTTGCACCTTCACTGCACTTATGTGGGCATCGTATGCGTTCCGTTCCTTGGCCGACATGGAATAGTATTTCAGTTTCTCCCTTGCCTCGCCCAGTCCGGGAGCGGTGGTGTCGGGCCGGATAATGCCGTCTTTCAGATATTTCATCCACTCTTCCAGCGGAGTGACGGCCACAGAGTTGAATTCGTTGACACGTATCAGTATGTATTCGGGAAATATCTCCTTGGGCATACGGGGCGTGATGCCGTTCCGTTCCTTCACGTTGATTTGCAGTGTATCACCCGTATGCACACCCACAAAGTTGTTCTGCCCGTGGTAAAGGTAGTCGCTTCCCTTGCCGATATCGAAATAGAGGATGCTGATGGAGTATATCTTCTTCACTTCATGGTAGCGGTCGCCCAGCGAGATGTGTTCGGTGATGGCCTTGGCCACTCCGTAGAGGATACGTTCCAGATAATAGAGCTCGCGTGTGTTCTGCACCTCGATGATAATGATTTCGCCCTTACTGTTCAGAGCCTTTATGTCCACACGGTTGAACTTGTCGTCGGCGGTCAGCTGGTTGCTTTCACTCTCCAGAATCTCCACGATGGTGATTTTCTCCTTCAAGAATACGGTGAGGAACCCTTCAAGCACGTCGAAATTGGCTTTTTGCCGCAACAGGCGCTTGATGGCCCAGTCAAAGCGTATATAGATGTCCTGCATTTCTTCTTCCATAACTTTTCACTTTTTTTTTGTTCAAGAAGCAAAGATACTCTTTCCCCTCTGATAATCAATGCCAGAATAACAAAATCTCTCTGATGCAACAAAAAAATGACGGCAAAAGCGGTAGCAGCCCGCCCTCATTTATCCGCGTTGGTTTTATTTCGTTTTTCCCGCCCTTAATCCCCCCAGGCTGTCCGAGAACTTAAATCCGCTATCGCTTCGACGCGGAATTCAGCAGACTAAGTAACGATTAAAAAATAATTTGGGACGGAAATGATAATTCAGCTCATTTACAATTAGACAATTTACAATGTACAATTTGCAATGTACAATTTATAGTAGAACAGAAATGATTTGCGAAAAGAAAAGCGAATAGAGAGAGCATCTTACTTCCCCTCCTCCGGGGAGAAGGGGTGCCCAACGGGCAGGGTGGTAGGGAGCATAAAGCAATGAAAAACAGCACAGTGTGTATCGCTACCACCTCCCCTACGGGTACTCACCCCCTCCACCTCCCCGGAGGAGGAGAAATAAGTCACTCCGTATTTTTTCGCAAACCAATTCTGTTCGACTATAATAAATCCGTGTCATCTGTGTCTTCGTTCTGTTCCGTTTTTCAACCCGCCTCCTGTCTGCTCCCTGTCTGCCCCCGTCATCTCCGTATCTATACATACGGACCAAATAGGGAGCAGGTAGGGACCAGATAGGGAGCAGGTAGGGAATTGGTGGTAAAATGTTCCATTTTTCAGGTTTTGTACATGATTCAATTCCGCCAACGGGCAAACTGGTCATTTCCCCACTTGTTCCCTTGCTATGAACAGGCAGATAACAGGGCTCGGACAGAGGCCGGGTAGGAAGCGGGTCCAAAAACAGAACAGGATGAAGTTGGTGCGTACATCCGATGATGCGGAACCAGACCAAGCAACCAATAGAAGCCAAACTGTTAAAAGCCTTTATCTCCCCCATATCCAACACTGAAAAAGTCTAAAAACCTCTGCTTTTCCGCTCTGCCATTCATTTTTAAGAAAAAAAACTTTTATTTTGTTTGTAGATGTCAATAGAATCATTACCTTTGACTCGCAAAAGTATGTACTACCGTTATACTTATATAATATATATGTATAGCGCCTAATGAGAACTAAAAAATTGTATTTATGGTAGAAAGACATTTTACAACGGGATGTAAAACTCGAGGCTCTCCCAGTACATTGGATACTGCAAAGGTGGTTCTGTCACTTTTTTTATTGAAATATATAAAAAAAATGACGATTTCTTTTGAA
>NZ_BAKJ01000070.1 GCF_000614125.1 Bacteroides rodentium JCM 16496
ATACTCTCCTCTAGCATTCCGTTTCTACCGCTAATCACTATACCTTAATTATATATAATTATTCATCGTATATTCATCAGATAAACTCTCGAATTACGGTGCTAAATGAATGGTTTAAAACACTTAAAATCAATGTTCTATATTCTGTTCTCACTTTCGTATTTCATATGTTTTTCGTACCTTTACAGTGTATTAAAAGGTATAGTAAATCCTTTAATCCGTGAACAATTTAATCTTTTTACAAAAGAAAGTAACATAGTTGTAAAACAAATAAGAGAGACATCTGTTATTTATTGTAGAATCATTAGACGACATGAGAACAACTGTAAAGACATTCTGGATATGCATGCTACTGATGTTGACTTGCAGCATTAGCGGTAAAGCCATTGACCTGGTGCAGGTGGATGACAGAATGACCGGAACTGCTGAAGTTTCCGCTTCTTTATCTTCATGTTCTTCTACTTCCGACAATAGTATTGACAAGAAGAATTCATTGTTCACAAATACCAAGTTCGCATGGACTACGGATGTCGAACTGGGAAACAAACCGGTTTCCGAAACTTACTCTTCTCATCAACAGCGTTTGCGCAGGGTGATTGAAGACAATCTTTTCCTCAGAAACATCCTCCTGATGTTGTCCAACCACGAGAATCTACTCGTGCAAGGCCGTTCTAAATTATACTACTCAGATAAAGCCCCGTACTATGCATTGACGGGCAGTGATTACTATATCTATACGCTTCGGCGGATTTTGGTTTAGCCAACTTTTCTTCTTATTGATTTCCCCCTTTTTCTCCTTCTTGTCTTGAAGAGACTGAAAGCAGGTGACCTTTAGTGTACATATATGCCAGGTAAGGTTGCAAGGATGATTACGCCCTATCGGTTCGTAAGCGGGAAGTCGTATCCCTATGCTTTATTTTCAAAACTCTATTTAAATACCAACAATTAAACTTTTCATCATGGAAACTACTCAAAAAAAAGCAGCCTCTTTTAAAGGCATCAGATCCGCCGGTTGGGTAATCGTAATCTGTTTTATCATCGCCGTGCTTATTTTTCACTTTGTGTTGGGAAATCCCTCCAACTTTATGAACAACGACCCGAACAACCATCCGTTGCCGGGTAACTTCCTCGGTACCATCTATAAAGGTGGATTCATTGTTCCTGTAATTCAAACGCTTTTGCTGACTGTCATTGCACTGAGCATCGAACGTTATATTGCCATTAGTGCAGCCTTTGGTAAGGGGGCATTGGTGAAATTCGTAGCAAACATCAAAGCAGCCCTGGCTGAAGGTGATATGAAGAAGGCACAACAAATCTGCGACTCACAACGTGGTTCTGTAGCCAATGTGGTAAATGCCACTTTGAAGAAGTATGCCGAGATGGAGAATGACACAGAGCTGTCCAAAGACCAGAAGCTGCTTGCCATCCAGAAGGAATTGGAAGAAGCCACTGCGCTGGAACTGCCGATGATGGAGCAGAATCTACCTATTATCGGTACCATCACGACTTTAGGTACATTGATGGGATTGCTCGGTACGGTTATCGGTATGATCCGTTCATTTGCCGCCCTGGCTGCCGGAGGTTCAGCCGATTCCATGGCTCTGTCGCAAGGTATTTCCGAGGCTTTGATTAATACTGCCTTCGGTATCTTGACCGGTGCATTGGCCGTTATCTCCTACAACTATTATACAAACAAGATTGACAAGTTGACTTACAGCCTCGATGAGGTTGGTTTCTCCATCGTGCAGACTTTTGCAGCTACCCATAAATAGTTGAACGAATGAATTCTCAATTTTAATTTTCAATGAAACGATTATGGGCAGAGCGAAAATAAAAAAGAAAAGTACGTTCATCGATATGACGGCGATGAGTGACGTAACTGTACTGCTGCTGACCTTCTTCATGCTGACTTCTACGTTCGTGAAGAAAGAGCCGGTACAAGTAACGACCCCCGCCTCTGTATCCGAGATTAAGATTCCGGAGACAAATGTACTCCAGATATTGGTCGATCCGAGCGGAAAAGTATTTATGAGTCTGGACAAGCAGTCCGACTTGCGCGAAGTGCTGGAAGCTATGGGGCAGGAGTATGGAGTGACTTTCACTCCGGAGGAAACTAAAAAATTCATGCTGGCGTCTACCTTTGGTGTGCCGATGAAGAGTATGAAGAAATACCTCGACTTGCCGCAAGACCAGCAAGATGCTGTATTGAAGAATGAGGGGATACCGACAGACAGTATTGACAATCAGTTCAAGGCCTGGGTGCGCAACGCCCGTGCAGTGAACAGTGACTTGCGCATTGCCATCAAGCAGATGCCAATACTCCTTATTCCGTAATAAAAAATGTGATGAACTCACTTCAGGACCTCAGAGAGAACCGGTACAACCTGATTACTTCTCTGAAGACCACAAGTGAGGAGTGACAAGCTACGAGTTACAAGTAGAACAAGAAAGGAAACATTATGGCTGAAATACAAGAAAGCGGCAACAAGAAAGGCAGAAAAAGCAAGCAGAAGAAAATGACTGTCAGGGTGGACTTTACACCTATGGTGGACATGAACATGCTGCTGATTACCTTCTTTATGCTTTGTACCTCACTGAGCAAACCTCAGACCATGGAGATAAGCATGCCGAGCAATGACAAGACCATCACCGAGGAGCAGCAGACCAAAGTCAAGGCTTCCCAAGCCATCACGCTGTTGCTGGGGGATGACAACAAGTTGTATTATTACGAAGGGGAACCCAACTACAAGGACTATGCTTCACTGAAGGAAACTACCTATCAGGCGGATGGTCTGCGGGCAATGCTTCTGCAACGTAATAGAGTTGCTGTGAACGAGGTGAACAGGCTGAAGCAGCAGAAACTGGAACTTAAGATATCAGAGGATGACTACCGGAAACAGCTTTCCGAGATAAAAAGCGGAAAGGATACGCCGACAGTCATCATCAAGGCTACCGACAAGTCTTCGTACAAGAATCTGATTGATGCTCTCGATGAAATGCAGATATGTAATATAGGTAAGTATGTGATAACGGATATTGCCGAAGCCGACGAGTTCTTGATGAAGAACTACGAAAGCAAGGGCGAATTGTCCCAGAACATTGCTGAATGATGTGTAACACCCAAAGAAAGGAAAGAATATGGCTAAAGTAGATTTAAGCTCCCAAGCATGGTGTGACCTCGTGTTCAGTGGTAAGAACAAAGCATATGGAGCCTATAAGATGCGTGAAACCTCTCCCAGACGGCACAACATTGCCGTGATACTGGTAATTGTAATTGCACTGATAGGTTTCAGTATCCCTACGCTGATAAAGATGGCTACCCCCAAACAGAAAGAGGTGATGACCGAAGTGACTACCCTTTCGCAGCTGGAAGAACCGGAAGTGAAGCAGGAAGAGATGAAGCGGATAGAGCCCGTGGCCCCACCGCCGCCTGCATTGAAAAGCTCCATTAAGTTTACCGCTCCCGTCATCAAAAAGGATGAGGAAGTGAGGGACGAGGATGAAATAAAAAGCCAGATAGAGCTGACGGAAACGAAAGTTGCCATCTCCATTGCCGACGTGAAAGGTAATGACGAGGAACACGGCAAGGACATCGCCGACTTGAAACAAGTGGTGACGCAGGCCGAACCGGAACCTGAAAAGGTTTTCGATATGGTAGAGCAGATGCCCCAGTTCCCCGGTGGTCAGGCCGAGATGATGCAGTTCATCAGCAAGAATATGAAGTATCCGACCATTGCCCAGGAAAACGGTACGCAAGGACGTGTAACCTGCCAGTTTGTGGTAGGTGCCGACGGCAAGGTGCGTGATGTGAAGATTCTGAGAGGTGTAGACCCCTATCTGGATAAAGAAGCTGTCCGTGTGATTATGTCCATGCCCAAATGGATTCCCGGCAAGCAGAATGGTAAGGCCGTATCGGTGAAATATACGATACCGGTGATGTTTAGATTACAATAAGTGTGTGTGTTATGAAAACGGTGAAACAACTTCAGCTTTCAGGATTGCTGGTGCTGCTGACTCTGCTGTCGGCCTGCCAAAGCAAGCCCAAGGACGGACAAACGGATACGTATACCTCCGGTGTGATTGCAATTGCTGCGGACGAAAGTTTCCAGCCTATTGTGCAGGAAGAGATTGACGTGTTCGAAGGACTGTTCCCCTTGGCAGGAATTGTGCCCCGTTATGTGACGGAAGTCGATGCCGTCAACCTCTTGCTCAAGGACAGTCTGCGGTTGGCAATAACCAGTCGCAGACTGACTCCCGAAGAGATGAATTCCTTCAATAGCCGGAAGTTTTTTCCGCAGGAGATAAAGATTGCTACGGACGGGCTGGCATTGATAACCCATCTTGGCAATCCGGATTCATTGATTAGTGTGAAGGACATCCGCCGCATCCTGACGGGTGATGCGAAGCAGTGGAAAGATATCTATCCGGCTTCCCGTCTGGGGGATATCAGTCTTGTGTTTGACAACAAGAACTCCAGTACCGTACGTTTTGCTGTCGATTCCATCTGTAAGGGTGTACCGCTTTCCAGTCAGTTGAAAGCGTTGAAAACCAATAGGGAGGTGATTGACTACGTGGCCCGCACGCCTGATGCCATCGGTATTATCGGCGTGAACTGGCTGAGCGACCGGAATGACAGTACGGGGCTCTCTTTCAGTAAAGAGGTGCGGCTGATGTCCGTCAGTGCTGCTGACAAGGCCATGCCGGACAACAGTTACAAACCCTATCAGGCGTATTTGTATTACGGTGATTATCCGTTGGCACGCAGCATCTATGCCTTGTTGAATGATCCGCGGAGCGCACTTCCGTGGGGATTTGCCTCTTTCCTCGCTTCCGACCGGGGACAGCGGATTATATTGAAGTCGGGATTGGTCCCCGCCACCCAGCCGGTGCGCGTGGTGAACGTCAAGGATGAATAACTAAAATGAATGCTAACATGAAACGTAGATTTGTATTTTGTTTGGGAGCGATGCTGTTTGCAGGTACGCTCGCCGCACAAACGCCGGTGCCCGAATGGCAGGCGGGGGTGGATAAAGTAAAAAGTCTGATAAAGACGAATCCGGAGCAGGCCTCCGACGCAGCCGGAGAGCTGCTGAAGGGCAAGAACAAGAAAAATGTGGAGCTTGTGACTTCCGTGGCCCGCGCCTATCTGGATGCAGGACAGCTGAAAGAAGCGGAAACCTATCTGGAGGTGGCAAGAAAGGCCGACAACAAGGCTCCGGCAGTTTCTGTACTCGAGGGTGACATCGCTTTTGCCCGGAAAGATATCGGAAAGGCATGCCAGCTTTATGAGCAAGCCATCTATTTTGATTCGAATTATAAGGATGCGTATCTGAAATATGCGCAGGCATACAAGTCTGCCAGTCCTTCGCAGGCCATAGAGAAGCTGAACCAGCTGAAGGCCATAGCTCCGGATTGCCTGGAAGCAGACAAGGAGCTGGCGGAAGTGTATTACGCCACCAACCGTTTTGGCAAGGCTGCCGACACCTATGCCAAGTTCATCGATACTCCCGTGGCTACGGAAGATGACATCCTGAAATATGCTTTTGCACTATTCCTGAACCACGACTTCGAGAAATCCTTGGCGGTGGCGCAGAAAGGTTTGCAGAAGAATGCCCGCCATGCCGCATTCAACCGGCTTGTGATGTACAACAATGTCGACCTCAAGCGTTATGACGAGGCAGAGAAGGCTGCCGATGCTTTCTTCAATGCTTCGGATAATGCCGATTATTCATGCTTGGATTACCGCTATCACGGTGCTCTGTTGAGTGCTCTGAAGAAATATGACCAGGCCATTGAGGAATATGGTAGGGCATTGGAGAAGGATGAGAGTCAGGTGGATTTGTGGCGTGAGATTGCCGATGCTTATGAATTGAAAAACGACTATACCCAAGCCATTGCTGCTTATAAAAAGTACTATGACTCGCTGGCACAAGATAAAAAGACGTCCGAAAACTTATTCCAGTTAGGGCGTCTGTACTACGGAGAGGGTACGTCCTCGGACACTCTCTCCGTTCAGTCTGCCGACCGCATGGCGGCATTGCAGGCTGCCGACTCTGTGTTCGCACTTGTTGCCGAACAAGCTCCCGACAGTTATTTGGGAGATATGTGGCGCGCCCGCACACACTCTGCCATGGACCCCGAAACTACAGAGGGATTGGCGAAACCTTATTACGAGAAGGTGGTGGACGTACTGCTTGCCAAAAACGAACCGAGGTACAACTCTGCATTGATAGAGTGTTACAGTTATCTGGGCTACTACTATCTGTTGAAGAGTGACTATGCTACTTCGAAAGAGTACTGGAATAAAATTCTGGCTATCGACCCCACCAATGCCACAGCAAACAAGGCATTGGACGGCATCAAATAGCAATAATTTTAGTTGTTTGTCGTGTCGGGAGGAGTGGAGAGTGATTCTTAGCTCCTCCTTTTTTGTTGCAGGGTCCCCCTTGGAGGCAGTGATTGCTTGCGGTAGTCCGTGGGTGAAGTGCCTAAGTGTGTCTTCACATACTTCCCGAAAAAGGAGATGTTGGGGAAATCCTGATGCTCGGAAATCTCCTTGATAGACTTATTGGAATACTTCAGAAAATATTTGATGTCTTCGACCACATAATCGTTTATCCACTCGAAGGCTGTCTTTCCGCTGACCTTTTTGCAGACGGTGGAAAGATATTTGGGAGTAACACACAGCTTACCCGCATAATAGGAAATAGAACGTTTTTTCACCTCGGTGCAGGCCAGCAGGTCGAGGAATCTCTTGAATAGAATGTTGCTCCGCTTCACCATTTGGCTTTCGGGAGGGGTGCTCAACTGGTTTAAATCTGCCAGCAGCTCATACAGCATGGTGCGTATCAGCGACCTGATGACTTCTTTGTAGTAGGGCTGCTCCGCTTGTTTCATTCGGGCACGTATCACCTTATAGTATAAATCGAACAGTTGCACTCTGTCCTTGTCAATGCGTACTACCGGATTCTGGCTGATATAGAAAGCCTTGTTCCATATGTCACTACTTTTATGAAGGTACTTCTGTGTAATCTGGGTCGACAGACAGAACATGGCGCCCTTGAAGTCGGAACTGGTTGTGCAATTGCTCAGAATCATATTGGGCATACAAATCAGCATCTCACCGGGGTAGATAGCATATTTTTGGGTATTGATGTTTATCTGCAGTCTTCCTTTTACACAGACCACATAGATGTTTGCATTCAACTTGAAATACTTGTTGAAAAGCAAGTTCTTGAAATCTCCAAGTATAGCAATATCGTTGTCGGTATAGTCCGTACTTGTATATTCTGCTATATTGTATGTGTTAAGTTGGTAAATCTTTTCTTCGTTTTTCATATTCATGTCTTTAGCTCCTTTGCAAATGTAAAGCAAGTGGCAGGAAATATAGAGTCCTAAATGGATACAGAAGTGTCCTAATCTTCTTGCGTGTGAGGCTAATTTCGAACCAAAGAATAGAATTGTTCCTTTTTCTGAGCATTTTTTTTCTTGAAACGCTTGTCGTATTGAAAAGAATGTCTACTTTTGCGGTGTACTATTATACTAATACACATAAACAATAAGATATTTAATTCATCCAAGCGTATGTTACAAGTAGAAAACATTTCATTTAGTTATCGCAAGGGGCGGAAAGAAGTCCTGAGCGATTTTTCACTTTCGCTGGAAGCCGGCCGGGTTTACGGTCTGTTGGGTAAGAACGGAGCCGGCAAGTCTACGTTGCTCTATCTGATGAGCGGTTTGTTGGCTCCCAAACGTGGGAGAGTGATGTATCATGATACCGACATGCGCCGCCGGTTGCCCGTCACGTTGCAGGACATGTTTCTGGTACCCGAGGAGTTCGAGCTGCCTCCTATTTCCTTGGTCAGCTATATTGAACTGAACAGTAAGTTCTATCCCCGTTTCAGCAAGGAAGACATGGTGAAGTACCTACATTTCTTCGAGATGGATATGGATGCTGATTTGGGAGCCTTGTCCATGGGGCAGAAAAAGAAAATCTTCATGAGTTTTGCGCTGGCCACCAATACTTCCCTGCTGCTGATGGATGAGCCTACCAATGGACTGGATATTCCGGGAAAGAGCCAGTTCCGCAAATTTCTGGCTTCGGGTATGTCGGACGACAAGACGATTGTCATTTCCACCCATCAGGTGCGTGACATTGACAAAGTACTGGACCATGTGCTGATTATGGACAACAGCCGCGTATTGCTGGACGAATCCACTGCCAGCATTTGCAGTAAGCTGTTCTTCTTGGAGAGTGACGACCGGGAGTTGGCTGCGACTGCCTTGTACACGCTTCCCTCCGTACAAGGCAATTTCTTGATGCTGCCCAATACGGAAGGTGAGGAATCGGAGATTAATCTTGAACTGCTGTTTGGCGCCGTACTTGCAGAGCCTGGGAAGATAGCGGAAATGTTTCACACTAAAACAAATGAATAATGATACGCGATACCTTTTTTAGTTTGCATCGCTTTGTGAACGTATGCCGCAAAGAGATGGTGGAGAATTGGAAGACCTATATACTCCGCTCGGTGATGGTCTACGGAATGTTGGCCATAGTCTTTGTCTGGAATGGATACTATCAGTATCACAATCTGGAAGCGGGAGCTGTGGGCATGGACCCTATCTGGGAGTTTGAGTCCAGATTCTTTCTTTGGGGACTTGTCATTTGGGGATGCATTAGCGCCTCGTTTGCCATGGAAAGGATGAAAAGCAAGACGAGTCGTACCGTTGTGCTCATGACACCTGCCACCATGTTCGAGAAATTCTTTGCCCGCTGGCTGGTGGCTACCTGCGGCTTTATCTTGGTCTTTCTGATAGCTTTCAAGCTGGCGGACTTGACAAGAGTCGTCTTCTATCTTCTGGCCTACCCGGAGCTGCATGTCGTTCACTCCTTTCCGTTGTGGGAATTCTGCTGTAACACGAACCGTTTCTATGAGACGATAGGAAGCGGACCGGCTGTGGTGGGGATATTCCTGAGCTGCTACTTTTTCCTACAGTCTTTCTTCCTGCTGGGTAGTACGGTCTGGCCCAAAAATGCACTTATCAAGACTTTTGCGGCCGGTGTCTGCATCTTCGTTTCATATATCCTGATAGCTGTATTGTGCCTGAAGGCCATTCTGCCTAATAACTTCTTCATGACTGAGCCTATATTGACAGGGAGGCATCGGGCGGCTGGCTGATTTTTATAACTTCGTTTTTCGCCCTTTTCAACTGGGTGCTTGCCTATTTCCGTTTCAAGGAGTCCGAAATCATTAATCGTTGGTAACTATGAACTTTAAGGAAAGTAAAGCCATCTACCTGCAAATAGCAGACCGCATTTGCGACGAGGTACTTCTCGGGCAATATCAGGAGGAAGAACGTATTCCTTCGGTACGGGAATATGCGGCTGTGGTAGAGGTCAACGCCAATACGGTGATGCGTTCGTACGACTACTTGCAGACGCAAGGAGTGATTTACAACAAGCGGGGTATCGGCTATTTTGTGTCGGTAGGTGCACGTAAGCTGATTCTTTCGTTGAGGAAAGAGTATTTTCTGAAGGAGGAAGTGGATTATTTCTTCAAGCAGATTTTCACGCTGGGCATCTCTGCCGAGGAGTTGTCCGGGATGTATCAGGAGTTTATCAAGAAACAAAAATAAAAGAAGACAGTTATGAAACGAACGACTTATATAATGATGGGAATGCTGGTTACCGGTGTGGCAATGGTATGCGGACTCATGTTCTATGTGGTGGATTGCAATGTCACTCAGAAAGATAATTTTATGGAAATCGGCGGAGAACGGAAAACGGTGCAGCTGCCCTCGTGCAGGGTGTTGAAGCTGACACAGCCTCCGGTGGTGTGGAAACAGAAAAAAGAAGGTATTGTGGAGGCGGAGCGTATATTCTCGTTCGGGGAAGTGCCGTTGGAGGTGACTGCCGACTCTTTGCAGCAGGGCAGTTTCTCCTATGCAGGGGATATGGAGGCTTTTATGTCGATGACTTCCGTTGGCGATACCCTGCTCGTCACCTTTGACTTTCCGGAGGATAAGCTGGAACAGCATCTTCAGAATGACATTTGGATAAGGGTTCGTTCAGAAGGGATGGAATTGCGGTTGCCTGCGGAGGTACAAGCGGTTGTGGTAGATGTGGAGGATATGGAAACCAATTTCTACGGACTCCGTTGCGATACGCTCTCTTTCCGCACGCGATACCTTGCCCGGCTGGAAGATTGCCATGTCACTGCGCTTGCGGCGCAGGCGCAGAGCTTGCATCTCAACAGCGGCACAGTGCGCAACCTTTATCTGAATCTGGACGAGATAGCCGACTGGGATGTCAATACCGGTTCCTTCCATATCGATACGGAGCATCTGTCCGGCAGTCGCTATCATCGTTGTCTTTTGCAGAAGAATGAATGCCGCCGGGTGTTCTGGACACCGTTAAAGGATGATGCCTCTTTGAGTGTGGAGTTAAAACAAGCAGTTAAAATAGAAGTAGGTGAGTAGCATAATACGAAATGACTTATCTTTGCACATGAATCAAAAAGTGTAGAGTATATGGTCTTGCAATTGGCATTCGTATTGGTAGCTATCATTATAGGCGCCCGCTTGGGCGGCATTGGACTGGGTGTAATGGGAGGGATAGGTCTGGCAATTCTGACGTTTGGTTTCGGATTACAGCCTACATCACCTCCCATTGACGTTATGTTGATGATAGCCGCCGTCATTTCTGCCGCATCCTGCATGCAGGCGGCTGGCGGACTGGATTATATGGTAAAGCTGGCAGAACGGTTATTGCGGAAGAATCCTTCGCAGGTCACCATCTTGAGCCTATTGTGACCTATTTGTTTACTTTTGTTGCCGGTACGGGACATGTGGCATATTCGGGGCTTCCCGTGATTGCCGAGGTTGCCACGGAGACCAAGATTCGTCCCGAGAGGCCACTGGGCATTGCGGTGATTGCTTCGCAGCAGGCTATTACGGCAAGTCCCATTTCGGCTGCCACCGTCGCACTGCTTGGGTTGCTGGCGGGATTTGATGTCACCTTGTTCGATATTCTGAAAATAACGATTCCTGCTACCATTATCGGGGTACTTGTGGGCGCCTTGTTTTCCATGAAGGTGGGCAAGGAGTTGGCAGACGACCCGGAGTACAGAAAGAGGTTGACCGAAGGCTATCTTGATGTCAAGAAGGTGGAGATAAAGGATATACACAATAAACGGCATGCCGTCTTGTCCGTGCTTATCTTTATCCTTGCCACTGTTTTTATCGTGTTCTTTGGTTCGTTCGACAGTTTGCGTCCTGCCTTCGTGATAGACGGCGAGACGGTGAGACTCGGCATGTCCGCCATTATCGAAATCGTGATGCTCTCTGCCGCCGCCTCATCTTGCTGCTGACTCGCACCGACGGCATGAAGGCAACGCAAGGTTCCGTCTTCCCGGCAGGCATGCAGGCGGTGATTGCCATATTCGGCATTGCCTGGATGGGAGATACTTTTCTTCAGGGAAACATGCTTCAGCTGACCCAGTCCATCGAGGGAGTGGTGAGGCAAATGCCGTGGCTGTTCGGGATAGCCTTGTTTGTCATGTCGATTCTGCTTTATAGCCAGGCCGCCACTGTGCGCGCACTGATGCCTTTGGGCATCGCTTTGGGCATTTCGCCTATGATACTGGTTGCTCTGTTCCCCGCTGTAAACGGTTACTTCTTTATTCCCAATTATCCCACCGTAGTGGCAGCCATCAATTTCGACCGTACCGGGACTACCCGTATCGGCAAGTATGTGCTGAACCACTCGTTCATGCTTCCCGGACTTGTTTCGACTGGCGTTGCCATCGGGCTGGGGTTGCTTTTCATCAGGATATTCTAAGGGAAACCGCTGCTTTCAATCCGTTGTATATAGGGCTTTGTTTACTTGTGTATAGGGGAGTGTTCCCTTTTACTCATTGCCTTATCAGCGCCTAATGGTCGTGCGGCGATCTGCTGACGGCTGTTAAGCGGGTTGTTGATGGCCGTTAGGCGATTGCATCATGGCCGTTGCATACTGTTGATTCCTTATGTCCGACGTAATAAATACCTTCATTCTCTGAATAAAGCACAGAGGAAAACAGTATTGAAGTCTTGGCTTTGTGTGGCTGTACGCATTTGTTCTGATTGCATTTGAAGGGGGAGGAGATGGAATTAATACCGTGTTTGCAGGATATTGATTTCGTGCAGGTACGATATAAATAAGATGTGATACAAGAAATTAATAACTTGTGTTACTTCATGTTAGCTTCTTGTGTGTCAGTATTTCTGTTTGTGAAACGGTGTGGAAGCAAATTTTGCTTCCACACTTTTGAGTTGCTTCCACCGCATCTGTAATACCGATGAATAAAGGGATGTGGAGAGGAGGTGGAAGTGTGGAAGCAATTTGCACAAACATTATTTGCGCAAACATTTTTTTCTGTCCTTGATGGGAATTAAAAAAATGAGGATAAAACGGTTTATAAAACCTTTTATCCTCATTGTAGTTGCGGAGATCCGACTCGAACGAATGACCTTTGGGTTATGAGCCCAACGAGCTACCAACTGCTCCACTCCGCGATGTTATCGTTTTGTGGGTGCAAAGGTACGGCTTTTTATTTAATATGCAAATAAAATGCATGATATTTTTTAGTATAACTCTGATGAAATATTTAGAATGAAGAGT
>NZ_BAKJ01000069.1 GCF_000614125.1 Bacteroides rodentium JCM 16496
CCTTTTGCACCTTTGGGCTTGGAAAAAGAAAGTTTCAGGTTAAAACTTTCGTCAAAGGTGAGTGCCGCATCGAAAGAACACCCTTTCTTACCCTTGAAACCCTTGATAAGCCGGGTGGAGCCGGATGAGAAAAGCTGTTCAAGATGCTGGTCGGTCAGTTCCTTGTTCAGGAAACGGCGGAACACCAGCAGCCCGCATCCTTCACGGTCGCATTTCGCGACCTTGGACTTCACCACCACGTTGCCGGCCTTGCACTTGGGGCAGGTAAAGGCGTGTGATGACGGTTCCGGGAATTTGAGGCGCAATATCTCGCCGGTTACTTTTCCGGTGTATTCCCTGATGGAGAGCATGAAGCTGTCCGGATCGAGGGTACGCCCCTCTATCCGTGCCAGTGCCCTTTCCCATGTGCCGGTCAGCTCCGCGTCGGCCACCATCATGTCCTTCACCGATTCGTAGAGGTACAGCCCCTTCTCCGTCGGCAGGATACTCTTGCCGGAACGCTCGACATAGTCACGTTTAAACAGGGTCGTGATGATGGCGGCACGGGTGGCGGGTGTGCCGATACCCGAATCCTTGACAGTCTCACGTGCCTCTCCGCCCGTGATGTCCTTTCCGCAGTTTTCCATGGCGGCAAGCAGCGTGGCTTCCGTGTAAAGCGGCCTGGGCAGGGTCTTTTTCTGCGATAGTCCGCGACCCGAGAGCGGAACCAGCCCGCCTTCGGCAAACAAGGCCGTTCCTCCGCCATCTTCCGACTCGTCCTTTTCCCGGTCCTCCTTCCGGGCGAATACCGCCCGCCAGCCCGGGTTGACGATGAAGGCGGAGCGGGAGTGGAAACCCATGCCCCCGCACACGCACTCCATGAGCAGCCGCTCCTTCTCGCAGCGGGGGGAGAAGGCTTCCAGCATCCTGCCGGCTATCAGGGTGTAGACGGCGGATTCCGCCTCGGACAACTCTTCGGGAACGACACCCGTGGTAATCAAGGCATGGTGATCGGTCACTTTCGTGGTATCCACGCTCCGGGTGTTCAGAGCGGAAAAGTCGAAAGTGCGTCCGTACTCCCTGAACAGAGGCATGGCAATGATTTTTTCCAGCAAGGCGGGTATATTCGCCATGACATCTTCGGGTATGTACCGGCTGCCCGTTCTCGGGTACGAGACCAGTTTCTTCTCGTACAGGGACTGGGCGATGGAAAGTGTCTTGTCCGCTGTAAGGTCGTGGTGGATGTTGCAGTCCTTCTGAAGGGAGGTCAGGTCATACAGAAGCGGGGCCTGCTGGAAAACCGTACCACGCTCCACTTTGGTGATTGTCACCGCCGAGCCGGGAATGATGCGTCCGTATGCCGTTTCCGCCGCTTCCTTGTCCCCGAAGTGCTCCGGATGGATGAACAGCCGGTACGCCTCTCCCTGCTTCAGCGTGATATGCAGCTGCCAATACGGGACGGAAACGAAGTTACGGTTCTCCTTGAAGCGTGCGCATATCATGGCGAGGGTCGGGGTCTGCACCCGTCCGATGGAGTTGTTCGCTGAACCGGAGGCTGTCGCCAACGCGCGGCTGGCGTTCATGCCCACCAGCCAGTCCGCCTTCGCCCTACTGTCTGCGGCCGCATAGAGGCTGTCGTATTCATGTCCTTCCCTGAGGTCCGCCATCCCCTTTCGGATGGCCTCGTCGGTAAGCGAGGAGATCCACAGGCGTTTGAAAGGCTTGGTACAGCCCAGGTGGGAATATATCCACCGGAAGATGAGTTCCCCCTCACGCCCGGCATCGGTCGCCACGATGATGCTGTCGCACTTGGAGAATACTTCATCAATGATTTTGAGCTGTTTGCCGGCGGCGATGTCCGTCACCATTCCCCTGTCCGTACATATCTGCCGTTCCACAAGACGGAACGGCTCAGGAAGCATCGGAAGGTCTTCGGCGGTGGTTCTCGTGTAACCGTATGTTCCCGGCAATGCCAGTGATACTAAATGTCCCAGTGCCCATGTCACCATGTAGCCGTTTCCTGTTATGTAGCCGTCCTTTTTCTCTGTAGCCCCGACCACACGGGCTATCTCCTGACCGACACTCGGTTTTTCTGCTATGATTGCTATCATGATTCGGATAAGAATTAAGCCGTTTCCCGCTTGCCGGCGTGCGGAGGGACGGGAAACGGCGGTTATACATTCGGTTTACATATTATAGAGGAGGAGTTACTGTCCAACAGGCTTGATGCCGAGGATTTCGAGCAGCGGCTCGCCGTCCTTGTGTACCAGCTGGAGTGTGGCGTCCATCACCACGTCCACGCCGAGCAGCACCAGGCTGAGCGATACCACGTTCGTTTTCTCACCGCTGAGCAGCGTATCGAGTTCCCCGGCCATTTCCAGCTCGTCCTTCAGGATGCCGATGGCGGCCAGCTCGTCCCAGTTCACGTCTTCCGCCTTGAAAGGCGTGTTGTTTTCCTTGTTCATTTCCATGTTCTGATTTTTTTGGATTCAACATTCGTTTTGCTTTGACCCTCAGGCTATGCCCGCGCCTCTGGATTGGCGGTTTTCCTCTCCCTGTCTTTGTGTGGCGGACACCACGTTACGCTGCGAGGCGTCGCGTCTGCGGTCGGGGTTCTCGTTGTAGAAGTCCAGCCGTCCCTGGTTGAAGTTCGCCTTGACGTACTGCGAGATGGTCTTGCCGTCATACCCCTTGATGCCCTCGACCAGTACCGCCTTGCCGCTTTGGAGGTCGGCACGCTGCTTGCGGGTAAGCTCCACGTCCCATACCTTGGACGGTATCTTGAACTCCTCGCGCTGGTCGAAGCCGTCCGGGGTGCGCGAGTAGCTCAGACGGCCCGTTTCGAGGTCCGCCTTGATGAACGAGGAGAATTCCTCGCCCCTGCGGTTCACCATGCCGTTGAGGAAGACGGGCCTCCCTTCACGCAGCTCTTTCTGCTCCTCGGGAGTGATTTTCACGCCGTTGATCTCGTTCGGAATGTAGATTTCCCGTGCGCCTTCAGGGGAGTCGGGGTTGTAGCGGGTGTAGGACGGGCGGCCTGTCGCCTCGTCGAGCTTCACGTAGGAGGAGAACAGTTCCCCGTTCTTGCGCTTCATGCCCTCCACGAAGATGGCCTTGCCCCCGTTCAGGTCGTCGATCTGCTTCTTGGTCAGTTCCACGCCTCCCAGGTACTGCCGGTTGAAGAGCTTGTCGTTCTCGAAGATGAACTCCACGCCCCTGCGCTCGGCATTGACCTGGATGTGGGCGTCGAACGGGTTGCCCGATCTGGCTGTCATTCCTTCTATGAATATTTTCTTTCCTTCACGTAGGTCGTTCTGTTCCTGTTCGGTCAGTTTCACCCCGCTGATTTCACGTGGTATGAAGACATTCTCGGCTTTCATCGCCACCACCTCGTTGGTCAGCTTGTCGATGCTGACGAAAGAGGGGACATACTCGCCGTTACGGTTCTTCAGTTCCACGACACGCCCCATGTTGCCCGTCTCAAGCAGGTTCTTCTTGTCCTCGTCGGAGAAGATGTGCCCGAAGTAGGGACGGTCGAGGTCGGGTTTCTGCCGGATACCGTGGATGCCCAGCACGATGTCCCCGGAGCGGGACTGCTGGAACGAGAGCCTCGCGTCGGTGCGTAGTACGGCGGAGCCGAAGTTCATGCTGATGGGCACGACCTGGTTGGTCTTGTAGCCCTTGAGCATCTGGTCGAGCAGTCCCCGCTCCTGAAGTTCCTCACGGGAGAGCCCGAAGTTCTTCAGCTGTTCCCAGTTGATCATGGACTCGTTGTAGCGGTACTGGGGCTGTTGCTGCGTGCCTCCGCCTTGGGCGGCCTGCTGCTGTGTTTCATTTTCTTTTGCCATTTCTTCTTGATTTTGATGGTTGATACTTTGGTTTTCCTTGTCGCGGGGGACAATCTCGTACTGCTTGAGGAATTCTTCCACCGCGTCTGTCTTTTTTCCGGCGGCGAGGTCTTCGATGGCCTGCCGCACTTTCGGGTCGTCCAGCGCTTTCTCCTTGACGGAGAGGATGCCGAAGCGTGTCGGGTCCTTGAGCTGGCTCCAGAAGTTCTTCAGGAAATTCTCGAACATGCTGGCGTAGCGGTCGATTTTGAGGAAGGAATTGCGGTGCTTCCTGTCCGCCGGCACTGTTTCGTGCCTGCCGTCCTTGTCGAGTTTGCTGACTGCCTGGAGGAGCAGCTCCATCTTGTCGAGGATAAGGATGATGTCACTCATCTGCTCGTTCTCGGTGGCCTGCGGTTTGAGGGGCTCGCCCCTCACGTTTTTCTTTGCCATAACTTTGATTTTTTAACGTTGATAACTGTTGTTGTCTCTGCAAATATATAGGTGAAAAATTGATAAATTATTATGTTTCAATACGTTATACTATACATTTCATCGGATGTCATCCTGTTTCACCGCATGAGGAAAAGCGTGAGGCAGAAAAACGGGAAAGTCAAAGGAAAAAGTATGGCAAAAGCACTGTATCCAATAGGAGGAAGAGAGTGGGAACACACGAAAGGTAAGCCCCAAACAAGAAAAAAGCAGACCGGAAAGAGGGAACGGTAGAAAACGGCTGGAACGGCACGAAACCGACAAGGAGAAAACTGTATTATGCAGAGTTGGGAGCGAGCTGTCTTTAGTCCCCGCTTCCTTGTGCCGCTCTATAAGACAGGAAGAAGATTTTGTATGGGAGATATGTTAACAGCGTAATCCATTGGGATATCAAGTATCGGCAAAATACCGCCGTCTGATTGTTTTTTATCTTGTCCTATGCGTCGTAGGTCGCTTCGCTTGCTAAGTCCCGGTCGTCTCCACAACTCGGACGGCGATACCGGAACGTTTTTTCGGGTGAAAAATTACCGCAGGGAATTTTTTGCGCGAAAACCACAGGCCCGAACGTGGAAGGTATCGTCCTCCGAGTTATCTTCTTGAAGGGACTTGTCAGGCGAAGCGTGCTTATGATGGATTTTTATAGAGGAATATGGAATAAGACACCTTGATGATAAAAATGCGCTAAAAAAGTGCAGAAGTAATCAGATTTTGATTACCTTTGCACCAAAAACGCTCACTATGACAATAAGAGAATGGATTAGAGATAGGGAAATTGGTGGCTTTCCAACTTTTTCGGTTGATGATGTAAGGCAAACATTTCCTGATTATTCGGAGCAAGTCATCAAGAATGAATTATTCCGATTATCAACACAAGGCATCTTATGTCCTGTGTATAAAGGCTTTTATGTCATAATTCCTCCTCAGTATGCAGCAAAAAGGATGGTTCCTCCAATATATTACATTGATCAATTGATGTCGTATCTGAATAAACCATATTATATCAGTTTATTGAATGCCGCAGAAATTTTGGGTGCAGCTCATCAACGGCCACAGAAGTTTTCTGTAATGACGATATTCCCAAAGTCTTCCGTCTCTTCATCAAAGAATAATTCGCTTGTTTGGGGATATCGCAAGGAGATTCCATCTGATTTTTTGTTGTTCAAGAATTCTGAGACAGGAGTGATATACTATTCAAATGCTGAATTGACAGCCATTGATATTGTACACTATGAACAATATATCGGTGGCCTCTCAAGGGCAGCGACCATTTTGGATGAATTAGCAGAAAAACTTGATTTTCGTAGAGCTTCCGATAACTTATTTAACTATACATCAATCGCTACTATCCAACGATTGGGATATATATTGGATGATATTTTAGAACAGAAAGAGATTGCAGAAGTGTTACATTCTGAATTATTGACATATGTCAAGCGTTTTAGATATATTCCTCTTAGTACACACAAAACTGATAAGAACGCAGAAAAGAATACTCGTTGGAAAGTTAATATAAATTCGATAATAGAAACAGACGAAATATGATAAACAGAACAGCCATTACCCAATGGAATAAGATTGTTCCTTGGAATGATAATGCACAAGTAGAACAAGACCTTATTATCTCTCGTGCATTAGTCGCTATTTTCAGTGATAAATTCCTTGCTTCACAGCTTGCGTTCAGAGGAGGAACCGCACTTCATAAATTATATCTGTCGCCACAGCCTAGATATAGTGAAGATATTGATTTAGTACAAATCACACCGGGACCGATAAAACCAATCATGTTCAAGCTAGGTGAAGTCTTAAGTTTTTTGCCTGATAGGGTTACAAAACAAAAGCGATATAACAACACGATGTTATTTCGTATGGAGTCGGAAATCCCCCCGACAATCCCCTTACGTTTGAAAATAGAGATAAATTGTTTTGAACATTTCAATGAATTGGGATTGGTTAAAGTTCCATTTGAGGTGGAGAATAGCTGGTTTTCAGGAAAATGTGAGATAACCACATATCGTTTGAATGAATTGTTGGGAACAAAATTAAGAGCATTGTATCAAAGAAAAAAAGGCCGCGACCTTTTTGATTTGTATGTTGCACTGTCGGAAGCAGTTGTGGATATTAATGAAATTTTACGTTGCTACAACCGTTATATGTCGTTTGTTGTGCAACAACCACCTACTTACAAACAGTTCATTAACAATATGGAAGAAAAAATGTTAGATCCTGATTTTCTAGGTGACACTCAAAATCTTATCCGTCCGGATAGAGAATTTAATCCACGATTGGGTTATGAACTTGTTTTGGAAAAATTGATAGAACGAATGCGGAAATAAAATATAATATTATCAGATAGGACAAAATAATAGGTTATATGAACGTGGATCATTTAGATTGCCTTTTCCAAGAGTACGGATATGATGTAAAAGAAAGAACCACATCATATAGGGTATATTTGCTGAATCAAGGTATGTACCATGGAGCAGAAATCCAAATAATGGACGATGATATTGATGCTACTCCGATACTTGATCGTTACTCTAAATTGGGATATCATGCAAAACAACAAAGGTTCAAATCGATTGAACAAGCAGAAAGTTATTTATTTAAGGGGTTCTTTAATACACAAACTACTGCAAATGACATAAATAGAAGATATGCAGAATTTGCTGCTAATCAAGTAAAACATTATTGTAATTGTGGTATTAAGTACCAATATATCAGTATGCCATATTCTATATATAGTGAAGGTGCGGAAGATACTGTTAGTGGAACTTCAGATATCATTTCTGCAATTAAAGAAGCAATCAATAGAAAGGGGGCACATCTTGTAGTGGTAGAAGCTGCTGCTGGATTTGGTAAGACCTGTACAGCATACGAAGTATATAAATCATTTTTAGATAATAGTGAATATCAAAAGCCCATTTTTACAGAATTGTCAAGAAATAGGGATGCAAAGCAGTTTAAATATATTCTTTGGTCTGAAATTGACAAAGAGAAAGATACGACTGCTAAACAAGAATTAGTTGTTTACAATATAAAAAAAGGAAAAATCCCTCTTATTATTGATGGGTTTGACGAATTACTATCCAAAAACATAGACAATGGAAAGGTTGGACAATTGAATGAATTTGAGCAAGTTGAAACAATGCTTTCTACCATAGGAGATTTGTTGACAGATGAAGCTAAGATTATTCTTACCTCTAGAAAAACTGCAATATTTGCAGGTGCTGAATTTGGAGATTGGGTTGATTCTTACAATGGAAACTTTGATGTTATCAGATTTCAATTAGAGAAACCCAATATTAAGCAATGGCTTTCAACAGAACGTTATGAGGAAATCATTGGCAAGAATGTTCCTTTGGATAATATTTCAAATCCTGTTCTACTAACTTATTTACGAAATATAAGCAAGGAGGATTTTAGTGATTTATTGGTTTATCCAGAAACGATTACGGATAAATATTTTGAATATCTACTGAATCGGGAAAAAGAAAGGCAAAATCTTATTATTCGTTGGGAAGACCAAATGCAGATATTTGAAAATTTAGCCAAATCTTTTGTTGATTTTGATATAACTGGTGAAAATAGAAGTTTCGTCAAAGAACTGATTATAGAATATAACAAGTCTCGTCTTTTGTATTATAAAGAGTTGACACCGACAAAACAAACTTTGGATGAACTTGCTGACACACTTACAAATCATGCCCTATTAGATAGAACAGGGAATAAAGATTTTATAACTTTTATCAATGAATTTATTTTTGGGTATTTGCTCGGAAAATCAATTCAGAAAGAACCTGTCACATTTTTGCAAAAACTTAACCCTATACCTGAGCATCTAATCGAACTGGCAATTTACGCATACAAATATTCTTCCAATGATGATAAATTAAAATTATGGGATAAGTTTTCCGTTATAAAAGATAAAATGTCTTTGTATTTGATTGTTACCACAGATTGCATTCTTTTAAAGAAAGTAACAGGTAATTATAAATATGCAGGATTGAATTCTTTCCATTTTGAAGATATTAATATCCTTAGTGAAGAATGTAAGTTTGTAGAAACTTCGTTTGTCGATTCTGTTTTTGAGAGATGCACTTTTGATGTAAACGCATTTTATAATGTTACATTTACAGGATGCAAATTTATTGATTGCACAGTGAATAGTGATTTATCTTCTGGTTCTAACAATATTCATTGTTATGGATGCGATGACTATAACACAGGCTTTATATCTTCTTTGGTAAAAGTTACGACATCTTCTGTTTTGGAGAAACAAGAAGATATAGATCTAGAGATTGAAATACTTAGCAAGTATTTTAAAGTTGATGGAAAATCTCCCAAAATGAGGTATATCTCTACCCTTAGAAAAGAATTTGGAGAAAAGAATTTGGATGTCGTTTTTGCAACTTTTGAATTATTAAAGAAAAAAGGAATGATTCTGATTGACGGGAATAATTCGCACATTTCAAAATCAGGTATTGCTTATTATCATAAGAACATACAAGTATGAGTGCAGGAAATAAAGTTTTAAGGGATATAGTTACAGATTTGGAGGCTGTTTTGAACAAATGTGGCGTAATGTACCATGTGTTTTATCGTACTAAGTCAGAAATGTCTATTAAAAATAAACTTGGGAAAAAATCTGAAGAATATCGTAAAGCCAACAAGAAGATGCAAGATTTATTGGCTCTCCGTATTACTTTGTATTTTACAGATGATGTAGAACTTGTTCACAACTACCTAAAAAGTCAGTCCAATTTTGACAGTGAATCTGTTGATGAAGCCGAAGTTGATAAATTCTGTCCCAAAAGACTAAATTTAGTTATGCGTGTTCCAAATAATCTTCAGCAAGATATGAAAGCGGCAATAAAAGAAACTGGTTATGAAGATTTAATTGATAACACTTATGAAGTTCAAATCAGAACTATTTTATCGGAAGGTTGGCACGAAGTTGAACATGATTTACGTTATAAATGCAAAGAAGAGTGGGATGAATTTAAAGAGGAATCCAGACTTCTGAACGGAATTTATGCTACCTTGGAAAGTAGTGAATGGTCAATGCTTACATTATTTGACAGACTTTCATATTCTCAGTATAAAAATAAAGTTTGGAATAGTATGTTACGCAATAAGATGAGGGTTCGTTTTGCTGATAAAGGTTTGTCAGAAGAACTTTGTGAATATTTGTCAAACAATAATAATACTGCAAAATTATTGTATCGTGCAAATAGAACCAAAATATTGAAATTAGTAATGGAAAAAGGCTTTGCATACCCTCTCACTTATGATACTGTGTTACATCTTATCAATCATATTATTGTAAAAGATAAAATGTTAGCGAATTTTGAAGATAAAGTTTTGAAACAAGATATGGATATAATGTTTGGTGAATTATAGCGGAAGTTGATATTAGCACCATTTTTACTCACTCAAATAAGCAAAGATGGTGCTTTTTATGGTCTCTTACTTTTTTACATATGTATGCTCCAGCCATGGAATGGTCTTCCGAGCATTACGGCAAGAGATTCATCTGGTCTGCCATGATACAGCAGCCCTCCGACAATGCCCCTGTTTCCGTCCGCAGCCACTTGCGCAAATCCGAATGAATACGGCGAGCAGTCGTAGTACAGTTCAATTTCATACACTCCTTGGGAATTGGTTTCCCATTGCTTGAGGCAGTCAATACAATTCTGAAATGTTGTGTCGCCGATACTTTTGGCGTACTCCACTACCTTGTCGTAATGTTCCTGACAATCGATTTTCATAATAATGAATATTTAATGTTTATAATAGTTCTTCATAAGCCCCGAAGTCGGTACACCCGGCTATGGCAAAGTCTTCCATGCCTTTATCTACCAATGCTTTCAAATCATTCAAGCCGTTGCAGCAATAGAATATCCCACCGTCCTTACCGGCATCTTTAGTAGAATTATAAGGGAAACTTCTGTCTTGCATGAGCCCGTTCCAATACATGCAGATTACCGTATCCGATGGATTTCAGTTCTGCCAGCAGGTTCCTATATTCTTTTTCCGTTGCGGGCAGTGTCCCGGAGATGATTCCCTTGTAATCGGCTGCGCCATGCTGTCCCGCGTGCATGTAGGATGTGATTGTATTTTCGGATTCGTTCCACGGTATATATGGAAAGAGGGCGATTATCCCGCCCTCCTTGAACCGCCTGAACACCACCTTAATTGGTGTTTCCATATCAGTCTGTTGTCTATCCGTATATAATCTTATCCATTTCCCTGTCGGTCAACGTGCATAGCCCTTCGTTGGTGCAATAGTAACAAATATTCTCGTCCTGTTCGACAGCTTCACCCAAAAGGTTGCGCATGTCATCTTCCAGTTCATGTCCCAACTCCTCCACCGATATCGTATAGGTTTCCATCCCGGTCGTAATTTTACGCGACGGGTATGCCTTACCCTTGTAGAAAATCGTACCGATCTCTATGTCCTCGCCACGCCCGGCTATCCTGTCAAGGTATTCCTTGATAATATCCCCATGGCACGGGTGCGGTTTGCAGAAGCATCCCAGAGTCTTTCCCTGCAACTCATGGACTCTGCGCCTGTATTCCGCATCGTTCGCCAGCCGCCTGTAAAAATATTCGCGGAATCCGGCCAGTGTCCCGCCCCGGTCCATGTCCTGCTTCAGCCTGAACGGATTGCCGAAATACCCGTCCTGCCCTTTACCGGCACGACCTATATACACATCGTATGCTTCCTTGCGGATGTTCACCACCCTTGTATGTTTCCTGTTATCTGCCATAATACATCGTTTGACTTTTTAGTTATGATTCCGTTATGAAAGTGACCTTGTAGGTCTTGCACGCTTTCCCAAAAGCAGGATTGGTGTCAAATTCCTTGTATGACTCCCAATCCACCGACATGGTGTAGCCGTCCGGGAAGTTTTCGGCGATGAACCGGGTTATCATTTCCTTGTCTTCATCAGACAGGAACAGTTCCTCGTCGATACCGTACTCCAATGAAAAAATCGCCCATTCGGGAATGTTGTCCCAAACGAGCGTCTTGCTGTTATTTCCATTCATAATCCTGTTGTTTATTGCTGTGATACCATAAGTTCTTTGATAATATCGTCAAGCTCTGTTTCCCACTTGTCCGTTCCGTCAATCAGCGAGGGATAGGTAAGCTGTTTCCACTGCCGGTAATCGAAGAGTTTCATCCGCAGCGGATAGTAGTCGAACAGTTTCCGGTTGCCGGAGAATATTCTCAGGTGGTTGATACCCACTTCCATCAGTTTTAGTCCGTAACGGTCAATTCTCTCCTTGAACCGTCCCATCGGTGTGAAGTTGCTTCTGCCCATATCTTTCGTTTTTGAGTTAGACATCTGCGGCTCGTCGAGCCGGTATTTTATTTCTTGCCTGCCCCGCCGTTCCGTGCCGGATTGCGCAAGGCTTTCGGGAAAAATACCGCAAGCGCAGCGAGGATGATTTTTCCACGAAACCCGAAGGGCCCGGCCTTGCTCAATCCATAAGGCACGGGACGAACTTTGCAGGCTGAAATAAAACAGCGGTATCCTATTCCTCCTTCTTCTCGTCGTCGTGCGGAATTAGGTGTTTCAAATCCGGATCATTCTTTATTCTAATTATTTCATTTTCAATTATTTGCAGCACGTCCGCCTTGATACGTGAATAGTTGCGGTCTATCTGCTGCTGCATGATATCGTTGCCGTCCGCATCCTTGAACCCGTTGATGACAGGTATCTTCCTGTATGCTTTGGTTTCTGCCGCCACCTTCTCATTATCGACGATGATACGGGCATGGAAAATCTTCTGCTCGATTTCCTCACCGAAGTTGTCTGCCACGCTGCCCACGAATGTGCCTTGCGAGAGATTGGCTATCTTGGATGCCGGTATCAGCGAGTCCAGTTGCGTGTTGATAGAAGTGGAGGTATCCTGCCGGTTGATTGATATGGATTGCCGCTGTTGGAGTATCTTTCCGAAACGCTCCGAAAGGTTCTTTGCCGTTTCTCCGACCACCTGTCCTGAGAAAATGTTACCGACTGTATTTTGGATCACCTTCGCCTCTTTTTCACCGTAGTCACGGGTCAGCTGTGAAAAGTCCTGAAAGCCGAGACAGACCGCCACCTTGTTGCTTCGTGCGGTGGCTATCAGGTTGTCGATGCCGCGGAAATAGATGGTCGGAAGCTCGTCAATGATGATGGAACTCTTGAGCTGCCCCTTCTTGTTCACTAATTTCACGATACGTGAATTGTACAGTCCCAATGCGGCCGAATAGATGTTCTGCCTGTCCGGATTATTTCCCACACAAAGGATTTTAGGATGTTCCGGGTTGTTAAGGTCAAGCGTAAAATCATCCCCCGTCATGACCCAGTAAAGCTGTGGTGAAATCATCCTCGAAAGCGGGATTTTGGCGCTCGCTATCTGGCCCTGCAATTGGTCTTGGGCTCCGGATTGCCATGCGTCCATAAAGGGGGAAAGGTAGTTTTCCAATGAGGGATAAGAGGTGAGAATCGTGAAAATGTCGGCATACGGTTTGTTAAGAAATTCTATCGCGTGGGGGAAGGTGCAGTACTTGCCGTCCTTGTAAATCCGCAGATACCAGATAATTGCGGCGAGCAGGATAATCGGTGACTCAACAAAGAAATCACCCTGTTTCTGTAT
>NZ_BAKJ01000068.1 GCF_000614125.1 Bacteroides rodentium JCM 16496
AACCACAGAAATTCCAAGAAAAGCACTACCTTTGTATCCAGCAAGCGTTCTGTAACATCCATGCGGAAATTCCCTATCATTCAACACGTTGTATCTGATAGCGGACATTCCACAAAAGGGCTGAAAAGAGGCGGTACAACACATATATGCAAAACAATGAAATACAACGGTTTGCATTTGTCCCTACATTCTGTGTACTTGTAAAAACAGAGGTTGTACCGATTAAAATGAATTGTCACTGATAATCAGTAATGTAAATATGCTGCATCGAAATAGCAAAATTTAAACCGCTTATTATCAGCTGATTACAAAATACACCTTGGAAAATTCAATAATAATAAAATCAACAACCATATAGCTAATAATCAGCATTTTATATACATAAAGAAACCTAAAATACCGTATTAAATTTTATAATTTTGTCCCCAGTTTGTCCTCTAAAAGTCAGACTGGGGACAAAATTATGTCCCTCAAACAAAAATCAAAAACAATAGTAATAACTCCTTGAAGCAGAATACAGATATGGCAAAGAAAGCGATAACCAAGAAAGAGCTCGTTAAACTTAGAGAAAAGAAGCTGACAAATGGGAAACATTAGCCTGTGCCTTAACATTTATCGTAATGGAAAAAGACCAAGGAATATTTAAAACTGTACCTTAGAGCCTGTTTAAATTTTACACTACCGACTATCCCTATAACAAAAAGATCACCTATCCATCCAATCCTCCTGTGAGTCATTAAGTTTAACTAGTTTATTTACATGATTACTAACGACAAGCATCGTATGATTTGCCTGATTTATCGTTCCTTCATACTTTTCAATATGTGGGAGCCCCTTTTCTCGAAGGAACTTGTAATCTTTGAATTCGTTAGGAGCTGTTAGAATTTTAGCCTTCCAAAAATCAGTCACAAAATGATTAATAATAGGTTTTATCTCTTCACCCAAGATTTGAATCAATTGTTTCTCCAACATAGGCAAAAGTGCAATTAGAAGTGAGAATGCATAATCTGCCTCACTCTGATAAGCTGTCATCAGATAAGCACAAATATAGACAACATAGTTATCATTCATGTCCAACTTTTTAATTTCCGCTATATAGTCTTTATCATACGAAGGTCTATCAAACACAGATTTCACAAGTTCAAATTTTTCAGAATTATTCACCGGATGATAATTGTCCAATACCTTCTTAATGAGTTTCAAACCACTATCATCTCCACGAAGATTCTGACCAAGCGACGCCATTAGAAGAGGCACTATACGAAACTCAACAAACTCAAAGTCTGCATTTTCTTTATGCAGTTCAGGGTGATTCTCATAACTAATGCGCTGCGCTTCACATGTATGATTAATTACAAAAAGTATGGCATCTTTATCATTATCCTCAATAAAATATGGTAATAACAGGAAGAGTAGATAATGAATCTCGCGAACTTCGCCTCTTTTCTTGCATGCGTCCAGTGTTCTATGCGCCCATTCACGAGCCAAATCCCTTAAGCCGACCATTTTACACAGCTGACACATCTGATAACTGGATGTATAGATACGGTCTTCGCTATATAGATCATCAAATGAACTTAAGTCATTTTCAGTGAACATCCCATGACGAGGAATCGCTTGATCTTTAGGCATAGGTTTGTTATCCAAATCACACTGATACTTTATTATTAGACACCCTAATAAACAGATAAAACTCTTGGCAAATTTTTCTTTGCCATCTTGAAGGTCATTCGTGACAAAACGCACACATTCTGATAGTTTTTCAACAGCTTTCTGTCTATTGCCCGCACACCAATATGTATATGACAACTCTCCTATGCACTGATAGTATTCATATATATCTATACGATGTTTAACATCAGAAACATATTGTAGTGCCTCTTCAAGTTCTTTTACTGCCGCATTAATATTAGTCTCAGCCAGAACGTATGCCATCATCTGCTTAACATGCAACATAATATTGGGAATCAACTCGGTATCTGCAATCGAAAGTGACCTTTTAAAGTAATCAAGAGCATGACCATGTACTTCAGCAACATCTCGGAAGTAGCTATTCCCCATTGAACCATTCAAAATCAACTGCGCAAATGGCAATTCCTCATACTTAGAATACTTGCTTTCATATAGCGACCGAGCTTCTTCATAACGGTGTTCAGAGTTAAAAATCTCCATAATTGCAAAAACACAAGCGATAGCAAGTTCTGAACAGCGCTTAAGTTCTGCTTTTGCCAAAATTCTGAATAATATTTCCACACGATCATTAACGGGTTCACCCACTAAATGATACCTCCAAAGTCGTTCTATTGCAAGATAACAACACTCGCAAATTACATAGTCGTTATGTGAGTATTCAACATCATCTGCCTTGAATACATCAAGCCAGTTAATGAAAGCTTGCTCATTAGACAAAAGCAGAAGGAAAAACCAAATGTTATTATCAAAAACAGGTTTTACATCTCCAATAGTCTTTAATAGTTTGTTGTCATCACCTTTACTTTCCAGGTATCGATGATAATGTGACAACCCACCCTCAATGTCACCTTCCATCCAGCAAATCATTGTAATCATGCTACTATAGAACGGTATTTTTTCTGCATCAGTACATTTAGAGACATTGTCTTTTAAATCCTTTATCAAGAATGATCGTTGAGTTGCACTCAGATCTTTGATAAGTGCAATTTGAAGATAACGTACTCCTATCTTGACATCAATAGACATTCCCTCGGGTAAAGGGACATCCATCCATAATTTACAAAGGAGGCTTCCATGTGGCAATTCTCCAATATCATCCAATTTCATTAAGATTGTAATGTACATTCTTCCAGCATTGTCATCTGCACCACCTCTAATACTGTATAGGATATAATTCAATACATCATGTTCTCCAAGTACTTTTTTCTTAGTCAAAATACCTTCTGCCAATACTAAATTGGCATCTTTGAAAGTCTGTTCTGACACATCGGGCTTCCATAATTTACTGATAAGTGGGTTCGTTTTAAAACAATTATCTAAAGACATTACCCATGTAGGAATCAATCCATTTAAGCGCATTCTTGGCTCTTCAATAGATGGAGTAATTTCGGCTAATTTGCAGGCATCTTCTTCCGTGAAACTTCCATTCACTATCAGCAAACGATTTAGCAATGCACGATCTGTTGTATCTGGTAACAATGTCCGCATTAATTCAGCCATTGTTCTACTCAGATTATAGTCAAAACTATAAGCTAAAAGATTGGAAAAATGTTTTTCATCTAATTGCCAATGATTAGCTTTCAAATATTCGCAAAGTGTTCGCACAAGAGCAGGATGTCCACAACTATGTGCATAAATGAACATATGTGGGTTCTGCTCTGGTCCATACGTATCAACAAGTTCTTTGGTTTCAGTTAGTGTTAATAAAGGTACTTCAATCTGAAAAACTCTTCTATCATCAAGCCCTGATAAATTTAGATTTAATGCTCCGGAGCTAACCAACACACTTTCACCTCCCTTTCCTTCCTGTAGCAGTATTTTTACCTTATTTTCCAAATCCGTCTGCAGAACAGAATCATATATGGCAGTCTTTGGCCTGTGCTGATGTATTTGTGCTGCTAAAGTCGACTTTCCTATTTTCAAAGAACCAAAAATCACGAGTATTTTACCATCATTCAATGCATTAAGGCAACGATTCAACAAAGCTGTACGTTCTATGATATTATCGCTCTGAATTACAGGAAGCAACGGCTCCTGCTGAATTAAATCTACATTAACGTCTCTTAATGTAAGGCCGTTCATCACTTGTTTCAAATCTTGAGGAATAGCGGTCGTATCATTTAATTTAGAACTTAAATTTATGGAAAAAACATCTTGAGGCGTGTTCTCCAAATCAACATAAGGATACTTAGCCCAACCTTCTTCAAACCATGTATGCGCATTTACAAAACACTTACAAGTTGTCGGGTCGTATTGTCCTAAAAGGACCGAAGAACGCACACCTTGTTCATTGCGCAGAACACCCGCTTGTAAAGAATAGATATAATGAACTTTCTGTAGAACTTGGTCATGTTCGTGACCAGCCAGCCATAGGCGAACTCCATTATGTTGCAGCATCGTCGAGAGTACTTTCTTCTCTCCTTGCAGAAACGAAGTAACCGGATAATGGCTAAGCAATATAGTAGGCTTATTCTTATTAAGCGTATGTATTGCATCATATAATAACTTTGTACCAACGAACAAGTCGTTATGTTCCTGTCCGCTGGTGTATGCTAAGTTGGTATCTACATGCAGAATATTGAAATGCTCTGTCTCTATATTAAAATGCGGCATTTTCGGATTGCCATATAATTTCAGTCGGTCTGCGTCGTATATTTTGCTAAGAAAAGAAAGAAAATCTTTCTCTCCTGTCATAATGACCGACAGGTCTTCTGGCTCTATAATGCCATTATCCGGGTGATAGTATCCTTTGCCATCATAGAATACTTTCCTGATAACATCATGACGACCATCAACATCTCTATCCACATCATGATTACCAGGAACTATATACAATCTATCTACTGACGTTTGAACAGCTTCGCATATTGAAATCAAATATGCTGCCATATCATCAGTAAATAAATGGGGATTTACATTCGCTGTTCGGATATCACCCGTACAGAATACATAATCACATTTTACTCCCAGCCTTTTCAAGTAGATAGGTAATTCATCGCGCATTATGTTCGTTATGGTACCTCCACTCCCTAAATGCAAATCAGATATATGCAGCCAATTAACCATAATTGTCGTTGTTATTTAGTTCTTTGTTATTTTTTTCATATTCGTAATACCCTTGGATTGTGTGATAGAAAAGGTTCTTTCCACTTCATACCCCCTCTATTTCACCCAACATTATCCCATTCTTACCATCCCTGCCAACTGTACAAAATAATCATTTGACCAAATATCAAGTTCCTTTGGATTGCGTACGAAAGGCAATACATCTTCTTTCACTTGTTTTATATCAGCTGTAGAGAGACGCTCAATGAGTTTCTCTTTGAATAACTCTGGAGTAATATCCTCATTGTTAAACTGCTTGCATCGTTCTGCCAAATGAGTAAAATCTAACGGAACATTATGGCGTACATACCATTCAAAATCGTACCAATCACGACCTTTGACTCTATTCTTCCACACACGATAGACCAGTGCGTGCATCTTGCCTGCAAACAAGTCTGGAAGTGTAAAACAACGGGACATAAATGAATGTGGCTGAAGCAATAGCTTTTGTTCCGTCTTGAAGTTCAACGGTGGACAAGTATCTACTTCAATCTTTATCTTTATTGACTTTTCTGTTTGGAAAGTCACATCATACACATCGGTATTATCTTTAAGAAATGCCGATTCGACTTTTCCGAAATTCTTCTTATCTTTTTTCTTTATTTCAACCTCACGACCTACCATTGTAAAGGCGTCAATGATAGCAGGGAAATATTTCGTAAAATTGAACTTATCATCTTGCATAAGCAGTGAGAAATCCATATCCTCACTGAAACGCTGCAAGCCATGAAAGATTCTCAAGCAAGTTCCGCCATAGAACGCAGCTGACTCAAAGAAGCCTCCAGCATACAGGCCTGCAAGTATCATTTGTTGGTTAACTTCAAATATGGCGTTTCTCTTATGTTGCTCCGTTGTTAAATCATAAAGGGAGAGCATATTGTCGAATATTTCATTTTTCATCGCCTTAAGAATTTTAAAAGTGTCGAAATTGAATCAGCCTTTTTACCCACATGAATATAATCTTCAAATATGGTTGCATCCATCTTATAGAACTCATCCATATCCATACGAATATCCTGCTCAAAATATATCTCTACATCCTTCATATAACGAAGAATGACTTTTGAGGAATTGGCAATCAAATCGCACAAAGCCTTTTCCGGTGATGCAATAAGAAATGCATAGTCACCTTTATTCATACTTCTTACTCCTATCGAAAATGCCTTTCTTGAAATATATTTGTAGTCATAACTGCCGACTGGAGTTTGAAAGCTTCGGGGATGTTTTACTGTCATCGATTGATGAACATATACAGCCTCGGGGATAAGTCCATAATATCGTAGTGCAGTAGACATTGAAATATATGAAGGTGTATAGAGATGATTGGCTATCAACTCACTTGATAGAGCCTTTCCAGAATACTCGGGGTTGATCACATAAAGTCCTCGCTTCAATCTGATGATAACCCCTTGTTTTTCGAGCCAGGTTACTTTCTTATTAGCAGACTTAAGTTCCGGATATAACGATTCAATGATTGAAGTCGTTACTGGAATGGTTCCTATTTCACTTAATTTTCTATCCATACTGCAAATATAGCAATTATTTGAACAATAAAAGAAATAATACTTCTTTTTCTATTCAGAATATTACTATCAAGCTATCTTAAGAAATAGATATAGTCATACGCAACATTCATAATCTTCGAAGTATTGCCTGCCAAAAAAAGAAAAGGCTCTGTATCTTTTGGTAGGCAAATAGTTTGGTTTAGAATTTTGATAGATATACAATAAACAAGACTAAACTTCTATACATAAGAGGTGACGAAAGAAAAGAGGTACAAAGAGCAAATACACCGCTTCAAATCATGAGAGACACGAGGGACAAAGGAGATTTGACAGGCTCCTTAACCACGTATTTCAAAAATGAAAATGTATTAGTGTTTTCTTTGCAAATTGTCTCTATTTTTTTGTCCCCCGTTTGTCCCCCAGTATGAAAAACCTCCAAATGCATATCTGATTATCAATATGTTACGATTTTATAATACATATTGCATTGGTGAGTGGATTAACGTATTAATAATCATATGGTTATATAATAGCAACTTGTAATTTTCTGATAGAAAATAACTTATATAGATATAAAATAAACTGTTTTGAGAACCATATTTTCTCTTTTTAGCTTATGTTTTCCACATTTTTGTCCCCAGTTTGTCCCCTATAGTGGCATCGGGGGACAAAATTATGTCCCCCGATGTATTTTTGAGATTTTCTCTATAAAATCTGTCAAAATCATAAATATTTGATGTCTGAATAATATTTTTTATTTCTCAGTCTCGAACATATTTAATTTTTATAACACTGATAAACAGATATATACATTAAAAAATATCCGGAACGGAAATTACGACAGATGATATTCTATTATAAAAACAAATAACATTTTATTGAAATATTTGTCTTTACTCTTATATATTAGCATCTACGGCTTCAAGTTTAAAGAAATTGACCTTTGATGCACTAACAAAATATTTCAGTATTGCCTTATGACTTATTATTTTGTGGTTGAAGGCTATATCTATTCAAATAAGAACATAGACAATTTTTCTTACAATTATTCAATATACAGATATGCAAACATATTATTGACATATAAATGAAGTCATAAAAAATAAGATATTGTAGCGTTCTTGGGTTATTTTCTTGTATGATTTCTGCTAAAGAAAATATTAAGCAGTCCAGACCAACTTTCCTATACAACGAAGTAAGTCTGTCAATGATACTTTCATACGAGCATGTTACTGACATAAAATTGTGTTGCACAATTTTCGTTTCTATCGGAATAGCCATTTGTATCTTTTAGGGTTGGATTTACCTTGTTGGAGATTACGATTGCAGAATTACAGAAGCTAGGCGAAAGCGAAGACCATATAGAATTTAAGGAGGCAAAGCATAATTACACGTTTGCCGGAGGAAAACATGTTGATCTGAAAGACAGGCGGCGGTGTGTATTGGGGTGTATTGTCGCCTTGGCGAATGAAAAGGGTGGACGATTGGTATTAGGAATGGTATATGCTCCATGCGGTTGTCGGTTCGGATTTTGCAGAAAACGAAGTGGGAGAACTCACAGATGAAATCTACGAAAGATTAGGAATAAGGATAGAAGCTACCGAACTTTACGAAGACGGTGCGTGTGCTTGTACTATCTGTTCCATCTCGTCCCGTAGGTAGGTTGTTGAGATTTGAGGGAGTACCTCTTATGCGTACAGGGGAAAGCCTGCGGGCAATGTCCGATGCCGATATTTTCAGGATATTGTCTGAACAGGAATCGGATTTTTCAGCCAAGATATGCGAAGGGCTTACTATAGAGGATTTGGATAAGGAGGCCATAGCGGAAATGAAAACCCAATATGCGCGAAAGCAGGAAAATCCGTTGTTTCAAAACTATCCCGACGAACAAGTGCTGTCTGATTTGGATTTGTTGAAGGACGGGAAATAGAATTATGCGGCACTTATTCTGCTTGGGAAATCCGAAGCCATACGGAAATATCTCCCTCAGAACAATATCGTTGTAGAGTTCAGGATGTATCACTCGATGATACAATATACCGCTTGCAAAGAATTTCAGTTGCTGTTATTCATAACGATTGACAAGGTATGGGATTACATCAACCAGCCTGCCAGCAATCCGCTTCTGTATTACAATGACGGCTCTTATATATTCGATATACCATCTTTCAACAAAGAGGTAATCGGAGAGGCGATATTGAATGTTTGCTGCCACCGCTCAATGTTGATTCAGAGCGATGTCGTCATCAAGCAATATCCCGATAGTATAACCATTACCAATGCTGGTGGTTTTCCGTCCGGAGTGGATATGAACAACATTTTGACAGTGAACAGTGTTCCGCGCAGTAAACTGATGAGCGAGGTATTGCAGAAGACAGGATTGGTGGAGCGTTCCGGTCAAGGAGTGGAAAAAATGTTCTACAACTGTATTATGGAAGGGGAAGCACTGCCTGACTATTCAGGAACAGACTCGTATTAGGTAAGTCTCACATTCAATGCTCCTATACTTGATACGGCTTTTGTTATTTTCATCAGGAAGGTACAAGACAATAGATCTGCCGCCGAGCAACTTAATGTCTTTGAATTGCTGGCTTTGCACAAAATAGCAATGAGGGATTATGAGGGACTTGAAGAAAAGACTTTAAGGAAATTATCGGAAGAAAAACTTATCGTTTACGAAAACGGCTCTTATCGTTTGTCCGAGGAATATCGGAATGAGTTTGCTGAAAGACTGAAGGGCTTGAGCATGACTCACCTTAAGTTGGTTTCAGACTGTTTTTATAAAAATGGTTATATAAATCGTTCTCTTCTCAAAAAGGTATTTCAAGACATGTTGTCCGAAAAACAAATTAGAGGCTTGATTTCAAAGATGGAAAATGCAGGGATTATACAGAAAGATGGTGCAGGCAAATATACCCGTTGTGTAAAAGCACCGGATTTTCCATCGATTGTCTAGGGCCGCAAGAATCAATTTTAGGGCCGTAAGATTTCAACTGTCTGTTTATTAGCTTATTTGATTAGGGCCGCAAAAGTCGATTTTACGTCCACAAAGATTTCCGACAATAGACTGAAAAATATGAAAAATCCTTGTAATAATTTGGTGGTTATCGCAGGGATTTGATTTTTTAGCACTCCTAATCAAAAGATTTAGATAAGCGGAGCCTTATGATCTACTTTCCATACAATGAGGAAATGTGTAGTTATACTGATACATGGATGGGTGAACTATATGAAAACGAGTATCCATTGGTTTCTAAAGGGTATGGTCAGGAATGATCAATTTGAAAACTCATAAACTTCTGAATTCGAAGCCCGAATATGGCAGTTTGTATTTGCAAGCCAAGGTATGTGATAGTGGGACCTATTTCTTACTTGACAAAGACAAAAAGACAATATGTAAAATTGCAGATTATGTTCCTAACAGTTTAATTCCAGAGGTAGATGGTTGTGGCGATTATATTCGTCTTAGAATCAATGAGGATGACATGATAAATTGGTTTGAAGAACCGGATTTTTTTGACTTTATGGAAGACTCTGAGGTTGTTGAGAAAATCGATGTGCACATTAAAGAAGAAATCTATACTGTATACCAAAGTCGAGTTCACTTATAACCAGCTTATGGCAAAATTGTTTCGATTGCCTAAATTCATACAGATGGAAATAGGAAAGGCGTTGATAGCAAATGCTTCGGAAGAATTTGAAAAGGAAGAGTAAGAACATCCTTCTTGAGTTACATAGTTTATAGTAATGAACCCTGCTAAATTATATCTTCACTGATATAATATCTATATTCATATAGACTCAGTTTCTTGTTTTGTTATGCGTTATGTGGAGTTTATTTACTAATTTTGCACTGATTTAGAAATAACATAAAACTAACAATGCAGAGAATTTGGATGGGCATACTATCAATCACCACAATTTAGGGTAATAAACGCTCGGAATGTGTGTTGAATGTTCATGTCTCCGGTATTGAATCTCGTATTGTAAATACTTTCCAGCGAACATAATAAAGTACATTTTACTATACTTTGATCTAGAATAGAGACTGAATGGCTGGAGAGTCTTTAGCAAACTTTTCAACTATTTTGTTTTATACCCATTTATGGCAGTTACTTTTGTGATACTTCTCTGTCATTTCCGTTTGATGGGTGATTGATAACTTGATTATTAACGTGCAGTGATGCACATAAATTGAGAAGAAATAAATTATAAATTTGATGGCAGCAAGGTGTTCTTTACATCTGATACCCACTTTTATCACGGAAATAGACACTGTCTGGAATTTTGTGTAAATGGAAACAGGATTCACTTGTAAGTTCTCTTATATCTGGATTCTGTTTTCAAATATAAGCATAAATTGGTTCATAATTTGAATCCCGTATTTTCCATTTACACAAAATATTCTATAGTGCCGAATTATACAATTTATTAGTGCTTCTCGTATAGCATCATGAGCAGGTGTTTCTTCTTGTTGTATACCATCTTTTATCATAATAGGATGTGGTAAAACCTGTATCAATCTATTATATACTTTTATATAGAAATGATAGAGGTTTGCTTCCCATAGATACGGTGTGTCCACCTTACATTAGAATCTCTGTGGTGATTAGCATCAGCAAACATACGTCTTATTTTTGCTTCTGTACATAGATAGTTATCTTCATGGTTTCTTCTGTAGGTATACTTACCTTTTCCTTGTTGTGATCCAAGATTTTTAAATGATTGATATTGCCTAAGGTTATAAAAAAATAATAGAATAGGTATTAGTTTGTGATATTTGTAGAAATGATGCAAATAGATTAATCTTATTTGTGGATATGGATATTTAGTTATATATTTGTGGAAAAACAAATTGTATGATAGCAGAAATTAGATTTAAGAACATGTTCTCATTTAGAGACGAGGCTATATTAAGTTTTGAAGCTGATAGAAGTAAGGATATGGAATCATATCATGTTGTTGAATTGGGTGGGGGTGTGAGACTATTGAAAGTGGCTGTTATTTATGGAGCAAATGCTTCGGGTAAGAGTAATATTATTAAGGTTTGTGATTTTATCAAGTCATTCATTACTTATACTCCACTTAATAAGGCAGAACAAATTCAAGTAGTCCCGTTTCTCCTGAATAAAACAAGTTCAAAGCAGTTATCTGAATATTCGATTTCGTTCTATTTGAAGAATGAGGAGAAAGCTGTTTGTTATGTCTATTCAGTAGCTTTAGATAGATGGCACGTAGCAAAGGAAAGTTTAATTTATTATCCAAGTCAACAGCCTGCTACTATATTTGAAAGAAATACTGAGAATAACGTATCTGTTATTAAATTTGGACAGAAAATCAAGATGTCGCAAGCTGTCAAAGAGGAAATAACATTGAAGTGTTTGCATAATATGTCAGTTTTTGCTGCCTATATGCAGGTGAATACACATATTGTAGAACTAGAGACGGTTCTTCAGTATCTAACCAATCAGGTTATGCCGGCTATTGTACCTGCATCATCTTTAAGTCGTTATGCCGAAGAATCAATCAAGAATGAGTCAGCAAAAGATTATATTTTGAGATATCTGCAGGAAGCAGATTTTAATATTTCAAATATTACTTCCAAAGAACAGGAAACGCATAAGGGGCCGATTAATTATACTATGTATCAGCATAAAGTTTCATCTGATTATGGTAACAATGATTATTATGAGTTTCCGGAACTGTTTGAATCGGACGGTACTATTCGTACATTTGGCTTGGCTGCTCAAGTACAAAAGATTCTTGAAAGAGATGCTTTTCTCGCAGTTGACGAGATTGAATCTTCTCTTCATCCGAAATTGATAGAATACATCATTGAACGTTTTCTAAAAGAATCAGAACAGGCACAGTTGTTGCTCACTACGCATTATGATGGACTGTTAGGAGAGGAAGATTTGCTTAGAAAAGATAATGTTTGGTTTACTGAAAAGAATCTGGATGGTTCAAGTGTACTGTATCCTCTGACAGATTTCAAGGGATTGAATAGGATCAGTTCTCTCCAAAAGGCATATAAGTTCGGTAAATTCGGTGCAGTTCCTAATCTATAATCGTGTATTTTTATGAGAAAAGCAAGAAAAAATACAGTGACCAGACAGGTTATTCATATCGTCGGTGAGGGTTTGACTGAATTATTCTATTTCAGTCATTTGAAAAAAATACTTGGTTATAGATACTCTATTTCTCCTCGTTTATTTGAAAACAATAGTATTGAGAAAATAGAAAAGAAAATAAAGGAACTTCTGGATGAAGATGTCTTTGTAATATGTGTTTTTGATGCTGATGTTAGCAGGCGTTCTGATGCAGAGAATAAAAAAATGGTATCGTTCAAAAAGAAATATGAAAATAATGCTAATGTGATTCTTTGTGATAGCTTACAGTCAATAGAATATTGGTTTTTACTACATTTTGAAGATACATGTCGACATTTCCAAGATTCAGCAGCAACAGAAAGAGCATTAAAGCAATATCTGCCAACATATGATAAAACTCGGAAATACCTTGAGAAGGATAAATGGGTTAAAGAAATGCTTGTAGCTCAAAAATGGATAAAGCATGTGAATTGGCCGAAAAATATAAAGGTAGAGATTCTTATAGCGAGATTTATAAGGCGATTAAAAAAGTTAGTGAATCGTTGCAATAAATATAAATTGATGAAAAAAGATTTATATGTTGTTTTGGGAATCATAATTAGTGGAATTGCTATCGCATTTATCATTAATACGATGTTGACATATGGTAATGTTATTAAAACAAGCCTTTCGAATGATTATTGGTTAAATTTTTGGGGAAGTTATAGTAGTGGAATTTTTGCTGTTGTAGTAGGTTATCTTGCTATTATTTATAGTAATAGAAATAGTGAGAAAGCTATTCTACAACAAGAAAAAACTGTTAATTCGTCAACAAAATATCAAAAAGTTGGATGATTATAATAACTGTCTAAAAAATAATTTGGCTTTACTTAATATAGTAGATGTTATGGGAATTACTGTTGGTCTTGACCATCAGAATATATCATTATCTAAATCAGAAATATGTCAAATTAAAGGTCGAATCTATGCAACAGATTTGCAGTATAGATATGTGTTTGAAGTTGATGTACAACGCCAGAAAACAAATTTAGAAAAGACGGGTCGGCCGCAAAATCTTGTGGGGTATCTTAGAAGTTGCTATCTTTGTGGCAAAAACTTATGACTACTTATGATACCCTTTTAACCCTAGCCCGTTTGATTCTTCCTACTTACTTTCTTGACTGTTTTGACATAGTTAA
>NZ_BAKJ01000067.1 GCF_000614125.1 Bacteroides rodentium JCM 16496
ACCCGGAAATGTTGAGTAAAATTTTTGAAAACCTGTTGGAAGACAATAAGGAAAAAGGTGCTTTTTATACTCCCAAGGAGATAGTACACTATATGTGTAGTGAAAGCCTTATTGCCTACCTTAAGCAACATTGCGAAAACAAAGGGTGGAATGAAGAAACTATCCGTAAATTTGTGATAGCCCCCTCTGTGAATGAACATCTTACTCAAAGACAACGAGAGGAAATGACTAATACTCTTATTCAAGTACAGGTGTGTGACCCTGCTATTGGTTCGGGCGCATTTCCTATGGGAATGCTCAATTTGATAGCTCGTTGTCGGGGTGAGTTGGAAGATACTTCAATGTCAGACATTAAGCGCCACATTATTCAAAATAACATTTTCGGTGTGGACATTGAACAAGGGGCAGTGGATATAGCTCGTCTTCGTTTTTGGCTTTCGTTGGTTGTGGATGAAACCGAACCTCATGCGCTTCCTAATCTTGACTACCGTATTATGCGCGGGAACTCTTTGTTTACAACATTTAGTGGAGAATGTTTGGATCTTTCCAAGACCAATGATGCCCGAACACGTTTGAGCAAAATGAAGCGGCAATTATTTGATATGCAAAGTGATTATTACAATCTCAGTGGGGAAGCGAAATGGAAAAAGGAGATTGAAATAAAACATCTGTTACTAGATATTGTAGAAGAACAGCTTGGAATGGAAAAAGGAAAGGCTGCGAGTGAAAGTTTACATCAATATGACATCTATAATGAGACTTCTGGTAAAATAAAGAAAAATGTAGCCAAGGCTAATGAAATATATAAACGTAAAGCAGAGTGTGTACGAAAGATAGCAGCTCTCCGTAATTTGCTTGGAGGAAATGGAACATTACATGAACGTGCTCGTACCGATATTGACTTTTTTGATTGGGAAATCATGTTTAGTAATGTGTTTGCAGAAGGGAAAGAAGGATTTGATATTGTGATTGGAAATCCACCGTTTGTACGTAAAATAAATGCCGTTATAAAGAAACTTATTCATACAGAATATTCAACGTCTTCTTATCAAGTTGACTTATATATCGCATTTATGGAAAAGGGAGTAAAGCTTTTATCTCATCAAGGAATCATTAGCTATATTACACCGAACCCATGGCTAAAAAATGTTGCTCAATCAAAGATTAGATTGTTCATGCTAGATGATATTAGATTAAGTATTATAGTACCTAAGATTGCTAATGCCTTTGAAAATGCTTCTGTTGATACTGCTGTATTTGTGGGATGTAAGAATTCTAATAACAAGCAGTTGAATGTTGTATATGTAGAGGATGGGCAATATAAGACAAAGCATAAAATATCTCTTGATGCATTTAAAAATAATGATGGATATATACTTGATGTAGAGAATACTGAGGATGTGCGTTGTATTATCAATAAAGTGCAAAAAGACTCTTGTTGTATAGAGACTCTATTTGATATTACAAGAGGCATTAATCCTTATGATGCTTTAACTGGACAAAGTCAAGATATTATTAAATCAAGAGCCTACCATTCAGACTCACAAAAAGACGATTCTTTTGTGCCAGAATTAAAAGGGCGGCATGTTGGTACATATTATTATAAATGGGATGGGGTACATTGGATAAGTTATGGAAAATGGCTTGCAGCACCACGAGATACAAAATATTTTGAGGGCAAAAGGATTATCTTCAGAGAAATCTTATCCAATAGATTAGTATGTACAATCATTAGTGAACCTTTTAAAATAGACAGAAGTCTTTATATAGCAAAGCCAAAAAATGAGTCAGATTTTAGCTGTGAATTAATTCAAGGATTATTGGCTTCTAAACTCTTTATCTTTTATGTAAAGCATAAGTTTAATGAGTTTGATGATTTATTCCCCAAAATAAGAGTTGCAGAATTTAGAATATTGCCTATTCCTACCAAGATTAAGGGGATGTTTGATAATGATATTATTACTCTTGTCAAATCTATTTTATCAGCTAAACGTACCAATCCTTCGGCAGATATTTCTGCCGAAGAACAAAAAATCGATTGTTTAGTATATCACCTCTATAATCTCACTTATGATGAGGTGAAGATAGTTGACCCGGAAACTCCTATAACAGAAGAAGAATATTATGGACAATAGAAATAGAATCATAGATAGAATAGAAACTTATTATAAAGCCTATTTAGAAAGACAGTCTAATACGTTGTTTAATGTTTATACAGACGTTTTGTTGACACAAGTGTTGAACATCCCTTGCTGTAAAGTAATTATTGAGGCGCTGAAAAAGAAACATCCCATAGCAGAGGATGTATTAAAAGAGCATTTCAACAAAGAGTGGTTCTCTTATATCAGAGATGTGACAGCGGATTATGAATATTATATTTCTTATTGCCTACATTGGCTTGCGTATATTAAATCAGCGAGTAAGACTCTTGATGGTTATTACAAAAAATGCAAATGGCTGGATAAGAATGGGGAAACGAACGATTCTACGATGCTATTTAAAACCGATGTTATCAGACCAATATTAGATTATATAATATTTCAATTACAGGAGGAATCATATATCTTATATTTGTTGGATAGATACAAACAACGAATAGAACGATTTGAAAAGCTAGAGTCTATAGGTAGTAAAAGTGAACTTGAACTTCAAAAAGATCTTTTCTTATTTCTTTTTGATCAAGGCACAGAATTTGCAGGATTTGAGGCTCATAACTCCGTTTCAACAGGAAATGGTGAAATGGATTTTTATATAAAATGTCAAGGAGAACCTTTTGTAATAGAAGTAAAGTTGTATAAAGAAGGGAAAGATACACGACACTATTTATCGCAACTTACGGCATATATGTCACAAATAGGTGCAGAATATGGATGTCTTTATATCTTTACAAAAGAGGATGTGACATTCAATTTGCGGGAGGCAGAAGAGAGTATTTATGTCAAAACCGTATATATCGGTGAAAAGACTCCTTGTAACAAGGAAACGAAAGAAATTGTTTTATGAAGCACTTACCAAATATACTAAGCCAAGGAACAATAAGAGAAAACTTATGACTATGGCAGGAATTAAAGTTATGGCAGAAATACAAAAAAATCACAACCTGTTTGATGATGTACGCCACATCATTGAACGAGGAAGAACTACAGCCTATGCAGCAGTAGAACAAAGTGTTATTGTTACCAACTGGCTTTTAGGGCAACGAATTGTAGAAGAAGAGCAGCAGGGTAAAGTCAGAGCGCAATATGGCAAGAAACTGATTAAAGAGTTGGCTGATAGATTGGTGCCTCTTTATGGTAATTCATATAGTAAACGTAACCTGGATTATTACCGCCAATTCTATCTAATGTTCAGTGATTTAGAGATCGTGAACGCACGCGTTCACAATCTTACATGGACTCATTTTCGTATTATCATGCGTGAAACTTCGCCTGAAGGTCGTTTATGGTACATGAAAGAAGCATCCGAACAAATGTGGAGTACGCGTACACTCGACCGTAATATTTCTACCCAATATTACGAACGTAGATTAGCCTGCCAGCGTGAACATTTGTCATTACCTGCTCCCGATATATCGGACAACGACCCTATGGAATACATTAAGAACCCTGTGGTGGCGGAATTTATGGGATTCAGACGTGATACACAATATACTGAGTCAGAGTTAGAACAAGCTTTAATTGCGAATCTTGAAACGTTTATTTTGGAATTGGGACGCGGCTTTGCCTTTGTGGAACGGCAGCAACATATTACCACGGAAACCGACGATTTCTACATCGATTTAGTGTTCTACAATTTCAAAATGAAGCGATTTGTGATTTTTGAATTGAAAACGCATAAGCTAACCCACCAAGATGTGGGACAACTGGATATGTATGTGCGCATGTATGACGACCTTGTGAAGGATGAATCGGACAATCCTACCATTGGTGTGTTACTTTGTACCGAAACAGATAAAACCATTGCCCGTTACTCCGTGCTTAATGGCAATGAACAGCTTTTTGCAGCCAAATATATGGCTTATATGCCCACCGAAGAAGAACTGCACCGTGAGATAGAACAACAGAAGCGTTTCTTTTTGGAGCAACACGGGAAGGTATGAAACTTAAATAAAGTATGGACTGTATTTATATGAAAGTAGAATGAATGAAGATGGAAGAGAATAACAAAATACTGATTTATACAGACGATGATGGTCTGACTAAAATAGATGTGAAGCTTGAGGAAGATACTTTGTGGCTTACTCAAGCGCAGATGTGCGAGTTGTATCAGACATCAAGAACCAACGTCGTAGAACATATAAAGCACATCTACGAAGAAGGTGAATTAGAGGAAGAGGCAACTTGTCGGAAATTCCGACAGGTTCGTCAAGAGGGTGAGCGCATGGTAAATCGTGAAATTCCGTTTTATAATCTCGATATGATTATCGCTCTTGGTTACCGTATCCGTTCTATCATTGCGACCCGTTTTAGACAATGGGCCACTCTGCGGTTGAAAGAATACATCACTAAGGGATTCACCCTTGATGACGAACGTCTAAAGAAGCTGGGCGGTGGCGGCTATTGGAAGGAACTGTTGGAACGCATTCGTGATATACGTGCCACAGAGAAAGTCTTCTACCGCCAGGTGCTGGAAATCTATGCTACAAGCATTGATTATGATCCGCGAGCCTCCGTTTCGCAGGAGTTCTTTAAAAAGGTGCAAAACAAGATACACTTCGCCATCCATGGCCGTACCGCTGCAGAACTGATTGTGGAACGTGCTGATTCGGAAAAAGACTTTATGGGACTCCTTACGTTTAAAGGGAATCAACCCACGCTGACCGAAGCCCGTACTGCCAAGAACTATTTGGATGAAAAGGAACTCAGAGCCATGGGACAACTGGTGTCCGGTTATCTTGACTTTGCAGAGCGGCAAGCTGAAAAAGAACAGCCAATGACTATGAATGATTGGGCTAATTATCTGGATAGGATTCTTACCATGACCGGTGAGCAACTGCTAATGGATTCGGGTAAAGTGTCACATTTAGAAGCCATGGAACATGCTACAAACGAGTATTGTAAATACAAACAACGCACGCTCAGTGATGTGGAACAAGATTATCTGAATGTCATCAAAAGTATTAGTAATAAGAGTAAGAAGGGAGGCAAGCTTGAAGATTAGATATAAGCATCAATGCTTTCAAGTATACTATATGAGAAAATAACAAAATTATATATGATATGAAAACACTTTTTAATTCAGAACTGACAATTAAAGTCTCCTCGCATGGGGCCGAGTTATGCAGTATCTTGCATGATGGAAAAGAATATCTTTGGCAGGCAGACCCTGCTTTCTGGAAACGGCATTCTCCGGTGCTTTTTCCCATTGTAGGCAGCGTTTGGGAGAATGAATACCGCCACGAAGGCGTTTCCTACGCATTGACGCAACACGGTTTTGCCCGCGATATGGATTTTGAATTGATATTTGAACAGGAAGATGAGGTACGCTATCGACTGGTTGACAGTGAGGAAACACGCAAGAAATATCCTTTCCCGTTTTGCCTTGAGATAGGCTATCGGATAGAAGGAAAGAAGGTTGAAGTGCTTTGGAAAGTCATCAATACCGGAACACGCGAAATGCACTTCCAGATAGGGGCCCATCCGGCTTTCTATTATCCGGATTATGATACGGAGACAACGGACCGTGGATATTTCGGCTTTGATAAGACGGAAGGTTTGCACTATATCCTTATCTCCGAGAAAGGATGTGCCGCTCCGGATAAGGAATATTTGCTTGAGTTGACAGATGGCCTGCTGCCTTTGGACATACACTCCTTTGATAATGATGCCCTGATTCTGGAAAACAGTCAAGTGAAAGAAGTTACATTATATAATAAGGAGAAGAAACCCTATCTCAGTCTGTATTTCGACACTCCGGTGGTGGGGCTGTGGTCGCCTCCGGCCAAGAATGCTCCGTTTGTCTGCATCGAGCCGTGGTACGGGCGTTGTGACAGTGCCCATTATAAGGGTGAATATAAGAATAAGGACTGGATGCAGCACTTGGTACCGGGAGAAGTCTTTAATGGTGGGTATACGATTGATATAAGATAAAAAATGAAGAAGGATACTGAAAATAATTCGGTATCCTTCTTATTTGGAGAATGCAATGTCCTTATCTTTGCGCCCGGTAAAAAATATAGGTTGTTTTTTTAAGGTATGAAGAAGAGTCTTATTGCATTGGCATTCGGTACATTGGGGTTGGGGATTGCCGAATTTACGATGATGGGCATTTTGCCCTATGTGGCTACTGATTTGGGAATCAGCATTCCCGTGGCCGGTCATTTCATTTCTGCGTATGCGTTGGGTGTCTGTTTTGGTGCGCCCATGCTGCTCCTGGCCCGCAAACGTCCGTTGAAGCAGATTCTGCTGGTTTTGATGACATTAATGATTGTGGGTAATATTTGTGCGTCTATGGCACCCAATTATTGGGTCTTGCTGTTGGGACGTTTTGTTTCCGGACTTCCTCATGGCGCTTATTTTGGGGTGGCTTCCATTGTTGCGGGAAAATTGGCTGATAAGGGGAAAAGCTCGGAGGCGGTTTCAATTATGATAGCGGGAATGACTGTGGCCAATCTGTTTGGGGTGCCGTTGGGTACTTCGTTGAGCCATACGCTGTCTTGGCGTGCCACGTTTCTGCTGGTAGGTGCCTGGGGATTGATAACATTGTACTACATATGGCGTTGGGTACCGCAGGTCGAAGGTCTGAAAGACACGGGATTTAAAGGGCAGTTCCGTTTTTTGAAGAAGCCGGCGCCGTGGCTCATATTGGGAGCTACGGCTTTGGGCAACGGTGGCGTATTCTGCTGGTATAGCTACATCACCCCGTTGCTGACTGAGGTTTCCGGTTTTAGTGCGGAAAGCATTACGGCGCTGATGGTACTGGCAGGATTCGGAATGGTTGCCGGCAATCTGGTCAGTGGGCGCATGTCCGACCGGTACACTCCGGGAAAGGTAGGTACGGTGGTGCAAGGGATGATATGTGTTATTTTATTATTGATATTTTTACTCTCGCCCTATCCGTGGTGTTCGGCAATATTGATGACACTCTGTACGGCAGGTTTGTTTGCCGTCTCCAGTCCGGAGCAGGTGTTGATGATTCGTGTGGCCCCTGGAGGAGAAATGTTGGGAGGCGCTTGTGTGCAGATGGCCTTCAATTTGGGGAATGCTATCGGAGCCTATATCGGAGGTCTTGCCTTGAGTGGAGGATACCGTTATCCCGCATTGGCAGGCGTACCGTTTGCACTGATGGGATTTATTTTATTCCTTGTCTTCTACAAGAAATTCCAGGATAAGTATTAAGTGTTTCATTTTTTTTGTGTATGTTTGTCCGCAAGTATTAACTAAACTCGATAACTTATGAAGACTTTGAATTATGTGAAGATATTGCTGTTGTGTGTATTTACGATTGGGCTGGCGTCTTGTGGGGATGATGTATATTATACCATGCAGAATAGCGACGACAAATTGTGTGGGAAGACGTGGATAGAAGAATATCAGACGGAAAACAAAGATGGAGTTGAAGTGTTATGCAGTCATCAGCTGAAGTTTGCCAAGGCTGATAATTCTGGACAGGAAATCTGGGAGCATTATCGCGGAGGCGAGTCCCGTCCCTATGAAACGACTTCACGTACTTTTACTTGGAAATGGATGGATAAGTCTATGGAGGGGTTGACTCTGAATTATGGTGCCGGTGAAATCAAGTACTTTGATAATGTATGGGTGCGCGAACATTATTTATCCGGTAAACTGGATGGAGTGGTTGTTATGATGGTAGATGCTAATTATAAATAAAGTATGGCTTATGAATAATATGTTGAAATACACAAAAATGTTATTGTTGTTTGTCCTTGTATTAGGATTGACATCATGTGATAGTGAGGAAGAAACGGAATATAATCTGCCCGGTGAATGGTATACATCTGAAGAAATAGATTTCGGGGCATATACTTGGGGTAGGGGGACGATTATGACCTTTAACGCGCGCAACCAAGGTACTATTGGTTCATATGGCGACCCGAATTATTTGCTTTTCAGATGGAATTGGGTTAGTGGGGCTTACAATCTGATGGAATTGGAATTCTATGATGATGGCAGCATGGCTTACATTGAAGGAGCCATGGCTGATTCTTATTCTTTCAGTGGTACTTGGTATAATAGCTGGAGGGAATATCAAGATAATATTCACGGACAGCCTTTTCGTATGCGTCGGCAATGACGACATGCTTATCAATAAAAAACGGAGCAAATCAATTGCTCCGTTTTTTATTGTATGTCAGCTTTTTACTTATTCTTCAAAACCAATTTCTTGAACTCTCCCGGATAAGGTGTTTCAAACCGCATCAGCTCTCCCGTGACGGGATGATAGAAACAGAGTTTGAAAGCATGCAGGGCCAAGCGTCCGATAGGATTTACGTCTTCCAGTCCATAGCGTCCGTCACCGATAATGGGATGCCCCAAATCCTGCATGTGTACACGTATCTGATTCTTGCGTCCTGTTTCCAGATTCAACTCAACGAGGGAATATCCATTGGCGCGCTTGATGGTGCGGTAGTGTGTAATGGACTCTTGCCCCCCATCATCTGTCGGGCTGGAATATACATACAGCTTACGGTCCGTCAACCAAGAAACTACGGTTCCTGCATCTTTTTCCATTTCGCCGACAACTACGGCTACATATCGCCGGTCTGTTACAATGTTGTGCCAGTTATCGCGTAGTGTACGTTGGGTCTTCTCGTCTTTGGCAAACATCATCAAACCGGAAGTGTCACGGTCCAGGCGGTGTACGATGTATACACGGTGCTGCTTGCCCGAGCGTTGCACGTATTCATTCAAGATGGTATAGGCGGTACGTTCCTTTTGCCGGTCAGTGTTGACAGACAGCAAGCCCTGCATCTTCTCTATCACGATGATGTAGGCGTCTTCGTATACAATCTTCATCAGTTTATGGTTGAACTCTTTGCGCCCCTTCTCGCGGCTGATTTGTACTTTCATACCCGGTTTCAGGGGAAAATTGTATTGTGTAGTGATGACGCTGTCCACATATATAATGCGTTTGCTCAGCAATGATTTCAGCTTGGTGCGGCTGGCATCCGGCATTTTAGCTGCCAGGAACTCCATGAGCTCCATTGGTTCCTTCACCATGTAGTCCGTATATTGTGTGCGGGCTCTTGCTGTAATTTTTTCTTTTGCCACGACTGGTTTTAATTTACGATTAGACAATTTACAATTTACGATTGAAACGACCTGGACTTTCAATCTTTTAATTCCAATAATACTACGTTTTCCACGTGGTGGGTGTGCGGAAACATGTCTACCGGTTGAACGGCCTTTACTTTATATTTCACATCGAGCAGTTGCAGGTCGCGCGCCTGCGTAGCCGGATTGCAGCTGACGTATACGATGCGTTTGGGCTCGGCAAACAGAATGACATCCACTACATCCTGGTGCATTCCGGCACGGGGAGGGTCGGTGATGATGACGTCGGGACGACCATATTGGTTGATGAAGTCTTGTGTCAGCATGTCTTTCATATCTCCGGAAAAGAACAATGTATTTTTGATTCCGTTAATCTCGGCATTGACCTTGGCGTCTTCAATGGCTTCGGGTACATATTCTATGCCGATTACCTGGCGTGCTTGCTTGGATACGAAATTGGCAATGGTGCCCGTGCCGGTATAAAGGTCATAAACAAGCTCGTTGCCGGTCAGTCCGGCAAAGTTGCGCGCTACTTTATAGAGGTTGTAGGCTTGCTCGGAGTTGGTCTGATAGAAAGATTTGGGACCTACCTTGAAGCGCAGTCCCTCCATTTCCTCAAAGATGTGGTCTTTCCCCTTGAAGGTGTGTACCTCGAGGTCGGTGATGGTGTCGTTGCATTTATTATTAATAATGTATAGCAGGGAAGTGATTTCGGGGAATGTATCTGCTATGTATTGCAGCATTTGCTTGAACAGAGCCATTTCCTCCTCTTTCTCTATCTTGCAGATGAGGATTACCATCAGTTCGCCGGTGGTAGAGGTACGTACAATCATATTGCGTAGCATTCCTTCATGCGTACGCAGGTTGATGAAGGAATAGTTGTGCTGATAGGCATAGTCGCGTACTGCATTGCGGATGCGGTTGGATATATCGTCCTGCAGCCAGCACTTCTCTATGGCCAGCACTTTGTCGAAAGCATTGGGAATATGGAAGCCTACGGCATTCATCTGTTCGTACACTACATTCTGCTGAACCTCTTCTGTCGTCAGCCAGCGTTTGTTGGAAAAAGTGTACTCCAGTTTATTCCGGTAGAACTGAGTTTTTTCTGAACCTAATATCGGAGAAATTTCCGGCAGTTCTATTTTGCCGATGCGGGTGAGGTTGTCTGTTACTTGTTTTTGTTTATACTTGATTTGCTCGGAATAGGGGAGAACCTGCCATTTACAACCGCCACATACACCATAATGTTGGCAGAATGGAACTGCCCGTACTGCCGAATATTCATGGAATTTCACAGCCTCGGCTTCAGCATAATGATGCTTTTTTCTCTTAATTTGCAGGTCAACTACATCGCCGGGGACGACATATGGTACGAAAATCACCAAATCATTGACTTTTGCGATGGCTTTTCCTTCGGCAGCCACATCCGTAATTGTCACCTTCTCCAATAGGGGAAGTTCTTTTCTCTTTCTTGCCACTTTTACACCAATCTAATAAATTCTTCGGCAAAAATAGACATTTTTTCGGGATTTCTCTCTATGAAATGAAATATTAAAGATTGCAATGTCGAAATTGCATTTTAGCATAAAGTTTTTTCTGAAAAAGTTTTCTAGTCTGCGAAATATACTTAGATTTGCGAACAGAAAAGAGAAATCACTATCAAAAACTTTAAATTTATATTATGGACAAAAAAAGAGTTTATACCTTTGGTAACGGCCAGGCAGAAGGAAAGGCCGATATGAGAAACTTTTTGGGTGGGAAAGGTGCCAACCTTGCAGAAATGAACCTTATAGGGGTTCCGGTTCCTCCGGGCTTTACAATAACGACAGAAGTTTGTACGGAATATTATGAAATGGGGCAGGATAAAGTCGTTGCTCTGTTGAAGAACGAAGTTGAACAAGCCATCGCTCATGTGGAAACACTGATGCGTTCCAAATTCGGTGATGTGGAGAATCCGTTGCTGGTTTCCGTACGTTCGGGTGCACGTGCTTCCATGCCGGGCATGATGGACACTATCCTGAATCTTGGTTTGAATGACGAAGTGGTGGAAGGCTTGACGCGCAAGACGGGCAACGCACGTTTTGCATGGGACTCTTACCGTCGTTTCGTGCAGATGTATGGCGACGTGGTGCTGGGCATGAAGCCGGTGAACAAGGAAGATGTAGACCCGTTCGAGGCTATTATAGAAGAGGTGAAACATGCTAAAGGCGTGAAGCTGGATAACGAGCTTGAGGTGGAAGACCTTAAGGAACTCGTGAAGAAGTTCAAGGCTGCGGTGAAAGAACAAACCGGAAAAGACTTCCCGACTTGTGCCTACGAGCAGTTGTGGGGTGCCGTTTGTGCCGTATTCAACTCTTGGATGAACGAACGCGCATCTTGTATCGTAAGATGGAGGGAATTCCTGACGAATGGGGTACTGCCGTAAGCGTTCAGGCTATGGTATTCGGTAATATGGGCGAGAGCTCTGCTACGGGTGTTTGCTTTAGCCGTGATGCTGCTACCGGTGAAGACCTTTTCAATGGCGAGTATTTGATTAATGCACAAGGTGAAGACGTGGTTGCCGGTATCCGTACTCCGCAACAGATTACAAAAATAGGTTCTCAACGTTGGCTGAACTGGCCGGTGTAAGCGAAGAAGAACGTGTCAGCAAATATCCTTCCATGGAGGAGGCTATGCCGGAAATCTATAAGGAACTGGATGCTTTGCAGACGAAGCTCGAAAACCATTACCGTGATATGCAGGATATGGAGTTCACCGTACAAGAGGGTAAACTCTGGTTCCTCCAGACCCGTAACGGTAAGCGTACCGGAGCCGCTATGGTGAAGATTGCCATGGACTTGCTCCATCAAGGTATGATTGACGAGAAAACCGCATTGATGCGTTGTGAGCCCAATAAGTTGGACGAATTGCTCCACCCGGTATTTGACAAGACAGCTCTGAAGCAAGCCAAGGTATTGACCCGTGGTCTTCCCGCTTCTCCTGGTGCCGCTACGGGACAAATCGTATTCTTTGCCGATGATGCCGCCGAATGGCATGCTGCCGGCAAGCGTGTGGTAATGGTGCGTATCGAGACTTCTCCGGAAGACTTGGCAGGTATGGCAGTTGCCGAAGGTATCCTGACGGCACGTGGCGGTATGACATCACACGCAGCTGTGGTGGCGCGTGGTATGGGTAAGTGCTGTGTGTCCGGTGCAGGTGCCTTGAACATCGACTACAAGGCGCGTACAGTGGAAGTGGATGGTGTACTGTTGAAAGAAGGTGATTATATCTCCTTGAACGGAAGCACCGGTGAAGTATATAAAGACAAGGTGGAGACAAAAGCGGCTGAGCTGTCCGGTGACTTTGCGGAACTGATGGATTTGGCAGATAAATATACGAAGCTGCAGGTTCGTACCAATGCAGATACTCCGCATGATGCACAAGTGGCACGCAATTTTGGTGCGGTGGGTATCGGTCTTTGCCGTACGGAACACATGTTCTTCGAAGGCGAGAAGATTAAAGCCATGCGCGAGATGATTCTGGCAGAAAATGCAGATGGACGCCGCAAGGCTCTGGCTAAGATTCTTCCTTACCAGCAAGCTGACTTCAAGGGAATTTTCAAGGCAATGAAAGGTTGTCCGGTGACTGTACGTCTGCTTGACCCTCCTTTGCATGAGTTTGTTCCCCATGACCTGAAGGGACAGCAGGAAATGGCAGATACGATGGGTGTAAGCCTCCAGTATATCCAGCAACGTGTTGAGGCGCTTTGTGAGCATAATCCGATGTTGGGGCATCGTGGTTGCCGTCTGGGAAATACATATCCTGAAATTACGCAGATGCAGACACGTGCTATCCTGGGCGCTGCTTTGGAATTGAAGAAGGAAGGCGTTGAAACCCATCCTGAAATCATGGTGCCTCTGACCGGTATTTTGTATGAGTTCAAGCAGCAGGAAGAAGTGATTCGTGCTGAGGCTGCCCAGCTGTTTGAAGAAGTGGGTGACAGCATTGACTTCAAAGTAGGTACAATGATTGAGATTCCGCGTGCCGCCTTGACTGCCGACCGCATTGCTTCCTCTGCCGAGTTCTTCTCATTCGGTACGAACGACTTGACTCAGATGACATTCGGTTATTCACGCGACGATATCGCTTCCTTCCTCCCGATTTATCTGGAGAAGAAGATTCTGAAAGTAGACCCGTTCCAGGTACTCGATCAGAATGGCGTAGGACAGTTGGTGCGCATGGCTACTGAAAAGGGACGTGCTATCCGTCCGGACTTGAAGTGCGGTATCTGTGGCGAGCATGGAGGTGAGCTTCTTCTGTGAAGTTCTGCCACAGAGTCGGCTTGAATTATGTCAGCTGTTCTCCGTTCCGTGTGCCCATTGCACGTCTGGCTGCGGCGCAGGCTGCCATTGAAGGCTGATTCAATAATACTGAATGATGACATTTATGGGCTGCATGCTTTACTTGGTAATGGCATGCAGCCCATTTT
>NZ_BAKJ01000066.1 GCF_000614125.1 Bacteroides rodentium JCM 16496
ATAAGATTAATTAAAAGAGACGTACCCGCTTGTGATAAGTAAGTACATCAAAAACAGAAGCGTCTGTTTGATTGATAAATGTGTAAGGAGCATCGGTTTACCAGAGCCGATGCTTTTTTTTACCCTTCTTTGTAGCATGTTAGAAATATTATCCGTAAATTTGGCAGATAATAAGGAAAGAATATGATATGAATATCCCTGTTATATTTCAATTTTTGAAAGAACTGTCTGCAAACAACAATCGTGAATGGTTCAATTCTCACCGGGAACAGTATGAAGTCGCCCGCAGCGAGTTTGAAAACTTGCTTACAGTAATTATCTCCCGTATCTCTTTGTTTGATGAAAGCATCCGTGGTATAGAAGCAAAGGACTGTACATACCGTATTTATCGTGATACACGCTTTTCCGAAGATAAAACTCCCTACAAGACACATCTGGGAGGCTATATCAATGCGAAAGGAAAGAAATCCGACCATTGTGGCTATTACGTGCATCTGGAACCGGGAAACTGCTTGCTGGCCGGTGGAAGTTATTGTCCTCCCCCGCCCTTGTTAAGAGCTCTGCGACAAGCGGTATACGACAATATGGATGAATTTCGTAGTATAGTGGAAGATCCCGCTTTCAAGCAATACTTTCCCGTCATCGGAGAGAATTTTCTAAAAACAGCTCCAAAAGGATTTCCAAAGGACTATCCCTATCTGAAATACCTTCAGTGTAAAGAGTATACGGTTGCCTGCTGCCAGCCGGACAGCTTCTTTCTTGCTCCAGACTTTTTGGATCGTACGGACGACATCTTCAAGCAGATGAAGCGTTTTTCTGATTTTGTGAATTACACCATAGACGACTTTGAATAATTTACCTATATAACTAACTTAAAACATTTGAATTATGGTTATAGACAGACTTGAAAACATAGAAAAATATACTTTGCTGCATCCTCTGTTTGAGCAGGCCATTGATTTTTTAAAATCACATGACTTGCACTCTTTGGAAATCGGCAAGACCGAACTGAAAGGAAAGGACTTGCTGGTCAACGTGGCGCAGACAAACCCAAAAGAAAAAGAGAATGCCAAACTGGAAACCCATAAAGACTATATTGACATTCAAATACCCTTGTCCGGTACGGAGATAATGGGTTATACCGCCGCTCAAGACTGCCTTCCGGTTGATGCTCCTTACAATGCGGAAAAAGACATCACTTTTTTCGAAGGACTGGCAGAGAGCTATATTGCAGTGAAGCCCGGAATGTTTGCTATCTTTTTCCCTCAGGACGGGCATGCTCCGGGTATTACCCCTGATGGTGTAAAAAAAATAATTGTGAAAGTTAAAGCGTAAATTTATCAAATATCCAAAACTCATCCTCTTTATGGAAACATTGAATTTAATCAAGAATGACCCATGGCTGGAACCTTTTGCCGATGCCATCAACGGACGTCATCAACATGCCATAGACAAAGAATCGGAATTGACCAACAAAGGAAAACTAACCTTGTCTGATTTTGCATCCGGATACCTCTATTTCGGCCTGCATCGTACTGACGATGGTTGGGTTTTCCGTGAATGGGCGCCTAACGCAACCCAAATCTTTATGGTCGGGACTTTTAATGGTTGGAAAGAAGAAAAAAAATATAGCTTGAAGCGTAAAGCAAACGGTAATTGGGAAATCAAGCTTCCTGCTGATGCCGTGAAACACGGTGACTTGTACAAGCTGATGGTACATTGGGACGGTGGTTGCGGTGAACGCATTCCTGCATGGGCTACACGTGTCGTACAAGACGAGCAGACTAAAATATTCAGTGCCCAGGTTTGGGCTCCGGAGAAACCCTATAAAATGAAGAAGCGGGCTTTCAAGCCATCTACAGATCCTTTATTGATATATGAATGCCATATCGGTATGTCTCAGCAGGAGGAAAAGGTTGGTAGCTATAAGGAATTTCAGGAAAAGATTCTTCCACGTATCGCCAAAGAAGGCTACAACTGCATACAGATTATGGCTATCCAGGAACATCCCTATTATGGTAGCTTCGGATACCATGTTTCCAGTTTCTTTGCCGCTTCTTCCCGTTTTGGTACTCCAGAAGAACTGAAAGAACTGATTGATACAGCCCATAGCATGGGGATTGCCGTTATCATGGATATTGTCCATTCACACGCTGTGAAGAATGAAGTCGAAGGCTTGGGTAACTTTGCCGGTGATCCTAATCAATATTTCTATCCCGGTGGACGTCGGGAACATCCAGCTTGGGATTCGCTTTGCTTTGATTACGGCAAGAACGAAGTTATTCACTTCCTGCTGTCTAACTGTAAATTCTGGCTGGAAGAATATCATTTCGACGGCTTCCGCTTTGACGGAGTAACCTCCATGTTATATTATAGTCATGGCTTGGGAGAAGCATTCTGTAATTATGGAGATTACTTCAACGGACATCAAGACGACAATGCCATTTGTTATCTGACACTTGCCAACCGGCTTATCCATCAGGTCAATGCCAAAGCCATCACCATTGCCGAAGAAGTATCGGGAATGCCCGGACTGGCAGCAAAATATGAAGATGGCGGCTACGGATTTGATTACCGTATGGCCATGAATATTCCCGATTATTGGATTAAGACAATCAAGGAGAAAATAGATGAAGACTGGAAGCCATCCAGCATGTTCTGGGAAGTGACCAACCGCCGCAAAGATGAAAAGACCATCTCCTATGCGGAAAGCCATGACCAAGCTTTGGTGGGCGATAAAACCATCATTTTCCGCCTGATTGATGCGGATATGTACTGGCATATGCAGAAAGGAGACGAGAACTATACCGTAAATCGAGGCATTTCTCTCCATAAAATGATACGTTTACTGACTGCGACTACTATCAATGGCGGTTATCTTAACTTTATGGGCAATGAATTCGGACATCCGGAATGGATTGACTTCCCCCGTGAAGGTAACGGCTGGTCTTGTAAATATGCCCGCCGCCAATGGGATTTGGTGGACAACAAGAATCTGGCCTATCATTATATGGGTGACTTTGATGCTGCCATGTTGGGAATTGTAAAAAGCATAAAGAACTTCCAGCTACTCCGGTCCAAGAAATATGGCATAATGACGGTGACCAGGTATTGGCTTATATGCGCAAGGACTTGATTTTTGTATTCAACTTCAACCCCAAGCAGTCTTTTACAGATTACGGTTTCTTGGTTCCTGCCGGAACTTATGAAGTTATTTTGAATACAGATAATCCAGATTATGGCGGTAATGGTTTGACGGATGATACCATCAAACATTTTACCATCCACGACCCGCTTTACAAAAAAGACAAGAAGGAGTGGCTGAAGCTTTACATACCGGCACGTACAGCTGTTGTACTGAGAAGAACTAAATAGTCATTTCATAACACAAAAAAAGAGGCAGATATCTGAATTGATATCTGCCTCTTTTTTATATAGGAGTCTTTTATTTCAATTGACTGTCGATGAAGTTCAACATCGTTTTTGCATTATCCATCATCTTCTTTTGAGCTGGTTTGTCTGCAGAGAGCAATGGAATAAGTTTATCCAAATATTCTTTGGCTTCCTTGAATTCAATTTTTGCTTTTTCTACATCTGTTTTCATGGTATTGGCACCCTTACTATAATACAAAGAACCTAGGCTGTTAAGTGCATTTACATTATCTGCTTGGATAGCTATGGCTTGTTTAAATGCTTCTTCGGCTGCATCCATCTTTTTGGCTTTCTGCGCCATGATACCTTGATTTACGTAATAAGTAGCATACAATTTAGTCAATGTCTTATTACCGGGATTTGCTTCCAGCCCTTCCTTTAAAGTGGCAACATACTCATCATTTTTCTTCAAATCTTTCAAAGCACCGGCTTTACCTATATAAGCATTTGCCAAGTTATACTTTTTCTGTACAGCAATATCAAAATACTTCAAAGCTTCGGCAGGTTTTTTTATCTTATCGGCACAAACGCCACAGTTATATGCAATTACGGAATCTTGGTTGTTTGTTTGTGTCAGATAAGTACTAAATTTTGTGTAAGCTTCCTGGTAATTTTTAGCTTCAAGAGCAGCCTTACCATCGTTGACCAACTGGGCAGGGTCAGCATTCTGCGCAAAGAAATTCGTAGCTGCACAACATAGTGCAATAGATAAGATTAATTTTTTCATATGCTTTAATTCATTTAAAAGTTGATTTCCAAAGTTAGTTTACAATGGTATAGAAGCAAAACCTTTTTACTTTTTTTGAGGTTTTTAGCATAGTCGTAACAAGTGTTATTTTACGTAAAAGCAACTATCTGGACGTGTGTTTTGGGCTTTGTCACATATGTTACACTTATACTTTGAATATCATATTATCTTTGCTGCCAAAAAAGATTATGGAACAATTACATGCACATGAAGTCCTCCACATGATGGAAGGGAATAGTTATACTGAGTTATCATTGAGAGAAGCCATTATCCAAAAATTCGGCGAGCAACGGCGTTTTTTCACCTGCTCTGCCAACAATATGGATGTAGATACCCTGATAGAATTTCTTAAAAGAAAAGGAATATTTATACCCGCCAATGGTGGATTTACAGTCGACATGATTAAAGTTTGCAATCACTGATGAGGAATATTAATTCTTGCCTATGTTAAATCGAATACTATTTATGTTAATGGTTAACATAAATAATATTCTACTAAACCATGTTATAATATCCGCTGATTACCCGCTAAAATTTGGATATCTCCTGCAAGTACGTATCTTTGTACTGTGTTTTTCATAGTATTAGATTTAAGGTTAATAAAAAAGATTGGCTGTCTGGGATAGATAGCCTTTTTTTATGTCTAAATGTCATCTTTCCCCCTAAAAAAAACAGCACTTCTACGAATATATTTGCATAAAATTATATAGTAGATTATTCACTATGGCAACAATCAGATTAACAGTTTTAAATTCCATAAGGAAAGTGATGGCAGACTTCCCGTTTTGGTTTGTATATCGCAAAAAGGGCAAAGAGCTATATCAAGACTGAGTTTCTCATCAATGATATCGCAGAATTCGACAACGGAAAAGTCGTCTATCGGAAAGATGCTAACATAATGAACAAAAGAATGGGGTTTGTCTTTTCCCAATACAAGGAAAAATATGATTCTATTGAAGAACTTGAATTTTTGTCTGCTTCACAAATCAAATATATTATCACTTCAAAAGAGCGACCTTCGCACATTTCTTTCATCGAGTATTGGAAAAAGAGAATTGACGATTTCAAAAAAAGAAAAGGGATAGTTATGCCCAAATGAATGAGGATACCATCAAGCTGTTCATTAAGTCAGAGGGTGATGTACCCATACCTGCCATCAATTATAGAATCATAGAGCATTTCCGGAAATGGATGATTGCCAAAGGATATGCCAATGGAAATATCGGTATACGCCTAACTCACTTAAAGGCACGCATCAATGAGCTTATTAGGGAAAGTGTACTGAGAGTAGATGTTCATCCATTCGCTTATACAAAGATTCCTTCTGCCACGCCCAAAGAGTGTGATTTGACAATAGATGATTTCAGAAAGGTCTTGAATGCCGACTTCCAAGGGAAGGAGTTAAACTTAGCGAAAGACTTGTTTCTGTTGTCTTTCTATCTATGCGGAATCAGTCTGAAAGACTTGTTAGCTGTTCGGTTTACCGGTTCAGATACCCTTTCTTTTGAGCGTACCAAAACCATCCATTCAAAAAGGGGTGATAACAGATTGACAATTCCTATTCATCCGTATGCCAGACAAATAATAGACAAATACGTGAGAAATGGAAAACTTGAATTAGGGTATTCTTTTTCGTATCGGAACTTGCAGCGATTCATCAACAGAGGATTAAAGAAGATGGGAGAAGTTTTAGAATTGGATTCAAATATATGTTTCTACTCTGCCCACAAGACCTTCGCCCAATTTGCCTCCGAACTTGGCATCCCAGATGGCGTGATAGACTACTGTTTAGGTCACTCGGACAAAAGCAAAGGGATTATAAGGTATTACACGAAAGCGAAGCACAAGCAAGCGGAGATAGCAATAAATCGAGTGATTGACTATGTTAATAACCCGGAGAAGTACCAAGACTACATAGAGATGAGGGCGGACATTATGATGATGAAAGGGTAAAGGTAAGGCACTTAGTCGGCTTTGTTTCTGCTGATTCTGGAGGGATCACGCCTTTGAAGCCGTCATTTGCGAAGTCCTGTTTCAGGTCCTTGAAATATGCGTCCAAGTCCTCATCGTCTTTAATGGCGCACCTCTTAGCGTTGTTTTCGGGAATACCATACTCCTTTGCCTTCGCTATAATCTACTCTTGACGGGTAGCTTGCGACTTCTCTGTTTCAAATTGAGCGAGCTTGTCGGCAAGCGGTTTCACGGCTGCACTCACTGCATTAGCAATAATAGTCGTGTCATCCGGCTTGTCTTCCGGCTTCGGATTAGGGTTAGGATTGGGATTCTCGATTGGCTTACCGTCTTTAAGGTTATGCCTTTTCTCGTAGTTGGAAACTGCGGTTTTAGAGGCATCCCCGGCACGGAAATCACCATAGGAATTAAGCACGTCCGAAAAGCTGATACCCTCAACAACGGAGTTTACTTTTGTCTCGTCCGTTACACCCTCTGCCTTTTGGGTGGTGATTCGGGTTAAGATAGCAGTATCCACCCCAGCGAATTTCTGTTGCAGTCCTGCCAAAATTTGTTCTAAGATTGTCATACCGTATGAATTAAAATTTATTCTACGGTAAATTTCGGGATTAATGAAGTTTTTGTGAAATAATCAGATACGTAGAAAACCACAATTTGGAAGTTGTGGGAAACTAATTAAAAAAGGCGTGACCGAAGCCACGCCCAAACGAATATTATTATCCTGTCAGAAACCCAACATTGCAGCCGGAGGGATATTCAGCACCCTACATAGCAACCTCGCAATTTTGAGAGTAGGCTCTGAACGACCAGAAATATAATCATTCACCCGTGAAGGACTTATTCCAATCTCACCAGCAAGTTGCTTCTGACTCATTCCTTTTTCTTCAAGAGATAATTCTATCAATTCTGCAACGGTTGGTTTTTCTATCGGATAATGTTCTTTTTCATATGTTATCACAATGTCGGACATAACTGTAAGTTCACTGCATTCTTATCGTTTGCAGGGGTATTATCATCAACCAATGGCAGAAGTTCCTCTACTCTTGCCAAAGCAAATTCATATTGTTCTTTACTAACTTTATTCATATCCTGTATATTAAATGGTTGAACAATCTATTTTATCATATTCTTTATGGGTGCACACTTTCCGAATAAAAATATAGCCCATTGTAAACTTTACAACTACTATCAGTCGATAATTGTTACCTCTAATATTAAATACATAGTGCTGATTGCCTACATAATCAGCGGCAGGAAAATCTACTTTAATATCAGATAGGTTTTTCCATTCTGCTTTTTCTACTATATCATACCAACGTTCTAAGGCTATGCGTGAATCTTCATAGCCTTTCATTTCGTAGAACTCTTTCAATTTCTTATGTGATACAATTCTCATATCTCATTTATTTGATGCAAAAATACGAATTAATTTTGAATTATAAAACTTATATAGGATATATGTTTTATAAAATAGAATTTACCAATAAAAAAAGCGGAACTAGATTAGCTCTGCTCAATGGTACAATAAAAACATGAAGCAACAAATTACTCCTTTGCATTGGATTTTCCAACTGCTACCAATTCGCCATTTGAGTTATACACTTTCATAATCGTATATGTTTTAATTGTTATTACTTCGTTTCTGATGATGCGAAGACAATATGATTCTTTATATCACACAAGAAAAACAAGTCTTATGCCATGAAGCAAGTACTAAATGATTTGACAGAAGCAGGATTTATAAAATAAGAAGGTTTTATATGAATACATTAAAATATAAAGGCTATATCCGTGACCCGGAATCGTCCGATGTAGAGACCTCACTCGGAATCGTCCCGGCTAAAATTATTCAGTTCAATGTCGGCGTGTATGGCTCTGTAGCTGATTACGATTTGTCCCGTCCGTACACCTCCATGGTATTAAACATACCCGCGGTGGGCTACCAGGCTACTGTTGCCAAGCAGGAGCGCTTCAATGTCCAGGAAGCCATAAACGGTGACGTGGAGCTGAAGGAGAAGCAGGAAAAAAACGGGCACATGGAAGTAGCTGTCAATACCGGTAAGTTCAACCGGCAGAACGTAACTTACAGCGGTCAGACACATGCCTATGATTATGCCTATCCTTTTACGGACTACCAGCAGAAGACTGGAGCACAGCTCACAGACTTCCTTCCGTATTCCCTGAGCTTGAACGATGTTTGTCCGGACAGTGTCGGACATCGGTTGTCAACACTCAGTCTGTTTCACTCCAATATCCCTTACACAATCCAGTTCCAAGCCAATAAGCTACCAGATGTGAATAAAGTGTTTCTTATAGGCAACAAGCAGTATTTGTGCGAGAAGATTGAGACGGAAATAGATGTTGATGGATTAAGCAAGGTATTGAAGGGGACTTTTTATCGGATAGAATAATAATGTTAAAAAGACATCTGCCTCTCAAAAATAACTCCTTTTTCCCTTGCATAATTACCAAAAGGTTATTACATTTGCACTGTCATTAAGAATCGCGATCTTTTTATGACTGAAGAAGAAGAGCTAAAGGCTCGGATTGAAGCTGCGAAAAAAGACCTCAGCTTCTTTTCCCTCTATTGGGATGACATTCAGAATACTGATTGGATTTCCGATGAGGAGCTTGAGGAAGGCATCAATGATTGTCTCGATGACTTGAATGATGCACAAGACAAGCTGAATGAAAACGGTAGCCCTCCTTGAGGGGGCTACTTTTTCTCTAACATATAAATTTTAGGCTTATGGACGTACAGAAAGAATTGGGAAAATGGAAGTCGGAATATGTAAAATGCAATACTCCGGAGGAATTGGCCGACCATAAGAAACGTTTCAGGGCTTTTCTGCAGACGCTTTCACTGAAAGATAAAAAAGCGTTTGCGCAAGCGTTCCAAGATGGTGCCAGGCAATCAATCGATGAAGCTCAGGCCATTGTGAAAACAGTGGAAATCAGGCAGACTCTAGAAAAAGTATTATCCTTCGCTTCTATGTCTTATATTGCCCAGCACTATTTTGGCAGAACACGCCAATGGTTATATCAACGAATTAACGGAAGTGCGGTAAACGGCAAACCTGCCAACTTCACCGCTGACGAGCTGAATACTCTATCTTTAGCTTTATCCGAGCTTGGCGACATAATGAAAGATACTTCTCGGTCTATCGCGAGGCCGTAAGGTTTTTAATGACAGAGGGGCTTCCACGGGTTGGAAGCCTTTTTTTATTTCATTATTCAAATAATCATGAATTAAATTTAGAATAAAAAGTTTTTTTATTTTGTTAAGTTTGATAAAAGCACTATTTTAGCAACGCCAAAAAATGAATTAAATGAATCCTTTTCCATAGTGTAACCCATAAGATTGGGTTCAGGTTTATTCATTCCTGTAGGCGCACTATAGTGAAGGATTCGCCATTTAATATTATGACAAACAAAAAATACAAATCTATCAGTATTTCTAATTTAATTATAAATCCAGATAATGATCGTTTTGAGTCTGTTGAGAATGAAAAGCAGGCTATAGACATAATGCTAACAAAATTAGGAGACAAAATTTATTATATTGCGATACATATTTTAGAGAATGGGTTGTCTCCCAAGCCATTTTATGTTATGCCATCAAAGAAATCTAACAAGAAATTTCTTGTAAAGGAAGGAAATAGAAGAACCACAGCATTAAAATTGATGGCTAACCCTAAGCTAATTGATTCTAAAAAACATGCTTCATTAAAGAATCGTTTTTTTAAGCTGCATGAAAGATTTATGGAAACTCCGATTAGAAAAATAATGTGCTATATTTATGATGATGTAGAAGAGGCAGATAAATGGGTTCGATTAGAACATACAGGAGAACAGAATGGAGTTGGTATAGTTGAGTGGAAACCAGAGCAAGTACAGAGATTTGATATAAAACATGGAAAAAATAAGTCTGTAGAAATACAAGCTATTGATTTCATACGAACATCTCCTTTCGTACAAGAAGAAGTAAAGAGGGCTTCCGAAAACATTAAACTCACAAATTTTGCTCGTTTATTAGGAGATAAAAGTGTTCGGGAAATTTTGGGTTTAAAGTATATAAATTCTAAATTAAGTTCTAATCTTGAAGAAGAAGAAATAGCTAAGGCCTTAGGGCAAATTATTTTAGATTTGTCTGATAAAGATTTTAAGGTTAGTTCTATATATAATGCCAAGCAAAGAAAAGATTATATTCAAGGCTTAGGAGAAAAACTGCCTGATAAGAATAAGACAATAGGAGAAGTTTGGAGGTTGGATAATCCATTAGAACAAATTCCTAATTTGGAAGAAGAAGATAATACAGCAAAGAATAAGGGAAGTGATTTGCATTCTAAAGGACATTTAAAGAAGTCTATTCCGACCCAACGTAAAACTCTTATACCCAATAATTGTATTATTAGGATTTCCAATCCAAAAGCAAATAAAATTTATGATGAATTGAAAAAAATAGATGTTCGAAGTTTTGTTAATTGTGCAGCTGTCACTTTGAGAGTTTTTTTAGAATTAAGTGTAGATACTTTCATTGAAAAAAAAGGATTACTTAAAGAAGGAGAAATTTCGGCTTCCAATTCTTCAAGAAGTCTGTATCAGAAGGTTAATGATGCTAGTCAATACTTATATAAAGAGAAAATTGCAGATGAAACAATATTAAAAGCTGTAAAATTATTAACCAAAGAACGTAATTCTATTTGGGGAGTGGATACAATGAATGCTTATGTACATAGTAACAAACTTTCCCCTGTGCCAATAGATATTCAAACAACTTGGGATAATATTCAGGATTTTATGGTAACTTTGTGGTCTCAAATAGAATCAGAATAATTATATGATGCGTTACTCGCCACTTAGATACCCTGGAGGAAAAGGAAAGATATCTTCTTTCTTTTCTGAATTATTTGTTGCAAATAATTTAATAGGGGGAACCTATATAGAACCCTATGTTGGCGGAGGTTCCATAGCTCTTTCTTTGTTAATTAACGGGGTTGCCAATCAAATTATTATAAATGATAAAGATCGCTCATTATTTGCTTTTTGGTATTCTATTTTAAATTATACAGATGAATTCTGCCAGCTAATAGAAAATACTCCTATCACGATTGATACTTGGTATGAACAAAGAGAAATTCAAAAAAACAAAACTAATGCCGAACTATTATCTTTAGGATTTTCGACTTTCTTTTTAAATAGGACAAATCGTTCCGGTATTATAAAAGGGGGAGTTATCGGTGGGCTTAATCAAACTGGGAATTATTTAATTGATGCTCGTTATAATTCTGATGATTTGAAAAAACGTATTAAATTAATAGCTTTATATAAAGACAAAATTGAATTGCATAATTTAGATGCAGTAGAGTTAATTCATAATCTACAGAGTAATCTACCAAACAATTCCTTGTTTTACTTTGATCCACCTTACTACAAAAAAGGTAAGGGTCTCTATATGAATTATTATGATGACCAAGACCATAGAGATATTTATAATGCAATCGCAGGATTAGAAAATATAAAGTGGGTGGTAACTTATGATAAAGAAGATTTCATTCTTGACCTTTATTTAAAATTCCGAATGTACGAATATTCTCTAAATTATAGTGCAGCTACAGTTGGAAAAGGACAAGAGTATATGATATTCTCTGATAATTGTATTGTTCCAGAAAAAAGTTCCATAAATTTCAACAAGGTAATAACAATCTAAAACTTACTCTATTCACAAGCTAGAGTATCTTCATTATGTACTTCATTAAAGCAAATGATTGTAGAAGTATTAATAAAAAGTTTTCGATTATACAGCAAACAAAAAAATCTCCGCTTTTCTTTTGCCATTTCAAAATAAACCTGCATCTTTGTGGTGCGTTTCATTTTGACAAGGCGAGACAGCTTGCCAACTTTTGCCGTTGGCATTTTTTATGCCCAATGGTATCATATAGTTCCGACCCCCGTGTGGAGTGTTAATGCACCCACTGCCTTGTCAAGGTGAAACGCAACGGGAAAGCGGAACTTTCTTTTTTGATAGGTTTTCTGATTTTTGGGGAGAAAGTTCTCTTCCCGTCTTTTATTGGATTATTGCATTATTCAATATATTGTTTTATTTAAATAGCGTTTCATTATGACAAAACAATCCCAAAGCGCCCGCGGACGCTATGTATCCGCAGAGAAGGTCCAAGAACTGTTTGCCCAATTGGGTATCGAATTGTGCGCCGGACGTAAACGTATCCGTGCTGCACGTAATGACAAATCCATTTCCATCTATGTCAATGGTGGGACAGTAAACATCACCTTTAATGAGAAAGGAGGTAAAGCATGATGTTCTTTATTTACCATCTACAGACCTATTCCCCCAAGAACCGGGCATGGAAAAAGGTGATTGACTATGTAGAGCAGTATAAAGATGTTCTTATCAAAGATGAACTCTCCCTGGATGCGCTCAAACATGAATTATGCGATGTGGTTAACCGGATTAATGCGGACCACCCCAAGCTGAAATGCATACAATATTCTGCCGGTCCCCTTGATAGAAATACCACACGTATCGAGGCCCGAGTTATAAGTGGTGGATGCCCGGACACGGTATTCTTTCTCGATATTTGCAAAGTACGTTCCGTTTATCAGTTCAGTGAGCAAGCGAATATGCTGGAAGAGAAAGGAGGCATACAATGAGCAAAAAGATAGGATTCCGTTCTTATCAAAACGACGAAGAACCGAACAAGCAGGACGAATTAGAGAAGCAACAAGCTGAACGGCAGAAAGCTATGGCTGACTTCCTGGGACAGAACTATTCTCCCATCGGTGCCACTTCACAAAAATGTTACAAAACTACCGCTGAACTGGTGTATGAGCTGTCGAACATTGTTAATGTCGCTCCGATGGAGCTGGCCAAGCAACTTTCCGATGCCGGGTACCATGTAGAATACTTGGCAGGACAACCCTACTGGGTGATGTACGAGAGAGCATAAATTCGTGCGGCTGCACCTCCTTTTGTACGGACTTGTACAAATTGGTGCAGCCGCATTCCTTTGATAAGTAAGATGTTATAAACTATCCGCACGATTGTACGGCTTTTGACCCCTATTATAGGGTGAAGCTATTGAAACATTGCATACCTTCCCGCTTGCTTTCATCCATGACGTGCGCATAAATCATCGTTTCCCGGATATTACTATGTCCAAGCAATTTTTGTAGGCTGGACAAGTCTTTTGTTTTCCGGAGATAAATGGTCGCAAACGTATGCCTTCCCGTCTTGGCCGATATTTTTTTGTTAATTCCCAGTTCTTTGGCAATAGCTTTAACTGGCGGTTAACGACCTGGTCACATTGAACGTTCCTGAACAGACGTCCTTCTTCCCTACCCTCTGCCCATTCTTCCAGAAGTTTTTCTGCAGGTATCGGCATTGGAATCTTTATCGGTTCCGGTTTGCAATTCCGGTTCTTCACACGGTAGTAAGTCAACACATCATTGTTTACCTGCTCGATACAGAACATACGGGCATCTGTTATATGCATGCTTGTGAAGCACATGAAAAGAAAAAAGGCCAAAGTCAGCTGAAGCTTTTCCGGCAATGTTCTTTGATAGTATAACTGCACGAACTGCATCAATTCTTCCTCCGTCAAATAGTCCACATCGCTTTTTATCCTTTTGATATGAAACTCCTGAAAAGGATTTTCATCAAGGAAACCTTTCCTATAAGCTGCGGTAACATATATCTTGATAGTAGACATATTTCGTTGTGCGGTTATCTCAGTATTCCCAAGCTCTTTCTTCATGTAAATCAAATAATCGGTTAGGAGTTCGGGAGTGAGGTCACGGAACTGTAACAGCTCATTGTATGCCTTCAATTTTTTCATGCAGCTTAGATGGTGCTTGAGTGTCCCCATCTCTATGCGCCGGCTATAGGCTTTCATATATTCCTTCACAAAGTCGTGGAAAGTCTTGTAATCGCTGGGATTATTATATTCCCTCATGAATATTTCTTTCGTCAAAGCTTGGTTCCTTAATCGGAACTTAACCAGTATATCGTTGACACGCGCCTTCAGATTGTTCACGATGAGATTAATATCCTTTGCCTCTTTGCTGTTCCCTTTGAGAAGTCCGCTTTTCTCGTCAAACTTAGCTACTGGCACAGATACTTTACAAGGAAGCAGTAACTTTTCCTTGCCTATATAAAATGTTATATACAGCGGAGCATTGCCTTCTTTGGTCAATCTCTGCTTATTTTGGATGACTCTTACAGTACTCATTTTTGTTATCTAAATTATATCTACCGGCTGAAAAAAGCGGTTATGGAAAACTATGTTTCTGCTATGTTACCTACTTTTTGCACAAATTCA
>NZ_BAKJ01000065.1 GCF_000614125.1 Bacteroides rodentium JCM 16496
ATATACCTCCGGAACTCCCCCCCTTTAATCCCTGCCATGCGGTTATTGCAGACGTATTTTCTGCTTCTTTTGTCATCATAACAGAACAAAGTTGGTGTAAAACGATTTTTTTTGGAAGAGCAAGAATTTTTCTTCCTTTCTTTCTATTCAATATCAAATGGATTTTTGTAAATTTGGCGTGAATCTAATAGGAAGAGAAAAAATCACGCAATTAATATTGTAATATAAATCATATAATAACTCCTGCAAATATGGAAAACAAGATTCAAGAGCTGACCGATAAGATCTACCGCGAAGGCGTAGAAAAAGGAAACGAAGAGGCACAGAAACTTATCGCAAAAGCTCAGGAAGAAGCCAAGAAAATTATAGAGGATGCTCACAAGGAGGCTGATTCTATCGTGGCTACCGCTCGTAAGTCTGCCGATGAACTGGCAGAGAATACAAAATCTGAATTAAAGTTGTTTGCCGGTCAGGCTGTGAATGCTCTGAAGTCCGAAATCGCTACGTTGGTGACGGACAACATTGTGAATGCCGATGTAAAGGCATTTGCTGCAAACAAGGATTATCTTAATGCCTTCATCGTTGCATTGGCGTCCAAATGGAGTGTGAACGAACCAATCGTTATCTCTACTGCCGATGCGGAAGGCTTGACGAAATATTTCGCAGCGAAGGCGAAAGAACTGCTGGACAAGGGTGTGAAGATTGAGCAAGTGAATGGCATCAAAACCTTGTTCTCCGTATCGCCTGCCGATGGTTCGTACAAGGTGAACTTCGGCGAAGAAGAATTTATGAATTACTTCAAGGAATTCCTGCGTCCGCAATTAGTGGAAATGCTGTTCTAAAAACTCCCACAGGATTATGAGTAAATACTATTACTTGGTAGCCGGTTTGCCTGAACTTACTCTGGAAGACAGTAAACTGAGCTATACAGTAGCCGATTTCAAGACGGAACTATATCCTGCCTTGTCGGAAGATGATAAAAAGCTGATAGATTTGTTTTATCTGAAATTCGACAATGCGAATGTCTTGAAACTGTTGAAGGATAAAGATGCTGCCATCGACCCGCGCGGAAACTATTCGTCGGAGGAACTGGCGGAATATATCTCACAACTGAAGGATGGCGATGAAGTCTCTGACAGTGTATTCCCATCTTATCTCTCTACCTTCATTTCCGAATACTTCAGCCTGCCTGCCGAGGACAGTTTCTTGTATGAAGACCGCCTGGCAGCACTCTATTATGCCTATGCCATGGAATGCAGGAATCAGTTTGTGTCTTCCTGGTTTGGCTTCAACCTCACTATCAATAATGTATTGGTGGCGCTCACAGCACGTAAGTTTAAGCTGGACATTGCTCCGCTGATTGTGGGTGATACGGAAGTGTGCGAGGCTCTGCGTACTTCCAATGCCCGTGACTTCGGTCTGGGTACTGAGGTGGATTATCTGGAGCAGCTGGTGAAAATCAGTGAGACGGAGGAACTGGTGGACCGGGAAAAGAAGCTGGACCAGCTTCGCTGGGACTGGATGGAGGAAGCCACATTCTTCGATTACTTTACCGTGGAACGTCTGTTTGTCTTCCTGCTACAGCTGGAGATGATAGAACGGTGGATTTCGTTGGATAAAGAGAAGGGTAACCAACTGTTCCGCAGCATTATCGCTGCCTTGAAAGACGAGGTGCAGATACCCGCAGAATTCAGATAAAACAAACAACTAAAAATATATGGCAACAAAAGGAACTGTTAGTGGCGTAATAGCCAACATGGTGACCCTCGTCGTCGACGGACCGGTAGCGCAGAATGAGATTTGTTATATCTCGACCGGAGGAGACAAGTTGATGGCGGAGGTGATTAAGGTGGTAGGTACCCAGGTCTACGTGCAGGTATTTGAGAGTACCCGCGGACTGAAAGTGGGGGCCGAAGCCGAGTTTACCGGACACATGCTCGAAGTGACACTGGGGCCCGGTATGCTTTCGAAGAACTACGACGGTCTGCAAAACGACCTCGATAAGATGGACGGTGTTTTCTTGAAACGCGGGCAATATACCTATCCGCTGGATAAAGGAAGCAAATGGCATTTTGTGCCTTTGGCAAAGGTGGGCGACCAAGTGGAAGCCGCTGCCTGGCTGGGACAAGTGGACGAAAACTTCCAGCCTTTGAAAATCATGGTGCCTTTTGAACAGAAAGGTGTGTGCACCGTGAAATCCATCGCAAAGGAAGGTGATTACAGCATTGAGGATACCATTGCAGTGCTGACGGATGGCGAAGGTAATGACATCCGGGTGAACATGATACAGAAATGGCCCGTGAAGCGCGCCATGACCAACTATAAGGAAAAACCGCGTCCTTTCAAATTGCTGGAAACCGGTGTGCGTGTAATCGACACCGTGAATCCGATTGTGGAAGGTGGTACGGGCTTTATCCCCGGTCCGTTCGGTACCGGAAAAACGGTGCTCCAGCATGCCATTTCAAAACAAGCGGAAGCAGACATCGTAATCATCGCTGCCTGTGGTGAGCGTGCCAACGAGGTTGTGGAAATCTTTACAGAATTCCCCGAATTGGTTGACCCGCATACGGGACGGAAGCTGATGGAACGTACCATCATCATTGCCAATACTTCGAACATGCCGGTGGCTGCCCGTGAGGCATCTGTCTACACGGCCATGACGATTGCGGAATACTACCGAAGCATGGGATTGAAGGTACTGCTGATGGCGGACTCCACTTCACGTTGGGCGCAGGCATTGCGCGAGATGTCCAACCGTATGGAGGAGTTGCCCGGTCCCGATGCCTTCCCGATGGACTTGTCCTCCATCATCTCCAACTTCTACGGTCGTGCGGGTTATGTGAAGCTGAACAACGGCGAGTCCGGTTCCATTACGTTCATCGGTACGGTATCGCCTGCCGGCGGTAACTTGAAGGAGCCGGTGACCGAGAATACGAAGAAGGTGGCGCGCTGCTTCTATGCCCTTGAGCAAGACCGTGCCGACAAGAAGCGTTATCCTGCCGTAAACCCGATTGACTCGTATTCCAAATATATCGAATACCCTGAATTTGAAGAGTATATCACCAAGCACATCAACGGCGAGTGGATTGGCAAGGTGAATGAAATCAAGACCCGTTTGCAGCGTGGTAAGGAGATTGCCGAGCAAATCAACATTTTGGGTGACGACGGTGTGCCCGTAGAATATCACGTGACTTTCTGGAAATCGGAATTGATTGACTTCGTTATTCTGCAGCAGGATGCCTTTGACGAAATTGATGCCGTGACCCCGATGGAGCGTCAGGAGGAGATTCTGAATATGGTAATAGAAATCTGTCATACTGAATTTGAGTTCGACAACTTCAACGAAGTAATGGATTACTTCAAGAAAATGATTAACATCTGTAAGCAGATGAACTACTCGAAGTTTAAGTCGGAAGAATACGACAAGTTCCATAAGCAATTGCAGGAACTGGTTGAGGAACGGAAAGCCTAAGGATGTACTATTTGACTATTTACAATTTACTATTTGCCTTGCGGATGCAGGTGTACGGAGGTTGTAGATAGGAAAATAGTAGAATAGGATGGCAGAGATTTAAATAGTAAATAGTAAATTGCTAAATTGTAAATAAATAGATGGCAACAAAAGCATTTCAAAAAATATATACCAAGATAACTCAGATTACGAAAGCTACGTGTTCGCTGAAGGCAACCGGAGTGGGGTATGACGAGTTGGCGACCGTAAACGGCAAGCTGGCCCAGGTGGTGAAGATTGCCGGCGACGAAGTGACTTTGCAGGTGTTTGAGGGTACGGAAGGTATTCCCACCAATGCAGAGGTAGTATTCTTGGGCAAGGCTCCTACAATCAAAGTGAGCGAGCAGCTTGCCGGACGCTTCTTCAACGCCTTTGGCGACCCCATCGACGGTGGTCCGGCCATTGAAGGCGAGGAGGTGGAAATTGGCGGCCCGTCCGTGAATCCGGTGCGCCGTAAGCAGCCCTCGGAACTGATTGCAACCGGTATTGCAGGTATCGACCTGAACAATACGCTGGTGTCCGGACAGAAGATTCCGTTCTTTGCCGACCCCGACCAGCCCTTCAACCAGGTGATGGCGAATGTGGCTCTGCGTGCGGAGACTGACAAGATTATCCTTGGCGGTATGGGTATGACGAACGATGACTACCTTTACTTCAAGAACGTATTCTCCAATGCCGGTGCGCTCGACCGTATCGTCAGCTTTATGAATACCACCGAGAATCCTCCGGTAGAGCGTCTGCTGATTCCGGATATGGCACTGACGGCGGCCGAATATTTTGCTGTGAACAATAATGAAAAGGTGCTGGTGCTGCTGACGGATATGACTTCCTACGCCGATGCGCTCGCCATCGTGTCCAACCGTATGGACCAGATTCCTTCGAAGGACTCCATGCCGGGCTCCCTTTATTCGGATTTGGCGAAGATATACGAAAAGGCGGTGCAGTTCCCAAGTGGCGGTTCCATCACGATTATTGCGGTGACGACTCTGTCCGGTGGCGACATTACGCATGCCGTGCCCGACAATACGGGTTATATCACGGAAGGCCAGTTGTTCCTCCGTCGTGACAGCGACATCGGTAAGGTTATCGTTGACCCGTTCCGTTCCTTGTCCCGTCTGAAACAGCTTGTTACGGGCAAAAAGACACGTAAGGACCATCCGCAGGTGATGAATGCCGCTGTACGTCTGTACGCCGATGCCGCCAACGCCAAGACCAAGCTTGAAAACGGTTTCGACCTGACGAACTACGACGAACGTACCCTTGCCTTTGCCAAGGATTACTCCAACCAGCTGCTGGCCATCGACGTCAACCTCGATACCACAGAGATGCTCGATGTGGCATGGAGTCTGTTCGGCAAGTATTTCCGTCCGGAAGAAGTCAACATCAAGAAAGAGCTTGTGGACCAATATTGGCCCACAAATTAAAAATTAATAATTAAAAATTAAAGCTGCGCAATGAAAGCCGATAGTGTGATTGATCAGAAGTCAGTTGCTTTTGGCATTAGGATTGTAAAAGTCTGTAGATTTTTGCAGGAAAACAAAAAAGAGTTTGTGTTGTCAAAACAGCTGCTTAGGTCAGGGACAGCTATAGGTGCTATGATTAAGGAAAGTGAGTTTGCTGAAAGCAAAGCTGATTTTATTCATAAATTGAGTATTGCTTTGAAAGAAGCTAATGAAACGAAGTACTGGTTACTTTTATTGCATGAAAGTGAATACTTTAATGATAGTTCGTACGAATCGGTAAATGAAGATTGCTTAAATTTGATTCGTTTACTTGTTTCTATTATAAAACGGATGAAATGTGTAGCTTGATTTTTTATTAATATAAAGATGTGATAGATATAGGCCTTTAATTTTTAATTTTAAATTTTTAATTAACAAGTGGCTATTAAGTTTCAATATAACAAGACCTCGCTTCAGCAACTCGAAAAGCAACTGAAGGTGCGCGTGCGTACACTCCCCATCATCAAGAACAAGGAGAGTGCCCTGCGTATGGAAGTGAAGCGCTGCAAGGGAGACGCTGCCGCGTTGGACGCGAGGTTGGAAAAGGAAATCCAAGCTTACGAAGCCATGTTCGCCCTTTGGAATGAGTTCGACGCTTCATTGATAAAGGTCAGCGATGTTCATCTCGGTGTGAAGAAGATTGCCGGTGTACGGGTGCCGTTGCTCGAGAATGTAGATTTCGAGATACGCCCTTACAGCTTGTTCAATGCGCCCAAATGGTATGCAGACGGGCTGCATTTGCTTAAGTCACTGGCACATACTGCCATCGAGCGTGAATTTACCGTTGCCAAGTTGAACTTGTTGGAACATGCGCGTAAAAAGACCACCCAGAAGGTGAATCTTTTTGAGAAAGTACAGATTCCGGGCTATCAGGATGCTCTGCGCAAAATCAAGCGGTTTATGGAAGACGAGGAGAACCTCTCCAAGTCATCGCAGAAAATCATGAAGTCCCATCAGGAGAAAAGGAAGGAGGCAGAGGCATGATTACAAAAATGAAGAAGCTCACGTTCCTTGTGTATCATAAGGAGTACGAAGCGTTTCTGGAGCAAATCCGGGAACTGGGCGTGGTGCACGTTGTGGAAAGGCAGTGCGGCGAGATGGACGACACCTTGCAGCAATTCATGCAGAAGCGTACGCTCTACAAGAATATGCTTCAGAGCATGTACACCCTGGCGGACAAACAGCCGGAAGAAAAGGTGCATAAAGAGTTGTCGACCGATGCTCTGGTGAAATCCTACGAGGACTTGCAGGCGCGGATACAAGACCTGAACCAGCAGATTCCCGCCATCGACAAGGATGTGGCGCAGATGGAAGTCTGGGGCGATTTCGATTGGGGAGCCATCCGCAAGCTGGAAGATGCCGGTTGGTTCGTGCAGTTCTACACCTGCCCGGAGAAAGACTATGACGAAGCGTGGGCAGAGGACTACAATGCCATCGTGGTGAAAGAGAACGGTGGATATCTTTATTTCGTGACCGTCACTCCCCAGCCGGTAGAACTGGATGTGGAACCGCTCCGTCTGCCTTCACTCAGCCTCTCTGAGCTGAGCCGGAAGAAAGCCGATACGGAGGAAGCCCTTGTGCAGGCACATGCCGCTGAAAGAATTCTGCAAGGCGAATTACTGCACGTTGGAGAAGTACAACCTCCAGCTCCAGGAAGAAATAGACCTGCTGAAAGTCAAGCTGAACAGCGAACAGATGGCAGAAGGCGCCGTAGTGTTGATGGAAGGCTGGATTCCCGAAGACTGCGAGGCGGATGTGAGGAAACTTCTCGATGAAAGCGGCACTTATTATGAGATAAGGGCTGCCAAGCGCGAGGACAATGCCCCCATCAAGCTGAAAAACAACGCCTATACACGCATGTACGAAGTGCTTACCAAAATGTACGGTATGCCCGAATATGCCGAGTTCGACCCGACACCGATACTTGCGCCATTCTTCTCGCTCTTCTTTGCCTTCTGTATGGGAGATGCGGGCTATGGTCTGGTACTGATTGCACTCGGGTTCATTCTGAAAAGGAAGATGCCCGAGTCCATGAAAGGCATGATGAACCTGGTGATTACGCTGGGTATATTCACGTCCGTCATCGGTGCCATACTGGGAACCTTCTTCGGTGTAAGCCTCTTTGACCTGGAGATACCCGCCAAACTGAAGGAATTCATGATTGTGGGTAAGATAGGCGAGACTACCTATGACAAGCAAATGCTGCTGGCACTGATTATCGGTGCGGTGCACATCTGCATTGCCATGACGGTGAAGGCCGTGGGACAGACCGTCCGTTTCGGCTTCAAGGAGTCGCTCAGTGCCTGGGGATGGCTGTTGCTGGTAGTGGGATTTATCTGTACCGGCGGACTTTCCTTCTTCAAGATAATTTCGGAAGACGTGTCTACATGGGCATTTATCGTGATTGGCGGTGTTTCCGCTATCGGTATCTACCTGCTGAACAATATCCACCGGAATGTATTTGTCAACATCGGTGCCGGAGTATGGGATACCTATAACATGGCAACCGGATTGATGGGCGATATACTTTCCTACATCCGTCTCTATGCCTCGGCCTGGCAGGCGGTATGCTTGGAGGCGTGTTCAACCAGCTTGCCTTCATGGTGAACGATGCGGCAGGTCCGGCCCTGGGCTGGCTGTTCTGCGGTCTGATACTGATATTCGGGCATACGCTGAACATTGCCATGTCTTGTCTGAGTGCTTTTGTACACCCGCTCCGTCTGACATTTGTGGAATACTTCAAGAATTCCGGTTACGAGGGTAAGGGCGAAGCCTATAAACCTTTTACAGTAGTAAAGAAATAAACAAATTAAAAAACAAATAAAAATAGAAACATTATGAATGAAATTTTAGGTTATCTCGGTCTGGGCCTGATGTTGGCCCTTGCAGGAATTGGCAGTTGCTTCGGTACAACTATCGCCGGTAGTGCGGCAGAAGGTGCGTTGAAGAAAGACCCTTCCAAGTCAGCAAGTTATATGATTTTGTCGGCCCTTCCGGCTACGCAGGGACTTTACGGTTTCGTGGCTTTCCTGATGTCTATGGGCAGGGATTTTGCGACAGACGGTCCTTTGATGCTGGGCATCGGATTGGGTGTCGGACTGGTATGTCTGTTCTCCGCTATCCGTCAGGGACAGATTTGTGCGAACGGTATTGTGGGTATCTCCCAGGGACACGACGTACAGACCAATACAATGATTTACGCCGCGCTTCCTGAATTCTACGCTATCTTGGCGCTGGTAGCTGCATTGATGGTATAATCCGGATTGTAAGAAAATAACCCCAGGGATTTACAACTGAAATCCTTGGGGATTTTCATTTAAATCCCTGGGGTTTCAACTGAAGACCCCAGGGATTCTTTGTTTAAACTCCGGGAATTTTAGACGAAAAATGCATGGATGGGCGAGTCCATGGGGCTTTTGTGGCTAAACTATGACATTCCGCAAACGATTGTTTATGTATCTTTAATCAGTTTTTTCGATTAAAAGGCTATTTTTCAAAGAATAATGTGTACTTTTGCAGCCGAATTTAAGATAAAGAGATTATAACATAATATGATTAAAGAACTACTTACCCCCGATTACATCTTCGAAGCGAGCTGGGAAGTGTGTAATAAAGTAGGCGGTATCTATACAGTTTTGTCTACAAGGGCAAATACTTTACAGACTAAGTTTCGCGATAGATTATTCTTTATAGGGCCGGATTTCTGGCAGGGAAAAGAGAACCCTTTGTTCATTGAGTCTGATAACCTTTGTGCAGCGTGGAAGAAACATGCAGCGTTGAAAGACAATCTTTCCGTCCGCGTAGGTCGCTGGAACATTCCGGGAGAACCTATTGTTATATTGGTTGATTTCCAACCGTTCTTTGCAGAAAAAAATGAGATTTATACAGAAATGTGGAACCGCTATCAGGTGGATTCACTGCATGGATATGGTGATTATGACGAAGCATCCATGTTTGCTTTCGCTACCGGCAAGGTGATAGAGAGCTTCTATCGCTATAATCTGACGGAAACGGACAAAGTGGTGTTCCAGGCACACGAGTGGATGACCGGCATGGCTGCCTCTACCTTCAGTCTGCCGTTCCCGAGATAGGGACCATCTTCACCACCCATGCCACGTCCATCGGTCGCTCCATAGCTGGCAACAACAAGCCGCTCTACGATTATCTTTTCGCCTACAACGGCGACCAGATGGCCCAGGAGCTGAACATGGAGTCCAAACATTCCATTGAAAAGCAGACGGCCCACTATGTGGACTGCTTCACCACTGTGAGCGAAATTACAAACAACGAATGCAAGGAGTTGCTTGACAAGCCTGCGGATGTTGTGCTGATGAACGGTTTTGAAGATGATTTTGTACCGAAAGGCGCCACCTTTACCGGCAAGCGCAAACGTGCCCGCTCCACCATGCTGCGTGTGGCAAACTGCCTGCTGGGTGAGGACCTGGGCGACGATACACTGATTATCGGTACCAGCGGACGCTACGAGTTCAAGAACAAGGGTATCGATGTGTTCCTGGAATCATTGAACCGGCTGAACCGCGATAAGGATTTAAAGAAGAAAGTATTGGCGTTTGTCAACGTGCCCAGCTGGGTGGGAGACCCCCGCGAGGACTTGCAGAAGCGCCTGAAGAGCAAAGACAAGTTCACCGAACCGTTGCTGTGCCCTTTCATCACCCACTGGCTGCACAATATGACGCACGACCAGGTGCTGGATATGCTGAAATACCTCGGTATGGGCAATCGTCCCGAAGACAAGGTGAAAGTGATTTTTGTACCTTGCTATCAGGATGGCCACGACGGTATCCTCAACAAGCATTATTATGACTTGATTTTAGGCGAGGACCTCAGTGTTTATCCTTCTTATTACGAGCCGTGGGGATATACCCCGCTGGAAAGCGTGGCTTTCCGGGTGCCTACCATCACCACCGACCTTGCCGGTTTCGGGCTTTGGGTGAACAGCCTGAAAGACCAGCATGGCATTGAAGACGGAGTGGAAGTGCTGCACCGTTCGGACTACAACTATTCCGAAGTGGCAGACGGCATCAAGGATACCATAGCCTTGTTCTCTACCAAGACGGATGCTGAAATCAAGGAGATACGCAAGCGTGCAGGCCGGGTGGCAGAGCAGGCTTTGTGGAAACATTTTATAAAATATTATTATGAGGCTTACGACATTGCGCTGCGCAATGCCATGAAGCGTCAACTAAGATAAAAGAATTATTAATCAATTAGTTATCATACAATGAAGATTAAAGTTAGTAATGTAAACACTCCTAACTGGAGAGAGGTGAATGTGAAATCGCATATTCCCGCCGAACTGGAGAATTTGTCTGAACTGGCACGTAACATCTGGTGGTCATGGAATTATGAAGCTACCGAACTGTTCAGAGACCTTGACCCTGCTCTATGGAAGGAAGTGGGACAGAATCCCGTACTTCTGCTGGAGCGTATGAGCTATGCCAAACTGGAAGCGCTTGCGAGCGATAAGGTCATTCTGCGTAGGATGAAGGAGGTATACTCTAAGTTCCGTGCATATATGGATGTGATGCCTGACAGCAAGCGTCCGTCTGTTGCCTATTTCAGCATGGAATATGGTTTGAACCACGTACTTAAGATATATTCCGGTGGTCTGGGCGTACTTGCTGGCGACTATTTGAAAGAAGCTCCGACAGTAACGTTGACTTGTGCGCAGTCGGTTTCTTGTACCGCTACGGTTACTTTACACAAACTTTGTCTATGGACGGCCAGCAGATTGCCAATTACGAGGCACAGAACTTTGGTCAGTTGCCCATCGACCGTGTATTGGATGAGAAGGGTGAGCAGATGGTAGTGGATGTTCCTTATCTGGACTACTATGTGCATGCTTATGTGTGGAGAGTGAACGTGGGACGTATCTCTCTCTATCTGCTTGATACCGACAATGAAATGAACAGCGAGTTCGACCGTTCCATCACTCACCAGCTGTATGGCGGTGATTGGGAAAACCGCTTGAAGCAGGAGATTCTGCTGGGTATCGGTGGTATTCTGACACTGAAGAAGCTGGGCATCAAGAAAGATGTATATCACTGCAACGAAGGACACGCCGCTTTAATCAACGTACAGCGCATCTGCGACTACGTGGCCGAAGGTCTGACTTACGACCAGGCTATCGAGCTGGTACGTGCTTCTTCTCTCTATACTGTACATACTCCGGTTCCTGCCGGTCACGACTACTTCGACGAAGGTCTTTTCGGCAAGTACATGGGCGGCTATCCTTCAAGAATGGGTATCAGCTGGGACGACCTGATGGACCTCGGACGTAACAATCCGGGCGACAAGGGCGAACGTTTCTGTATGTCTGTATTCGCTTGCAACACTTCTCAGGAGGTGAACGGTGTGAGCTGGCTGCACGGAAAGGTTTCCCAGGAGATGTTCTCTTCCATCTGGAAGGGGTATTTCCCCGAAGAAAGCCATGTGGGTTACGTTACCAACGGTGTACACTTCCCCACTTGGAGCGCTACGGAGTGGAAACATCTCTATGCTGCGCATTTTGATGAGAACTTCCTCTACGACCAGTCCAACCCCAAGATTTGGGAGGCTATCTATAACGTGTCCGACGAAGAAATCTGGAAGACGCGCATGGTGATGAAGAACAAGCTGATTGACTATGTTCGCAAGCAATACCGTGAAACTTGGTTGAAGAACCAGGGTGACCCTTCACGCATCGTTTCCCTGCTGGACAAAATCAATCCGAACGCTCTGCTGATAGGTTTCGGACGCCGTTTCGCTACCTACAAGCGTGCACATCTGCTGTTCACCGACCTCGACCGTCTGGCCAAGATTGTGAACAACCCCGACTATCCGGTACAGTTCCTCTTCACCGGTAAGGCTCACCCGCACGATGGTGCCGGCCAGGGCTTGATTAAGAGAATCATCGAGATTTCCCGCCGTCCGGAGTTCCTGGGCAAGATTATCTTCCTGGAAAATTATGATATGCAGTTGGCACGTCGCCTCGTTTCAGGGGTGGATATCTGGCTGAACACTCCGACACGTCCGCTCGAAGCATCCGGTACTTCCGGCGAGAAGGCGTTGATGAACGGTGTTGTAAACTTCTCCGTACTCGACGGCTGGTGGTTGGAAGGCTATCGCGAAGGTGCCGGTTGGGCATTGACCGAAAAGCGTACTTACCAGAACCAGGAACATCAGGACCAGCTCGATGCCGCTACTATCTACAGCATTCTTGAGCAAGAAATCCTGCCGTTGTATTACGCACGCAACAAGAAGGGATATTCTGAAGGTTGGGTGAAGACTATCAAGAACTCCATCGCACAGATTGCCCCCCACTATACAATGAAGCGCCAGTTGGACGACTATTACGACAAGTTCTACATCAAGGAAGCCAAACGTTTCAAGATGCTGGCTGCCGACGGTTATGCCAAGGCTAAGGAAATAGCTGCCTGGAAGGAAGAAGTTGCCGAAAAGTGGGACAGCATTGAAGTGGTGTCTTGCGAAAAGACTGAAGACTTGGTGAAAGGCTCCATCGAGAGCGGTAAGGAATACACCATTACTTACGTTATCGACGAGAAGGGCTTGAACGATGCCATCGGTCTGGAACTGGTGACTACTTATACGGCCCAGGATGGCAAACAGCACGTTTACTCCGTAGAGCCGTTCAATGTAGTGAAGAAAGAAGGTACCCTCTATACATTCCAGGCTAAGCACAAGATGGAAAATGCGGGCAGCTTCAAGGTTTCTTACCGTATGTTCCCGAAGAATGCAGACCTGCCTCACCGCCAGGACTTCTGCTACGTTCGCTGGTTCGTATAAGAGTATAAAAAACAGATAATGTGCCTGCGATATGGCGGAGCACATTATCTGTTCAGATAAAAGATATCATCTGCATGATGTTGACAGACCATCCGTTTCGGGTAAACGGATGGTCTGTTTTTTTATATTAAGGTTCAGTTATAGTCGTCCGTTCAGCGATTTTTGGTGCTTCCGTCTATTTGGTGGGGCGTCCTTGCATGAACAAGAGGAGGTAGCCGGGTGTTTTATAAGTAAAACTGAAAGGAGACTATATGAAAAAGATTGTTTTGCTTCGCCACGGCGAGAGTGCATGGAATAAGGAAAACCGCTTCACGGGGTGGACGGATGTTGATTTGACAGAGAAGGGCGTTGCTGAAGCTGTAAGGGCGGGTGAGCTGCTGGCAGAAAAGGGATTCCGCTTCAAGAAGGCGTATACTTCCTATCTGAAGCGTGCCGTGAAGACACTGGATTGTGTGCTGGACCGTCTCGACCAGGATTGGATTCCGGTGGAGAAATCGTGGAGGTTGAATGAGAAACACTACGGCCAGTTGCAGGGACTGAACAAGGCGGAGACGGCTGCCAAGTACGGTGACGAGCAGGTGCTGGTATGGCGCCGGAGCTTTGATGTGGCTCCGCATGCATTGGCCGAGGATGACCCGCGTAATCCGCGTTTTGAGGACCGTTATCAGGAAGTGCCCGATGCCGAACTGCCCCGTACGGAGTCGTTGAAAGATACGATTGAGCGTATCATGCCCTACTGGAAATGTGTCATCTTCCCGAACCTGAAGACGGCTGACGAATTGCTGGTAGTGGCTCATGGTAATAGCCTGCGGGGTATTATCAAGCATCTGAAACATATTTCGGACGATGAAATCGTGCACCTGAACCTGCCTACGGCGGTACCCTACGTCTTTGAGTTTGACGATGAGCTGAACTTGACGAAGGACTATTTCTTGGGTGACCCCGAGGAGATAAAGAAATTGATGGAGGCTGTGGCCAATCAGGGAAAGAAGAAATGATTTTGGCGCGCGGAAGCGCGCCATTTCTTTATCCTCTCATTCCATGGAGCAGCGTCATGCTGAGCAGTACCCCGACCACTATGCAGATGAGGATAAGGAACCAGTTCATGAGCCGTGCGCCCAGCTTGGTTTCCTTGTGCAAGTTCTGTTCAAAGTAGTTCTTGAAGAACAGATAGATGGCAGGCACGGTGGCGCTTGCCAGCAGCAGGTCTTCGGGAATCTTGTAGATGTAGACTTTGGAAAAGGCGATGAGTGCCCAGTGGCAAAGGAACAGAATGACGAGCAGGTTGACCCTGCGCGAGAAAGCCAGCAGCAGCCCGATGGTGAAAACTGCTACCGAGCAGGGCATCACGGTGGTGGTCATCATGGGAAATTCCATTCCGCGTGCCCACGAAAGGAGCGGGTAGAGGAAAGGCATTGCATAGAGTACCCCCACCAGTACCTTGTATTTCGGGTTGCGCTCGAACGGAGTGTAGTCGGTAAACAAATCCCATAGCCACAACAGTGCAATCACTCCCCAGAAGATGGCGAGTATATGGTGGTGTCCGCGCGCTCCGCAATACGTCATGTAGTACACGATGGAAATCCACCCGTTCAGAAATACCATGTAGATTTTCATGGAGCGTTTTGCCCATAAGGTCGGTTTCCGGTAGAGCTGCGTGGTGAGCAGGATACCTGCTGCGGTGATGAGGAGCTGTGCCCACCAGGTGGCCTCGTTGTATTGTGCGATAGTATTCCAGAATATTTCCATTTGTGTCCATTAAAAAAACGGCTGCAAAGGTAGAGTTTTCTGCCGAAAGAATGAAATCGTTTTCTACATTTTGCCTATCTTTGTGCCTCCAAAAAAATAGGTGAAGAGT
>NZ_BAKJ01000064.1 GCF_000614125.1 Bacteroides rodentium JCM 16496
TCTGATATGAGTTTGCTGGAACGTCTCCGGTTTCTTACGATGAAAGCTGAACAAGTGGTAAAGCGTACGGAGGATATAAAGGAATTCCGTCAGTTCCTGGTCTTTCCGGAAGCAATGGATTTATTTGATGCAACGACCTTGCGCATTCAAGTGGTAGGTGAAATGGAGATTCTTTGCAAATGGGTTACGATTTATGACAATTAAATAAGAACATGACAATCACCGATATATACGAGGCGATGAATGGCAAGGCTGAATCATTCTTTGAGTGGGTGCAGGCTCACCCGAAATACGGACTGCTGCTTGCGGCAGGGTTACTTGTCTTGTGGCTCGTCGGGATATTGTTCCGCTGGAAATGGGCATGCCACTGGCAGTTTGGCGGTAAACTGTGGATGTTTGATAATTGCAAGCCCGAGACACGCCATAGGATTCAAATGGCATTGATTGGTCTGGCTCTTGCCGGATGCTTGACGATGTTCTTCGCATGGAGGTGACGGCATGGAAAAGGACAATAGTAAATACCGTTTCTGCTTCATCGACTATATGTGGTATGTGGTCGAGGTATGGCATGAAAAGGAGCATACCAATCTCAACGGACGTGTGTTGCTGTTTTTGTGTTGGCTCCTCGTCATACTCATACCGCTTGGTATACCGCTGTTATTGCGCTTTTTCGGTTGGATGATTGCTTTGGTCATAGTGATTCCTCTCTGCTTTCTTCCCGATTTATTCTGTAAGATACGCTATACAACCAGGCAGCGTAATGCCCTCCGTGAACGTTACGGGAAGATGAAACATCCCGGCAGGAAACTCGCCGGAATAACCCTTGTCGCCATCGCTCTGGCTCTGGCAAATGTCATGTTGGTGTTCCACCTCGGATTTATGCATTGGAGCCGATGAAGAAGCTGGAGAACATACAGCGGTTTTATTTCTTCGACTACCTGTTTTGGATTGGAGAAAAATTGCACAAACGCTATGGTCGTTATGTCAGGCGCATGGGTGGCGATATGGTGCTGGAGTTGTATCTGTTTGCCTTTGTATTGTTTCCGCTGACATTATTCTTGGTGCATCTGTTCCATGATAATGCAGAGGTTGTACTGATAATCTCCTGTGTGGGTATTCTGACTGCGACAACAGCACTCAACATCATATATAGCAAAAGAAAAATAGCAGTGATGAAACATTACTCCCGTCATCGCTTCAACCCTGTTACAGCATGGATTCTTGCACTATTCCCATTTGCGGTAATCCTCGTCACATTAATCAGCCAATGACGGATTTTGTGTCTATAATGTCATTATTGCATTATATTTTGAAACAGCCTTAGCCCTTCCATGGGAAACGTACCCACGGAGAGTTAGGCTTAGTGAGCATATCTTCTGCAAGTCCGCTCATGTTGCAGTCGCCGTTCCACATGGTACGTCCCAACATATAACTGTTGGCAAGATCTTTCCACGAACCGAATTCTGCGGATTTTGCCATTGCATAAGCGTGGTCGACACAATTCCGGCATTCTTCTTGCGTCAGATACCCTCTTTGCATGGCTGCACGTGCGACAAAGTTGAGCCTTCCGGCATCCCATGCTACAACTCCAAGGCGTTCTATGTCGGACATGGACGATATGATGCCTTCATTAACCAGAATGTCGTATTGTGACTTCAAGTTGGAGAGTTGCTCTTTTGCCTTTTCAATCAATCCTCTTGCCCGCTCCATACCATCGGGGAGGTTAGCTAAATTAGGGTCATTCACAATCTCATCACGAATAATCTTCATCGCCTCAGCCTCACTTGAAGCGTTGTAGGCAGACAAAACCAGTGGGAGGATACTTTGTGACGGAGCATTGCTCAGATAATTCACGACACCCACTGCATCATCCCGATTGTCAATTCCCCACCACTCGGAAAGAATCGTTGAAAGACGTGATTCTTCAATGTCTACATCCATAGCATCAACATATCCCCCCTGCTGGTAAGCATACAATGCTCCTACTGCGATTGACCGTACATCATCTGCTGAAAGGGTTGAATTCTCCTTGACACGAATGCCTTGGGTAACATGACGGATAATCTTGACGGCTTTCCTCACTTTGCTTACAATCAAGCAGGTAAAGAACACAACAAATACAACCGGAACGATGAAAGTCATGACTTTCAGATACACAGGAGACTGTGTCGGATCCATTCCGAACAAATAAGTGAAATAATCGAAAAATTCCATTTTACAAGTTTTTATTAGTTTATATTTCTTGCTTTAATCATTTGTATATACGCAAATTCACCACCTTGCCATCAAGCAGCTCCACATAGTGGTTGTCGGAAAAGCTCCACGATTCGAGGGTGCTCTTTTCCCTTTTGACTTCCGTTTTGCGGTAAGGCTCGCCCCATGCGGCGATGACCATCTCCTTTGTCATGCCGACATCCACTTTCCGGAACGCTATCTGCTTGCCGAAATCCTTTCCGTATCGCTTCTCCAACGAGGCGATGCGGGCGATGCTGACAAACTCATACACCTCGTCACCTCCTGTCGGAAAGGCTTCCACCTTGACGCCGTCAGCACCCTCCATAATCAGAAACGCACCGTCGCTGTTCATCTTCAAGCTAATGTCCACACAACGGTATTCAGCGCCCTCGGCAGGCGTTATGACCTCGCCGCTCTCTGTCTCCACCTTTTTGGCAAGCGACAGGAATGTCTGTCCAACAAACCTTTTCAATTTCTCATAGAACCCGAGGCAGGTCATGCAGCGCGGATAGGTGTAGGGCTTATAGTAGATTTCGTCTCCGCTTTCCTTCTCACGCAGCAGCAAGCAGCACCCTGAAGCTTTCGTCCAGACTTTCAAAACCTCGTAATACTTTCCTGCTACGTCCTTTGCCGGAGTGATACTTATGCCATCTACCTTGTAAACGGGATGTTTCCCGCCGTCAAGGAAGTTTCCGGTGAAAAATACCTCATAGTAACCCCGGTTGTCGTTTCTCGCCCCGTGCATGAAGAGGGTCTGCCCCGGCAAGGAGGCATAACTCCGTTCCTCCACATTTGTCAGGCTATCATAGGGCATGGCATTTTGCACGGTGTATTCTTTCATCCCGTTGCTCTTGGGAACGATGTTGAGCTGTGCCGACACCGTGTTGCAGAGGAAGAGGGGGATGCCGACGAATATCATTCTGATACTTTGTATAGTTCTAATCATATACACAACTGTCTTTTATTGCTTGGGGTATTACTTGCAATTGTATCAACAAGGTCTGATTAAATCACGGATTGGTAGCTTGTTTTCTTGGCAACGTTCCTTTATGGTGTTGACAAAACTCCTGAATTTGTGATAATTCATGCCTCCATCAATATCCCAACCGAATCGTATGAGTTTCAAATCCTTTTTAATGCCGTTTTTCGTATATAAGATATCAATCTCATGCACAGGTTTTATTTCTGATTGCCTTAACAGCCATATTATATTTATGCACGATGGGGCAAACTCTATCGTTTCAGTACGGTTGTTCCGCTGATGGATTTCTCCGTTTCTCAACTCAACATCACATACAAGCATTTGTGTCTTGTCATATACTATGATGCAAGGGAGATAGTCATCTGACAATGCCCATAAAACATCCTTATCCGACATGTCAAATGTCGGATAGAGGCGTTTTATAAATGAAACGATAGAATGTTCCGACGAAGAAATATCAAAATCGAAATACTGCCCGTATAGTCGTTTTATCTCCTTCGTCTGCTTGTTATAAAGAGCCACGACAAGCCTTTGGATTCCTATCCCTGCACCCAACACAATTATGCCGGTTATAATATACGCCAGTGTCATGGAGGAATTATGTCCAATCGTCTACCTAAAGAAGAAATACCAAACAAGCCCTATGGCGATAAGCACATAGAATACATATTGCATTATCTGCATGTATTTGTTGGCTGCTTTTTCAACCGTGGATTCAGTAGCCTGTGGGTCTCCGGTCGCGGCTGTATCGGGTATGGCTGAGAAATAGGATTTGTCAACGCCCTTTCCGAGTATCCTGTTTTCTATTGGCAATATCGTGTGTCCGGTCCATTTGAAAAATCCCGAACCGTCCCACTTGCCCACTATAGCATAGTTACAATCAAATTCTGCAATGCTTCCATTGGACACTGCCATAGTAAATATGACTATGCCATCAAAATGGTTGCTTATGGCCATGACATCATCCGTATCTTCCTCTTTCTGGACATAATTTGCAGTTGCATCATCCAACTCGATATCTCTCGAACCGGTATCAGCAGCATTAAATCTTATACAGCCAACTGGAAGCGCATTGATTTCTTCCTTAATGGCTTCAAGGGTTTCTTCGTCTATGCTTTCCTCATTTAAAGGCATGGCAAATACACGATATGCACAATCTTCATAGCGACAGTCGCGTATGGGATAAAGGTATACGAATTTGGGATTAATGATATGGGGATATTTTTTCATACACTTCTGAAACCTCTTAGTTTCAGATACCACCGGTGCGTTCCCTGTTCTGAACGCCTCTTTTAAGGTGCTTAATTCACTCATTGTAGTTTACCATTTAGTTAATATTCATGTTGATAATGTTTGGTTGATAATAAGCTGGCTGATAAGTTATTATAAAGGAGGACTTGGCAATAGAGTTGGGTGCAAAAGAACCCACGCTTACAACTTTTCAATTTCTTCAGCCGGAAGCCCCGAAACTTGTGCTATAAGTTCTACGGAAGTGCCTGCCGCTTTTAATTTGGCTGCCATAGAACGTTTTGCTTCTTCACGCCCTTCTTCACGCCCCCGTGCTTCACCTTTCAGTTCTGCCGTTTGCAGGGTGCTGAACCAGTCGCGTAGGGCTTTCAGGCTATCTTCATACTCTATGCGCTCTTGCTTGTCGAATCTGGCGATTTCTGCCACCTCGAACAAGCGGGCAAAAACCTTTTCCTGCAGGGCAACTGGACGGCTCATCAAGTTTCCGAGGTTACGGATGGCGTAGAGCCATTTGTCCGGCATTGTGACCAGCTCGTTTTCTTCTTTGACAAACTTGGGCATTTCCAAATAGATGAAAGTCAGTTTGTCGTAGAAAAGTTCCTTGGTTTTCATATCCACCAACTGCACGTCGTGTCGCACCTCATCGTCATTGAAGATGCGGAAATTGAGTATGCCGATGGTATAAACGCCTTTCAGTTCGTAGTTCCAATAACCTCGGGACGCCTGTTCGCGAATGGCGAAAGTGGAGTAATAGATGCTGCGGTCCTTGAAGAATTGCTGCTCGCCTTTCTGCATCTCGACGATGAACGTCTCTCCCTGCGTGTTCTTGCAATAGACGTCGAACACGGCACGGCGGTCGTATTCCTGTGTTCCCATGTGTTCCGTATTCAGGTAGGTGACATCCTCAATCTCCTCTTTGCCGTGAAGCAAGGCGTTGAGGAAACTGATGAGCAGGCTCTTGTTGATTTCTGTACCGAAAAGCTTTTTGAAGGCGAAATCGGTATAAAAATTCACATATCTATCTATATCTGAACACATGCTACTTGCTTGTTTAACAGGTTGCGGAAACCTTATTGTTTATATCCGCAAATATAAGATTTATCTTTCATATAATCCTACAGCCAAGTCGTTTTTTGTAAACCCTCAATTTAGACAAAAAATCTCTGGAATAACCTCGAAAAACGGGAGAAATGGCACTAAATGGCTTAATGTCATGCCGTTACAGTGTCAGGTGATGCCAAGCCGAAAATGCTTAAAAAGTAAAGAAAAGCAGAACTAAGCAGGAGAACGGTTTGCAAATCATTACCCGATGAAAAGTAATTTTTAACACATGGCACTGATATTTACTTCGTATGGCTTTGATTGGCTTACAAGGTCTAACTCGTTGATATTTAACTTTGCAAACAAAAAACGAGTATGGCAAGAAGCACATTCAAAGTGCTGTTCTACGTGAACGGCAGCAAGGAGAAAGACGGCATTGTCCCCATCATGGGACGAGTGACAATCAACGGGACTGTAGCACAGTTCAGTTGCAAGCAGACCATCCCGAAAACGCTTTGGGATGCAAAAGGCAACCGAGCCAAAGGCAAGAGTGTCGAGGCACGGAACATCAACCACGCTTTGGACAATATCAAGGCACAAATCATCAAGCACTACCAACGAATTTCAGACCGTGAGGCATACGTTACGGCTGAAATGGTGCGCAACGCCTATCAAGGTATCGGCAGCGAGTATGAAACACTGTTGAAAGCGTTTGACAAGGAGAACGAGACATTCAAGAAGCGTGTGGGCAAAGACAGGGTTATAGCTACATATCGGTCACGGGTACGGGCGAGGAACCATGTAGCCGCCTTTATCAAGTCGTTCTACAGGCGCAGCGATATGTCTATGTTGGAACTTACTCCCGATTTCATCAAGGAGTTTGCCGCATATCTTTCAACGGAAGCAGGATTGCAGAACGGTTCGATATGGTCAAACTGCATGTGGCTGAAAGGTGTGGTCATGAAAGCGCATTATAATGGGTTGATACCACGCAACCCTTTCGCACAGTTCCACATTAGCCCCAATGTAAAGGAACGGGAATATCTGACGGAAGATGAACTGAAAGCGGTGATGACACACGAGTTTGCAGACAGCAAACTCGCATACATCCGTGACATCTTCGTCTTTGCCAGCTTCACCGCCCTCTCGTTCGTGGATATTCAGGAACTGACCTATGATGATATTGTAGAGGTGAATGGTGAAAAATGGATATTGTCAAAGCGACACAAGACCAAAGTACCGTTCCAAGTGAAGCTGCTTGATATTCCATTGCAGATTATCGAGCGTTACAGACCGCAGCAGGAAAACAACCTTGTGTTTCCCAATCTCAACTATTGGTCGGTATGCAAACCGCTGAAAAAGATGATAAAGGAATGTGGTATAACCAAGTCAATCAGCTTCCATTGCGCAAGGCATGGCTTCGCAACGCTGGCTCTGAGTAAGGGTATGCCAATCGAAAGCGTAAGCCGTGTTTTGGGACATACGAATATCGTCACGACCCAGCTCTATGCAAAGATTACCATACAGAAGATAGATGATGACCTCACGAAATTCGGGAACAAACTCAACCAGTCGTTTAACAACATATCAATGGGATGAATATGAAAAGATGTATCATAACAATGAACGAATCCGGTAATATCATCATACAGGAGAATGTTGCTGACATTTGGATGAACGAGCCTGAATTGGTGGAACTGTTCGGAGTGATAGCCCCGACACTTCGTGCAGCCGTCAGAGCCGTGTATAAAAGTAGCATCTTGAAAGAACACGAGGTGCAGAAGTATATCCGATTGGAGAACGGTTATCATGCCGATGTATTCAGTTTCCCGATGGTGATTGCACTCGCTTTCCGCATCAATACTTTCGGTGCAGAACAAGTGCGTAATGCCATTCTTGAAAGGATGTACTTGCGAAAAGAGAAAACAAATATCTTCTTTTCGCTGGGTATAAACGACATGGAAACTTCTAAGTATCAGACATGAAGTTTATAAATATGACGACATGAAGTAGTGAGACCAATGCGTATTCCCATTGCCAAAAATATGCTTATATCGATAATTGAATAGGCATATTGCCATTCACACATACGAATATGACACGCCCGAAGAGACTGCCATTTGAGCGGTGCTTCTTCGGGCTTGTTTTTGCTTTTTCACTCGTTTTTCATCCACGGATTGCTCACTTTTTCATAGCAAAGTATTTTTTGCAGCGTTCTGCTGCGGTTTGCGTATCAACCTATCCGATAAATGCTTATACTTTTGTGGCTGACATTTTACCAAACTAAAATCGAATGAAAATGACAGCTAAAGAAACGAAAGACAGCCACCGACCGCCCACGGATGGCGGCATGGCAAAGGAGGAGTTTATCCGAGTGGGTACTACCCTCTACAAGTTAGTGAACCAGCCCCGTCTGAACGGCGGCTATGTGAAGAAACGCATCGTGTGGAACAACGAGACACTACGGCAGGATTACGGCAAACACTATCTTGCCACCGTGCCGAAGTATGACGGCTTCTGTACCGTACCCGAACACGTCAGCTATCAGCCCGTGGTCGGCAAGTTCCTCAACCTCTATGAGCCGATAGACCACAAGCCGATGGAGGGTGATTTTCCCTCTATCCGCTCGTTGGTGGAACACATCTTCGGGGAGCAATACGAGTTGGGGATGGACTATCTGCAACTATTGTATTTACAACCCATACAAAAGTTGCCCATCCTGCTGTTGGTTTCGGAGGAACGCAACACGGGCAAAAGCACATTTCTAAATTTTCTAAAAGCCCTGTTTCAGAACAATGTCACTTTCAACACCAACGAGGATTTCCGCAGCCAGTTCAATTCCGACTGGGCAGGGAAACTCCTTATCGTGGTGGACGAGGTGCTGTTGAGCCGCAGGGAGGACAGCGAGCGGTTGAAGAACCTGAGCACCACACTCTCCTATAAGGTGGAAGCCAAAGGCAAAGACCGTGACGAGATAGCCTTCTTCGCCAAGTTCGTGCTGTGTTCCAACAACGAGTATCTGCCCGTAATTATAGATGCAGGGGAAACACGCTATTGGGTACGCAAGATAGACCGCTTGCAGTCGGATGATACCGACTTCCTGCAAAAACTGAAAGCGGAGATACCTGCATTTCTCCACCATTTACAGCACAGGCAGCTATCCTCCGAAAAGAAAAGCCGTATGTGGTTCTCCCCCTCGCTGCTGCATACCGAAGCATTGCAGCGCATCATCCGCAGCAACCGCAACCGATTGGAGATAGAGATGCACGAGCTTATCCTCGACATCATGGACAGGGTCGGTTCGGAAACTTTCTCTTTTTGCCCCGATGACATCCTCATCCTATTGGGAAACTCGCATGTCAAGGCGGAAAGGTATCAGGTGCGGAGGGTATTGCAGGAGCGTTGGAAGCTGAAACCAGCCCACAATACCCTCACATATACCACTTATCAAGTTGACTACACGAGAGAGTGCCGCTATGCGCCCAAGCGTACGACAGGGAGGTTCTACACAGTGACAAGAGAGTTTTTGGAAACACTATAATTCTTTTTTTGATGAATTGATGAATAAGAATATAATAGTATGACTATCAATAGAATATACCATCATCAAACCTTAATCAAGGATAAGGTACTGATGAAAAGAGAAAACAGTACGGACAGACCATACCGACATCACAAATGATGATTTTCTCTTTTCGCAAGCAGTTTGATGAATGTATGATGAGAGTATATAACACTATACATCAATATGTTAAATGCACTAATCATCAAAACATCGTTTTACCAACCATCATCAAATCCGTAGGAATATACATTATGACCATACAGGAAGCAAAACAAATCAGCATCGCAGACTATCTGCAAAGTTTGGGTTATACACCCGTCAAGCGACAAGGCAACAGCCTTTGGTACAAGTCACCGCTGAGAGAGGAAACCGAAGCCTCGTTCAAAGTAAACACCGAACTCAACCAATGGTATGACTTCGGCATCGGCAAGGGTGGCAACATCATCGCATTGGCTTCGGAACTCTATCGTTCCGACAATGTGCCGTATCTGTTGGAGTGCATCGCCAAACAGACACTGCATCTGCACACTGCCAACCATGCGCCATTCTCTTTTGGTCGGCAATCCGTTTCAGAGCCGATGTACCGACACCTGCAAGTTTCGGAGTTATCCTCTCCTGCACTGCTGTCCTATTTGCAGGAGCGTGGGATAAACACCGAACTCGCCAAAAGGGAATGCCGAGAACTGCATTACATATATGAGGGTAAGCCATACTTTGCCATCGGCTTCCCGAATATGGCAGGGGGCTATGAGGTGCGCAACCGATACTTCAAAGGCTGTGTCGCTCCAAAGGACATCACCCATATCCGACAGCAGGGAGAGCCACGAAGTATGTGTTACCTTTTCGAGGGCTTCATGGATTACCTCTCATTCCTTACCATCCGTGTGAGGAACAATCCGCAGTACCCCCGACAGACCACACAGGACTATATCATCTTGAACTCCGTTTCCAATCTATCAAAGGCGGAGGGCTTATTGGCTGAATACTCCCGAATCGGATGTTTCCTTGACAATGACACGGCAGGGCGGACAGCCTGTGAGCATCTAAAAGCAAGATTCGGTGAACGCCTTTTCGACAAATCCATACACTACCGTGGGTACAAGGATTTGAACGATTACCTGTGTGGTAAGTCACTGTCCCAATCGGTAGAACCGATGAAGCAGAAGCAGCAAGTCCAATCCGCAAGGCGGATGATGCAGCCACCGAAAAAACGAGGGCTGAAGATGTAGTGAATGAGAGAATGCTTGCAGGCACACGGATATTTGCTAACGGAAAATACCATAGCTTATTAGGGAATTTTCCGAGCCGCAATATTCCGTACCGCTGAAAATTCCCCAATAAGCCAAAGAGGTTGCACCTCTCTGGACTCTCCCCAACTAACGGCTGTAGCCGTACAGAAGAAAAATCAACCATTGTTTCACAAGCTAAAAAAAAATTATTATATGGGTTATGCAGTATTACACATGGAAAAGACAAGCGGAACGGATTCCGCCATGTCAGCGCACATAGAGCGCACCATCAAACCGAAAAATGCCGATGAGAGCCGGACACACCTCAATCGGGAACTGATAAAGTTTCCTGACGGAGTGGAGAACAGGACACAAGCCATACAGCACCGATTGGACACCGCAGGACTGACACGCAAAATCGGGAACAACCAAGTAAGGGCTATCCGTATATTGCTTACAGGAACTCACGATGATATGGAGCGCATCACCGACGAGGGCAGACTTGATGAGTGGTGCAACGACAATCTGAAATACCTTGCTGATACATTCGGCAAGGAGAATATCGTGTCGGCAGTCTTACACATGGATGAGCAGACACCGCACATACACGCCACCCTTGTTCCGATTGTCAAGGGAGAACGTAAGCGCAAGAAGAAAGAGGAACAGGTAAAGAAACGCTACCGAAAGAAGCCTACCGACACCATAAGACTGTGTGCCGATGATATTATGACACGCGCCAAACTCAAATCCTATCAGGACACCTATGCTCAAACCATGAGCGGTTATGGGTTGCAGCGCGGCATTGACGGCTCGGAAGCAAGGCACATCACCACACGGCAGTATTACCGTGATTTAGTACAACAGACGGAACAGTTACAGACTGATATAGTGCAACTCCAAGACCGTAAAGAGACGGCACAGGAAGAACTGAAACGAGCCAAGAAAGAGGTGCAGACCGAGAAACTGAAAGGAGCAGCCACGACCGCAGCGACCAACATCGCCGAGAGTGTAGGTTCTCTTTTCGGCAGTAACAAGGTCAAGACATTGGAGAGGGAGAACAGGGATTTGCATGAGCGTGTCTCTGAACTTGAAGAAGTAGCCCGACAAAGGGAACGGCAACAGGCAAAGCACATACAGGAGATAACGGACGCTTACGAGCAGCGACACCGCAAGCTGTCTGAGTTCACGGACTTTGTAAAACGCTACTTTCCGTATGTTGAAAAACTGATACCGACAATAAATTTCCTGCGTGAACGCTTGGGCTTCAATGACGATATAATCCGAAGACTATGCACATTCAAGGATGTTCCCATAAAAGGCAAGCTCCATTCTTCGGAATTCAACCGAGACTTTGAAACCCAACGTGCTGTATGCTCCATCAAGGAAGATGAGAATGGTAAGTTTGATTTCAATATTGACGGAGTTTCACATGTAAGCTGGTTCAGAAAGAAGATGAATGAGTTTAGGGAAGCAATCGGAATACCGAAGCCAAGACAGAACAGAGGTATTAAGCTGTAAGTCAAAATAAAGTCCGTGATAGTTGAATGACATATCACGGACTTTTTGTACTTTTGTATTTGGATTGGGGCAACCCTTTCCAAGACATATTAGAAAAATAAGAAGCGTTATGCTTATCTTGTACTTGAAAACGTAGGAAATTCTCAAATTGGATACAAGGATAGCATAGTGGTTCTCACGCATATAGCGTGGGCTGCTATTGTTACATCCGTATCCAAGGTTTCCTACGACCTTCAAGTAAGAGTGTGGCATACAGTTCCACGCTTCTGCGCATATAGAAGTCTTTAGGAACTGAAAGACATAAAACAGAGATACAATGAAAAATAAAAAATGGCATTTAATTCAACTGTTGTTAATAAGCCTTTTCTGCTTTATCCCATCATTGATGATAGGACAAACCTATAAAATGTATTCTACGAGAAATTACCATAACCAACTTCGTTTAAATACAATGACAGGTGAAGTACAACAAATTCAGGATGATGGACAGTCTTGGGAAATTTGTAGTGCGAGAGAAGTTTTAGGAGATAGAGAGGGACGTTTTTGCCTTTATGAGACACAAAATATGTGGACTTTTATAATGCTTGATACATATACAGGCAAAAATTGGCAAGTCCAATTTAGTGTAAAGGGGGAGGATTATATGTTTGCAGCACCAATTAACATGTTTTCTCTTGCATACCCCGAAACAACGTCAAATTGGACGAATAGATTTCAGATGTTTGCGACCAAAAATATGTGGACTTTTATCCTGTTAGATTCATATAATGGACGTTTATGGCAAGTTCAATATAGTACACAAGATTTAGATAATCTGATGATTGTACCTATAAATAAATATGAGTTGATTTCTGATAACGAAAGATGTATATTCTCTATTCAACCATTAACAAGTATGTATCAATACTATCTTATAAATGACAATACAGGTGATATGTGGAAGTTCCAATGGAGTACTAAAGGGGATGATTATCGTTGGATTGAAAAATTCAAATAGCTATTATTCGTTGATATGCAGTCGCTATTCTTTATTGTAATTTGTATTGCTGTTATTTCTGTTTTCGTAATAACGGCAATGCGAATACGCCTTAAAAATAAGTCCAAAGAATTAACTGAAAAAATCAGTAGCATACACGCATATAGTGAGAAGTCCAGCTATGAGCAGGCTCGAGAAAGATTAACCAAACTCAATAATGATGTAGTTGTCGATATTCCGACTGACCTAAACAATGAATTTCATGGTAAGATAATATCAACAACGCAAGAAATAGACTTTACAAATCATTATAAACCATATTTTGAAGAAGCACATTCACTCGTCAAGCAACTTGAAGCATTCCATATTACCCCATCTGAAACTACTTCAAGACTAATCCGTGATTTTGGCAACATCAATAGGCTTGTCAAGCAACATAATGAAACGGTTATAAACCACATACTTGATACGCACAAAGATTTTTTTGACCATTGTCTGAAATATCCATTGGACAAGCAACAAAGACGTTCCATTGTTTCTGAGGAAGATAATTGTCTTGTCGTTAGTAGCGCAGGTAGCGGTAAGACTTCATCTATTGTGGGGAAAGTCAAATATCTTACGGAAATTAAAGGAATTGCCCCTCAAAGAATATTGCTTATCAGTTACACTAATAAAGCCGCAGCCGAACTAACTGAAAGAATGGCAACAAACGGATTAAAAGGTTATACTTTTCATAAATTAGCACTTGATATAATCGGAAAAGAGACAGGCATAAAACCATCTATTTGTGATAACACAGATGCCTTGTTTGTCGAAATATATCATAATCTGTTAAAAGACTCTGCCTTTAAGAAAAGCATTGTAGAATATTTCATAGACTACACTACCGATGCAGCAGATTGGGAAAAACGTAAGAGTGAAAGGCGGGAGCAATTATCAGAGTTAAAGGACGTACAGTTGAAAGCGATGTTCCCTGACATGGACGGCAAAACAATATATGTTAGGAGTGAACAGGAGCAAAAGATATGTTTTGTACTGTCTTCGTTTGGTGTGAAATTCAGATATGAAGAAGCGTATGAACATCAGTTGACAGACGAAATGCACTCTCAATATCGTCCCGATTTTTCGATATACTTTGACAAAGAGGGAGAGACCAAACGCATCTATCTTGAACATTTCGGAGTTGATAAACACGGCCTTGTACCTGCTTGGTTTGCAAAGGATAAGAATATCACATACGAAGAAGCCAATCAAAAATATAATGATGGGATAACATGGAAGAAAGCGGCTCATGAAAAGTTTGGAACACAACTGTTAGTAACATCAAGTGCTGATTTCCATTATTCAGATATAAAAGATAAACTTAGAAAGTTATTAGGGGATGCAGGCGTACCCATTCAAGAAAAAACAGATGAAGAATTATATGATTTAGTTCTACCCAAAGGCAGCAAACAAGAAAAAGCATTCATAAGACTGGTTGTCACTTTCGCTACATTGGTCAAGTCAAGTTGTAAATCTCTTAATGAGGTTTTGAAACAAGCATACAAAGCCAATGATGAACGAAGTGTTTTTATTATCGAGAATATATTTCAACCTGTTTACGAGCGTTATATACAAGCGTTAAGCGAGAGCAAACAAATAGATTTTACAGATGCTATTCTTAAAGCCACGGAAATATGTCGTACTTCACACCCTGTTGAGTATGATTATATTATTGTAGATGAATTTCAGGATATATCAGTTGACCGTTATAACTTTTTGAAGGCTTTGCGAGAAGGAAACCCTCCTGCAAAATTGTATTGTGTGGGCGATGACTGGCAATCCATATATCGTTTTTCGGGAAGTGATATGGCACTTTTTAATCAATTTCCCGAATACTTTGGTGCAACCGAAATAAACAAAATTGAGACTACATACAGATTTGGAGAGCCTTTGGTTGCTTTATCATCTCAGTTTATACAACGCAATAAAGCCCAAATACAAAAGAATATTTGTCCGTTCAGTGCAGAAGTTAAAACGGAATTAGAGTTCCATCCATACGAAAGACGTGATTATTGCAACACAATAGGACAACTGATAGCATCTATTCCATCAGACAAATCCGTGTTCTTATTGGGACGCTATTCTTTTGATGATTATTACCTGTCATTTATGTATCAATCCATTAAAGAGGGTAATAGATTCTATTATATGATAGGAGGACGAAAAATCGAATTTTTGACAGTACATAAATCCAAAGGGCTTGAAGCAGATTATGTAATTTTGCTGCAATGCAATAAAGACACTTACGGTTTTCCCTCACTTGTTAGCGATGACCCGGTACTCAGTTATGTACTTACTAAAAGCGACCAATTCCCATTTGGAGAAGAACGTAGATTATTCTACGTTGCAATAACAAGGGCTAAAATGAAAACACTTGTATTATTTGACAAGCGTTTTCCCTCTGTATTTGTAGATGAATTTTTACATCCCGAAAAAATCTCAGAGGGTAGCTATGAAAAACATCCTAACGCCAATAAGCGATGGACGAGAAAAGCAGACCAATTTCTATTGAAATTACATAGTGAGGGCAAAAGCATTAAGTACATTGCAACTAAAACCTAAAGTC
>NZ_BAKJ01000063.1 GCF_000614125.1 Bacteroides rodentium JCM 16496
ATTTTTTCCAATCGAATGGAACGTCCGGTATTTTCTTTATTTAATCCGTTTAAAGTTTATACATCTGCAACAAGCTATACGACTGGAAATGCAAAATTGAATCCGGAAATCATGTACGGACAGACTTTGCAATATCAATTTTTCAAGCGATACATTTTTCAGGCAACCTATCAGCGTGTGAATAATCAGATTTATGAACTGACGTTTGCTACAGATGACAACATACAGGTGACCACTCCTGTTAATGCGGGAAGGTTTGAGTATGTCATGCTTGCATTGAATACAAATACCTCTTATTTGAAGGAGTATGCCAACTTGGATATAACGGTTTCTTATTTGTGGCAGCGCATGAATGACATTGAATATGAGAACACCCATACCAAAGGGTACCATAATGGTGTATTTCAGATAGATTTGAATAATAACTTCACTTTGTCAAAACAGCATAAAATCTCGTTTGATATGAATGTGTCGTACAATACTAAAGATGTTTCTTTCTATACCGAAACTCCAATGAAACTCTATCTGTATGGGCAATTGAAAAAACGTTTCAAGGCGTGCCAATTATCCTTATATGGTTTTTGTAACCTATATATGTATGACGGAAAGATGACAACACATTGGCGGAATAAGTATGAAACCGATAATATACAACGTATCAGTCTAATTAAAGGGGAACCTATCGGTGTTGGTCTTCGTTTCAACTACTATTTTGGGAACAAGAAAGTGAATGGAACAAATGAGCGTAAAACTTCCGGTTCAGAGGCGAAGAGAAGGTTATAATTAAAAATCCATGTATAATATCAAACTAAAAAATTGGATAACATGAACTATCAACTTAAATTGTGGAGCATGATATTGCTTCTAAGTATTGGACTATTGGCGAGTTGCAGTGATGATGACAATGATTCTGATCCAACATTGACCGCTTCGGAACTGTTGCAAACAACTTGGAATGCTTGTGTTTGCGATTATGACGCAGATGGAAAAGAGGTCGTACACGAAGAATATCTGATTGTGGAATTTCTCACTGAGACTCAGGGAAAAAGTATCAATGGTGAAGGTAGCGGTGACCCTTCTGCAGTATGGGACTTATACTATTACATAGACGGTAGAGTCATTACTTTTGAGAGTAGTGCTTTGGTGGGCAATTGGACAGTTATTGAAAAGTCCAAGAATAGTATTGTACTTCAGTCTTATCGTCCGGAAAAATCAGTGGCGACATTGACCAAACTGTATTGATATGATGAAAACTTTTAGAAATGCACAAACCGCAATAAGAGTAATAGGCTGCTGTTTATTCATCTTTGTGGTCTCATGTAAGCAGGCTTCGATGCTGCATCGGGAAAACGGTTGGTATCTTATCACAGACGGACAGAAGGATAGCCTTGCAAACAGTCCGATGGTAACCGTCAAGGACTTTGCTGCGATAGAACTTGTTTCTGATGATTATGGTCTCCGGGTTATATCGGGAAAGGTAAATAAGCAGAAACAAAAAGTATGGGCAGATGCTACAGAACAAGCTATTGGGCAACGGATAGGTTTTGTATTTAATGATACGGTCATTACCGCCCCGATGGTCAATGCAAGAATAGAAAGCGGTACTTTTCAAATCAATGCCCCGCACGGACATGATTTGGAACGTATCTTTAAGAAACTACAAAAAGAAATTGAGACATCAAGGTTGGAACATTAAATATTAACTATAAAATGGGGACATTAGGCTGTGTGAGCGATATGCTCCAGCGAGATAAGGAGAACAGGGCACTGCGCAAGATAGGGCGTGAGCGGATGAAGGAAACTCGTCGCCGATTGCTCGAAGTAAGTGCCTCCTCTCACTCCTCCCACCTCTCGTTGGAACAATTGGAGGATATTCGAAAGAATACATTGGAAAAGGAGGAATTGGAGCGTAAGAAACTCAATAGAGCCTTTTTAGTCATAGGCTGCATTGTATTGGCAGGCCTTCTCTTTCTTTGCTTATTTATTACCTGCCAACTAACGTAAGTTCCACATCGGACAAACGGGCAAATCCACGAAGAATTTTGGCGTTAGTGAAAGTTGCAGTAATAAAACAAAAGGAATAGATATGGATAAATGCAAAATAAGACGTTGGCTTAAAGATGATTTTTCCACTTTGGCTAAATATCTTAATAATAAAAAGATATGGGATAATTGCCGTGATAGTCTGCCATATCCTTACTCTGAGAGCGATGCGCAACAATTTATCCGATTCGTTTTAAATCAAAGCGAACAAAATAATTATTGCATCGAAGTAAATCAGGAGCTGTCGGCAACATAAGTTTTTCTCGTGGCATTGACGTGGAACGCTACAATGCTGAATTAGGGTATTGGCTTGCCGAACCTTATTGGGGTAAAGGGATTATGACTCAAATGTTAGTACTTGCTATTCGTAGCTATTTTTCCCATACAGATGTGATACGTGTTTATGCAAATGTTTATGCTGGTAATATGCCATCAATGAGAGTATTAGAGAAAATAGGATTTCGCAAATGTGGCATACATCGTAATGCCTATTTCAAGAATGGGAATTTTTTAGATTGCCACTGTTATGAATTGCTAAAAGCTGATTTTAGGATATGAATATTATGATACGCAAATTAACACAAGATGAATATAACAATGCTGCCGATTTGTCCTATCAAGTATGTATGGAATGTGGCAGGAATGATTTCACCCAAGAAGGTATCGAAACCTTTAAAAGTTTCGTGTATGACACATCGTTGATGAATGCACTTGACATATATGGAGCTTTTAACAAGCATTTATTGATAGGAATAATCGGTGTACATCGGGAAAAACAACATATATCCCTCTTCTTTGTCTTGCCGCACTATCATCGGCAAGGAATAGGAAAATCGCTATTTGACTATGTAATGAGTGAATGTAATTTTACTTATATAACAGTTCATTCTTCAACCTATGCAGAAACTTTCTATGCATCTTTAGGTTTCAAAAAAGTGGGTAAAAAAGAGCTTAATAAGGGGATTGTAAGTATCCCTATGGAGAGAAATATATAATTATTGCCAAAAAGGTCTTCAAAAGGTGGAATTTACTATAAAGAAACAATAAAATGAAGAAACATAATTATTTCACAATACTATTGGTAGCTATTCTTACTATGGCAGGGCTGACTGCGTGTAATGACGATGATGAAGAAGGTAGGAAGATAACCAGTTATAAGGAACACACGCTTACGGTAGCTTCTGTAAAACTCCCCGGTGTTTTAACATCGAGTGGCAGCAATGTACTTGCAGATGTATATGCTGTAAAAAACGAGCAGTCCACCGATTGGGAGGCTCATGGAAGCATCGGTAAGTTTGAATATGAAGAAGGATATGAGTACCAAATACGCATCAGTGAAACGAGCTATCTGGATTATAACATGGGCGATCCGGCATGGACTGAATACGAACTATTGGAAGTCATATGGAAAGAACGCAAGGTCTCTGAAAATTTACCTCCTCATTTCATCCCGGACTGGTATTTTGAGCAACGTTGTCCGTATATTAATTCTGAATTTGCTTATGCCATTGAAGCCGACCAAAAAGATGAGATTGAAAATGACCTTAAAACCGATGCAACCTATAAATTCGGAGGCTTGCGTTGTTATATTACTTTTACAGGAACACGTAAATGGTTCTTATTGGATGTCGATATGCACATTGTTAATCAAGGCTTTTTGATTAGCAGGGGCAAGGAACCAACAGAGTTCCCTGAATCATATAAGCTCCTTCTGCCGGAAAGTAAAGTTTCCGGATATGGAGAGTTTTATTTTGTTAAAGGCGATGATATAGAAGACTCTGTAATGCAATATGATGTGTTTATATATGCTCAGAATCGAACACCTGCACCGCAGAATGTTGAGATATGGCTATATAAAGACCTTACGGCATATTACCAAAACAAATACCCGGAAGCTAATGTCAAAGCTGTTGTGATTCGCTATATGGTGAAGAATTTGCAACAGTAAAGTCTTTTTACACACTATGGAACTAAACAAGCATTTTGATTATACTGATAATTACAGTGAGATAGTCCATACCACACGGCTGATAAGTGCAGAAGAATTGACTGATAGATTCTTCTGCGCACCGCAGTGGATTACTGCCTTGATGAAGTTTCGTAATGCCATAGTGAAACCTTTTGGTCTGAAAGGAGAGAAGAATTTATCGGATCTTGTCATTGTCGAATCCGATAGCCTTGCGACAATAAGCAAAAACGACAAACACCTTGATTTTGTTATTGCATTTATGACCGAAAAGCGCATGAATGACAGCCTATATCTATCGGTTTGTACAGATACAATAACCGTATGGGAAAATTCTATTTTGCAATAATAAAACCATTTCATAGGTTAATCTGCAAGATACTGTTAAAACGGGTCAGGAGAAATTTATAATAATGCCTATCCTTGTCCTTTGCCACATCGCCAATTTTATCTATTGATGATATGAGTTCAACTAAAAACATAGCGGTCTTATGATGTCTCATGAAACAGGTTATTGAAATAAAAAATATCCGTACACTGACGGCTCTGGGTTACCTGCTGATAGCTTTGTTGGTGAGCGGTATCGTTTACACTTGGTTCAGCGAGTGGCGGGACATGGAGAGACTAGAAACTATGAACCGGCAGATAGAGAGTTTCCGTAAGGAAATAAACATTATCCATATCCAGCTGATAAAGTTGTCTCTTTTAGGCGAAAGCGTATTGGAATGGGATGATGAAGATTTAGAATGTTACCATATTCAACGTATGGCGATGGACAGTATGCTGTGCCGTTTCAAAACGATTTATCCGGTAGAGCGCATCGACAGCGTGCGCCAGCTTCTTGAAGATAAGGAGCAGCAAATGCACCGGATTGTCCAGGTGCTTGACGAACAGCAGGCTCTCAACGAGAAGATAGCCCGTCAGATACCTGTAATCGTGCAGAAAAGCGTACAGGAGCAGCCACAAAAGCCAAAGCGAAAAGGGTTTCTTGGCATATTCGGCAAGAAGGAAAGACCAAAACCAACCGTAACCACCACGATGCTCCATTCCCTCAACCGGGATATGATAGCCGAGCAACAGGCGCAAAGCCACCATCTATCGGAACACGCCGACAGTCTTGCTGCAAGGAATGTGGAACTTAACCGACAACTGCAAGAACTAATTCGCCAAATGGATGAAAAAGTACAAGCTGACTTGCAAAAGCGAAACACAGAGATCGCTACCATGCGTGAGCAGTCGTTTATACAGATTGAAGGTCAGACTGGCTTCGTTCTATTACTTTTGATTATCTCCTATATAATCATACACAGGGATGCCAAACGTATCAAGCGGTACAAACGAAAAACGACAGATCTAATCGAGCAACTGAAGCTATCAATCGAGCAAAATGAGGCACTCATAGCCTCCCGAAAGAAAGCGGTACATACTATTACCCATGAGTTGCGTACACCATTGACGACAATAATCGGCTATACCGAATTGTTATGGAAGGAATGCAGCAATGGAAACAATGTGCATTTTCTTCAAAGCATACAGCAATCCTCAGACCGTATGCGGGATATGCTCAATACCCTGTTGGGCTTCTTCCGTTTAGACAATGGCAAAGAACAACCACGTCTTTCACCTTGCCGAATTTCAGCAATCACGCACACACTTGAAACGGAGTTCATACCAATAGTCATGAACAAAGGACTATCGCTGACAGTGAAGAACGTATGTGATTCCGTTGTGCTAACTGACAAAGAGCGAATAATTCAAATCGGGAACAACCTGTTGTCTAATGCCATGAAATTCACTGATAACGGCAGTATATCCCTGATAACGAATTATGATAACGGTACACTGAAACTCATTGTTGAAGATACGGGAACAGGTATGACCGATGAGGAACAACAACGGGTATTCGGTGCTTTTGAACGTCTGTCTAATGCCGCCGCAAAGGACGGCTTCGGATTAGGATTATCCATCGTGCAGCGCATCGTGGCGATGCTTGGCGGCACAATCCGGCTGGAGAGCGAAAAAGGCAAAGGCAGCCGCTTCACGGTGGAAATACCTATGCCGATAGTTGATGAACAGACAGTACAATCCCGTCAAAGATATGTCCGCCATAATGAGGCGTATCATGAGGTAATTGCTATCGACAATGACGAAGTGTTGCTACTGATGCTTAAAGAGATGTATGCGCAGGAAGGGATACACTGCGACACCTGCAATAGTGCTGCGGAGCTGATGGAAATGATACGCCGGAAAGAATACAGTCTGTTGCTTACGGATTTGAATATGCCAGAGATTAATGGCTTCGAGTTGTTGGAACTGCTACGCACCTCCAATGTGGGCAATTCAAAGACTATCCCGGTAGTCGTGACAACCGCTTCGGGCAGTTGCAGCAAGGAGGAACTTATAGAACGGGGATTCGCTGGATGCTTGTTCAAGCCGTTTTCCATATCGGAGCTGATGGAGGTTTCAGACAAGTGCACCATGAAAGGCAACAGGAATGAAAAGCCGGATTTCACCTCCCTGCTGTCATACGGCAATGAAGCCGTCATGCTGGAGAAACTGATAGCGGAAACCGAAAAGGAAATGCAGTCGGTCAGGGATGCAGAACGGCGGCACGCCCTTCAGGAACTGGATGCCATGACACACCACTTGCGCAGCTCGTGGGAGATACTCCGTGCCGACCAGCCATTAAGGGAACTTTATAAACTGCTTCATGGGAGTGCCGCTCCAGAGCATGAAGAACTGACCGATGCAGTGTCTGCCGTACTGGATATGGGCGCGGAGATTATCCGATTGGCAAAAGAGGAAAGGAGAAAATATAATAATGGATAAAACAAAAATCATCGTGGTGGAGGACAATATCGTATATTGCGAGTTTGTCTGCAATTTGTTGGCACAGGAGGGATTCCGTACCGTGCAAACATTCCACCTCTCGACAGCAAAGAAACTTCTGCAACAAGCGACAGAAAACGACATCATAGTTTCAGACCTGCGGCTGCCTGAAGGCGACGGTATCGACTTGTTGCGCTGGATGCGCAAGGAAGGTATGATGCAGCCTTTCATCATCATGACTGACTATGCCGAGGTGCATACGGCAGTCGAAGTATGAAACTCGGCTCACTGGACTACATACCCAAGCAACTTGTAGAGGATAAACTCGTCCCTTTGCTCCGTACCATATTAAAAGAACGGAGTATCGGAAGAAACCGTATGCCAGTGTTCTCTCGTGACGGCTCGGCATTTCAAGTCATCATGAAACGAATAAGGCTGGTGGCTCCCACTGACATGAGCGTGCTGATATTCGGGGAGAACGGTACGGGCAAGGAGCATATGGCACACCAACTGCACGACAAAAGCAAACGGGCAGGAAAACCGTTCGTCGCGGTGGACTGCGGTTCACTCACCAAAGAACTTGCGCCATCGGCTTTCTTCGGACACGTCAAAGGAGCGTTCACAGGTGCGGACAACAACAAGAAAGGCTATTTTTACGAGGCGGAAGGCGGTACGCTGTTCTTGGATGAGGTTGGCAACCTCGCACCGGAAACCCAACAGATGTTACTCCGAGCCATACAGGAACGGAGATACCGCCCGATAGGTGATAAGACGGATAAAAGTTTCAATGTCCGCATCATCGCCGCCACCAACGAAGATCTGGAGGCGACTGTGAACGAAAAGCGATTCCGGCAAGACCTGTTATATCGTCTGCATGACTTCGAGATAATAGTTCCACCACTGCGCGACTGTCAGGAGGACATCATGCCACTGGCGGAATTTTTCCGTGAGATTGCGAACAAAGAACTGGAATGCGACGTTATCGGATTTGACGGGGAAGCCCGTAAAACATTGCTGACCCATGTTTGGCCGGGCAATGTCCGTGAGCTTCGGCAGAAAATCATGGGTGCGGTGTTGCAGGCGCAGACCGGGCTTGTCACAAAAGAGCATCTGGAACTTGCCGTAACGAAACAGACCTCGCCCGTCAGCTTCGCCCTGCGCAACGACGCTGAAGACAAGGAGCGGATTCTGCGTGCGTTGAAGCAGGCGAACGGAAACCGCAAGGTTGCCGCCAAGCTGCTCGGGATAGGACGTACAACGCTGTACAGTAAACTGGAAGAATATGGATTGAAATATAAATTCAAGCAATTATAGTCAATAATTTATTGAATTTGACTATCTGCAAAAGGTTATTTCAATCAAAAATACTGTGTTATTGTCCGTATTTCATTGTTTTATAGCTAATTTTGTATTGAAAATTAAAAGATTTGACACTATGAATAGAGGAGAGAAAATCAAAGTATACTTCAAAATGAATAGTCGATATTATGGATTATTCAATATCATCCAAATGGGTACAAATGGAATCGTAGATTTGAAAATAACTGATTATTACAACGGTTTGGCAATTATAACCAATAACGACCAAGATAATGAAAAAGGATATCTGACTGAAAGTGAGATAGACAAATCAAGATTTGTCAACCAAATAGAAATGTCGTATCATAAAGATGGAAGTTTTTTACATAAAATAAAAGACGGAGGAAATGTAGAATATTCGAATCCCTATGGAAAAGGAGAACGATGGACTTCAACAGATAATATAGATGATTTTCAACCAATATTCAATATTGCTATCCGTCGAATGGAAATCTACAATAAATCATCTGAAACTCCAATCTTAAAGTCAAAAGAAGTAGCTTATATTTGTGAAAATGATGATTTGTTTGAAAAAAGAGGTTCTTATCTAGTCATATGTTATATTCGAAACAAAAACATTCCACTAAATCGGTTTACAAATTCACAATCATATTCGGATATAATTACATCATTAAATGAAAGCTTAGACTTATGTATTTTTATTCAACGACACAGCTATCCCAAGCCAAAACCATATTACTCAGAACATTTTGAAGGAATGATTACACCGTACCTAAACAATTCCATCAATTTTTGCAATAAAGATTTCGCTAAAGAAGAAATGATGGAAAAATTAGGGAATGCTGTTTTTGATCCAATTTTCAACCGTTTTTTGCAAGTAATGACAGATGGAAATTTTATTAATCTAACAGAAGATAAATTGCAATTAATTGACCAAGTAGATATTTTTTATGCTGGAAGAGAGGGTAAATTACCAGTAAGTAAACCCATATTTATAAAATTGGCATTAAACTATATAGGTGATAAATTAGTCGATTTTAACAAATTGCCGCCTTTTACCAAACAAGCTCTAATTATGAAATGGAGCAACGAACTTGAAAAAGCTAAAAACAGTCATTGTCAACTTGATAATTTGTAAATATACAGCATCTTACTCGTAAAAATACTTTTTATGCAATGTTTAAAATTTATGGGTATAGCGATATTGAAAAACTGGATAATAATTAGTACCTTTGTAAACAGAAAGCGTTCTTTTGAATTAGTGCAAAATGAGGTGAGATACAGAATTTCGCTGGTTTCTAAATCGTTACCCATTAAGTTGAGATGTTTTGTAAGCTGTTGAATTTTAGCGAGAAAGAAAATGCACAATGTCTAGCTGTGTGTGTTGTCAAATTCTTTTTAATATTGCACAGGTCGGCGATTTCTTTCAGGTAACTGTTCATCCGTTGGTTGCAGATGATCGGCAGGCAGAGGTTTCTCTTCCGGCATACGGGATGGTCTTCGTATTTTTTTAGAATGGCCAGCGGAACCGGCAGCAGGGGGATATTGCTGACGGAGGATGCCCGGTGTCTGCGCTCCAGCTTTACACGCCCCTTTCTGATCCACCATTCTCCGTTGTTGTCCTGCACAAGGTTGTCTTTTGTAAGTGTGGATACATCGGCAAAGGCCAGCCCGGTGAAGGATGCGAAGACAAAAATGTCGCGCACCAGTGCCAGGCGGGGGATGGTGAATTCTTTCTCCATGACGCTTTTCAGTTCCGGATAGGTCAGGAATACGGGGTCTGTTTCGTCCTGTGCCATCTTGTAGCCGTAGAACGGGTCCTTGCGCATCCATTCCTTGGCCAGTGCCATGTTCGTAATCCGTTTGAAACATTTCATGTAACGGACAATCGTGTTCCGGCAGAGACCGGCTTCCGTTTTCAGGTACAGGTCGAATGCGGAAATAAAATCGGAATTCAGCTCAAAAAACGTAATGTCCTCTTTCTTGTAAAAGTCGGGAATGGCTTTTTTCAGCTTGTTCATCACATTGATGTAACGGTTGATGGTTACAGGGGCATAGTCTATGTTTACGGCCTTTTTCATTTTTTCGATTTCTTCACCCATTGTACCGAGGAGGGTACGCATTTCCGTATCTTTTCCGAATACTCTTTTCAAGAGCAGTCTGGGGGTAATCAGTGCAAACTCAAACTTCAGTTCCTTGTGCTTTTGCAGGGCCAGTGCGCTGAGTTCGGCGATGTAGGTGTTCAGCTCCTTGGCGGACCTGTCCTTTCCTTTGCTGCATTCTTTGGCGGAGTCCCACAGCTTGGGCGGAACGCTCCGCTGTATTCTGATTTCCTCATAATGTCCGTCAATGGTTATGCGCATGAGGATGGGCGCCTCACCGTTTTTCAGAAGTTTCGTCTTCAGAATGAAGAACAGAATGTTCATTGTTCCTTGTTTCATACTCGTTTCCTTTTAGTTGTTGAACATATTTTACTTTGTCAACCGGAAAGGGGCGGGAGATATTTTTTCGGTGGCTTTTATGCATACAATATAAAAAAGCCACCGAAATTTTCGGGAAAAACCACCGAAGTTGGCAGGCGATAGAAGCCGGGACTTCAAAGGGAACTTGCGTATCCGGGGTATAACGGTCTTTTTTTCTTTTCGTCCAATCTCTTTTCCACCACATTCAAGCAGGTCTGCAAAAGTACTCTTTTGCACCTGAAAGATGTCTTTGTAAATGATTGAAAATAAGTGAAGTATTGTGCAAATGGTGGTTTTTTTGAAGGGGTTCTGAAAAACCACCGAATGGGAAATCTTGGATTTCCTAAATCTGCAAGTTTTTATGTATAGAGGGAATAAAAAAATCCCCTGAAATTGCTGAATTTCAGGGAATTTCAAGATTGAAGAATCTTTTCAAGTGGTGCCACCAGGAATCGAACCGGGGACACAAGGATTTTCAGTCCTTTGCTCTACCAACTGAGCTATGGCACCATGTTTATCTCTTTTGCGGTTGCAAAGGTAGTGAAACTTTTGGACTATGCAATAGCTTTCATAATAAAAAACGCTGATGATTGGCTATATGGCTAATTATCAGCGTTTATGATTTGAGAAAAAATACTGAAAAAGTTTTATGGTTATGCTTTTTCCGCTTCTTCTTCCTTCAAAGGATTCCATCCTTGTGCTTTGAGTTCAAACTCTTGGCCGTCACGGGTAATTAGGGCGCAGCCTAATTCCGGTTTGGTGATATGGCCAATCAGCTTGACGCCTTCCATTTCGGCAACCTTTTCATGGTCGGCAATGGGGACGGTGAACAATAACTCATAATCCTCGCCTCCGTTCAGTGCACAAGTGCTCAGGTTCATATTGAATTCTTCTGCCATTACAGCCGTCTGATAGTCGATAGGAATATGTTCTTCGTAAACGCGGCAACCCACTTTGCTTTGGGTACAGATATGCAGTAATTCCGAAGAAAGGCCGTCCGATATATCCATCATGGAGGTGGGTTGTATACCCTCTTCTGCCAGTTTCTGGATGATGTCACGGCGTGCTTCGGGCTTCAATTGACGTTCCAGAAGATACTCCTTCCCCGAGAAGTCCGGTTGCAAGTCTTTGTCACCTCCTTTGAGCACCGCTTTTTCGCGTTCCAAAAGCTGTAATCCCATGTAGGCGGCACCCAAGTCGCCGCTGACGCAAATCAGGTCGGTTTCGCGGGCACCATGGCGGTAGACCACTTTTCCTTTCTCACCCTCGCCTATGCAGGTGATGCTGATGGTAAGCCCGGTATAGGAAGCGGAGGTGTCTCCTCCCACGATGTCAACATCATATTCTTCGCAAGCCAGACGGATGCCGGCATAGAGTTCCTCCATGTCTTCTATACTGAAACGCTTGGATATGCCCAAGGAAACGGTAATCTGCTTCGGTGTGCCGTTCATGGCATAGATATCGGAGAAATTGACTACGGCCGATTTATACCCCAAATGCTTGAGCGGTACATATACAAGGTCGAAATGGACACCTTCCATCAGCAAGTCGGTGGTAACGAGCACTTCCTTTTCGGCCGGGTAGGAGAGGACGGCGGCATCATCTCCGACACCATATCGGCTCGACTCGTTCTTTAGTTCAATGCCTTCGGTGAGGTGGCGGATGAGGCCGAATTCACCGAGGGTAGCTATTTCTGTTCTCATGCTTTCTTATGCTCTATTAATCAATTCACGCATAATCTCTGTCATTCTCGGTTGCGCCTCGTCCGCAGCTTTCTGCACTTCTTCGTGAGAAACTTCTACGATTTTACCTTCTACCCCCAAGTCTGTAATGACAGATACGCCGAACACTTTGATTCCGCAATGATTTGCCACGATGACTTCCGGCACGGTGGACATGCCCACTGCATCGGCACCCAGAATATGGAACATCTTGTATTCCGCAGGTGTTTCGAATGTGGGACCTTGCGTACCGATATAGACACCGTGCTGAACCTTGATGCCCTTTTCTGCCGCAATGGCGTCGGCCTTACGAATCAGCTCTTTGTCATAAGCTTCGCTCATGTCCGGGAAGCGAGGGCCGTAAGGTATGTTTTTGCCACGCAACGGATGTTCGGGGAAATAGTTTATATGGTCGGTGATAATCATCAGGTCGCCGATTGCAAAATCAGGATTTGTGCCACCACTGGCATTGGAGACGAACAAGGTCTTGATACCCAGTTCGCGCATTACACGTACCGGGAAAGTTACTTCCTTCATGGAATAGCCCTCGTAAAAATGGAAACGTCCCTGCATCGCCATGATGTCTTTATTGCCCAGTTTGCCGAAGATAAGTTTTCCGCTGTGTCCCTCTACGGTAGAGACGGGGAAGTTGGGGATTTCTTCGTACCTTATCTCATACTTTTCAGTGATTTCACCGGCAAGACTGCCGAGTCCGGTACCGAGGATGATTGCTGTCTCAGGCTGGGTGTGCATCTTTCCCTTCAGAAAGGCTGCTGTTTCTTGAATGCGCTCTAACATAGCCAATAATGTTTTGGTTAAATATATATTGTTGATTTTGTAAGATTTCTATTTCTATCGGCAGCACGTAGATGTACGGCTTCAGTGTTTCGTCCAGTGCGGGATGGAGTTTTAGCCTTGCCGCATCTTTCTCTGTGGTGATTATCAGTCTTTTCCACTCTTCCAGATGCAGGAATTGTTCCTTTATTTGCAATAAATCCTTGGGAGTAAATTCATGGTGGTCATCAAATGCCAGCAATTTGACGTGCGGCGTGTAAGATTCCACTTCCTTCTGCAAGGGGGCGGGGGAGGCGATGCCTGTCACCAGCAGCACTTGCTCGTCTCCGGTGAAGGAGGAGAGCACTTTCCGACTGTTCGTTTTCTCGGGAAATAGCGGTGTCAACATTCCATAGCGGAATCTGGAGAAATACAGTTGTTGGTATGGATAGAGGTGTAGCCGTTTGGCTATGATGTTGAAGTCTATCGGCTTGATGTCATCCGGACATTTGGTGACGATGACCATCTGTGCCCGGTTTTTACCGCTTGAAGGTTCGCGGAGTCTTCCGGCAGGAAGCAAGGTGTCGTCGCACAGTAACCGGTGAAAATCGGTTAGCAGAATGTTCAGTCCGGCTTTTACATGGCGATGTTGGAAGGCATCGTCCAGAATGATGGCTTCTACGGTGGGATTTTCCAATTTCAGCAGTTGCTCAATGCCGTGGCAACGGTTTTCGTCTACCGCTACCCGTGCATTGGGGAATTTATTTTTAATTTGATACGGCTCGTCACCTATTTGCCGTACATTGCTCTTGTCATCGGCCAGTACATAGCCTCGGCTTTTACGCTTGTAACCCCGACTGAGGGTGGCTGCATTCACTCCGTTTTTTTGTAATAGCTTTATCAGATATTCGGTATGCGGCGTCTTGCCGGTTCCGCCCACAGCAAGGTTGCCCACGCATATTACAGGAACGTCAAAACTCTTTGACCGGAGCCAGCCCCAGTCAAAGAGTTTATTTCGCAAGCATACCCCTATCCCATAAAGCCATGATAGGGGATATAGCCAATGATATATCTTGATAAAGTTTTCCTCCATTTATTGAATATTCAGTTCAAAGGGTACACGTGCTTGTATACGGTCACATTTGTCAAAATTCTCCAGGATGCTGAATTGCTGGTATATCTCGCCCATTGTGCCTTTCAGCATGCGTGCCTTGATGTAATTATCCGGTGTTGTCTTTATCAGGATTTCAAAGAAACTTTCCTTTTTCGGATAGCTCATCACGGTATAGGCATCTACTCCGGCCTTTGCAATGGCAATGTCTAAAGCTTTGTCCAAACCACCCAATTCGTCGACCAGTCCTAACTCCTTGGCCTTGCTTCCGGTCCACACACGGCCTTGGGCAATTTTGTCCAGGTCTTCCTTGCTGATGCCTCGGCCATCGGAGCAGCGGGTGAGGAAGAGGTCGTATCCGTTGTTCACATACATTTGCATCAGTCCCTTTTCGCCGTCATTCATCGGGCGTGTCAGCATGCCGAAGTCTGCGTATTTATTGGTTTTCACTACATCGAAGTTTATACCGATTTTATCTGTCAGCCCCTTTGCGTTAGGGAACATGCCGAAGATACCGATAGAACCCGTCAGTGTGGTAGGCTCGGCCACAATGGAGTCTGCGTTGCAGGAAATATAGTAGCCACCCGAAGCTGCATAGTCACCCATGGAAACAATGACCGGTTTCTCTTTCTTCAATTCGCTGACGGCATACCATATCTGTTCTGAACCGTAAGCGCTTCCACCCGGTGAGTTCACGCGCAACACTACGGCTTTTACGTCTTCGTCATCTTTCAATCGCCGCAAGTCTTTAATCACTTCTTCTGCATTTATGCTCTGTTCGTTGATGTCCGATGGTGAACTGTTGTAAATCTCTCCATAGGCATAATATACGGCAATGATGTTTCCGCTTTTATCTTTAGGAACGTTCTTTTTCACGTTTATCATGTCCTGCAAACCAAGTACGGGCATGCGGTCATCCTTGTCGATGCCCATCATCGTTTTCAGATAGTTTCGTACATCATTCTTATATATTAAGGTGTCGGCCAGTCCGCATTTCACACTCTCTTCTGCAGGATAGAACATCAGCATGCGGTCGGCAATTACATTCAGTGAGTCTACGGACATTTTGCGTGATTCTGCGACATCATTGGTCACTTGTCCCCAGATGGAGGTCAGGTAGGCATCTATTTGTTCGCGGTTGGCAGAACTCATTTCGGTAGAGATGAAAGGCTCTACGGCCGATTTGTAGGTGCCTACTTTGAATATCTGCATCTCAACTCCAATCTTTGCCAGCAAATCCTTGAAGAACATGGGGGTAGCAGCCAGACCTCTCCACTCAATCATGCCTTGTGGATTCAGCAGTACCTTGTCTGCAACGCTCGACAAGTAGTAAAGGTCTTGTGTATAGTTGTCACTGTAGGCCACGATAAACTTGCCCGATTCCTTGAAGTCTTTCAGCGCATTGCGTATTTCTTCGCGTGAAGCAAATCCGGCATTCAGTGAAGTGGCTTCTATATAGAGGCCTTTGATATTGTCATTCTCTTTAGCTTTCTTGATGGACGAGAGTATGTCATCCAGACCATAAGTCTTGTAATCATCTCCCATAAGGAAATCGAATGGAGTTTCTTGGCTGCGTTCGGACAGCATACCGTTCAGGTCTAACATCATGATGGAGTTCTTTTGTACCAGAGTTTCCGTGCCGGAAGTAGATGCCATACCGAAAATCATCAGAATGCTGATGAGAATTAATAAAACACTAGCTACGATAATACCGGTGATAGTGGCAAACGTAAATTTTAGAAAATCTTTCATTGTACTTTCTTGTTTTTAATATGCTAACTTTATAAGAGCTAACAAAGATAAATAATTCGACTGATATTTACTCTATCTGTCGCTGAGTTTTTCGGTTTGTCACAGTATCGTGGGAGATTTCATTCTCTTTTCTTTGTATCTCCGAGGTGTTTCGTATCGCTTTTTATGGATGAAGTGATTTAAACCTTCCATGTCGTCAAATGGCTCAATACAACATCAAAAAGAGTCGTTCACTCCCATTACCAGCGCCTTACATTTACAAAGTCGTTACTCTATTCGGTAAACGCCTTTACCTAATAGTGTAAAGCTCGTTACCTAAGGATGTAAAGCTCGTTACCTAAGGATGTAAATCCCGTTACCTAATAGTGTAAATCCCTTTACCTAATAAGGTAAACGCCTTTACCATCTATTGTAAACGCCCTTACCATCTATTGTAAACGAAGCTGTAATATGGAAAAAGAATCCCGTTCCTTTTATACTACCCCCGGTTTCCATTGTCTTTGTCTTCCCCAGGCTGTCCGAGGACTGAAATCGACTATCGCTTTGACGCTGATGACGCGGATTTTTCATATTTCAATCTGCGTCATCAGCACATCTTTCTGAAACAAGAGGTTCGTTCCTGACATGCCATCTGCTCCCTGTCTGCTCCCTACCTGCTCCCTGTCTGCTCCCTATAACCCCTCTCCGTATAGACACGGAGAAGACAAGGAGAAGACAAGGAGAAGAGAGGAGGAAGAACATATATCTGAAGTGATTTAAACTTTTTGTTTTCTTGAAATTTTCTTTGGCAACAGAGCCGTGAAAGCTAAATAATTCCAAGATTCCC
>NZ_BAKJ01000062.1 GCF_000614125.1 Bacteroides rodentium JCM 16496
TACAAGTTGATTGGTTTCATAATATCTGTTTTTAGCTTGTTGACTTGTGCAAAGATACTATAAAACTTGTAATATATATCCATTTTGTGTCCTATTCTTCCCATTTAATACAAAAAATAGGCAAAAAAGGCTACTGCCTGGTGCTTTATCTGCCAGTATAAATACGTGTTTGCTTGGATTTCTTTTCTTTTTCATTTGCTTATTTCGTTTCAAATCAATACTTTTAGGCTTTCGTTCAACCTTTTAATACATTTATGCTATGGACCAAATCCTATTCTGGCTGGTTCCGGCCGCTTCCGTTCTGGCACTTTGTTTTGCCTGGTATTTCCATCGTCAGATGATGAAAGAGAGTGAGGGTACTCCTCAGATGATTAAAATTGCCGCTGCTGTGCGCAAAGGTGCTATGTCTTACCTTCGTCAGCAATACAAGATTGTGGGCTGGGTATTTCTGGGATTGGTCATCCTCTTTTCTATTATGGCATACGGTTTCGGGGTGCAGAATTCCTGGGTGCCGATTGCTTTCCTTACCGGAGGATTTTTCTCCGGACTTTCCGGTTTTCTGGGTATGAAGACGGCTACCTACGCATCGGCTCGTACTGCCAATGCGGCACGCACATCACTGAATGCCGGACTACGCGTGGCTTTCCGCAGCGGTGCGGTGATGGGACTGGTGGTGGTGGGCCTTGGCCTGTTTGACATATCTTTCTGGTATCTGTTGCTGAATGCTGTAATTCCGGAGGATGTAATGACTCCCACCCATAAACTCTGCATCATTACCACTACCATGCTGACTTTCGGTATGGGGGCTTCCACGCAGGCATTGTTTGCACGCGTAGGTGGCGGTATCTATACAAAAGCTGCCGATGTAGGTGCCGACCTTGTGGGAAAGGTGGAAGCCGGTATCCCCGAAGACGACCCGCGTAATCCTGCCACGATTGCGGATAATGTAGGTGACAATGTAGGCGACGTTGCCGGTATGGGTGCCGACTTGTACGAAAGTTATTGCGGTTCTATCCTTGCTACGGCTGCCCTCGGTGCTGCGGCTTTTATCCACTCGGGTGATACGCTGATGCAGTTCAAGGCCGTAATCGCTCCGATGCTGATTGCAGCCGTCGGAATATTGCTTTCCATTATCGGTATCTTCTCCGTGCGCACCAAAGAGAATGCGAAGATGAAGGATTTGCTGAACTCACTGGCTTTCGGTACTAATCTCAGCTCTATTCTGATAGTTGTCGCCACTTTCTTTATCTTGTGGTTGCTGAAGTTGGACAACTGGCTGTGGATTTCCTGCTCCGTGATAGTGGGTTTGATAGTAGGTATCATCATCGGGCGTTCTACGGAGTACTATACTTCCCAATCCTACCGTCCTACCCAAAAGCTGAGTGAAAGCGGAAAGACCGGTCCGGCGACAGTCATAATTTCCGGTATAGGCCTGGGAATGCTTTCTACGGCTATTCCGGTGATTGCCGTGGTGATAGGTATCATTGCTTCTTATCTCTTTGCTTCGGGCTTCGACTTCTCTAATGTGGGTCTGGGGCTCTATGGCATTGGCATTGCCGCGGTAGGTATGCTTTCTACATTGGGCATCACGCTTGCTACAGATGCTTACGGGCCGATAGCCGACAACGCGGGTGGCAATGCGGAAATGTCCGGTCTGGGTGAAGAGGTGCGTAAGCGTACCGATGCGCTCGACTCCTTGGGCAATACTACAGCCGCTACGGGCAAAGGCTTTGCCATCGGTTCCGCCGCTTTGACGGGATTGGCTTTGCTGGCCTCTTATGTCGAGGAAATCCGTATCGGGCTGACGCGTCTCGGGACTACCGAATTGTCGCTTCCTCATGGCGATGCCGTGGCCCTGCAAGATGCCACTTTCTTCGACTTTATGCATCACTACGATGTGACGCTGATGAATCCGAAAGTTCTTTCCGGTATGTTCCTGGGTTCGATGATGGCATTTCTTTTCTGTGGATTGACGATGAATGCGGTAGGTCGTGCAGCGGCCCATATGGTAGACGAAGTGCGCCGCCAGTTCCGCGAAATCAAGGGAATCCTTACGGGAGAGGCGGAGCCTGATTATGAGCGTTGTGTGGCAATCTCGACGAAAGGGGCGCAACGCGAGATGGTGATTCCGTCACTGATAGCTATCATTGCTCCGATTGCGACGGGACTTATTTTCGGTGTCCCCGGTGTGCTCGGTCTGCTGATTGGCGGATTGAGCAGCGGTTTCGTGCTTGCCATCTTCATGCAAATGCCGGTGGTGCATGGGATAATGCCAAAAAGTATGTGGAAGAAGGCAACTTTGGCGGCAAAGGCAGTGAAGTCCACAAGGCTACAGTCGTGGGTGACACCGTAGGAGACCCGTTCAAGGACACATCCGGTCCGAGCTTGAATATCCTAATCAAGCTGATGAGCATGGTAGCCATTGTGATGGCAGGGCTTACGGTTGCGTGGAGCCTGTTCTAAAAAGAGTTTTTCCCCGTATCCCACCAGAGGCGGGTGGCGCCGTTGTCTGCGCCACCCAGTTTTCCCGTGAGGGTGGCGTATTGTGCCGGGTCGGCAGTGGCGGCGTCCGTCGAGAACGGAAGGCGGCGGAGCATGATATCCGTATCAATCACTTGTCCGGTGTTGCTTTGGACCTTGAAAAGTTTGGGGTATCCGGTCCGGCGTTGCTCGGCCCATGCCTCGTAACTTTCGGGCCAGCATGCCAGCCACTTCTGGGTAATAATCTTTTCGAGTTTCGTCTCTATGTCTGCATCTTCTTCCCATTTGGAGATGGTAATCAAGGCTTCCATGTCCTTGCCGACCTTGCCGTCTGAGACCACGTCTTTATAATCGGCAGGGGTGTTGTCGCTTTCCAGATATTCGGAAGCACCGGCACAGTCCCACTGTGTAAATGAAGTGCTTACCCCGTATTCATAGCATGTGCGGGGATTCTCTTTGGTATAGCCGCGGAGGGCTGCTTCGGCCCTAAGCAGCCAGACTTCCGCCGCACTCATCAATACGGCTCCGGTCTTTTCGCCGATGGTACTTGTGTTGAGGGAAGAGCAAGAACTGTAAATGTTGGCGTCACCGTCTTTCATGGGCAAACCGATGGGAATGCCTAACAACTGTTCTTGATAACCTTCGAGCAGGGCGGTGTTATACCATTTCTTGCCACGCGGGTCTTCATAACCGTTGACAATGGATTCCATCGAGGCATTCATGTAGACTTCACCCCAACCGGCAACGGCACACAAAGGATTGATATAGTTCTTGCCCATTACAGCGATGGTTTCCCTTGCACCTTCCAGTACACCTTGATTGTCATTCAGCGCTTTGGTTGCTTGGTCTTTGGCAAGCGTTGCATCCACATTGGAGATGCGCATGGCAAGGCGCAAACGTAGTGAGTTGGCAAACTTCAACCAGTCCTTCAAGGTCTTGCCGTTGGTCAGCATATCATACTCTTTGAATTTGTTGTTGTCACCGCCCTCGTTCAGGTATTCCCTTATCAATTGCTGTCCTTCGTCCAGGTCTGCAAAGAAGCGTGTATAGGCTTCCTGCAGTCCGTAAACCCGGGGTGTCTCACCCAGTTGATGGTAGACCAGCGGACCGTATGTGTCGGCTATGCGGTGCATCAGTTCCACTTTCAAGATTTCAGTAATGCCGAGATAGCCCTTTAAGTTGTCATTGCCATAAAAGTTCTTTTCTGCCTTCTGCACTTCCGTGTAGACATATCCGTAAGTACATTGCCATGCGGCATTGGTCCAGCCAGAGTTCAGGTTGTAGCAGGCGTTGGATTTCATGAATTTAGGAATAGGGTCCATAAAGTAGCCGGAGAACATGTCATGGTTCAGGGATTGTGTCATCTGCCATATCCAATTCAAGCCTACAGAACTTATATTGAAGTAGATGCCCGACTGTATGGGTTCGAATGGAGCAGTCAGGTTCTGGAAATCTATTTCCTTTTTGTCGTCCGAGAAACCTCCCTTGATTTCGTTGTCGTTCTCAAAACCGCCGGTGCAAGCTGCAAGCAGCAGTATGCTATGGCAGAAAAGGAATATGATGCACTTGTTTTTCATAAGGTATTCATTTTAAAAGGTTAATCTTAGGTTAAAGCCGATATTCCGGGTAGTAGCATGCCAAACACGTCTACTCCTTGATTGTTGTTGCCTATGGACATTACTGCATCGGGGTCGAACGGTGCTTCCTTCTTTAAGAAACACAAGTTGCGCGCCGCCAATGATACGTCGATTCCCTTTATGAATTTACTGTTTTCCAGTAGCATTTTCGGGAAAGAATAGCTCAGTGATACTTCACGGAGTCTGATGCAGGTTGCGTCGTACATATAATATTCGGAGATGGCGTTTCTGCCGCCTACTGCGCTGTAGAATGCTCTCGGGTCGTTGAACTTCTGTCCCTGGTATTCTACATATCCCCGGGCGCGGGCATCTTCGGTGACTTTGGTCACGCCGTTGGCATCCAGCTCAGACTGTGTCAGTGACATGACTTCGCCGCCAAAGCGGAAATCTATCAGGAAATAGAGCTCCAGGTCCTTGTAGGTAAGTGTGTTGCTCCATCCCATCGTGAAGTCAGGATTGGCATTCCCAAGCAAATCCTTGTTTCCGGTATTTCCCAAAGGTCTTTTGCTGGTTTCATCAACCATGATGCTGCCATCCTCGTTACGGCGGAAAGCATTTCCATAAATATCCCCCAGGCTGCCTCCTTCTTTGACACGCATCTGATAGCCTGCGTTGAAACCTTCTTCGTAGTAGGAAAATTCCGGATAGTCAGGATGCAGGGTCACTACTTTGTTCTTGTTGGCGGACATGTTGATGAGGCTCTTCCACGAAAAGTTTCTGTATAGTAGCGGAGTGGCGTCTACCGTCAGTTCAAAACCCTGGTTACGTATTTTTCCGGCATTGACATACCGGTATTTGTAGGTGGAGCCCGTAGGGTTGTCCATTCTCAATAACTGGTTCTTGGTATTGGTCTGATACCAAGTGAAGTCTATCCCGAAGCGGTGGTGGAAGAAGCGCCATTCTGTGCCGAATTCGATGGAGCTGCTGATTTCCGGTTTCAGGTCACCGCGCTGTTCTACGGTATTTACATTGATACCGCCGCCTACCATGATGATGTCTGCCGGGTTGGTGATTCCTATCGGGAGGTCATTACCGACTTCCGCCCACGAAGCGCGCACTTTTGCAAAACTTATCCATTTGGGCAGGGAGCAGGTTTTATCAAGAATCCAGGTAGCTCCTATGGAGGGATAGAAGAATCCGGTATTCTTGCTGTCTGTGTGGGCTAATGTGGATGACCAGTCGTTACGTGCGGTAATGTCCAAGTATAGTAATCCTTTCCAGCCCCACTGCATGGTGGCAAATACTGATTGGAGCGTGCGTTTGCTGTCGATGCTCTGGTTTATGGCTGCTTTGGAGTCCATCACTACATTGGGGACGGTAAATACATTCGGTTTGTAGAGGGAAGCAAGCCTTGAGTCTATCGTCAGTGAGTTGACTTTACTCATGTTGATGCTGGCTCCCAGTGCCGTATTGAGGGAAAAGTCATCAAATTCCTTGTTAAACAAGGCCATTACGTCACCGTAGACTTGGGTTTCCTGGCTGTCCGACCAGATGTAACGTCCGTTTTCCTTGCCCTCGTACTTGCCGGCGATGTTGGGAGCTGTAGTGGCATACATCTTATTGTCGAATTTATCACTGATATAATCCACATTACCCCGTGCCTGCAGGCTGAAGTAGTCCGTAATGTGCAGATTGGCGCTGGCCGATGCTACAGCGCGATAGCGCTTGTTGCTACTGAGCACGCGGTTTCTCAGCCAGTAAGGATTCTGTCCCCATTCACTGACGGTACCGTCTCCATTCTTTTCAATCCAGTTTTGTGTCATCATATTGCGGTCGGCATTCCACGTTTCAAAGTTTTCTCTGTAAGTGCTCATGTCTACGCCACGTGGGAAACTGTACAAGCTGACCAGCGGATTCAGATAATAGCCGCCGGTAGCAGGGGAGTTCTTGACGGTTTGGGTCATTAGTGTTGCAATGCCGTCCAGCTTCAGCTTGTTGTTAAAGAGGTTGGCCGTTTCGTGTAGGTTCAGGTTATTCTTCTGTAGCTTGTTGTTGTCCACAATTCCTTTAGCCGTGGTGTTGGCGTATGAGAAATAAGTTTGTACTTTTTCATTTCCGGTAGTGATGGCCAGCGAATTGAAAGTAGTGATGCCATTGCTGAAGAACTCGCCTATGTTGTCATAGTCCGTTACATTGCCTTTTGCACCCCAGCTTGCCGTGCCGCCATCTTCGTTCCGGCCGTATGTATTTTGGAATTCGGGGAGGCTGATGGTGTGACTCACGGTCAGGTTGGAGGAGAATGTAACGCGCTGCAGTCCGGCTTTCCCCTTTTTGGTGGTTATCAAAATGACGCCATTAGCTGCCTGCGAACCATAAAGTGCGGCGGCAGAAGAGCCTTTCAGGATGTTGATGCTTTCTATGTCGTCCGGATTCAGGTTGGAAATCCCGTCACCGGCATCACGGTTGAATCCATCGTAGTTACCGCCGATTACGGTGGAGGTGGATTCTGTTGAACTGTTCAGCATAGGAACACCGTCAATTACGTACAAGGGCTGGTTGTTGCCGCTGGCAAATGCAGAGCGTGCACCGCGAATGGCGACTTTGGCAGAACCTCCTAAATTAGCGGTTTTATTGATTTGTACTCCGGCCGTCTTTCCTGCCAGTGTATTAATCATGTTCGGCTCTTTGGCACGGGTCAGCTCACTGCTGCTTATCTGTTGGGTAGAATAGGTCAATGAGGACATTTTTTTCTGGATACCCATGGCGGTTACCACTACTTGCTCCAGGGCGAGGCTCTTTTCTTCCATCCGGATGTGGAGATTGTTTTTACCGTTCAGGGCAATGGTTTGCGGCTCATAACTGATGTAGGACACGACAATAGTGGCATAAGGAGGGATATTCATACTAAATTCTCCTTCGGTGTTGGTAATAACGCCATTGGCGGTCCCTTTTTCAAGAATGTTGGCACCGATAATCGGTTCACCTTTGGAGTCCGTCACCTTTCCTCTTACAGTAGCCATTTCCTGCAGAGTGTCTGTCTTATCCTCAGCACTCCTGCTGTTTTTGGTTAAAACGATGTTTTTGCCTTCCATCACATACTTGATGTCTGTCCCTTTGAACATTTGGTCAAGTACTTCGGAAACAGTTTGGTTGCTTGCATTGATGTCGACGGTACGGCGTACATCGACGTTCTGTTTGTTATATACAAATAAGTATTCTGTTTGCGATTCAATTTGCTCGAGAACTTGCCCTACCCTCAGCCGGGCATTTTGAATGCTGACCCTGGCATTCTGAGAGTAGCAGTTCCCGCTGTATACCTGAAATATAACAAGCAGGAGAAGGAATAATGTGATTTTCATAGGTTTGCAATAATTGCTTAAAATCTAATTTTTTTAGATAAAAAAGCCTCATCAACAAAATTTTTCTCATATCTTTGTCACTGTGTTAAGTTAATAAATTGATTAAGGTCGATTTTTGACTGTTTCGGATCGAAAGTATGGGGGTACTTTCCGATCTTTTTTTCTTACTCATATATAACAATTGAATCCTTCTCTTCGTTGATGCGGAACTTGAAAGGATGGTCTTTCGAGATGGTCCGCAGTATATGCTCGATGCCGTCCTGCTCTCTGAACTTGCCGGTAAAGCTGCCGTAGTTCAGCAGTTGGGGGCTGGCAACGGTTATCTTTGCATTATAGTATTTCTCCAGCCTACCGAGGATACCGCTGAATGGGGCGTCGTCAAAACAGTATAGTCCCTCTTTCCAACGTAGATATTCATAGGAAGGAAGGACGGTCTTTCTGCATTTCCCGTTTTCATTGAGAAACACCTCGTCTTTCTGCAACCTGGTGATTATCTGGCTGCTGTTGGCCGGATAGATATCGACGATACCTTCCACCAATGTGGTTCCGAACTCATGGCTCCCACTGTAGGCACAGACATTGAAACTTGTTCCTACAACTTTTACCTTGTTCGTTTCTGTATGTACATAGAATGGGATACTCTTGTTTTTGGCTACTTCAAAGTAGGCCTCTCCATCCAGTTCCACATTCCGTTCGTTGCGTCCGAAGTTGGCGGCATATTTCATGGTAGACTTGGAGTTCAGCCATACGCGTGTTCCATCGGCGAGGGTAATCTGGGCCCGTTGTCCGGCAGGCACAGTGACTGTTTGCAACTGCACCTCCTTGTTATATAGAAAGTCGGAGGTGATGAAATAACCGGCGATGGCGACAATGGTGACGGCGGCTATACGGGCCGTCCAGCGGAGCATCGGCATGATGCGCACCGTTTTCTTTTCATTGTTTTCCTGCTTGTCCGAGAACAAGGAAATGTCGTATATCATGCGCTCTTTCAGGAAGGTGTCCCGGTTTTCATCCGAGGCGTCTACCCAGTCGAGTATCATCTTTTCTTCTTCAACGGAAGTAATACCTTTGAAATATTTATATAATAGCTCTTGGTTCATTGTCAATAATTTATTTCTTTTCTAAAACGTGCTCTTTTTACCTTTTGTATATATAACCGGAAAGTGGGCGGTAACCCTATTCCGTAGAAGTGTTTTTTTAGGATATTAATATTATGAGTATGGTAACAAGATAATCTTTCAGTCTCAGCCGGAGAATTCGCAGCACTTTGGTGATGTGTGCCTCTACGGTTTTAAGTGATATGTCCAGGCTATCGGCAATCTGCTTGTTTGCCAGGTTCTGGTATCGGCTCAACATGAATATCCTCCGGCTTTGCTCGGGCATTTCCTGCAAGGTCTTATTTACGATATGCTGTATTTCCGTGTTGAATATCTGGTCCGGTTCGCAGGCTTTCAGGGTGGAGATGCGTAAGTCCAGTTCGCGCAGGTTGTGGCTGCTGATGGTTTCTTCTGCCCGTAGGCGCACCTGCTTGTGCTCGAGTACGTGCAGGGCTTTGTTCTTTATGATGGTCAGCAACAGGGCATGCAGGTTGCTGTTTTCTTCCCAGCGGTCTCGGTTTTCCCATAGGGCAATCATGGACTCCATCACAACGTCTTCCGCTTCTGCTTTATCCCTGAGATAAGAATAAGCAAAGGCCATAAACTTTTCTTGGTTTTCCTGGAAAAAGCGTGAGAAAAGATTCATAGTATGTAGGCTCCTTAAACCGGACATTAATTGAGGTTCTTTATGGAATGTAAGGCTTTATATAGCAAAAAAACATAATCTTTTTGGAATATGCAAGCATTATGCCTTGTTTTTTCGGAGCCATTTCTGGCAGTATTGACAAAAAGAAAGCCTGATGGGGCTCCATCAGGCTTTATATACTTAAAGAATAAGAAGTTTCTTATTTCTTTTCCGGTCTTTCTTGTCTTTCCGGTCTCGGAAGCAATACTTTGCGTGACAGCTTGAACTTTCCGGTCTTCGGGTCGATGTCGAGAAGTTTTACGTCAATTTCGTCGCCTTCCTTGATACCGGCTTCTTCTACTGTTTCCAGACGTTTCCAGTCGATTTCGGAGATATGGAGCAAGCCGTCCTTACCCGGCAGGAATTCAACGAATGCACCGTAAGGCATAATGGAGCGTACCTTGCCTTTGTAGACTTCGCCTACTTCGGGGACAGCTACAATCCCTTTGATGATACGCATAGCATCATCGATGCTCTTCTTGTTGGTACCGGCGATTTCGATTCTACCGATGTTGTCCACTTCTTCAATAGTAATGGTGGCACCGGTTTCTTCCTGCATACCTTGGATAATCTTTCCACCAGGGCCGATGACAGCACCGATGAATTCCTTGGGAATGGTCATTGTCTCGATACGCGGAGCGTGAGGCTTCAGGTCTTCGCGAGGCTCGGCGATGCACTCGGTGATTTTGCCCAAGATGTATTCGCGGCCTTCTTTAGCCTGCAGCAATGCCTTTTCGAGGATTTCGTATGACAGACCGTCCACTTTGATATCCATCTGAGTGGCGGTGATACCGTCTTTCGTTCCGGTCACCTTGAAGTCCATGTCGCCCAAGTGGTCCTCATCACCGAGGATATCGGACAATACGGCATATTTGTCTTCGCCTGCATTCTTAATCAATCCCATGGCGATGCCTGATACCGGTTTCTTGATTTTCACACCTGCATCCATCAATGCCAGAGTTCCGGCACATACGGTAGCCATGGAAGAAGAACCGTTTGATTCGAGGATGTCGGATACCACACGTACTACATACGGATAGTCTGCAGGAATCTGCCCCTTCAATGCACGCCATGCCAGATGGCCGTGGCCGATTTCACGACGGCCTACACCGCGCTGTGCCTTGGCTTCACCCGTAGAGAACGGAGGGAAGTTATAGTGCAGAAGAAAACGCTCTTTTCCGTGTTCCAATACGTCGTCGATGATCTTCTCGTCCAACTTGGTACCTAAAGTCACAGTAGACAAAGACTGTGTCTCGCCACGTGTAAAGATGGCAGAACCGTGAGGGCCGGGCAGGTAGCTGGTTTCACACCAGATAGGACGGATTTCGGTAGTCTTACGTCCGTCAAGGCGCTTGCCTTCGTCCAGAATGGAACGGCGCATCGCCTCTTTTTCCACATCGTGATAGTAACGGTCAATGAGGGCTGCCTTTTCTTCCAGTTCTTCTTCGGAGAACTGTGCCTTGAATTCTTCGCGAATGGCATCGAAAGCTCCATGCGTTCGTGCTTGTTCTTGTTTCCGGAAGCGGCAATGGCATAAGCCTTGTCGTAGCAAGCGTCGTGAACGGCCTTACGGAGTTCTTCGTCGTTCACTTCGTGGCAATATTCGCGTTTCACGGTAGAGCCTACTTCTTCTGCCAGTTCCATCTGTGCCTTGCACTGAATCTTAATGGCTTCGTGTGCAGCTTCATCGCTTCCAGCAAGTCCTGCTCGGAAACCTCGTCCATTTCGCCTTCCACCATCATGATGTTTTCATAAGTGGCGCCCACCATCAAGTCCATATCGGCTTGTTCCAGTTGTTCGAAGGTAGGATTGATGACGAATTGCCCGTTGATGCGTGCTACGCGTACTTCGGAAATAGGTCCGTTGAAGGGGATATCTGAAACTGCAAGTGCGGCAGAAGCTGCGAGTCCGGCCAGAGCGTCGGGCATATCTACGCCGTCTGCTGAGAAAAGGATGATGTTTACGTATACCTCTGCATGGAAATTATCAGGGAATAAGGGGCGGAGAGCACGGTCAACGAGGCGGCAAGTGAGGATCTCGTAGTCAGAAGCGCGTCCTTCACGCTTTGTGAAACCGCCGGGGAAACGTCCGAATGCGGAGAATTTTTCTTTGTACTCTACCTGTAATGGCATGAAATCTGTTCCGGGAACTGCGTCCTTGGCGGCACAAACAGTAGCTAAAAGCATGGTGTTGCCCATACGAAGCATTACAGAACCGTCTGCCTGTTTTGCCAGCTTTCCCGTTTCGAGCGTGATGGTTCTGCCATCAGGAAGCTCGATCGTCTTAACAATTGGGTTAATCATAAAAAATGTTTTATATCTAATTTTCTTTCAAAATTCGTGCAAAGATACATAATTTATTCATGTAAAATGGTGGGAATGAGATAAAAAGTTTGTATTTAGTTGTTTTTTGCAGTTTTCTATATGGAAGAACGAGGGAAAATGCTTTGACTGAACTTGAAAAGAAGTATATTTGCAGGCGATTCGGAAAAATGTTTTTCCGGGCGTAGGGAAGGAAAATAAGAGAAATGGAACAATAATGGCCCTCCCCCCAGTCTTCTCCCTATCTGGTCCCTACCTGCTTCTTATCTGCTCCCAGTGTTTAGACAGGGAGAAGACAGGGACAAAGTAGGGAGGAGGTAGACAAAAACAGAAGAATAGGACAATCGAGACATGAAAAATATATTTTTTAGGATAAAACAAAACTGAAGATACGATATGAAGAAAATCTTTTTTATGGCACTTGCTGCAATAGCATTGGGTGCATGTAATTCCGAACCGAAATTCAAAGTAGAGGGTGAAGTGTCTGGTGCCGACGGCAAGATGCTTTATTTGGAAGCTTCGGCATTGGAAGGCATTGTTCCTCTGGATTCCGTAAAACTGAAAGGGGACGGCTCTTTCGTCTTCAAGCAGGTACGTCCGGTATCTCCGGAATTCTACCGTCTGCGGGTAGACGACAAGGTTATTAATTTCTCGGTAGATTCGACGGAAACGGTTTTGGTAAAGGCGCCTTATACCGATTTCGCCACTGCCTATACGGTGGAAGGTTCTCCGAATAGCTCGAAGATAAAGGACTTGACGCTGAAGCAGATGAAGCTTCAGGATAATGTGAATGCATTGCTGCAGTCGGTGCAGGCACATAAGATAGGCGCCGATGTTTTTGAGGACAGCCTTGCCTCTTTATTGAAGAACTATAAGGATGAAGTGAAAATCAGCTATATTTTTGCCGCTCCCAATACGGCTGCCGCCTATTTCGCCTTGTTCCAGAAGCTGAATAATTATTTGATTTTCGACCCTCTGAACAATAAGGAAGACATTAAGTGTTTTGCAGCCGTGGCAACCAGCCTGAACAATTACTATCCGGCTGCCGACCGCTCCAAGAACCTCTACAATATTGTGATAAAGGGAATGAAGAATACCCGTACTCCGCAGCAGAAGGTGGTGGAAATCCCCGAAGAGGCAATTTCCGAAACTGGCATCATCGACATTAACCTGCGCGACATGAAGGGCAATACACGTAAGTTGAGCGAACTGAAGGGCAAGGCTGTTATTGTGGACTTCACTGTTTATCAGAGTGCCGTTTCTGCTACACATAATTATATGTTGCGCGACTTGTACGACAAGTATGCCGCCCAGGGATTGGAAATCTATCAGGTTTCTCTGGATGCAGACGAGCACTATTGGAAAACAACTGCCGACAATCTGCCTTGGATTTGTGTGCGCGACGGTAATGGAATTTATTCGTCTATAGCGGCTTCTTATAATGTGAAGAATGTGCCTTCTGTGTTCCTGGTCAACAAGAACAATGAGTTGAGTGCCCGTGGAGAGAGCATTAAAGACCTGGAGGCGGCAGTGAAAGCATTGCTGTAACATGTTATAAATAAGAAGTTTTCGTTTAAATATGTTACAAAGCAGCCTTTTATGCTTGACACGCATTGCATAAAAGGCTATCTTTGCATAGGAAAATCGGAAAGAGGGTTCCAGCATGCTGACCATGTTGGAATTCTTTTTTGTTTATAGTACCATTAAAAACTAACATAACATTTAAGGAGGAAAAAGTATGGCTTATATGTCAGAAGACGGCTACAAGAAATTGATGGCCGAGTTGAAACACCTGGAGACGGTGGAACGTCCCAAAATATCGGCTGCCATTGCCGAAGCGCGTGACAAAGGTGATTTGTCGGAAAATGCAGAGTATGACGCTGCCAAGGAAGCTCAAGGCATGCTTGAGATGAAAATTAACAATTTGAAGCTGACCATTGCCGACGCTAAGATTATTGATGAGTCGAAGTTGAAAACCGATTCTGTACAGATTCTTAATAAGGTAGAGCTTAAGAACGTGAAGAATGGCATGAAGATGGTTTATACCATCGTTTCCGAAAGTGAAGCCAATCTGAAGGAAGGAAAGATTTCCGTGAATACTCCGATTGCACAAGGTCTGCTTGGCAAGAAAGTAGGTGACATCGCAGAAATCAAAGTTCCGCAGGGCATGATTAACCTGGAAGTAGTGAACATCTCATTTTAAAGAAAGGCAGGTCCGCATACGGGCTTGCCTTATTTTATAATTTATAGCTATGGCAACAATATTCAGTAGAATTATCGCAGGTGAAATACCTTGCTACAAGGTGGCGGAGGATGACAGATTCTTTGCGTTCCTTGACATCAATCCGTTGGTAAAAGGTCATACATTGGTCATTCCCAAGCAGGAAGTGGATTATATCTTCGATTTGAACGATGAGGATTTGGCGGCGATGCATGTTTTCGCCAAGAGAGTGGCGCTTGCCATCGGCAAGGCCTTCCCGTGTAGAAAGGTAGGAGAAGCGGTATTGGGGCTGGAAGTGCCTCATGCGCACATACATCTGATTCCTATGCAGAACGAAAAAGATATGCTTTTCTCCAATCCCAAACTGAAACTGACGGACGAAGAATTCAAGGCTGTGGCGGAAGCATCCGTGCAGCGCTTTAACCGGTTTATTTTCCTCCCCTAAATAAACGGAAGCGGGAGTTGGACCTCATCCAGCTCCCGCTATTTTTTGCCTTCGGCACCTGTCTTTTAATTCTAAATTGTCAATCTTTAATTTAAATGTATTCCTCTCCCAGTTTTATCTGGGCGTCATTCACATATTTGCGGATGGTATGTTCTTCATCCTTCTTGCAAATCAGTAATACATTGTCCGACTCGGCTATGAGGTAGCCTTCCAAGCCGTCGATAACTGCAAGTTTGTTTTCGGGCAGCACCACGATATTGTCCTTGCTGTTATAGATGAGGGATTTGCATTTTAGGGCTACATTGCCTGCTTCATCTTTGGGAGACAAATCATATAAAGACCCCCAGGTACCTAAATCAGACCAGCCGAAATCGCCTAATGATACATATACATTGTCTGCCTTTTCCATGATGCCGAAGTCTATGGAGACATTGGGACAAGCAGGGAAACTCTCGTCAATGAACTGTTTCTCCCGGGCTGTTCCGTACACATCTTTGCCGGGGGCCAGTTTGGAGGTCAGCTCGGGCAGCAGGGTTTCGTTTGCCTTGATGATGGTGTTTACGTTCCACATGAACAGACCGGAATTCCAGTAGAATTCTCCGCTTTCCACGAACACTTTCGCCAGTTCCAGTTCCGGTTTCTCGGTGAAGGTCTTTACCTTGTAGAAGTTGTCACCGGTGGCTTCGGCTATCTGTATGTAGCCATATCCGGTTTCCGGACGGTTGGGCTTGATACCGAGTGTCAGCAGATTGTCCGATTGGGAAACGAAGTCCAGTCCTTTTTCGATAGCCGCCAGAAATTCGCCTTCCTTCAAGATTAAGTGGTCTGAAGGAGCCACCACTATATTGGCGTTCGGATTCAAGGCGCGGATATGATAGGAAGCCCACGCGATGCAGGGAGCTGTATTCCTGCGTGTCGGCTCCAGTAGAATCTGTTCGGGTTTAAGTTCGGGAAGCTGTTCTTTTACAAGGTCGGCATACAAGTCATTTGTTACGATAAGTATATTTTCCATGGGGATTATCTGCTTGAAGCGGTCGAAGGTTTGCTGCAGCAAGGAACGTCCCGTACCAAAGAAATCCAGAAACTGTTTTGGAAGTGTCTTGCGGCTGAATGGCCAGAAACGGCTGCCGATTCCTCCGCCCATAATTACACAGAAATTATCCTTATTGGTTACCATGCTATTGATTTTAAAAGTTTCTGCTAATGTACTGCATATTTTACAAACTAGGAATGATTCGAGCAGGTTTTATCGTTTTTTTTGCCTTTTTTTCCAAAAAGTATTGCAGGTTTAGAAAAAAGCTGTATCTTTGCACCGCATTTGAGAAATCAAACATGCCCAGATGGCGGAATCGGTAGACGCGCTGGTCTCAAACACCAGTGGATTCACTTCCATCCCGGTTCGACCCCGGGTCTGGGTACGAATAAACTCTGATAATCACCTGATTATCAGGGTTTTCTGCTTTTATAGGGCGTACTAAATGTGTACTGAATGACGAATACAAAGAAAAGGTGTACTTTAATAGTTTTCTTCCCCATATCTTTATAATTTCTTAACGCTTATCCTATCTTTTCTTCCTTATTATTGCCGATGTTTTCGGGAAAAGTGAGATTCTTACCTTATATTTGTAGTAAGAACGTTTAAAGGCACACGATTATGGAAAATCATATAGAAACCAATTTCAGAGAAATACAGAAGATATTAGATAGTTGTATAGCTCATGACTATAAAACTAAAGTAGATGCACTATTTTTAAAACGTGAATATTTGACGCAAGCCCAGCTAAAGGATTATTTGCGACAAGAAATTTTCCGTGTGACTGAAAATATTGTAGCCATCCAACAAAAATACCGTGTCGTGCGTAACATTGTATTGGACATGGATATTCCCGATTTTTTGTGGGAAAGTGGTTATTTTGAGGACTTGAATTCTGATGAAAGAAAAAAGTATATCGGTTTCCGCTGCTCTGATTTTGATATGGATGCATATTTGCATGAACCGTCCTGTTATGATGGGCGGCTTCCTTATTTGTCCATTATCGTTAATCTTGTCGTGCTTTCCAAATATTTGCGCTATCTGCAAGAACAGGAAAGCAATTACCATACAGATGCGGTTGCCATCCAAGAGCAAGCCTTGCCAAAAGAGAAAGAGGAAAGTGCAGATACTAATCCAACCAAGATTGTGGGCAAAAGCAATCCTTTCAAGTCCACGTTGAAAGCTAATGAAATCAAACTTCTGACCGACTGTGTGAATGAAGCGAATATGTTTACTACTACCGTCAGTGCCAAAATACTTACCGATTTTTTCAACTGCAAACTGAATGGGGTATTGAAAGTTAATAATACCCGTCTGTTAGCCTATCTTATGATGCAACTTAGCTGTTATAATTACATCGTTTATGAATGGCAGTCTGTCATAGCAAACAATAAACTGATATTGAAGAAGATAAAAGGTGAACCGCTTACACGTACTGACCTGTCGAGTGCGACAGACCAAGCGAAAAACATCTATCCGAAAGGATATGAAATCATAGACAAATACATCAAACAACTGCAAAAAGGTTGAGCATAGATTGAACGCTCAAACAAAGGTCAATTAGACTTCATTTTCAAGCTCTTAACTTTGCCCCCGTTAACAAAAAAACGAGGGTGCGCACCTTCATATTGTTTCACCTAAATTCCTAAACAATATGGAAAAAAATTTAGAGTTAAGAGTTTCCGAACTCGAAAAGATGTTGTTCCTTTCAAAGAACGTGCTTAGCTTCGATGAAGCGAGCAAGTTCTTGAACCTTTCTAAAAGTTACCTGTACAAGCTGACTTCGGGTAACTTGATACCCCATTACAAGCCGCAGGGCAAAATGCTTTATTTTGAGAAAGCGGAGTTGGAAGCATGGTTGCGTCAGAACCCGGTCAAGACGCAGGCGCAGATAGAGCAGGAAGCGCAGAAGTATATCCTTAACCGTCCTCTAAAGAAATAACGGCTATGGAAAATAGAAAAGCGACAGAAGCCGGGCAGGACATCACCATGCAGAAAGAGGATTTCGCAGCCCTTTGGAAAACCATTCATCTAAAGGTGACGGACACTTACGAAGTGCCGCCCGAAATACTCTGGGTGAACGGCTCTACCATTGGCACGTTGGGTAATTTCAGTGCATCCACGGGTAAAGCCAAGAGCAAAAAGACATTCAACATTTCCGCTATCGTTGCGGCAGCGTTGAAGAATGACGAGGTATTGAAGTATTCGGCATACCTGCCACCGAACAAACGGAAAATCCTCTATGTAGATACCGAGCAGAGCAAATACCATTGCCACAAGGTCATGGAGCGTATTTTGCGGCTTGCCGGACTGCCTACCGACAAGGACAGGGACGATTTTGTTTTCATCGTGCTAAGGGAGCAGACACCCGATAAGCGGAAACAGATTATCGGTTATATGCTTGAAAATATGCCCGATGTGGGGTTGCTCATCATTGACGGAATCCGTGACTTGATGTATGTGTA
>NZ_BAKJ01000061.1 GCF_000614125.1 Bacteroides rodentium JCM 16496
GTTTTTAGAAGTAAGAATGATAAGGGAGATGCAAGGCATTCCCCGAATTTGAAATTCTCGAAGGGGCGGGGTACAGACAAACACAGCATTGACTAAACATCTATATAGGTGATGCTCAGCGTTCAGTCTGAAAAAGCATGTTGATAGTGATGTTTACCGAAATGTGTTGTCTTTAGTCGGATATTCTCATCGGTGGAATTAATTGGTTAGTGGGCGCAAAGGTAATGATTTCCACTAAATAACAAAGGTTTTTGGGGATATTAATATTGTGTCGGCAAGAAGTTAATATCGTGTTTGCAAGAAATTAACTTCCTGCAGACACGATGTTAGTACTTTATTGGTTCTGTTACTTCATGGCCGAAGCATCGAACGAGAGTGGCAGTAATTCTCCCACATTCTTCAGCTCGTAGATTCCCTTTTTGCCATATAGCAACACCCTCATGGGATGCTTGAAGCGCTTTTCCGTTTCGAGCATCACTTGCCGGCAGGCGCCGCAGGGAGGAATGGGAGACTCCAGGAACTCGTTGTGCTCGTTGCGTGCGGCAATGGCGAGGGTGGTCACTGCCTGGTCGGGATGTTGGGAGTTGGCATAGAATAGGGTGGTGCGTTCTGCACACAGCCCGGAAGGATAGGCGGCGTTTTCCTGGTTGGTGCCGGTCACTACAATACCGTTTGCCAGTCTGGCTGCAGCTCCTACCGAGAAGTGGGAGTAAGGGGCATAGCTGCGGTTGGTAGCCTCGCGGGCGGCATCCATCAGTTCGCGGTCGGCGGCATCCAGTTCTTCATAGTCGTATATCTTGACGGCGATTTCGATATTTAATTCTTTCATAAGGCAAAGGGTTATATTGTAATTAATGTTACAAAGATAGAAAAGAGATTGGTTATTTCAATTCTTTTACGGACTTTTGTGCAGAACTCAACATTTTAAGCATGAAACGGATTTTCAGACTGACTGCTATCATAGCATTTCTTTTTATTTCCATAACAACAGTGCAGGCACAACGCCGGAATGCCCGCTACAATGAGTATATCAAACAGTATGCTCCCCTTGCCGTGGAGCAGATGCAACGTCATAAGATACCTGCCAGCATCACGCTGGCCCAAGGGCTGTTGGAGAGCGGTGCCGGATACAGCGCGCTGGCGCGCAAGAGCAACAACCACTTCGGCATCAAGTGCGGAGGCAACTGGCGCGGACGGACAGTGAGGCATGATGACGATGCCCGCAATGAATGTTTCCGCGCTTATCGCAATCCGAAAGACTCTTATGAAGACCATTCCGATTTCTTGAAAAGGGGAGCACGTTATGCTTTTCTTTTCAAACTGAAGATTACGGACTATAAGGGTTGGGCGCGCGGCTTGAAGAAGGCTGGCTATGCTACCGACCCGTCGTATGCCAACCGACTGATAACCATTATCGAGGATTATGAACTGTATAAGTACGACAGCCGTGGCATGAGCAAGCGCGATGCCCGCAGCTGGGAGAAGGAACTGAAAAAGAAGCCTTGGCTGGCCAATCCGCATCAGGTGTACATTGCCAACGATATAGCTTATGTAGTGGCACGCGACGGAGACACCTTCCAGGTGTTGGGCAAGGAGTTTGACATCAGCTGGAAGAAGCTGGTGAAATACAATGACCTCCATAAAGAATATACACTGGAGGCGGGAGACATTATTTACTTGAAAGAAAAGCGCAAGAAGGCCGCCAAACCCCATACCGTTTACATAGTGAAGGATGGCGATTCCATGCACTCCATTTCCCAAAAGTACGGCATTCGTCTGAAGAACCTTTATAAGATGAATCGCAAGGATGCGGAATACGTGCCGGAGATTGGCGACAGATTGAGATTAAGATAAAGAAGCTATCCGAAAATGTACAGGGTGTCCGAAAACGGACACCCTTCTTTTTTGTCTTTTCGCTTACTTTCAGGGGGTTATGATTTTGGCATGGATTTAGTATATATTAAGCGTTATGTTCGCAAACAATAAAATTTAAAGATATGGATAGAGAAATTCCGAAAGAAGTGCGTAATAAAGAACGCAATAAGAAAATCATCCGCTACGGTGCTATCGGCGTGGCAGGTATCGTAGTGGTCAGTGTACTCATTTCATTGATGCGTACGGGAGTGAAGGAGAAAGACCTTGTTTTCTCCCAAGTGGGCAAAGGTACGATTGAAGTCAGCGTCAGCGCCTCCGGCAAGGTGGTCCCGGCATTCGAGGAAATCATCAACTCGCCCATCAATACCCGCATTTTGGAAGTGTACAGAAAAGGTGGCGACAGCGTGGATGTAGGTACCCCCATCCTGAAACTGGACTTGCAGAGCGCCGAAACCGACTACAAAAAGATGCTGGATGAAGAGCAGATGCGCAGCTATAAGCTGAAACAGCTGAAACTTGACAACCAGACCAAGCTGACCGACCTTCAGATGAAAATCAAAGTCTCCGCCATGAAGCTGGACCGCATGAAGGTGGAGCTGCGTAACGAGCAGTACCTTGATAGCCTCGGTTCGGGCACCACCGACAAAGTGCGCCAAGCCGAACTGAGCTACAACGTAGCACAACTGGAATACGAGCAATTACAGCAGCAGTATGCCAACGAGAAGGAAGTGCTGGCTGCAGAATACCAAGTGCAGGAACTGGATTTCAGTATGTTCCAAAAGACACTGGCCGAAACCAAACGTACGCTCGACGATGCGCAGGTGCGTTCGCCCCGGAAGGCTATCCTTACTTATATCAACAATCAGATTGGTGCCCAAGTGCCCGAAGGCTCACAGATTGCCGTCATCTCCGACTTGAGCCACTTCAAGGTGGAAGGCGAGATTGCCGATACTTACGGTGACCGTGTGGCTGCTGGCGGCAAGGCCATTGTGAAGATTGGCAGCGAAAAGCTGGAAGGTTCCGTAAGCAGTGTTACTCCGCTTTCAAAGAATGGCGTCATCTCCTTTACCGTGCAGTTGAATGAGGACAACAACCGCCGACTGCGTTCCGGTCTGAAAACCGACGTCTATGTGATGAATGCGGTGAAGGAAGACGTGATGCGCATAGCCAATGCCAGCTATTATGTGGGACGTGGGGAGTATGAACTTTTTGTACGCAATTCCGACAAGGAAATTGTAAAGCGCAAGGTGCAGCTGGGCGATTCCAACTTTGAGTTTGTAGAAGTGGTCAGTGGCTTGCAACCGGGTGATGAAGTGGTGGTGAGCGATATGAGTAACTATAAGAACAAGAATAAGTTGAAGCTAAAATGATAAAGGTTTACTTGAAACAAGCCTGGGAGCTGTTGAAGCAGAATAAACTGTTCAGCATGCTCTACATTGTGGGTACGGGGCTGGCCATTGCCATGACAATGATTATGGCGGTGGTGTATTATGTGAAGATTGCGCCCGTCTATCCGGAGGCAAACCGCATGAATACGCTTTACCTCAGCAATTCAAAATTCACGCAGGGAAGCGGCAACAATACCAGGACCATGCAATGGGCTGTTTCCTACAAGGCACTGCAAGACTGGTTCTATCCCGTAGAGAATGCCCTTGTCGTTTCAGCCGAGCTGCATAATGATTTGTCGGAAAACAGTTATATACAGCCTGCCGACCGCAGCGGTGATTTTCCGGTTATGGTAAAGTTGACAGACCCTGCTTTTTTTAAGATATATTCTTTCCAATTCCTGGAAGGCAGTCCATTCACGGCATCCGACCTGGCAAGTGGCATTTCCACTGCTGTCGTTACCGATGATTTGGCACGCCGCTTGTTCGGTACGACGGAAGAGGTGGTAGGACGCTCGTTCAGCCTGAACTATATCGACTATCGGGTTTGTGGGGTGGTGCGCAGTGCCAGTTACCTCACCTCCAAATCCTATGCACAGCTTTACGTACCTTATACGGTGTCGCCCGATTACAGCAGTCCTAAATACAACCTTCCCTATCTGGGAGCTTTCAGCGCTACCTTTCTGGTGAAGGACGGTAAGCAGGGAGATGCTCTGCGGGCTGAGATAAAGGAAATCTGCCGCAAGGAGAATCTTATGCATCCCGATGAATGGAAAGTAGATTTCTGGGAGCAGCCCACCTCCCATCTGTTGAGTGTCTTCAAGACTTATGCAAGTATGGAGTTTGACCTTTGGGCCACAGTGCGCCACTTTCTGCTTGTCCTGCTCGTATTGCTGTTGGTGCCTGCCCTGAATCTGAGCGGCATGATATCGAGCCGTATGGAGGGACGTCTGGCAGAGATGGGCGTGCGGAAATCGTTTGGAGCCGGACGTAAGATACTGCTTTCACAAGTGATGTGGGAAAACCTGCTGCTGACCGCACTGGGCGGAGCATTGGGCTTGCTGCTGGCATGGCTGGCACTTTACGTGGGACGCGAGTGGATATTTACGGTATTCGACAGCTGGCCGAATATGGTACCCGAAGGAGTGGAGGTCCGCGTATCGGGTGAAATGCTGTTTGCTCCGCTGGTTTTTCTCGCCGCATTGGCGCTGTGCGTCGTGCTGAATCTGTTGTCGGCCCTTATACCGGCGTGGTATTCCTTGCGGAAACCGATTGTGAACTCACTGAATGAAAAACGATAAGACACGGGAGGTTGGTATGTTTAAGTTAATATGGAAGAATCTTTGGGCGCGCCGCCGCAAGAACGGATGGTTGTTGGCCGAATTGATATTGGTGAGTATCATCAGTTGGGTTGTATTGGACCCGGTGATTGTGGTCACGCACGACCGTAATATCCCGTTGGGCTATGATGCGGAGCGGCTTTGCCTCATTTCATTGGGCGCATTGCAGCCCCAGGCACCGGGATACGACGCCGAAGCGCAGGACTCTGCTACGTTGGTGGACAACTATTATAATCTGGTGCGTTATGTCAAGGACTTTGACGGTGTGGAATCGGCCACTCCCGTGCTGGGATTCTGTTATCCCAATTCTTCGGGAAGTTCGAATAGTCAATTGTTTGCCGAAGGGGATACGATTCCCTTATCTATTATGATGATACAATTTCTGCCTCATACGAACTTTTTCGATACGTATGGTTTCCGTTCCGGTAAGGGGCGGACACCCGGACAGCTGTCCGACTACGCCTATGCCCCGAATGACATTGTACTGACAGAGAATGCTGCCGAACAGTTGTTCCATACCAAAGACGCGCATGGCAAACGCTGTATAAGCAGAGACCATGGAGATACCTTGTACATGCCGGTTGTCGGTACGATAGGAGCCATGAAGATGTATAGCGAGTGGCGTCCCGTCCCCGTTGCATTTATGCCGATGCTTACCATCGATACAAGTTATATCCCTGAAAGTGCCCATATCTTGGTACGTCTCAAAGAGGGTGTCAGCATGGAGCGTTTTCTGCACGATTTCCGTCCCTGGATGGTGAAGGAGATGAGGCGGGGCAATCTGTTTGCCCGCAGTGTCCGTTCCTATGAGCAGATTATAACGGAGAGCGAAGCCAGCAATTCCACACCGATTTACCGCCGTAATCTGGCGATGGCGGCTTTCTTCCTGGTGAATCTTTGCCTGGGTGTCATCGGTACCTTCTGGTTGCAGACACGTACGAGGCGCGAGGAAGTGGGAGTGATGCTGTCGTTCGGAGCTACACGCAGCGACATTGTCCGCCTGCTGATGGGCGAAGGCACGGTATTGACCGTGGTCGCTTCACTGACTGGTTTTCTGCTCTATTTGCAATATGCACTGAAAGAAGGGCTGGCCAAAGGGCAGAATTGGTGGAGAGCACAGAGAGCTATTGGGTGTCGGATTTCACCTCGCATTATCTGCTCGTGTCGCTCGTCATCTTTCTGATACTGCTGGTGGTAGTGTTGGTGGGAATCTATATCCCGGCGCGCAACATCAGCCGCATTCCACCTACGGAAGCCCTGCGTGACGAATAGATGAAAACGGACAAGGTGTTCATTTTCGGACACCTTACTGCATGTATAAATAGCAGATAATCAATAATAAACGATTTTGGCACAACTTTTGACCTCTTGAAACAGAAATTGTGCGGAATAGAAACAGAACAGAATAATAACAATTAAATACTTACCATTATGATTAAGTTAACTGGCATCAACAAGATTTATCGTACAAACGAGATTGAAACCGTGGCATTGGAAAATGTAAACCTCGAAGTGAACAAGGGAGAATTTCTCAGTATCATGGGACCCTCCGGTTGTGGAAAATCTACGTTGCTGAACATTATGGGTTTACTGGATGCACCTACCAGCGGCACCATCGAAATAGCCGGTACGAAAGTGGACGGCATGAAGGACAAGGAGCTGGCTGCTTTCCGTAACCAGAAGCTGGGTTTTGTGTTCCAGTCTTTCCATCTGATTAATTCGCTGAATGTGCTGGATAATGTGGAGCTGCCTTTGCTGTATAGAAAGGTGTCTGCCAAGGAACGCCGTCATCTGGCGGAAGAGGTATTGAAGAAGGTCGGTTTGAGCCACCGCATGCGTCACATGCCTACACAGCTTTCCGGCGGTCAGTGCCAGCGTGTAGCCATTGCCCGTGCCATTATCGGCAACCCGGAGATAATCCTCGCCGATGAGCCCACCGGTAACCTGGACTCCAAGATGGGTGCCGAAGTCATGGAACTGTTGCATCAACTGAACAAGGAAGACGGACGTACCATCGTGATGGTGACCCACAATGAAGAGCAGGCCAAACAGACCTCACGTACCGTCCGCTTCTTCGACGGACGTCAGGTGGAATAATTACTGCTTAACAGCCAACTGTCAACTATTAATTATCAACTATCAATAAATGAAATGCAAACCGTAAGACAAGCTTTTACAATCTTGAAGCAGAATCCGCTGCTAAGTACGATTTCCATATTGGGTACGGCCTTTGCTATCACCATGATTATGGCTATTGTGATTACTTGGCAGACGAAATATGCTGACTTGGAACCGGAAGTGAACCGCAGTCGGTGTCTTTACTTTTCCGCTATGCACGTATACGACAAGGAAAAGGACGGCAATAATAATTGGAGTAATCCTTCGGCGGCATTTATGAAAGAATGCGTGCAGCCGGTGCCCGAAGTGGAATACTGTACGGCATTTTCCCCAGCCGGTTTGTCGTTGGCTTCGTTGACTGACGGTAACAATCGGGTGAAAGTGGATGCTATGCGGACAGATCCCGACTTCTGGAAAGTGTTCAGCATGCAGTTTCTTGCCGGACGCGGCTTCAGCGAAGCCGACCGTGCTGGAGAAAGCAAGGCTGTAGTAGTCTGTGCGTCTGTAGCGCGGAAACTGTATGGAAGTACAGATGTAGTGGGACAGGAATTCCTGCTGAACCGGGAACTTGTACGTATCGTGGGAGTGGTGAAAGATGTTTCCGTCACTGCTAAGGATGCATACGCACAAGTGTGGGGTATGTACAGTGCCGACGAACTGAAAATTACCGGAGTCCACAGTTATTTGGGAGGCATGCAGATTGCTGTATTGGCACGTACATCTGATGACTTTCCTGCCATCCGAGAGGGCATTGCCAAGCAGGTGGAACGTGTTAATGCCGGATTGGGCAACAAACAGATAGACATCATGGAACAGCCGGACAATATCGTGGCGCACGTCAACCACGTATGGGCTAATGTAGGGCCAGACTTGACAATGCTTTATCTTCAATATGCCGTAGCTTTATTTATCATTTTGTTGGTACCGTCACTCAATCTGTGTGGCTTGAGTAACAGCCGCATGCAGCAACGTATTACCGAATTAGGTGTACGTAAGGCTTTTGGAGGAACGAAAAGTGTGCTTGTGCGGCAGATACTGAACGAAAATCTGATGTTGACATTACTGGGTGGAGTAGTGGGACTGCTTTTCAGTTATTTGGCAGTATATGCCATGCGTATGTGGCTGTTCACCAATAATCAGAATGTGGGTACGTCGGGCGAGTTCAGCTTGAACATGGAGGCGCTGTTTAGTCCGTGGGTATTCCTGCTGGCATTTGTTTTCTGTGTGGTCATCAATCTGTTGAGTGCGGCACTGCCTGCATGGATAGCGGCACGGCGCACTATTGTAGATTCTTTGAATGATAAATAGAAGGAGGTACTTGATATGAAATTTACGATACATAACTTACGTATGATAAAGGCACGCTTCAGCAGTAACGGCTGGGTATTGGCTGAATTGTTCTTGGTATTCATCGTGATGTGGTTCCTCTGTGACTCACTGGGATGCATGAAATATACTTTCTACCGTCCGCTGGGTTATAATATTGAACATGTCTATAAATTATCCACCGTTGTAGGTGGAGAAAGTCGGGATACGAGTCTGACTGATGCCGATAAATATCTGGGTATATTGGCAAAATTGGAACAAGAGCTTCCGTAGAGGCAGCTGCCCTTTGTTATTGGAGCCTTCCGATGAGTGGCAGTAATAGTTACAATGCGTTGGTTGTGCAAGATACTTCCTGGGTGCAAGGACGCTGTATTTATACGACTGGAGGATATATGGATGTTTTCCGGATAAGTGAGGACCCGCGTCACCCGTTCCGGGACACTCCCGCAGGATGGAACAATGTGACACTGAGTAATGCCGCTTTTGAACGTTTTCGTAAGAAAATGCCGGAGTTTTCGCAGACTACGCCGTTAGGTAATGGTGATTCTGTTACAATCATCAAGCAGATGGGGAAGACCGGTGCTTTCCGTTCCTATCGTTATGGAGTTGAGGAACCTTGGTTCTTTTATCATTTGGGAGAGAATATGATTAAGGCAGAGTTTGCCGACAATTGGTCGCAGATTGTTTTCCGCGTGAAGCCTGCTGCCGACGGACCGGATTATCGGGAGAAGTTCCTGCGCGAAATAGCGCCTAAACTGGACACGGACAATGCCTTTGTGGCAGATGCCGCTCCCTATACCGAACAACAGTTGCAGTTCGAGGTGATGAACGGCGATACGGATAAGGTGAACAGTCAGTCTGTGGTGGTGCTCTTCTTGCTGGTGAATGTGTTTTTGGGATTAATAGGCACCTTCTGGTTCCGTACACGCCGCCGCCGTTCGGAGATAGCTTTACGGATGGCGATGGGCAGTACGCGCAGTGGAGTGTTCCGTCTGCTGACGGGCGAGGGACTGCTGCTGTTGGCGTTAGTGACGTTGCCTGCCATGATTGTATGCTACAATGTAGGGGTGGCGGAATTTACCATCGGACGTACCTCTCTCATATCTACCTGGCCGGTGGAGTGGAGTATGACACGCTTTCTGATAGGTTCTTTGGGGGCTTGGCTGCTGATAGCTCTGATGGTAGTGATTGGAATATGGTTTCCGGCACGGCAGGCTATGAAGATTGAGCCGGCAGAGGCGTTGCATGAAGAGTAGTATGAAAAACAATAGAGGATTAACAATAAAAAAGAAGAAAAATGAAAACTAATATAGTAGGTATTATCATTGCATTGATATTGACATTTGTAGGTATGCTGAGTGTTTATGCACAAGATACCAAAGTGAGTGAAGTGCGCAAAGTGGATGCCTTTTCGTCCATTGAGATAACGTCTGTGGGAACAATTTATTTTACACAGAGTGACACTTATTCTTTCAAGATTGAAGGTAAGGAGAAGCACGTGAAGAATACAGAAACCACAGTGAAGGACGGCTGTCTGCTGATAGGCTTCAAGGATAGGAAAAACAAGAGCATGAGAAATCAGAAAGATGGCGTGACCATTTGGATTTCGGCTCCTGATTTGAAGGAGGTGGAGTTTACCGGCGTAGGGCAGTTCAATTGTGAGAAGCCCTTGAAACTGGATGAAGTATCGTTTGAAGTAAAGGGAGTGGGTGAAGTGAATGTATCCGATTTGACGTGTGACGAGCTGAAAGTTGCTTTGCGCGGAGTAGGTAGCGCCGATATTCATGTAGTCTGCGATTATTTGACTGCCAGAATGAGTGGTGTGGGTGACGTCACTTTGAGCGGAACTGCCGGGCATGCTGACATTTCTAAAGGAGGCATAGGCGGAGTGAATACATGTAACCTGAAGGTGGGCCGTTGAGTAGCGGTAACACCAATCGTAAATAGTAAATCGTCTAATCGTAAATATCAATATGATAAAGCAATACTTCACACAAGCCTGGGCACAGTTGCGGCAGCAACCGATGATTAGTGCCGTCAGCATAGCCGGTACGGCACTTGCCATCTTCCTCATCATGCTGGTGGTGATGATGCAGCAGGTGAAGGTAGCTCCGTTTGCTCCGGAGAGCAACCGCGACCGCTTTCTACATGTGCATTATATGAGCATCACCAACAAAAGCTGGGGAGAGGGAAACAGTTCCAACGGACCGATGGGGATAAAGACTGCGCTTGAGTGCTTCAAATCGCTGAAGACCCCCGAAGCAGTAACGATTTATACCTGTATGGTCATTTCTACCCCCGTGAATCTGCCGGGACAACCTGCAACGGGTATCGACCTGTTGCAGACAGATGATACTTTCTGGCGTGTGTTTGATTTCTCTTTTGTTGCCGGGAAACCTTATGACCAGGCTACATTCGATGCCGGACTACCCGTAGCGGTAATTACGGAAAGTGTAGCGCGCAGGTTATTCCAGACAACGGAGGCTGTTGGTCGCGAATTCCTTTTGAACCATGCTCCTTATACAGTGTCCGGTGTAGTGAAGGATGTTTCTACTTTGGCCAACACTGCCTATGCGCAGGTATGGGTGCCCTATACTTCTACTGAGATAACGAAAAGCACATGGAGTGATGAGCATATGGGGATGATGAGCGTTACCATTCTGGCGAAAAGCCGTGATGATTTTCCCGCTATTCGTGAGGAGACGGAACGCCGCCGTCAGGAGTACGACACTGTAATTGGCGAGAATGGTTATTCGTTGATTTACCGTAACCGTCCTTATGACCAGGAGAAAAATGCCGCAGGAATGGCTGCCAACATCGAACCGGACGTGGACCAGGCACGCAGGCAGCGTCTCATTATCTTCATCATTCTACTGATTGTTCCTGCCATCAACCTCAGCTCGATGACGCAGAGCCGTCTGCGCCAGCGTGTGGCAGAGATTGGTGTGCGCCGGGCATTCGGTTCAACGAGACTGGAACTGATGGGGCAAATCATTGCAGAAAATCTGGTGGTGACATTGCTGGCAGGGGTGATGGGATTGTTGCTGAGTGTAGCATTCGCTTATTTGGGAAATACACTGCTGTTTGCGCAGGAATTCAGCCAGACGCTGAGTCCTCCGGCAGTGGATGCAAGCATATTGCTGCATGGCTCCACCTTTGGCTGGGCGTTGTTGTTCTGCTTTGTGCTGAACTTACTAAGTTCCGGTATTCCCGCATGGCGTGCATCAAGAATAGGGATTGTAAATGCATTGGGCGGACGTTTGCATAAATAACTCCATCACAAAACATTAATCATTGAAGAAAATGACTAAGAAACTTCTTACACAGATAAAGAATGAATGGCTCTCAAACCTATGGTTGGTGTTGGAGTTATTGGTAGTGAGTGTAGTGATGTGGTACGTGGTAGACTATCTCTACACGCGCGCCGCCACCTATCTGGAGCCGAGAGGCTTTAATATAGAGCACTGCTACCTTATAGAGTTGGGGGAACTGACACCCAAAAGTCCCGACTACATAGCCGGGCATACCTCTCAGCAGACCCACGATGACATAGCCGAGTTGTTGGAGCGTCTGCGTCGTCGGCCGGAGATAGAAGCGGTCAGCCTTTCGCAGAATTCATATCCTTACAACGGAAGCAATTCAGGCGCTGAAGTAAGCTATGACACTTTGCGTTCTCCCGGTTGGACCATCCGCAGGTTAGTGACACCGGACTTTCCCCGTGTATTCCGCTATCGGGGCACGCGTGGCGAGACACCCGAACAATTGGCTGAAATGTTGGAGCGCGGGGAGTTTATGGCTTCGGATAACCTCTACCGGAAATACGACCGCCGGATGACAGATCTCGTAGGCCAGCGGTTCTATCTTTTTGGTGATACTACGAAGACCTACCGGCTGGGTGCTGCACTGCAAAATGTACGCTATCACGATTACGACCAGGCGCGAAGCTCATATTCCATGATGGTGAAGCAGAGTTTCTACTATATCGGTCTCGAACTTTGTGTCCGCGTCCGTGAAGGGCAGGACAATGACTTCATTGAGAGGCTGAAGGCAGACAGTGAGAGCCAGTTCCGCATAGGCAATATCTTCATTTCGGAGATACGTTCTTTCAAGGATATTCGTCGCAACTACCAGCAGGCATGGACCAATGACATCCGTAACTATGTGATGGGTATGGGATTCCTGCTGCTGAACATTTTCCTCGGCTTGCTCGGAACATTCTGGTTCCGTACGCAGCAACGCCGTTCGGAGATAGCACTGCACAAAGCGCATGGAGCGACAGACCGTGCCATCTTCAGCCGGCTGCTTAGTGAAGGGATATTGTTGTTGGCAATTGTCACCCCCGTTGCATTGCTCATCGATTATAATCTTGCACACCTGGAGTTGAATTCCTGGAGGAACGGTACGACGTTGGAGTGGGACCGCCTGCTGCTCTGTGCTGCCATCAGCTTTGTGCTGATTACCCTAATGATTGTCATCGGTATAGGTATTCCCGCCCGCAAGGCGATGAAGGTGCAGCCTGCCGAAGCATTGCACGATGAATAGAAAGCTATGGAACAAATTTTAGCTCTTATCCGCCAGAATCCCTTTTTCAGTGCTGTTTCCGTCATCGGTACGGCAGTGAGTATAACCTTTGTCATGGTCATTTACATGGTGTATGACATCCAGACGGCTGACTTGGCTCCCGAGTCGCACCGCAGTAGCATGGTATATTCTTCTTATGGATACTCTTACCGCAAGTCCGACCACAGCAATTCCAATGCGGGCATGTCTTATCGGGCTGTCAACGCTATTTTTGCAGAACTTCCGGGTGCGGAACTTGTCACCTATCTGGGACCTACCTATCTTAGATACTGTGGGGATTCGCCCGTGCGGGGAATGCGCCGTACGGTTCGTCAGGTGGATTTGAACTATTGGCGTGTCTACGACATCCCTCTTGTGGCAGGCCGTTTTTTCAGTACCGAAGAGTTCGATGCTTGCCGGGATGTCGTGGTTATAGGTGAACAGCTTGCCCGCGAAGCTTTCGGGTCTGCCGAAGCAGCCATTGGCAAAAATTATTTTGTAAACTTTCGCCCTAAGCGCATTGTCGGGGTCACTAAGGACGTGAGCTCCCTGTTCACATTTGCCTATGGAGAGTTGTGGATGCCTTATTCCACCCGGGATTCCGGTCTGGGCAGTGAAGGACTACGGGGAGATTTCGAGGCTGTGGCCCTTGTCAAGCCCGGTGTCGGCAGAGAGGAACTCAAGCGGCAGATAGAGCAGTCGCTTGCCCGCTTCAACGAGACACTGACCGAATATAAACTGGAACTTCCCGATTTCAGCACTTATACGGAACGGCAGTTCTTCCGTAATGACACGATGAGTCCTGCCGTAACTTGCATAATCCTGGGTCTGATATTGCTGATTGTACCCGCCATCAATGTCAGTGGACTTATATCTTCGCAAATGTCCCGTCGCATGGCTGAGCTTGCGGTAAGGAAAGCATACGGTGCCAGCCGTTCTACCTTGATGGTGCAGTTGCTCCGCGAGAACCTGGCCTTGGCATTTGCCGGCGCATTGCTCGGTTTTCTCTTTTCGTGCATATTCCTATGGCTGGGCAAGGACTGGATGCTTGGCGATGGTGCTCCCGGAACGAATTTTGATGTAAGCGTCTGGCTCTTTCTCCGTCCCGCGGTTTTCGTGGCTGTATTGGTGGTGTGTCTGTTGTTCAACCTGCTTTCTGTGTTTATTCCTGCCTGGCATGCCACCCGCCGCCCCATAGCCGAGGTTCTTGGCGGAGAATGAGCGGATAAACGAATCCTAATTAAAAAACAGTAACGAGTATGATACATTCTATTTTACACCAGATATGGAACCAGCGCCGCAGTAATGGCTGGCTGTTTGCCGAGCTGTTGATTGTATTTACATTGATGTGGTATTGTGTGGATGTACTCTATGGCTTTGCCCATGCAGAACGGCAACCTAAGGGGTATGATTTGGAGCATGTCTATAAGATAAGGATTTCCTGTAATCCCACACAGATAGTGCCGTGCACGTCGGAAGACAGCCTGCAGACCTTCTGGTTCAAACCAATGGAAGAGGTGCTCCGGCGTATCAGGCAATATCCTGCTGTGGAAAGTGCTGCCATGTGGTTGGGTACCGATACTTATACCCGAGGGCGTGTTTATCAGGGTTATACAACGGACAGTGTGCATGTTGTCGAGACTACTGTACGCTATGTGTCTCCCGAATATTTCGATGTCATGCGCATTCCACTGTTGCAGGGGAATATCATGGATTGGAACCCCACTGCCAGCCCTCTGCCTGCCGTGGTGACCCGTGATTTGGCAGACAGCCTTTTCCTGACAAGTGCCGAGGCGGTGGGTCGCGAGTTCCTGGATTATTACAATGGAGGTCTTCGTTACCGTGTTTCCGCAGTCTGTGCTTTGCAGAAGACGGATGATTATGCCCGTTACGGGCCTTTTGTACTGACTCCTTTCCCCGGTTGGTTTTATAAGGACCAGTACCTTCCGTTCATTTCCCTACGGATACGCCCGGAGGCGGATACGGATAATTTTGCAGCCTGTTTTTATCAGGATATGACATCGCAGTTGCAGGTCACTCCATTCTATCTTTTCGATATACAGAGCTACAAAGAACAGAAAATAGAACGGGATGCTGCTGAAGGAATAACTCCATACATTCGCAGTGCAAGGCTCATTGTAGTATTCTTCGTTTTCAATGTATTCATCGGGCTGATGGGAACTTTCTGGTTCCGTACCCGCCACCGTCGCAGCGAGATTGCTTTGCGCATGGCCATGGGCAGCAGCGCGGAAGAATACGCTGGCAATTGCTGGGTGAAGGGTTGCTGCTGTTGGCACTTGCTTCCATCCCCGCTTTGATGATATGTAGCAATATGGTTATGGCGGATGTCACTTTTACGGAAGCCACGGATGCCACTTGGGGGAGATTTGTCATATGTGTTTTTATTGTCTGGATATTGATGGCATTGATGGTGATTGCAGGAATCTGGTATCCGGCTTCACGGGCCATGAAGGTGCAGCCTGCCGAAGCATTGCACGATGAGTGAGTTTTTTTTGAGTAATCTGTGCTCATTCTCAATATAACTTGTATATTTGCGTGACGAATAAGAGTTTTGCGTTGAGTATACAAAATCTATATTATGATGAAACGCCTTTTCTTTCCATTGCTTGCAGGCTTGTTGTGGTTGATGTCGGGAACACTTTCGGCTACGGAACGTACGTACAATGTACTTTTCATACAGTCCTATACAAAAAATACTCCTTGGCACAGCCTTCTGACAGAAAATTTGGAGAACGGACTGGACAAGGGAGGAGTTAAAGCCAATATCACTACTGAATATCTGAATGCCGATTACTGGTCTTTCGCTTCCGAGTGCTTCATCATGCGCCGCATCTGCGAGCGTGCCAGGCAACGGAAAACGGACTTGATTGTGACCTCCAGCGATGAGGCTTTCTTCACATTGACCCATTGCGGTGATTCCCTGCCTTATCAGATACCGGTAGTGGTTTCGGGTATCAAATACCCGGATGAGAGGGTCTTTGAAAGAATGCCCAACGTCTCCGGCTATGTTTCGAAAACGGATTTCGATGTCTTGCTGGATGCGGCTGTCCGCATGTTTCCTTCCCGCAGGGAGTTGGTCTGTCTGTCCGACAGCAGTTTCCTGAGCCTTAAAGGGGTTAAGGCTGTGGAGGAATCCTGGGAACGCATAAAGAGCAACTATCCGGAGCATGAGTTGAAAGTGCTGAATGTGCAGGCCAAGTCCTTGAACTCTATCATCACTTCCATTTGCTATGACTACAATGCCTACAAGCATATTGTCATTGCTCCCAAATGGATTCCCTTTCTTTCCTTGAAGTTGAAGGCCCCCGTGTTTACCAGCCAGAACCTGGCTATGACGAACGGTGTTCTGTGTGTGTATGATGCCGTTCCCGGAGAGGATGCTTTTGCTGCCGGCCGGCAGGCTGCAAGTATTTTGAAGGGCAAGTCACCCGCCTCATTGGAAGTAAAGGACTTTGGGGGCAAGTTGCTGTTCGATTACAAACAGTTGCAGTTTTTCCGTGTGGACACGAACCGTGCGGAGAGCAAGGGCATCATTTTGAATATACCGTTGATGGAGCGTTACCGTGTCTGGTTCATTCTGTTCTATTCGCTGATTGTCGGGGCATTGGTGCTGCTGGTTGCCTGGCTTTTCCGTGCCAACCGCAGGGAGTCGCGTAAGCGCATACATGCCCAGACCCGCTTGTTGATACAGCACCGCCTGGTGGAGCAGCGCGACGAGTTCGACAATATCTTCTGTTCCATTCGCGACGGCTTGATTACGTATGATACCGACCTGCGCATCCATTTTGTCAACCGTCCGTTGTTACAGATGTTGGGACTTTCTTCCGAAACCTATACGTCCCGTTTCTATGAAGCAGATGGCCGGCTCCATTTTCAGGATTTACATGAATGGAGAAAACATCCTGCAGGACTTGTTGAAGAAAGTACGTACCGGAAAGAGACCTATTTCTATTCCGGAGAAAGCCTTCATGCAGGAAAACCATCAGGGAACGTATTTCCCCGTTTCCGGCGAGGTAGTACCTATCTTTGCCAATGAAAAGATGAAGGGAATGGCGATTGTATGCCGCAATATCTCCGAAGAAGAGATGCAGAGACGCTTCTTCAATATGGCGGTGGAGGAAAGCTCCATTTATCCGTGGCAGTACAACATGCATATGAACCGTTTCCATTTCCCGGGTGGATTGCTGCGCCGTTTCGGGTATACCGATGATACGGACTTGCTGGCACGTGATGAGATGGACACCCTTATACATCCGGAAGACTTGCTGCATACGCGCAGGAATTTTGATGCCATTCTGTTGGGCAATGAAATCAATTCACGGATGAGTTTCCGGTTGAAGAGTGCGGATGGGAGCTATGAATGGTGGGAGTTCCGCAGTACCGCTTATGACGGACTGACGGTTGATACCCCATACATGGTATTGGGAGTATGCCAGAGCATCCAGCGTTACAAGGATACGGAAGAGGCCTTGATTGCCGCACGTGACCGTGCCTTGCAGGCCGACAAGCTCAAATCTGCGTTCCTTGCCAATATGAGCCATGAGATACGTACCCCTCTGAATGCCATTGTCGGTTTCTCGGATTTATTGAAGGACTTGGACGCTTTCTCTCCGGAAGAGGTAAAGCAGTTCGTCGAAACAATCAACATCAACTGTACGTTGCTGCTGGCGTTGATAAACGATATTCTGGACCTCTCGCGCATAGAATCGGGCACGATGGACTTTAAGTTCGGAGCATTCAACCTGGCGTTCATCATGCAGGAGGTCCATGAATCCCAGCGTCTGAGTATGCCTCGGGATGTAGAGCTGCGTATAGAGATTCCGGAAGGGGAAGACAAATTGGTCATCACCGATTCCGTCCGCTTGAAGCAGGTCGTGAACAACTTGATAAACAATGCCAAGAAATTCACGGTAACGGGCAGCATCACCTTCGGCTATGTCACGAACCGGGAAGGATATACCACCATCTTTGTCGAAGACACGGGAAGCGGTATCTCCGAAGACGCCCAGAAACATATCTTCGAACGCTTCTACAAAGAAGACAGCTTTACGCAGGGCGCCGGTTTGGGGCTGAGCATTTGCCAGACCATCGTAGACCGCCTGCATGGTTCTATCTCGGTCTCCTCAGAGTTGGGAAAAGGAACGCGTTTCGAGGTGGTGATACCGGATGCGAACGAGTAATCATTCAATCCGTTTGCAGGCATTGGCTTGCAGGAACTCTTCCAATATATCCTCGTAATTGCCATACAGCATGATGTGGTGGTTGCCCAGCGGTGTCTTGAGGAAATAGTCGGCAGGGGAGTTCATTTTTATCCGCACTTGGGTGCGGCACATATTGATGTAGTTTGTATTCTCAACAAGCGTGCCGGTGCTCAGGTAATATTCGTCCAGGCTTTCGCTTCCGCATTTTACGATGGTTACATCTCCCGTCGGCAGGATTCCCTGAATACCGATGCCGCTTTCCGTCTCAAAATGGTTGCGTATGATGAACTGCTCCGTTTGTGCGATGCCGATGGTGCAGTGTGCCAATATGATTTCATTGGTACGGGCATTTATCATGGAAGGATTGGCCATGAAGGAGTTTTTCCCCGTCAGCACTTTTACGGCCAGCATGGTGAAGACGGATTGCAAATCGCCTTCACATCCGGCAATGATTCCTTCGTCGTTCAGCAAGGCAAGGGCAAGGCAGCCGGTGGTTCCCGTTTGGTCTATCAGGCGGAAGCAGCTGAGGGTAATGGCGCTCAGTCGCTCTTCCTCTACAATCCTCTTGATGGCTCGATACAGCCGCATGGCTTTTATCATGTCTTCGGGGCTTGCCTCTCGGCAGGCAAGCGCTTTTCCTGCCAGTCCGGCGCATGCTTCGCCCACCTCGTCGTCCGTTATCTGTCCGTAGTATTCATAAATGCGGTCCAATGAGACGTCTGTGTACTCGATACCCCAGCGGCGTTTGGCAAGCAGATAATCCACATTGCTGGCAACGAGCCAGCTGGACGGAGTGCCCATTACGCCGATGCGCATGCCGAAAAGGCTGCGTTGTGCCACGAAATTGCTGTGCAGGACAAAAATACGCTTGATGGTCTCGGGGAGCTCTCCGTGAAGAATCTCGCTTTTCATTCCCCGGCCGCGCAGCCAGGAAGATATTTCAAGAGCGGCGGCCAGTGAGTTCTGCATGCCGTCTGCCAAGAGGATGGCGGGGCGGGGAAGGGATTCGAAATGCTGGATTACCAGCCGTTCCACACCTCCGGTGGCAATGAATATAATACTGAAGTCATCGGGTGATAACTTGTCTATGTCTTTGTAATCAATGAAGTTGACGGTAAAGTATTTTTCCAATTCAGTCAATATCACTTCGTGGGAGCTACGGACTGATGCTTGTTTATGCAGTATGGAAGAAAAAGTTATAAGGTTGATGACCATGGTGTTATTTACTATTTGACTATTTACTATTTACAATTGATTCTACTTGGCTCGTTTGCTTTTTCAAAGATACAAGTTTCTGTTTACATATCATAGAGTTTTTACGATAGACCTAAAGTCAAAGTCGAAACGCAATTTTCTCCATGCGTAAGCCCACATATTTTTGAGGCCGCAGGTTGAAACGGCTATCGGTGGGGATGGGGCTTCACAAGCCCACAGCCCCTCCCCACCGATAGAT
>NZ_BAKJ01000060.1 GCF_000614125.1 Bacteroides rodentium JCM 16496
AGGGCGAGGATGATTTTCCCCCGAAACCTGCAAGGCCCGACCTTGCAGGTGGAAACGGGCGGTTCCGCTACCTTTGCCTCGGAATTGGAATGACGGTATCATTTACCTTTCCCACCCTTGGATTTTGGAAAAGAAAGTTTCAGGTTAAAACTTTCGTCAAAAATGATTGCCGCATCGAAAGACACCCCTTTCTTGCCCTTGAAACCCTTGATCAGTCGGGTGGAACCGGAAGAGAAAAGCTGTTCGAGATGCTGGTCCGTCAGTTCCTTGTTCAGAAAACGGCGGAACACCAGCAGTCCGCATCCTTCACGGTCGCATTTCGCGACTTTGGACTTCACCACCACGTTGCCGGTCTTGCACTTGGGGCAAGCAAGGACGCATGATGACGGCTCCGGAAATTTGAGACGCAGTATCTCGCCGGTCACTTTTCCCGTGTATTCCCTGATGGAGAGCATGAAGCTTTCCGGATCGAGGGTACGCCCCTCTATCTGTTCCAGTGCCTTTTCCCATGTGCCGGTCAGCTTCGCGTCAGCCACCATCATGTCCTTTACCGATTCATAGAGATAAAGCCCCTTTTCCGTCGGACGGATACTCTTGCCGGAACGCTCGATGTAGTCACGTTTGAGCAGGGTCGTGATGATGGCGGCACGGGTGGCAGGCGTACCGATACCCGTATCCTTCACCGCTTCGCGTGCCTGTCCGTCAGTGATTTCCTTGCCGCAGTTCTCCATGGCCGTGAGCAGGGTGGCTTCCGTATAAAGAGGTTTGGGCAATGTCTTTTTCTGTGACAGTCCATGTCCCATGACCGGTATTTCCTCACCCTCTGTAAAAGATGCTGTGCCTTCGTCTCTTTCCGGCTCGTCCTTTTCCCGGTCCTCCTTTCGGGAGAACACCGCCCGCCAGCCCGGATTGGCGATAACAGTGGAACGGGAGTGGAAGTCCAGTCCCCCGCATACGCACTCCATGAGCAGCAGTTCTTTCTCGCAAGGGGGAGAGAAGGCTTCCAGCATCCTGCCGGCTATGAGAGTATAAACCATGGATTCCGCTTCGGACAATCCCTCAGGGACGATACCGGTGATAATCAGCGCATGGTGCTCGGTCACTTTTGCGGCGTCCACGCTTCGTGTATTCAGGGCGGAAAGGTCTAAGCTCCTTCTGTACTCACGGAACTCCGGCATGGCTGTTATCTTTTCCAACAATACCGGAATGTGCGCCATGACATCCTGCGGAATATACCTGCTGCCTGTCCTCGGATATGAAACCAGTTTTTTTTCGTACAGGGACTGTGTGATGGCAAGGGTCTTGTCTACCGGAAGGTCGTAATGAATGTTACAGTCCTTCTGGAGGGCTGTCAGATCGTAGAGAAGCGGGGGCTGTTGGAATGCCCTCTTGCGTTCCGCCTTGGTGACTGCCGCAACGGATTCGGAAGATATTTTTCGGTATGCCGCCTCTGCCGCTTTCTTGTCCCTGAACTCCTTCGGGTGGATGAACTGCCGGTGCGCCTCTCCCTGCTTCAGCGTGATGTGCAGCTGCCAATAGGGAGTGGAAATGAAGTTGCGGTTCTCCTTGAAGCGTGCGCATATCATGGCGAGTGTAGGGGTCTGTACCCTTCCGATGGAGTTGTTTGCCGATCCGGAGGCTATCGCCAACGCGCGGCTGGCATTCATGCCCACCAACCAGTCCGCCTTTGCCCTGCTGTCCGCTGCGGCATAGAGGCTGTCATAATCGTTTCCGTCCTTGAGGTTTGCCATGCCTTTGCGGATGGCCTCGTCCGTGAGCGAGGAGATCCACAAGCGTTGGAACGGCTTGGTATAACCCAGATAGGCATATATCCACCGGAAGATAAGTTCCCCTTCACGGCCTGCATCCGTTGCCACGATGATGTCGTCGCACTTGGAGAACACCTCGTCGATGACCTTCAACTGCCGGGAGGCGGCAATGTCCGTCACCATCCCCCTGTCCGTCCTGATTTGTCTGGATACCAGCCGGAACGGGTCCGGTATCATCGGGAGGTCTTCGGCAACAGCCTTTGTGTAGCCGTATGTGTCGGGCAGTGCCAGCGACACGAGGTGTCCAGACGCCCATGTGACCATGTACCCGTTGCCTGTACAGTAGCCGTCCTTTTTTTCCGTTGCGCCGACCACACGGGCTATGTCCATACCCACACTCTGTTTTTCTGCTATGATTGCTTTCATGTTAGGATAAAATTTAAGCCGTTCCCCGTGACCGGAACCGGAAAACAGGAAACGGCGGTTTGACATTTTTTAATTTTAACTCGTCGGATTGACCGGTAACGTGCCGCTATGCCGACGGCTTGACACCGAGGATCTCAATCAGCGGCCCGCCGTCCTTGCGTACCAGTTGCAGGGTGGCGTCCATCACCACGTCCACGCCGAGGAGCACGAGGCTGAGCGGCATCACTTTCGTTTTCTCTCCCCTGAGCAACGTGTCAAGTTCTCCCGACATTTCCAGTTCGTCCTTCAATATGCCGATGCCTGCCAGCTCGTCCCAGTTCACATCTTCCGCCTTGAAAGGCGTGGTGTTTCCATTGTTCATTTCCATATTTCCGATTTTTTTAGGATTCCACATTCGTTTGATTCACGCATCATGCGATACTTGCGCCTTTGGATTTCCGGCTGCTTTGTTCCTGGCCCTGCTTCTGTACGTTTGCCACCACGTTGCGCTGCGAGGCATCACGCTTGCGGTCCGGATTCTCGTTGTAGAAGTCCAGTCTGCCCTGGTTGAAGTTCGCCTTGACATATTGGGAGATGGTCTTGCCGTCGTAGCCCTTGATGCCCTCTACCAGTACTGCTTTGCCGCTCTGGAGGTCGGCTCGCTGTTTCCGGCTCAGCTCCACGTCCCATACCTTGTCGGGGACCTTGAACTGCTCGCGCTGCTCGAACCCGTCCGGCGTGCGTGAATAGCTGAGTCTTCCCGTTTCCAGGTCGGCTTTGATGAATGACGAAAACTCCTCGCCCTTGCGGTTCACCATGTCATTTAGGAAGATAGCTTTTCCCTCCCGCAGTTGCTGCTGTTCCTCGGCAGTGATTTTCACGCCGTTGATTTCATTCGGGATATAGATTTCGCGTGCGCCTTCCGGGGAATCCGGGTTGTAACGGGTATATGCCGGCCGTCCGGTAGCCTCGTCCAGCTTGACATACGAGGAGAATACCTCCCCGTCCTTGCGCTGCATGCCCTCCACGAAGATGGCCTTGCCGGCATTCAGGTCTTCAATCTGCTTCTGGGTAAGTTCCACGCCGCCCAACTTCTGGCGGTTGAAGAGCTTGTCGTTCTCGAAGATGTATTCGATGCCCCTGCGTTCGGCATTGATTTGTATGTGGGCGTCGAACTCGTTGCCTGACTTGGCGATCATGCCTCTACGTAAATTTTCTTTCCCTCGCGCAGGTCATTCTGTTCCTGTTCGGTCAGTTTCACCCCACTGATTTCATTGGGAATGAACACATTCTCTGCCTTCATGGCCACAATCTCGTTGGTGAGCTTGTCGATGCTGACGAAAGAGGGGATGTATTCGCCGTTGCGCCCTTTCAGTTCCACGACACGTCCCATGTTGCCCGTTTCAAGCAGGTTCTTCTTGTCCTCCTCGGAGAAGATGTGCCCGAAATACGGACGGTCAAGTTCGGGTTTCTGCCGGATTCCGTGGATGCCGAGGACAATCGGTCCGTCGACAGACTGCTGGAACGACAGGCGTGCGTCGGTACGCAATACGGCGGAGCCGAAGTTCATGCTGATGGGCACGACCTGGTTGGTCTTGTAGCCACGGAGCATCTGGTCAAGGAGTCCGCGCTCATGGAGATACTCGCGGGACAGCCCGAACTTCTTCAGTTCCTCCCAGTTGATCATGGACTCGTTGTAACGGTACTTGGGGTGCTGCTGGCCACCGTCCTGGGCTGCCTGCTGCGGGGTCTCATTTTTCTTTGCCATTTCTTCTTGATTTTGATGGTTTATACTTTGGTTTTCCTTGTCGCGGGGGACAATCTCGTATTTCTTGAGAAATTCCTCCACGGCTTTGGTCTGCTTTCCTGCCGCGATGTCCTCGACCGCCTGCCTTACTTCCGGGTTGTCCAACGTGTCCTCCTTGACGGAGAGGATGCCGAACCGTGTCGGGTCTTTGAGCTGGCTCCAGAAGTTCTTCAGGAAATTCTCGAACATATTGGCGTAGCGGTCGATTTTCAGAAAGGAATTTTGGTGTTCCTTGTCTGCCGGAACCGTCTTGTACCTGCCGTCCCTTGAGATTTCGGACACGGCTTGTAAAATCAGTTCCATTTTGTCGAGGATAAACACGATGTCGCTCATCTGTTCGTTCTCGGAGACTTGCGGTTTAGGGGGATCGCCCCTTCCATTTTTCTTTGCCATAATTTTGGTTTTTAGAGTTGGTAACTATAAATTGTCAGTGCAAATATATAGGAGAAATTTTGATAAATAATTAGTTTGCAATGAGTTAGGATATGTATTTCATCACTTGTCATCGTGTTTCACCGCAGGAAGAAATACGCAGGGCGGAAAAATGGAAAATGCAAAGGCAAAAGCAAGGAAAAGCACCGAATCCGAGGGGTAAAAGAGGGCATAGGCACGCAAACGGAAAACTCCACGCAGGAAAAAACGGCAGGGACGGAAAGTGAAACGGTAGAAAGCGGCAGGAACGGCACGAAACCGACAAAGAAAAAGTTGTATTATGCAGAGTTGGGAGCGAGCTGTCTTTAGTCCCCGCTTCCTTGGGGTACTTTATAAGACCGGCAGCAAGGAAAGTGTGGAAGCTATAGGATGGCAGTATCCATTGGGACATCATGTATCGGCAAAATACCGCCGACAACTGTTTTTTTGGTTTTGTCCTATGCGTCGTAGGTCGCTTCACTTGCTAAGTCCCGACCGTTTACACAACTCGGACGGCGATACCGGAACGTTTTTTCGGGTGAAAAATTACCGTAGGGAATTTTTTGCGCGAAAACCGCAGGCTTGAACGCGGATGGTATCGTCCTCCGAGTTATCTTCTTGAAGGGACTTGTCAAGGGAAGCGTGGCTTAAGATGGATTTTTATGGAGGAATATGGAAAAATTACCTGATGCGGGATATGTTTCTATAAATCAATATACATGATGGGTGTTTGTTTCAAAAAAAATGAGTAACTTCGCACTTGAATTCAAACTTTAATGAAGAAAGCATATACGATAGACCAACAAATCGCCAGACTGAAATCAAACGGTATGGCATTTGATGATGAGGGGAAAGCAAAAGAAATTCTCCTTGATGTCGGCTATTACCGACTTGGATTCTATTCTTTCCCATTCGAGATAAAATTTCCATGTTTAGAATATCGTGACCATAAACTAAAACCGGGCACTACATTCAAAAGCGTTTATGATCTTTATGAGTTTGATACCAAACTCAGAAGACTTTTGCTTAATGCCCTTGACCGAATAGAGGTCAATATCCGTACAAAACTCATCTATAATATATCGCTCTTGTATATAGATGACCCTTGTTGGTTTGTGAACCGCAAGTATGTGGTTTCTAAATTCGCCAATGATTTTGAGGAACAAGTTTATGCCTCCATGCGCAAGAACCCCATAATCCAGCACCATCATGCAAACCATCCGGGGATATATGCTCCTGCATGGAAGACCATAGAGTTTATGACAATCGGCAATATCATAACACTATATGATTCGTTGAAAGAACTGGAAGCAAAGGATTTGGTGGCTAATGCCTATGGCTGTTCAAGAGGTGTTTTTTACAATTATATGGAAACCATACGTGTACTACGCAACAAGTGCGCACACGGAGGTTGCATTTACCGTATGGACTTCCCTAAAGGTATCAAGCGTTTACCGGCTGACATTTCTGCTGATTGCAGACATAATATAAAAGGTGGCATAGATGTTGTCAGTTATATGTTGGGGTGCATTTCAAAGGCCAGAAAAATGGAATTGGAGAATGAAATTCATAATCTTGTCAATTCCATTCAGACACCTGAGACTCAAGAAATTGTAGTACAAACTTCTAAAATCGAATATTAAAGTCTCATTTATTTGGCAGAATAGCAAATAATGCTTACCTTTGCATCAGTAAAAGTGCCCGTGCGAGCTTAGTCGTCGCATCTGCACTATAAAAAGGAAGTAGAGAAATCTCGGTCATTATGACTGGGATTTCTTGTTTTTATACCTGTATGCAACCATACATTGATACAAGAAAACTGCAATCATTTTGCGTAAGTAATCATTTTCTGATTACTTACGCAAAATGATAATACATGAAATATTTTTGTTCACTCATTTTCGGCTGTTCATTTTTAATGAACGCGAGCAAATAATGAACATTCGCTTATATCCGCCTTCTATTGGAGAAAATTTGTCCTTTTCCCGTTTTTCTCCAATAGAATAACCATAATACTGATAATTTTCACTACTTTCTCATCTTTGACACATCGTATATCGTATATACAAATCAAGCCCACACCACATATCACTGTACAGGCGATTTATGGACTTTTTTTATTTCAAATCCACCATAATATGTAGCATAATAGTGTGTAAAATAGTACAAAAGTAATCAGATATTGATTACCTCTGCACCGTTTTTACGCAATTACAGATTAACTTGTGGTGTAGGAATTTTACGTATGTATGCTCCAGCCGTGGAACGGACCTCCAATCATTACGGCTAAAGATTCATCCGGTCTGCCGTGGTAAAGCAATCCACCTACAACACCTTTGCTCCCATCTGCGGCAATCTCTGCAAATCCGAATGAATACGGAGCAAAATCCCAATAAAGTTCAATTTCATACCTGCCGTTGGAGTTTTTCTCCCATTGCTTGAGGCGTTCAATACATTTCTGCAAGGTCGTGTCGCCAATGCTCTTGGCATACTCTGCCACCTTTTCGTAGTGTTCCTGACATTTGATTTTCATATCTGATAATTTTAAGTTGTTTGTAACAGTTCTTCGTATATCCCGAAACCGAGGCATTCGGCAACGGTAAAATCCTCCTTGCCTTTGTCTGCCAACGATTTCAAATCGTCCAGACTGTCGCAATAGAAGAATATCTCATCGTCCTTTTCCGTATCGGAATCCATAGCCAAAGCGATCCTTACCTCTTCCTTTTCCAACGTGTCACGCCATCGGATGATGCAATCCGCATAATGCGGTTCACGTCCTTGTGCGCTGTAGAATTTCAGATAAAGACCGCCTATTTCCTGTCTGACCTTATCCGGCTTTTTCCATGAGCTGTCATCCACGATTTCAAAGCCCATTCCTTCAACCAACAGGCACGTGCCCTTGTCATAGACCATCATGGTACGTTTGCCGATATGTTTTTTGCGTAATTCCGCCCAATCCGGCAAATCCCAGCGTTCAACGGTCCAAATCCCACGATAGTCTTCCGGGATGGCGTTGTATTCGCTCAATGTTATCTTTCTCATATTCATAATCCTTTAGGTATTACAAAACTGACCTTGTAGGTCTTGCACGGTTTCCCGAAGGCTGGATGGCTGTCAAACTCCTTGTATGATTCCCAGTCCACGTTCATCGTGTACCCGTTCGGGAGATTTTCGGTAATGAAACCGCTTATCATTTTCAGGTCTTCATCCGTCAAGAACAGTTCCTCTTCAATGCCGTATTCCAAAGCGAAAATCGCCCATTCGGGAATATTGTCCCAAACGAGCGTTGTATAATTGCTGTCTTTCATAACCGGAATGTTTATTGTGGTGTTACCATTAATTCTTGGATGATTCCGTCAAGTTCCGTTTCCCATTTGTCCGTGCCTTCAAGGAGAGACGGATAGGTCAGTTGTTGCCATTTTTGATAGTCGAACAATTTCATCCTTAACGGATAATAATCGAATAATTTCTGTCCTTCTGAAAATACTCTCAGGTGGTTTGTTCCGACTTCCATCAGCCTCAGACCATAACGTCCAATGATTTCGTGGAATCTTTTCATCGGGGTGAAGTTGCTTCTGCTCATACCTTTTATTTTTGAGTCGTTAAACATTTCGCGGCTCGTGAGCCGATATTTTATTTCTTGCCTGCCTCGCTGTCCCGTGCCGGATTGAGCAAGACTTTCCGGAAAAATACCGCAAGCGTAGCGCGGAAGATTTTTGCGGAAACCCGTAAGGGCCTGGCCTTGCTCAATCCAGTCTGGCACGGGACGACCTTTGCAGGCGGAAATAAAAAAGCGGTCTGTCGGATATTATTCCTTATCGCTATCCTCCTGTGGAATCAGATGTTTTAAATCAGGGTCATTTTTGATACGTTCCATCTCATCCTCGATTATCTGCATCACATCCGCCTTGATACGTGAATAGTTCCGCTCTATCTGCTGCTGCATGATGTCGTTGCCGTCCTCGTCCCTGAACTCGTTGATAACGGGTATTTTTTTGTAGGCTTTCGTTTCCGCTGCTACCTTTTCGCTATCGACAATAATCCGTGCATGGAAGATTTTCTGGTCTATCTCTGCCCCGAAGTTGTCCGCCACACTGCCCACGAATGTTCCCTGCGAGAGATTGGCTATTTTGGATGCCGGTATCAGCGAGTCCAACTGCGTGTTGATGGAGGTGGATGTATCCTGCCGGTTGATGGAAATGGACTGCCGCTGCTGGAGTATCTTGCCGAAACGTTCTGACAGGTTCTTGGCGGTTTCGCCTACCACCTGGCCGCTGAAGATATTGCCCACTGTATTTTGGATCACTTTCGCCTCTTTTTCACCATAGTCACGCGTCAACTGCGAAAAGTCCTGAAAGCCGAGACAGACCGCCACCTTGTTACTTCGGGCGGTGGCAATCAGGTTGTCGATGCCGCGAAAGTATATCGTGGGCAATTCGTCTATGATGATAGAACTTTTGAGTTGTCCTTTCTTGTTTACCAGTTTCACGATACGGGAGTTGTATAGCCCCAATGCGGCCGAATAGATGTTTTGTCTGTCCGGATTATTTCCCACGCATAGGATTTTCGGATGTTCAGGATTATTCAAATCCAACGTGAAGTCATCGCCTGTCATGACCCAGTAAAGCTGTGGCGAAATCATCCTCGATAGCGGGATTTTTGCACTCGCTATCTGGCCCTGGAGCTGATCTTGAGCTCCTCCTTGCCAGGCATCCATAAAGGGGGAAAGGTAGTTTTCAAGGGAAGGATACGAGGTCAAAATCGTGAAAATATCAGCATATGGTTTGTTTAAGAATTCTATCGCATGGGGAAAGGTACAATACTTGCCGTCCTTGTAAATCCGCAAGTACCAAATAATGGCGGCAAGCAGGATTATCGGGGATTCCACGAAAAAATCACCCTGTTTCTGTATCCAGGTCTTGTTCAAATTCAGGAGAATAGTATAGGCTGATTCGTAGGCATCGGAAATATCCGCCATGAATTTGGGATTGATGGGATTGCAGCGGTGGCTGCATCTCGGATCATCAAAATTGATGACATAGAACTCCGGTTTGACCTTGTAACGCTCCCTGTGCTTAAGCAAATGATTGTATGCGATTTCGGACAAGTCCGGAAATTTGTAATCGTAAATGTACATGGCAAAGGATTTCTCGATTTGCTGTTTGATGTAGTTGTTTACCACTGCATAACTCTTTCCCGAACCGGCGTTCCAAGCACGATGGAGGCACGGAAGGGATTGACGATGTTTATCCATCCGTCCCATTCCTTGCCCTGGTATACGAACTTTGTCGGCAGATTGACGGAATACTCGTTCTCCATAAACCTTGCTTCCTGCATAAAACTCTCGTTGGCGGTATTGAACACATCTTCCATCAGATTGTTCTTCAACATACGGCTAATCCATACACCGGACATAAGGAGAAGGATATATCCTGCCGTAAGCGTTACCGTGTATATGACGGCATTGGCTGTCGGGCTGAACGGCAGGTCGAGCATCCACCAGTTCATGAAAAACAGCACCATCCCCGAAAGGAAAGCGGCGTATATCCTGTTCCAGGTCATCTTTTCATTCTTCACACCTTTTGTACCCAGACACGAGAGTGCAAGGAATATGACAGCAAAGACTTTTGTCACAAGCAGGTTGCTGAAAAGTCCCGCCGTCCGCTGGAAATTAAGCAGTATCTTATCGACTACACCTATATTGATACCCATATCCACGAACGATTGGTAACAGAACCAATAGACGTGGATGACAATAAACACGATGGATATGGCACGCATGAACTCCATGACCTTGGCCAGTCCTCTCAAATCATCTTCCTGTTGCATGATAAACTGATTTTTAATGTTGGTAAATTCGGTAATTAGGAAATTCCCGGTGAGCGGCGTTTCTTCTTCTTTTTGCGTTGCAGCCTCCGGGCAAGTGCCTCTTCCTGCGGGTCAGGACCGTTCGCTTCCAGACTGAATATCCCGAAAGCCTGTTCGATGGCACTTTCCATATCGGAGGAGAATTCGCTTTGCAGACCGGTGTCCGGCATGGGCGCATCCAGATCCGGGATGTTGTCCGGATTATTGAAGAGCCGTTCAAAGGCGTTTGCCGAGAACTCCTTGCCGAGCCGCGAGCCGTTATAGACCTCCCGGTTCTTGTGGTCGATGAAAGTCGCGCCGTAGATGCGTCCTTCATCGTTCTCACGGAATACCGCATCTATACCTTTCCCGGCAAGCAGCCGGACAAATGTTTCCCGGTCTCCACGGCAACTGTGCATGGCAAGAGCTACCTCGTTCCGAATCTTCGGCCGCCATTTCCAGGCTTTGTACTCACGGGCGTTGTAACCGATACGCTTTTCCAATCCCTCATACCCGTAGCGTTTTCCGATAAGGGAAGACTTGATGGGCGTACATAGCGGTTTTCCCGTGTCATCCGTCATGGTATAGACGATGCCGTTATAGGGTACTCCGTCAAATTCGCCTTTCACCTGCTTCGCTTCGATATTGAAACAGGAGAGCAATGCGCTGTACTCTCCGAAAGATTGGAAACGGTAAGTGCCGAACATGCTCTTTACGATGTTGGAAACCTGCTTCTTCACGTCACCGTTTTGGTAGTCTGCTTTTTTCAGGTACGGTTCAAGCAATTCTTTCCGTTTGTCTTCTACCTGCTTCAGTCCGAACTTCCGTTCCAGTTCCCGGCAGGTTTTCATCGAACGGTTCCACTCGTAGGCATCGTCAATCTTTTCCCCTTTCTCGTTCACGCAGGTGGATACGATATGGATGTGTCTGCGGCCGATGTCCTCGTGTACATATACGATGTAGGGTTGGTCGCCATATCCCATCTTCTGCATATACTCTTTGGCGAGGTCGGCAAATTGGCTGTCCGTCAGCCGGTCGTCCAATGAGGGGTTCAACGAGATGTGCAGTACGGGCTTCTCCGTATTTTTGTTGGCAAGCAGGTAATTTTCGAACGCCCACATCGTCTGCCGCACGGCTTGTTCCGGATTACCAGTGACATCGGTAATCATGCGGTTTCCGTAAATGATCCGTGCCGTGGCATCATCCACTTTCTGCTGGTTATAGACGATTGCCCCGTAAAGGGAAACGCCCCTGTTGATTTTCGCCACCATATCATCCTTCCTCCCTTTTCCTTTTGATAAGGTAGGTCTCTTCAAACTCCCGGGTCAGCATGATAATCCGTTTGCTCAGCACCACCAGGTCTATGGTCGCCTTTTCCAGATTGCGGAGCAGGGCGTATGCCCGTTTCTCCCCGAAATTGCTCTTGACCGCCTTGACCGTCTGGTTATAATTGTTGCCGATACTTTGGAACTGGTGGTAGAAATTGGTCAAGCGGATGTAATAGTCCATCGTCGCCTTGTCGATTTTCACGACCTTGATTTCGTGTCCGAAAAGCATCGCCTTGATAAATTTTGAATGCTCTTTCAATCCGGATTTCTGGAACTGGATGTTGAAACGCCCGTTCTCTTCCGAGTTCAACCGTACTACATAACGGTGCACGGCAGGGTCGGATTTTGGTTTCCGTCCTACACTTTTGGTCATTTTTTTCTTTCTGTTTTCTTCCATACGCATTGATATTTTCTGTTTCTGATCTTCCGTCCCGGATTCACGACTTTGGAGTGAATCCCTCCCGAGCCGTCAGGCGAGCGGCAAGTTGTTTTGAGTGCCCGAATTTGTTTCGGGTGCCTCAAAACACAACTTGCTATGTTCGCTTGAACATGAATTTTCCTTCGTCAAATTAAGTTTTGACCTTCAGCCTCATTCTTCGGCTTCGGGAAACCTCCGCAGCGGTATCCGTTCCGTTGTCGGTGCAAAGTTATGGCGGTTTATCCTGTTGTAAAATAGCGGGTTATATGTAACGTGATGACAAATGATGACACAGGTCGTCACCTCCCTTAAAACATAGTGCTGGTATGAAAAAATACCCTTTTATTTGCAGCGTGAACGGTAAAACAAACCAATAATCAAGTGGCTGTCCGTTGTATTACCCGTTAGCGAAAGCACTTGTTGCAACAGGCGGGCAATGATTGGATGCTTGCTTTGTTAAGGCAGAGAACTATCGGTTGGTCGGTTTGCCGGTTGGTGAGCACAAAGCAACCGTATCACTAACAAACCTTGTCACAAATCAAACAACAGACAAGTAAAACAATAGTGTAATAAACCATTAAAAAAGTTCAGTTATGAAGAAGAATCCGTTATTCGTTGCGGTCAGCAACCAGAAAGGTGGGGTCGGCAAAAGTACAATGTTGATAACGCTTGCCAGTCTCCTGAATTATTCGATGGGCAAGAATGTGGCCATCGTTGATTGTGACTCCACCCAGCGCAGCCTGTTCAATCTGAGGGAACGGGACATGGAGATGGTGGAGATAAACAAGAAGTACATGGTGTTGCTGGAGGAACAGAGACTCAGGGGATGCAGGATTTATCCTATCAGGCAGGCAAAGCCGGAGAATGCACGCCAGGTGGCCGGAGAGTTGGCGGCAAAAGCAGATTTTGATATCGTTTTCATAGATCTGCCGGGGTCTATGGACATATCCGGCGTTTTGCAAACCATTTTCAATGTGGATTATGTATTGACCCCCATTGCCGCTGACAATTTCGTTATGGACAGCAGTTTTGTCTTTGCCAAAAGCGTCATGAAGTGTGCGGAAAACCGGAAGAACATTCCCTTAAAAGACGTGTTCCTGTTTTGGACCAAGGTAAAGAAAAGAAGCAATACCGAAGTGCTTGACAACTATATGGCACTGATGAAGAAACAGGGGTTGAAAATTCTGGATTCAATGATTCCCGATCTCTGCCGCTATGACAAGGAACTGTCATCCCGGACACGCACCTATTTCCGCTGCTCGCTCCTTCCACCGCCGGCAGGACAGCTTAAAGGCAGCGGATTGCAGGAACTGGCAAACGAACTGATTGTAAAATTTAACCTGTAATTTAGATATGGCAAAGAAAATTGTAAAAGTGAATGAAGAAAAAATCAGGGGGTATATGGTCGGTGACATTCCTGATGCCATCGAGAACGAGGATATCATAGTGGTTGAGGTTCCGGAAGAGAAAAACAATGAAAGGCAGGATACGGAAAAAGAAACTGCCCGGAAAAATTCCATACCTTGCAATATGCCTGAAAGTGACAGTAACTTTCGTCAAAAGTATCTGGTGAATACCCCCATGCCCGGACGTATCCAGGTGTACCTGAACCGCAAGCTATATGACGAGATAAAGAATTATCTCAATGTGATAGCTCCCGAAGTAAGTATTGCGAGCTATATCAGTAACATCATAGCCGAGCATATAGAACTCAACATCGAGGAAATCACCCGAATGTATAAAGACCGTTTTTCACCCCCTAAAATTCAATAGTCATGGAAACAACATTAATTTATTTTTCAGTAAAAGCCGTGTCGGCAACCTATATATTATATAAGGTATGGATGTTTATTTTCAGTCCGAGAGTTTATAATTTTTGGGATAGTCAGCTTCGTTATATGCGTATTGCACGTATCCGGTTATGGAAATTACGTAAAAAACGGATGGCGGAAAAAGCAAGGAAAGCCCGGTATAGGGCAAGACTGGACAAGGCTGAAGCATGGATCGCACAAGCGGAGAAGGATATCCTGAAAGTCGGGCATGAAGAGAAAACCGAAACGCAGCCGAATCCCCTGAACGAGTACAATGAAGTAATCGGTAAGACGAAGATAGTCTATCTTGAAGATCCGGAAGTGGCGAGAAAAACTCCCACACGTTCTGAGCCTATGAAAAAGGAACCCATAGAGGAGGATGAGGATATAAATCCGGATGACGTGATTGATGACTTTACTCCCAAAAAAGGACTGACAGAATCGGAAAAACGGGAACTTATGTCAAATGACGAGTGCGTTCCTGACCCGGATTTTTCAAGGGCATTGACTTTTGAAGAACTGAACAATGTCGCTGATGTGCTTATTTCGGGAACGGATGACAGAAAGAAAATCCGAAATGCTGCCGAAACCCTGTACCAACTTCAGGATACAGACCTGTTCAGGTTCTTTTCAACCGAATTGAGTACTCAAAGCCAATTGGAAAAACTGCTCAGAGAAAATATGCCAAATGGAAAAGAGACATCGAAACAGTCTTTGGAACAGATTGGAATTGATTGGAATAAATACATGTAAATATGGGATCGAATATGAAGGACAAAAAACAACAAGCAGTACCGCAGCCAGAAGCAGAATCTTTTGGCATAAAAAGAAATCCTGCAATTCGTGCTCCACGCATCTATCTATCTGAAGAAGAAGTCATCAGAATTATGCGGAAAGAAGCCGCTATCAAAAAGAAGATAGGAAATCTTATTGATAGTATGCTTTGTGATGACTCACAAATTTCAGAAATGGATAATACAAAAAATAAGATAGAGGATTTCAATATGGATAAATTCGTTTAATTGTTTCTTTTTGTAGTCATAGTTTTTGGAGGCATGCCGATGTGATATCGGCGTGCCTTTTTCACTTTCAGAAGATTCCACCGGATAAATTTCAGGTATCCATACCTTTATTATATGGCAGGCATCCTATCTTTCTCAAAAAATGAACGATGTAGTATGGCAATGGCAAAAGCGATATTGGAAAAATGGGCGGTGGCACAGAAGCGTCACCACCTTTCAGACAAACAGGTACAGATGGCCCGTGAATTGGGGCTGAATCCCGACAAGTTCGGCAAGATAGACAACCACAGGCAGGAGTCCTGTAAAGCTCCGCTTCCGCAGTTTATCGAAAGCATCTGTTTTAAGCGGTTCAAGCGTGAGGAACCGGAAACGGTCAAACCGTTGAAACAGATCATGCGGAAATGAAAGCCAAGAAAAAGCTGCAAAAAGAGAAAAAGGAAAGAGAATAATAAAAACGGTGCATATGAGAAGAACGGCTAAAAGGAACATAAGGTGAATTTTCCCTATGACTTCAACTTAATTGAATAGGACATTTATCACCAAAATCAATGATGAGATGCACTAGGCACTATAAAATATTTCTGTAACTTTCCAAATTCCTGTGTATACATAATCATAAGTTTTACAAGTAATCATAAGTGTAATGATTACTTGTAAAACAAATTTTATAAACTATTTTTTAGCGACATCTATAGAACAATCATTTGCATTTTATTACACACAATTCAAGCTATTTCATCAAGGGTATGCGTTCTGGTATTGTAAGTTCTTCTTCAAATTTCAGCGTTTTTTCTCTTGCTTGTTTCAGTTTTTCTACTTGTAAAGTTGCCCAAGCACTTACTTCTGGTAATTGATGGTTAACCAATGTCTCCGTAAGTTCGATTCGTGAATCATAGATTGGCAAAGCAGAACCTGTTGATGCAAACGAGCCAAGTTTGTCTTCAAGTGCTGTAAGCACAAAATTTCTGTTACCATAGAGATTAATTATTTGAATTACTATGTCAGAGAAATTATCGCCATTTTGTATTGGTGCGATTGACATAAGGCGATATGCGTTGATATCTGGATTTTTTGCACACCAATCGAGCAAAGCCTGTTCATGTTCTTTCTTAAAAATTAGGCTTGGGAATTTGTTGTGTATTGACATGCTTCCAAGTACCCAATAAAGTTTAGAAAATTGACCTTCTTCATCTTTCTCTGAGGACATAGCATTTGCTAAAATACCCCATGTTATATCAAAGTATTTTTCAAGTAAGACAGAAAGAATGTCTTCCACATTGTAGTTTATCGAAACATTTTGATTTGCAACAATATGATTGATTATTCCTGCCATCACGCTTTTCGCTAACTGGTCGCGCTTGCCGTTTGCCAGCAAAGAACAAAGCACTTGAGTATAATGTGGATTCCGCATCAGCTCTTGTATCTTGTCTATCGACCTAAGCGCCTCTTGTTCAAATAAATTATCAAACCTTGGGTTGTCTCTGTCTCTTCCACCTAAATACTGCATTGACACCATGTGCAATGCGGTTTCGTATGAGTCTGGTAAACTCAACAAACGAGCGAGAAAGACTACGGCTTCATCGGATGTTAGCGTTCTAATTGGTGAATGGTTCCAGAAACTTACAAAGTTTGAAATCTCTGTATCATGGTTAAGTACCAAATCAAATAAAATATCAATATATTTACCATGAAACTTGTAATCTCTGATAGCTACAATCGGGAAAAGAAGATTGTAACGCCCTTGTTGTTTGATAATATCAAACGCTTGTGCAAAGACATTTTCACTAATCACTGCTATAAAGTCAACAATGATGTTGGTGCATTTTTCAGGTATAACCTCCAACGAATTCTTTATAAACTCCAGTTGATCTTCTTCGCTTAACAGACTGGCAAGTTTTCTACCAAATGGCTGAGCTTGATAAGTTTCGCTGTTATAGATAACTCGCAGAGTATCTTTGGTGAAGAGTTTTTTCTCTGCCATTTCAACTGCCAATGCTTCATATTTGGCATTCCTCTTTTCATATTCTAATTGAGTATTTATGTCCTTAAAATCAAAATCAGAAGCATAGAACTTCTCAACCATCGAGAATCTAGCTTCGAACGTATCCTTTGTGAAATTGTCTATTAGTGTTTTCAGTTCATCTTTTATTCTATCACAGTATGCTATCTTTGGGTCTTTTAGAGCTAAGTATAGGTTTTCTTTCATGCTTTCCCATTCATATCCAAGCTTTTTAGACACCCTCTTGACATAAGGTATCACTATGTCAAACTCATCGAAAGCGCTTAACGCTCTGAAATTCTTACTAAGAATGTCAATGCAATAATCGTGATACTCCGTACTTTGCTCTATCTCATTATAAATAATATCAAGACAGCCACGGATGTATTCTTCCACTTCATCGCGAGAGATTGGCCTATAGTTCTCAAGTTTGCGTTGACCTTGTATTTCTGCACCACTAAAGTAAATGAAACTGCTAGTATTGAGAGCGCGGTCTACAGCTCGCAAAACAAGTTTTTTCTGTTCTTCATCGTTAATTTCTCGATACAAAAAAGTAATGCGTTCTTTAAGAGAGACTGCTGTTGCTGGCAGATATATTGGGAACAATGCCACAAATTGACCAGTTGCATTGTTCGATATATCCTCTATCTCAGCACATCCGAGACGCAGCATAAGTTTTGCTCCTTTTTGGAATGTAATCGGATCGAAGCAAAGTTTCTCGATAGTCCAAACAAGATTGCGTCTACCTTCGACAAAGCCATACAGATCTATAATTTTTTTATTACCTAAAGCACTATACAGACAGTTTGCTACAGTTTGTGGAACCACTTCAACAAATGAGCGGAAGAGACGTGATCCCACTTCTGTATTTATCACTTCCGCTTCAGAAAAAGGGCTACCAACACGCAGAATTTCATTCAACAGAGCAACAGCCTTACCATTCTTAGACATATCTTTAAACTGAGCACCGAAAGCTGGGGCTAACGAAGCTGAAACTTCTGAAGTCCGAATATCCTCTAGTACCTTACGTAGTCTATCCTTCGAACAATCTGTTAGCCATTCGCACATCAAATACCAAGCGATTGGGAGGGGTCGAATAAAAACAAACCTTCCTCTGCGGTCAAGCAATTTTCTTCCAAGATAATCACGTATCAGTGTGTCAAATTTACGCTCCTTTATCTCATCATCACCTTCTATGCTGGTAATACTCTTATTGGTAGCAACAAAGACCATTTCTTTACGAACATCGTCTTCTATACCAAGACTATTAAAGAGCGAAAGAGACTGAGCTATAATGCGATTTTCACTGGTTTCTTCAGCTCCAAGCAATTTAGTTATGAGTGTTCGATTGGATATATTTCCAAACTCTTTTGTTTTTTGCCATCCTTCAAGTAATAATTCGGCAATAAATGGTATTCCACCAGAAAACTCAATTACTTTCTTTTTATTTTCAGGCGAAAAAAAAGTCTGCATTCTTAATAATGATATCCTCTACAATCTCATCCGATACTTCAAGACGATAGGGCTGATAACGCAAGCTGTCTATCGTTTCGTTCGGGTCATTGCAGATGGCGACTATTGGATTAGAGGCTTTCTTACCACGTCGCATATCGTAAACTCTTTCTAAAAAATAATATGGACAGTTATCCAGAACTATTGTAGCCCTACCATAACCATCAAATAATGACTCTATGGTCTTGAATACCTCCTTTTCTTCATTGTTTGCCATATTGCAATACAGCTTGTGTGAAGTGTCTTGATTTGCGAGTAATGCTTCCAGAACGAGACGTGTCTTTCCAAGTCCCGACAATCCAACAATACGCATTATCTCTTTATTGTTTTGTATTGCATCTTTTATCTGAACAAGTTCATTAGTCCATTTAAAATCTGTTCTATAACTAGACTCGTTGAAAGCTTTTTCACAACTGATAAAAGGTTGAAAATGATTATATATATTTTTGATTGCACTCCTTGCTGCAAGTTTTATTGCACCAGCAAGTTCATCAATAAGCCGCTGTTGTTGTTGTTTAAAATCGTTATACTTTTGATCTTCCTTTTCGTTTTCTTTGAAATTAGTTTTATTAATTTCAAAAAGAATGGGATTACGATTTTGACGACAGTCGTAAGGCAATAAGTCTGGAATCTTATTAGGATTTCCGTTAATTGTGTTCATCACCAATATCACGCTATCATCACCCAAACATACTTTTGCATGACCGTATTCAATAAGTACACTGCCATTGACATTAGATCTTAAATCAAACTTACAGTGTTTTCTTAACAAGTGACGCAAGTATGTAAATTTAGTTTCAATAGTAAAATCTGCAACATAAATATGGCATTGCTTTATTTTCTTTATGCAGGTTTCCGCTACAGGTTTGTCTCCTGCTTCTTTACGTAAACCTTCATCTGGAATAAACTTCACTCCTTGAAATTCTCCCTTGTTACTTAACTTTTTTGATGCTTTTTCCAAACAGTTCCACAAAAATATTTTGTTATTTACTTTCTTGTTACAAAGTGTGGACATCTGCCAAGAAAAAAATATTTTTAGTTCTAGATTATTCATTAGGGCTATCGTTTAAATTTCAGTATAAAGGTACTCATATTATGTAAGATGAACAAAAAAAACAACATTAAAAGATGATGTAATAAATTTGTAGATATTCAACTAAGTGGATATTACCAAACCGCTTCATGTATTTACTTTAGAAGTTTTCTTCAACAAACAATATTTAGAAGTGATACAGTGCCCTTTTCTTCGGTTATGTAGTATTGTGGGTACATTTGTATCAAACGAATTTTGATCACACGTGTATCAACGAACAAAATCATTTTTACGGAAATATTTAATGAATAGACTCTTTTCTATCACACATATAATCCCCCTCCCGATGTAACGTGATGACATACGGCGCCATAGGTCGTAAGATTTGTAAATCAATAAATTAAGTACTATATATTCGCAGTCGAAATGATTTTTTTGTCTCACTAATTAAATGTTTCGACACATGAAAAAAAGATTCTTTTTGGCAGCCATGACGCTGCTGGTTTCAGTGGGGGCTTTCGCCCAGGGTAACGGTATTGGGGGTATCACCGAAGCAACCAACATGGTCACTTCGTATTTCGATCCCGGA
>NZ_BAKJ01000059.1 GCF_000614125.1 Bacteroides rodentium JCM 16496
GACTTTAGGTTGATTATCAAACTCAAAATGGGGATATTGTTTTGGAATATAGTTTTCTTGGTCTATGGAGAATTCCTTTGAAGTGCTTTCTTATACACCTCCTTTACCCGTTCCCTCAAATGCACCGGCTGGACGACCGTCAATGAACGGCTGCGTGACAGCAATGCCATGACGAAGTCGTTGGTGATGCGGAGGCGCAGACGAATACGGAATTCATCTTCGTTGTCAACAATAATTTCCTGGGAAGGATGTAAAGGTACGGACTTGAGGAAACCTCCGTCCAAGGCATCGTAACTTAGTTCTATATCCTCTACAGGAATGTCCGTTTGGTTCCAGATGCCGTAGCTGTCTTTAAATAAATCATTTACAGATATATTCATATCGCGTTTGAACGTTTCTTCGTAGATGATGCGCAATTCGCGGATATATGCTGTGCTGAAAGTTTTCAACGTACCATTATCGTAGGCTAAGAGGTACCAGCGTTGCTGGTCCTCCTTCAGATAATGGGGCAGGACTTTTTTGTTGCGTGTCATTCCTCTTTCACGTACATATGTATAAGTGAAGGTGACGGGATGGGAAAACTTGATGGCTTTTATCAGTAATGGCAGGCAAGCACTATCCGCAGGACGATGATGCTCAGCAAGTACATAGGTATGTAGATTGTCGGTGTGGTCAATGGCATTCAGCAAATCGAAGTTTAGCAATAAGCGGTCGTATTGCTCTTTCTTTAAGTCATCTTCTTCGTCGATGTAGTAACCATTCTGTTTTTTGTCGAAACGGATGCGGATGCCGAACAGTTCTTCTATCTCGTTGAAGTCACGTTGCAGGGTACGGAGGTCTACGGGGAGACCGTTTCTTTCCTCCATGCGTAGGGTTACGTAGTCCTCCAGTTCCTCACGTGATACGTATCGTTGCATGCCTTTCAGCTTGTTGATGATAATCAACATGCGTTGCAAGCCTTCTAATTTTTTGCCCATATCTTTTTGATTTATCTTTCTTGCAGACAAATATAAAGAGGTAGGACGACAAAACTTGTCGTTCAGAGAAAAATATTAGTTATTTTTTAAGATGGAGTACACTGGTTTCTACTTCGATCTTTCATAACGTGGCTTCGTCTTTTTTTGATTGCTATAAATGTACGGATTAAATTCTATTTCTCTATCTTTGCTTCGGATAATAAGATTTTAAGGTTAGAAATGCTATGCTCAATACCGACAAGAATTTGAAGTTATATTACTCCATTGGCGAAGTGGCGCGTATGCTCAATGTAGAAGAATCATTGCTGCGCTTTTGGGAGAAAGAGTTTCCGCAACTCAAACCCAAGAGGGCAGGCCGAAACGTACGCCAATATACCAAGGAGGATGTAGAGACAGTGAAACTTATCTATCATCTGGTGAAGGAGCGCGGAATGACCTTGCCCGGCGCCCGCCAACGGATGAAAGACAATAAAGAAGCTACGATACGCAACTTTGAAATCGTAGATCGCCTGAGAGCTATCCGCGAAGAACTGGTAGGCATGAAACTGGCATTGGATGAGTTTACCTACGAGGATGTGGAGAGCTTGAAGGAAAATATTCAAGGACTGAAGTAGAATACCATTCCGTTTATTCCTCTACTCTCGTCACTTGTTTTATGTTCTGTATCTGCTTCAGGTTATTACAGATAGTGCGCACGTCGTCCACATCGTGTACATAGAGTTGTATCTTTCCTTCGAAGATGCCGTCGTTGGTTTCGATGGTCAGTTTACGGATATTCACGTTGAGCTGGCGGGAGATGACTTGAGTTACTTCGTTCAGCAATCCCATGCTGTCTATACCTTTTATATATATGGTGACGAGGAACGACAAATCCTTGTGAGTGTCCCACTCGGTGGCGATGATACGGTTTCCGTAGCTGCTCTTAAGGCGGGTGGCAACGGGGCATTGGCGCTTGTGGATGACAACACGGTTTTGCTCGTCGATGTATCCCAGTACGTCGTCACCCGGAATGGGGTGGCAACAGTCGGCCATAATATAGTTCTTTGAGATGGTCTCTTCCGTCAGCTTCAGAATCTGCTTGGTGTTGATTTTCTCTTGCGGTGCTTTCTCTTCCGGTTGTTCTTTGGCATCCTTGTTGTCCTTGTTACCGAAGGAGAAGGTCAGGAACTTCTTCCAGTTGCTGTTCTGCTTTTCCTTGAACACGTTCTTGTCGGCATCGCCCAGCACAACCCGCTTGTTACCGATGGCAACGAGCAGCTCGTCGCGGGTGTGGAAGCCGTGCAACTTGGTCAACTTGTCCAGAGCGGCCTCATCTATGCGTATATCCTCGTTTTTGAAGAATTCGTTCAGTATGGTTTCACCTTCTTTCTGATAGGCTTTCGCCTCTTTGCGCAGGATGGCGGCAATCTTGGCACGGGCGCGGGCGGTGGTGGCATACACTTCCCACTCCGGCTGCACGCGTTGCGATTTGGAGGTCAATATCTCTACCTGGTCACCGCTTTGCAGCTTGTGGCTTAAGGGAACCAATTTGTGGTTTACTTTGGCGCCGATGCAGTGGCTGCCGATGTCGGTATGCAAGGAGAAGGCAAAGTCCAGTGCCGTAGAGTTCTGCGGCATGGTCTTGAGGTCGCCTTTCGGGGTGAAGACGAAAATTTCCGATGCAAACAAGTTCAGTTTGATGGTATCGAGAAAATCAATGGCATCCGGTTGCGGGTCGTCCAGAATTTCCTTGATGGTACGCAGCCATTTCTCCAGTTCGCCTTCATCTTCGCTGCCTCCGCCTTCTTTGTATTTCCAGTGGGCGGCAAAGCCTTGTTCGGCAACGTCATTCATGCGTTCACTGCGGATTTGTACTTCAATCCATTGCCCGTTGTTACCCATAAGGGTGACGTGCAGGGCTTGGTAACCGTTGGCTTTGGGATGGCTCACCCAGTCGCGCAGGCGGTCGGGGTGGGGCTTGTATATCTTGGATATGGAGACGTAAATGTCGAAGCAGTCGTTTAGCTCCTCCTCTATATTGCGGGGCTCGAAGATGATGCGGACAGCGAGCAAATCATAGATTTCCTCGAAGGGGACATGCTTGGTCTGCATTTTGTTCCAGATGGAGTAGATGGACTTTACACGGGCAAGGATACGGTATTTCAGTCCCATTTTGTCCAGTTGCGCCCGTATCGGAGCGGTGAACTCATTGAATACCTTGTCGCGCTCCACGGCGGTGGCTTCCAGTTTCTCTTCTATCTCGTGGTACTCTTCCGGATGTTCGTACTTGAAACTCAGGTTTTCCAACTCTGTCTTGATTTTGTACAAGCCGAGGCGGTTGGCGAGCGGGGCATAAATGTAGAGTGTTTCGCCTGCAATCTTGAACTGCTTGTTGGGCAGCATGGAGCCGAGTGTACGCATGTTGTGCAGACGGTCGGCTATCTTGATGAGGATAACCCGGATATCGTCGGACATGGTGAGCAGCAGCTTCTTGAAGTTCTCCGCCTGCGCCGAGGCACGGTCGCCGAAGATACCTCCGGAAATCTTTGTCAGCCCATCTACAATCTGGGCGATTTTGGGGCCGAAGATGTTTTCGATATCCTCTACGGTGTAGTCGGTGTCCTCCACCACATCGTGCAGCAATGCCGAGCATATGGAAGTAGACCCCAGTCCTATCTCATTGCAGACAATCTTTGCCACAGCAATGGGGTGCATGATGTAGGGCTCGCCGGAACGACGCTTGATACCCTTATGCGCCTGGTTGGCAAAATTGAATGCTTTGGTTATTATTTCGACGCGCTTGCGGTGCTTGGTGGCCAAATAGTCGTTCAACAGTTCTTGGAATGCCTGTTCGATCATTTCCTCTTCGGCTTTTTCCTTTTCCTTCTGACTTATATTTTCTTCCATATACTGCTTTCTCCTTTCTTCACTTCACTTTTTGCAAAAATAAGCAATTTTCAACACCGGGCAAGCGTTTATGTCTTTATTTATAAATCTTCAAGCGCTTTCCTGCGGAGATTCTGGTACTGCGCAATCCATTCCAACTTTTTAACTGATTGACAGTGACGCCGTATTTCCGTGCAATGCTGCCGAGATTCTCGCCACTGCGTATCTTGTGGTAGGTGACATTCCCCGTAGCGGTACTGCCTTTGCTGCTACGTGCCGTCGAGCGTGTATCGGAAACGGCCACGACTCTGCGGTTCTTGAACAGTTCGTTGCTGCGGTGGGCATAGATGGTGTCTTGCTTGTCAATGAACGCACTGATGTAGTTGATGGGGAGGCGTAGTGTCTGCGGTTTGCTCTCTCCGGGGATGATGCTTTTCTTGAATTGGGGATTCAGACTTTTTATCTGGTCCAGACTGATGCCGCATAGGTCGGAAATCTGCTCGAAATGAAGGTTACGGCTGACTTGCACTGTATCGGTAGCCTCGGGAATGTCAGTCTCCATGGGGCAGATGTTGTGCTTGCAGTAGTAGGTCATTACGTAGTTGGCGGCAATGAAGGCGGGCACGTAGCCACGTGTCTCTTTGGGCAGATAGTTGTAGATTTCCCAGTAATCGGTTTTCCCTCCTGAGCGGCGGATAGCTTTGTTGATGGTGCCCGGACCGCAGTTGTAGGCGGCAATCACCAGGTTCCAGTCTTTGTAAATGTCATACATATCCTTCAGGTAGCGTGCTGCCGCCCAGGTAGCTTTTATCGGGTCGCGGCGCTCGTCTACGAGGCTGTTGCTTTCCAGTCCGTATATCTTTCCGGTGGCGAGCATAAATTGCCATAGTCCGCAAGCTCCTGCGCGGGATACGGCAGAAGGGTTGAGAGCGGATTCTATGATGGGCAGGTATTTCAGTTCGAGCGGCAGGCCGTAGGCATCCAGTGCTTCTTCGAAGATGGGCATATAGAAGTTGCAGGCGCTCAGCATGAAGGCAACTTGATTGCGCAGGCGTCCGGCATACATGTCGATGAACTTACGCACAATCTCGTTGTATGGCATTTCCATGACGGTCGGCATGCGCGACAACCGGTCTATGTATACAGAATCACTGAACATCGGGTTTACGGTAGAGGTGCTGCAGTCTTTTCCCAGGTCTATGTAATTCTTGGCTTTCCAGTCATTGAGCAGGCTGTCCAGCGGATAGGTCATGCTTTTGGGCAGCTCGATGGATTCCTGGCGTTCTGTACCGTTTTCGCGGATAAGCACTTCCACGCTTTCTTGCGCATGCATGGCCGGAGCGGTGAAGAGGGCGCAAAACAGAAGCGAGGAACCGAGGATAATTCTTTTCATATATATGGCCTTGTGTATCATAGGTAATAATTTATGCTTTAATTTTCGTTTTTAGAATCGGAAACTGCATTGCACGCCGACGTTCTTATTAGAGGAACCAGTCATCTGGCTGTTGATTATGGCAGGTTCCACTTTCATGCTGAGGTCGGGGGTGATGTCGAAGTTGGACAGCTCTGCGTCTACGTATGCGTCGACAACGGACAGCAGGTATACACCGATAAAGGCGAAGATGCTCAAGTCGCGGTATCGCCGGAAGGTGTCCTTACGCTTCCGCAGTGTCTCCGTCAGCTGGCTCTCAGTATAGTTATAGTTGGGAGGCAGCAAGTCGGTAATGGTACTGGAGTTGAAATTACCATTTACGGCATCCTTGTAGGCGGCCGAATAGTCCTTGTACATCTTGCTGTTCCATGTAAGGGCATAGGCACAACCGGCAAATCCTCCATAGAAGATGGGCAGTTTCCAATACTTGCGGTTGTAGATTTGTCCACCGCCGGGAATGACGAGGGCAAGCCAGGTGGCTTTCGTGGGATTAGGTACCCACCTTTTGGGGTCGATGGCCTTTTGCAGACTGTCTGTAGGCACGGGCTGTTCCTTCAGGTCGGGGCTGGCAGTCATTTCCAGCATCTTCCGCTTGTTTTCGGCTGCAAGGCTGTCGGCAACAGCGAGGCTGTCCCGGTTCACCACGGTGTTGAGTGTATCGGTCTGATGCCGCTGCGCACGCTTGGAAGCGGCACGTGGACGGTCCTGACCATACATAGCAATCCCTGCCATCTGTAAAAAACAGAGCAGCAGGGCAATGGCTAACTGATATATTCTTCCTTTTTTCCTCATTTATTTCTTCAGCGTATCAAGAATGCCGATGATACGTTCCAATTCTTCTTCGTTATTGAACGGGATACTGATTTTGCCTTTTCCTTTCTCCGAGCAGGTGAGTTGCACCTTGGTACTGAAAAAGCCCGAGAGCTGCTGTTTCAGCATATTGAATTCTTCGGGCAGTTTGGCGCGCTTGGGGGCAATCTTGCGACCGCCGCTCTTCACGGTTTCGCCTTCGCTCAGTGACTTTACGATTTCTTCCACTTTGCGTACGGAATACCCGTGTTCCAGGATTTCTTCGAAAATCTTCACTTGCAGTTTGGGATCGCCCAGCGTCACCAACGCGCGGGCATGTCCCATGTCTATCTGCTTGTTCTGCAGTCCCATCTGGACGGGAGCGGGCAGTTTGAGCAGGCGCAGGTAGTTGGCAATGGTGGTACGCTTCTTGCCTACGCGTTCGCTGAGGCGCTCTTGCGTCAGTCCATATTGCTCCAACAGATGCTGGTAAGCGAGGGCTATTTCTACGGAGTTCAAGTCTTCGCGCTGTATGTTTTCGATGAGCGCCATTTCCATGACGTTCTCGTCATCTGCAGTGCGGATATAGGCGGGGATGCTGGTCAGTCCGGCAAGCTGCGAAGCGCGGAAACGACGCTCGCCGGCGATAATCTGGTATTCGTCGTCGCTAAGCTTGCGCAGGGTGATGGGCTGTATGATGCCGATTTCGGAGATGGAATCAGCTAACTCCTGCAACGCAACCGGGTCGAATTCATGACGGGGCTGATTGGGATTGACCGTAATCTTCGACAGCTCTATCTCATTGATAGAGGAGGAGCCTTCGGTCTTTACTTCATCCATGGAGAAGAGGCGTCCAGCCCGCGTCCTAATGCATTTCTTTGTGCCATCTGTTTATTTACTATTTGACGATTTACAATTTACAATTTAACCATACGGGATGATTTGTTTGTGCATTGTAAATATGGTATTTATCACTAATCATTAATCACTGACCACTATAATCACTTCTTTTCGTTTCTGCTTATCAATTCCTTGGCAAGTGCCATGTGGTTTTTGGCTCCGGTTGAGTCTGCGTCATAGAGAATGGTGGGCAGGCCGTAGCTGGGAGCTTCGCTCAGTTTCACATTGCGCTGGATGACGGTGTTGAATACCAATTCCTGGAAGTGGCGTTTCACTTCATCGTAAATCTGGTTGGCCTGGCGCAGACGCGAGTCGTACATCGTCAGCAGGAAGCCTTCGATTTCGAGGGCAGGGTTCAGCTTGGACTTGATGATTTTAATGGTATTCAGCAATTTGCTGATGCCTTCCAGTGCAAAATATTCCGCTTGTACGGGGATGATTACCGAATCGGCGGCAGTCAGTGCGTTGACCGTAATCAGACCCAAAGACGGGGAACAGTCTATCAAGATATAATCAAACTCATTCTTCAGCGGAGCGAGTACTTCTTTCAGTATCTTTTCGCGGTTTTTCAGATTGAGCATCTCTATTTCGGCACCTACCAGATTGATGTGGGAGGAGATTACCTTCAGTGTGTCTATCTCCGTGTCATGAAGGGCCTCGCGTACGTCTGCACGGTCAATAATGCACTCGTAGATAGTACATTCCGACTGCTTGATGTCCACACCCAATCCTGAGGAGGCATTGGCCTGCGGGTCGGCATCTACAACGAGCACTTTCTTTTCAAGCGTGGCGAGTGAGGCTGCGAGGTTGATTGTCGTCGTAGTCTTGCCTACACCACCCTTTTGGTTAGCCATAGCAATTATTTTTCCCATAATCTCAATATTTATTGGCAGCGAAATAAGTGATAATTCCGGATAGCGCCTACAAATTTGGAGAAAGATTGCAAAAACGGTTGATAAGTCGGCTGTTTTGTTAATAACTCACAGACGTTTACCGCTGTTTTTCTTCTTGTAAATTGCGCGTAAAGCGTTCTTTCTCTGTTTAGTGGGCAAATATACGTATTTATCTTGAAATGAAGCTGATTTTTTGTCTCGCTTGCAGAAGATTAAGATTTGTAAACCAATGGAAGACATTGGCTTGGACTATTCTCTCTACTTGCATGAGATGTACATCTCGTGTTGTTTGAAACGTGCATCTCATGTTGCTCGAGATGTACATCTCATGCAGATGGACTACCGTGTGGAAGATGGTCGGGGGATAAGTTGTTCCCGGGCAGAAGGAGAGGAGCTGGTGTCAGACCAAGGCTTTGACGAACTCCCAGCAGAAGTACGCACACATCACACATTTCACTACTGTGCCCAGCAAGAATCCAAGCAGCGAGCCCAGCCCCGATTTCAAGGCCTGGTCTGTCTTGCTGCCTCCCATCAGTTCGCCGGCAAAGGCTCCGAGAAAGGGGCCGAGGATGATGCCCCAAGGCATGAAGAACAACCCTACGATGGTGCCTATGAGGCAGCCGCGCGTTCCCCACCGACTGCCTCCGCTGTATTTGCTGCCCAGCATCGGGACGAAATAATCCAGTATCTGTACAAGGACGACTGCTGCCAGCCATAAAAGTAACTGCGTGGTGGAAAACTGCGCCTTGTCCGTGAAATGTAGAAGCAACAAGCCTGCATAGGCTACGGGCGGTCCCGGAATCATAGGCAGGATGCAGCCTGCCAATCCGACAATCAGGCAGAGGATGCCCAAGATGATGAGAAGAATGTCCATAGGTGTATCGTTTCTGTTGGTGAAGATGACAGCGGTTGTTCCCTGCTACTCGAATCGGTTGTATATGACAATGGGGCGGGAGCGGCGTGTGCTCATCGACGGGAACCATATATCGTCGGCTGTGAGGCCGCATTGCTTGATGGCTTCGGCGCAGTATTCCAGTCGTCCGAAGTCGGCATCGACATTGTTTGTACCGAATGTGAATTTGATTCCACGTGCTTTGGCGCGACGGATAATCTCGAAACTGGGAATCCGGTAGCGTGCATTGATTTCCAGAGCGATTCCATGTTGTTGCAATACATCCAATACGCGTTCAATGCGTCCGTCCGTCCAGTACTTGTCGTAATCATGTGCCATAGTATCGGGCAAGAAGGTAGGGTTGGCATAAATGTCGGCAGGCTCGTTGGTCAGAATCAGGACTGTTTGGTCGACAAGGTGGCCCATATACTGTTCAAGCGTAATGTCATCAAAGAGTGCTTCTTCGGCCCGGTAGATGCGCGAATTACGTCCCTTGTGGTCTATGATGGTCATGGCGTCGGTAAACAGGTAATCGAAAATCCCCAAGGCTTCCTGCGAGAAAGTTGCCGTCCATTTGCGTCCCTCACCTTGTACACCGCACAGGAATGGCATCCCTTTTACTTCATTAAAATAGTCGTACACTTCTTTGTCATCGGCCAGCATACGTCCTACGCCTCCTTCTCCAGCATTGGGGGCGACACCATAGTTGATACCGTAATTCATGGACATGGCGTGTGCCATTTCCTTCGTCAGCCCTCCTTTCAAGTGAACGTGATAGTCTATAACTGGGAAATCGTGCTGCTGTAGCCTGATTATCTCATCCGTGCGCTCGTCTACCGGAGCAAGCGTGTCGGCTTCGTTGCGTGCCTCCTTGGCAAGCTGTTCGATGGCGAGATTCCGGAATGACACTTCGCCGTGTATGCCTTGCAGGGCAATGGAACCTTGACTCAGCAGTTGCCGGGCGTGCTCCTCTGTGCGATATGGGTGTCCGGGTTCGGTATAACAAACAACTTCGGTTCCGTTAATGCAGACAATGATGTTTTGTCCGCGTACGGTTATCTCGAAGTCAAACCATTCTCCATCTTTTGCGAGTGAGCGATAGAGGTTGCGCACCGAGGCGAGTGAGCCGCTCTTGCGTGTGCCGTCGATGTCTCCGTTACGGAATATCACTTCATAACCGGACTCGCCGTCCGTATGAAAGAGGAGGCCTGCTTCGGAGCCGGGTTGTGTGAGGGCTTCTCCGGTGAGTCGGAAATTTTGGTATTCTTTGTCGTTGAAGAGCTTCCGGCCTTCTGCAATGACCGGGTCTGCCGTGTGAAGCGTAGATGTCCCGTCATTCCATTGGTCAAGTGGCTCGGGAGAACTGCTCCTGCCACAGCTTGTCAGGGTTGTTAGAAACAGAATAATTGCGGCAGCTGCCGTCTCGATGCGTGCAGCAATGGTAGAATGGCAAAAAGTGTTCATTATAGCATGGATTTTATGAATGATTATATTCCAATTATTGTCGGTACAAAGTTAGCCTTTTCTGAAAATATCTTTGAATACAAAAGAATTATTATCTTTGTAGTATTCTGTTTAAAGCCTTTTTAGCTACTTTTGCACGATAATAAAAAAGAAAGTTATGGAAAATCAGAGACCTTTGATATTGATTTCCAATGATGACGGCATCATTGCGAAAGGTATTAGCGAGTTAATCAAATTCCTCCGTCCGCTGGGCGAGATTGTGGTAATGGCGCCGGATGCACCCCGCTCTGGAAGTGCGTGTGCGCTGACTGTAACGGAACCTATCCACTACCAGTTGGTCCGTAAGGATGTTGGGCTGACGGTATACAAGTGTTCCGGTACGCCGACCGATTGTGTGAAGCTGGCTTTTCATACGGTGCTCGACCGTAAGCCCGACTTGGTGGTAGGCGGCATCAACCACGGCGACAATTCTTCTGTAAACCTGCATTATTCCGGTACGATGGGCGTTGTGATAGAGGGATGCCTGAAAGGAGTGCCTTCCATCGGATTCTCCCTTTGCAACCATGAGCCGAACGCTGATTTTGAGCCTGCAGGTCCTTACATCCGCGAGATAGCCCGGCTGGTATTGGAGAAAGGACTCCCTCCGTTGACATGCCTCAATGTCAACTTCCCCGATACCAAAGAATTGAAGGGTGTGAAGATTTGCGAACAAACCAAGGGGCAATGGACCAATGAATGGGAAAACTTTGCCCATAGAGGAGATGCCCATTACTACTGGCTGACCGGCGAGTTTGAGAACAACGATGCCGAAAATGAGAAGAATGACCATTGGGCACTCGACAACGGCTATGTGGCAATTACCCCGACCACGGTGGATGCAACGGCATACGGCCTGATTGATGAACTGAAAACATGGTTCTGAATTAATTGACAATTGACAATTGAAAGTTGACAATTGCTGTGCAGGCAACCCGCAGGCCCCTTATCAACTATGAATTGTCCATTGTCAATTATCAATTGTCAATTGATATGAAGTACTACTTGATTGTCGGTGAAGCTTCCGGCGACCTGCATGCCTCCCATCTGATGGCTGCATTGAAGGAGGAGGACTCGCAAGCGGAGTTCCGTTTCTTCGGAGGCGACCTCATGGCTGCAGTGGGCGGTGTGATGGTGAAGCATTACAAAGAGTTGGCGTATATGGGGTTCATTCCCGTATTGCTGCATCTGCGCACCATCTTTGCCAATATGAAGCGCTGCAAGGAGGATATTGTTGCGTGGCAGCCGGATGTGCTGATTTTGGTGGACTATCCGGGCTTTAATCTGGATATAGCCAAGTTTGTCCATGCCAACACAAGGATTCCTGTCTTTTATTATATTTCTCCCAAGATTTGGGCATGGAAGGAATACCGCATCAAGAATATTAAACGGGATGTGGATGAGCTGTTCTCCATCCTACCGTTCGAGGTGGAGTTTTTTGAAGGGAAGCACGGGTATCCGATACATTATGTCGGCAATCCGACAGTGGATGAAGTGACGGCTTTTCTTGCTTCCAGCTCAGAGACATTCGACGACTTTGTCCGGGCAAACGGACTTTCGGCCAAACCCGTTATTGCTCTGCTGGCTGGTAGCCGCAAGCAGGAAATCAAGGACAATCTGCCGACATGCTTCGTGCGGCAGCTTCTTTTCCCGATTATCAACTGGTGCTGGCCGGTGCTCCGGGTATTTCCCCCGAGTATTACAAACGTTATGTGGGTGGGGTGGACGTGAAGATTATCTTCAACAAGACATTCCCTTTGTTGAGGCAGGCAGAGGCTGCACTGGTCACTTCGGGGACGGCAACGCTGGAAACAGCTCTGTTTCGTGTGCCGCAAGCGGTATGTTACCATACTCCGATAGGGAAGGTTATCGCTTTCCTGAAACGGCATATACTGAAAGTGAAGTACATTTCCCTGGTCAATCTCATAGCCAACCGGGAGGTGGTGAAAGAGCTGGTTGCAGATACCATGACGGTAGAGCAGGTACGCTCGGAGCTGAACCGCATTTTGTACGATAAGGAATACCGCCGTCAGATGCTCGAGGGATATGAGTATATGGCATCCCGTCTGGGAGAGGCAGGGGCACCCAAACATGCTGCCCGCAAGATGGTGGCATTGTTGAGGAGGAGCAGGGAGGAATAGTCGAAAAATTAAGAATTTGTTAAAATGGGGAAAGCCGGTGCAGTAAATGCCCGGCTTTTGTATTTTCTATACAGAAACAAATGAAAAGAACTTTGATTATGAAAAAGCTACATTGGTTATTTATGGCAATATGTTTGGCAGTGATGCCCGCTTTGCAATCATGTGATGATAACGACGGATATTCTTTGGGTGATTTTACCCCGCCTTTGTGGGCCACTGTGCGTGTTACGGGAAATGCCTTTTATTTAAACTGCGATGTCTGGGGGACACTCTGGCCGGTAAATACGGACATTGGGTGGTATGCTGCCGTGGATGGGCAGCGTGTGATTACCATGTTCAATCCTTTATGGGACAACTATGCAGGATATGACCATGCTGTGAAGCTGCTGCATCTGCAGAACGTCTTGACGAAAGAGGTGGAGACGCTGACTCCCGAAACCGAAGAGGAATTTGGTAATGACCCCGTGCTTATATATAAAGGCGATATTACCATCAGTGGTGGCTATATGAACATTTTTTTCATGCAGAATCTGCCATCTTCGGCTGATAATAAACACCGCATCAGCCTGGTGCGTCCGCAAGAAGATGATGCTTTGTATGGCGAAGATGGATACGTCCATTTGGAACTCCGCTATAACGACTATGATGACCTGACGGGACGTCGTAGTCCTGGTGCTGTCTCCTATAACTTGAACAGTCTGGACATCCCTTCTGAAGCCAAAGGCATCAAGTTGAAACTCAATTCAGAAGAGAATGGAGAGGTGGAAGTAACCTTTGATTTGAAAACTGCGGGGAGTAATGAAAAGCTGACTACTAATGTGGATTTGTCCAATATGCAGTTGAAGTAAGAAAGAGTTTGCGAGAGTATATAGTTAGAAAGAGCACCCGGGATTTTGATGTCATTCATCTTGCCCGGGTGCTCTTTTTATATTTGTTTTATGTAAGTTTGGTCATGTGAGCCGTCGTTAGAACATCGTCAAGGCATATAGATAAACAACTGCTGCAGGAATTGCCATCAGGCACTGTCGAAACGGTCGAGCATCCCTCCATGCCCCGGCAAAATGTTACCGGAATCCTTAATGCCCAATTGGCGTTTCATGAGTGATTCGGTCAGATCGCCCCAAGTGCCGAAAATGACGACAACGATTGCCAGACCTACCCATTGCCATCCTGGCATAAAAGGACAGAAATGTGCAAAGCCAAGAGAGGAAACGATGGAGAATATTCCACCGCCGATGCTGCCCTCCCAGGATTTTTTAGGTGAGATGCGTTCGAACAGACGGTGTTTGCCTATCAGCGAACCTACGCAATAGGCACCTGTATCGCTCAACCAGATAAAAACGAAAATGGAAAGCGGTAGAATAGGGTTGTAGGTCACACTGCCCGTTTCCGGGGAATTCTGAAAAGCAAGTACGTTCAGCAGGGCAAAGGGGAGTGCCACGTACAATTGGCTTAGCATGGAGTAGGCCCAGTTACCCGTCGGATTCTTTTTCTTGAGGTAAAGTTCCGTAATCATCATGTAGAGCAATAGTCCCAAATAAGGAAGGAATACCCGTGCTCCTACAGACTGCTGGGTACAGAAACTCATTAATGCAAGGAAAAGGTAGGCTCCTCCCAATGCAGTGATGGTCTTGTTAATGCTTACTTCGCCGCTTTTGCTGACTAATTGGGCAAACTCATGTACGCTCAGTGCACTGATAATGGTGAACAGTATACCGAACGAAAGGGGGCTGTAAAGAATACAGCCCACCAATACTATGACGAATAACACGCCGGTAACGGCACGTTGGATAAAGTTATTTTTCATGCTTTTCTTCTTCTTCCTTGACTTCCTTTTCTGCTTCTATGGCTTTTTGCTCTTCTTCTTGCTCCGCTTTTTTCAGCTCGGCAGCAGTCTTGTTTGCACTGATTTCTTCCGAACGGGAAGCCCATGGACGTTTCCCAAAGATGTGTTCAACGTCTTCGGCAAAGATTACTTCTTTGTCAATCAGCAGTTGTGCCAGCCGGTTGTGTCCTTCTTGGTTTTCGGACAATATTTTCTTGGCACGTTCGTACTGTTCGTTGACCATCTGCTTCACTTCTTCGTCAATCAGTTCCGCAGTCTTTTCGCTATACGGGCGGTTAAAGGAATATTCCTCATTATTATAGTAACAGAGGTTGGGGAGTTTTTCGCTCATACCCAGATAGGCAATCATACCGTACGCCTGCTTGGTCACGCGTTCCAAGTCATTCATGGCTCCGGTGGATATTCTACCTAAGAATAGGTCTTCGGCGGCACGTCCTCCCAAGGTGGCACACATCTCATCGAGCATCTGTTCCTTGGTGGTGATTTGCCGTTCTTCCGGCAGATACCAAGCCGCGCCCAAAGCGCGTCCACGGGGTACAATGGTTACTTTAATCAGTGGATTGGCGTATTCCAGTAACCAGGAGATACTGGCATGGCCGGCTTCGTGTATGGCAATGGAACGGCGTTCGGCCTCGGTAGTGATTTTGGTTTTCTTTTCCAACCCACCCACAATGCGGTCTACAGCGTCCAGGAAGTCTTGCTTTCCGACAAACTTTTTGCCGTGGCGGGCGGCTATCAAAGCTGCTTCGTTACATACATTGGCAATGTCTGCCCCCGAGAATCCGGGAGTCTGGCGTGCCAGAAGATCTACATCCACACTATTGTCTATCTTGATGGGGCGCAGGTGTACACCGAATACTTCCTTACGCTCATTAAGGTCGGGTAGGTCTACATGTATCTGGCGGTCAAAACGTCCGGCGCGCAGCAATGCCTTATCCAAAACGTCCACACGGTTGGTGGCGGCTAAGATGATAACACCACTGTTGGAGCCGAAACCGTCCATCTCGGTCAGTAACTGGTTCAATGTGTTCTCGCGCTCGTCGTTGCCACCCATAGCGGCTGCTTTGGCACGGGCACGCCCTACAGCGTCAATCTCGTCAATGAACACGATACAAGGCGCTTTTTCCTTTGCTTGGCGGAACAAATCGCGGACACGGGAAGCTCCCACGCCGACAAACATTTCCACAAAGTCGGAACCTGCCAAAGAGAAGAAAGGTACGTTGGCTTCTCCGGCCACGGCCTTTGCAAGCAGGGTCTTTCCGGTTCCCGGAGGACCTACCAGCAAGGCGCCCTTGGGTATCTTACCTCCCAAATCGGTATATTTCTGGGGCTCTTTCAAGAACTCGACAATTTCTTCTACCTCTTGCTTGGCTTCAGCAAGTCCTGCCACATCCTTGAATGTAATCTTGATGGGGGAACCTTTTTCAAACAATTGGGCCTTGGACTTTCCTACGCTGAAGATGCCTCCACCTCCGCCCATGCCTCCACCACCGCTCATGCGGCGGGACATGAAAATCCAGAAACCGATAAGGAATGCAAAGGGGAGAATCTGCCACAAAATGGCACCGAAGTAGTTCCGCTTTTTTTCGTAGTTGATGGAGCCGTCAAAGTGGGCCTCGTCTCTTTCCTTTTGCAGGAAATTACCCAGGCTCTCGCGTGAGGGGGCCTCGGTCGTAATAAGCGGATTCTTGCCTACGCGGCTGGAGTCCTGACGAAATACGTTTCCTACGTGCTGGGGTTTGACGTATGCTTCGACAGAATTGTCGTCGTAGCCGATGACTTTGCTTATATAACCGTCTCGTACATATTGCTGGAATTCATCATAAGAGATGTTTTTAGTTGCCGTACCACTTTCATTGGTCAGGTACAACCCCAGCAACATCATTGCTATAATCATATACAGCCAGTTCAGGTTGAACTTGGGCATATTCACTTTATTGGGTTTCTTGTTGGTATTATTGTCCATACGTTTTGATTAATCGAGGTCAGGAATTTGAGTTAATTTGGCGTCTGCCCATAGGTGCTCCAGATTGTAGAATTCCCTTGTTTCAGGCAGGAAGACATGCACCAATATGTCCGAGTAGTCCATAGCTACCCATTCGGCATTGCGCAGCCCGTCTACGGCAAAGGGCTTGGTATCGGCACCCTTGCGTGTGAAGTCCCTGATGGATTCTACAATGGCTGTCACTTGGCTGGGAGAGTTTCCTTGGCAGATGACGAAATAATTGCATATTGTATCGTCGATTTTTGTCAGATCTGCGATGACGATTTTTTTTCCTTTTTTATCTTGAATACCTTCTGTTATCTGTTGAATCAGTTTCTTCGTTTCGTTCATTATACATTATTATATTAAAACAGTTGACAAATATACGTTGATTTCTCATATCAAACACGCAAAAGAGGAAAACTCTTTCAATTTTTGATTTTTTTTTAGTTATATAATCCTTTGGATTACGGTATCTTATCAGTTTTTTGCGAAAAAAATACTCGTTTTTGTTTTGATTTATAGAAATCTTTGTATCTTTGCAACCGCAAAACGGAAATAACAACAATTGGGCTATGGTGTAATGGTAACACTACAGATTCTGGTCCTGTCATTCCTGGTTCGAATCCAGGTAGCCCAACTACCTTACAGCTTATTTAAGTCAAAAACCCACTAAAATCGCAAGTTTTAGTGGGTTTTTTTGTTGCTTTTCGACCATGTACGAAAATTTCAGTGCAGGCATTCGGTGGCAAATTCAGTGACAAGGCTTCTGTAAGCCGGAAATATTCTGTAAATTTGTAGCATTTCAACATTAAAGCAGAATTTTATGGCAAAAGAATTAGCACTGAAGTACGGCTGTAACCCTAACCAGAAGCCGGCTCGCATTTTCATGCAGGAGGGGGAGTTACCTATTGAGGTTTTGAATGGACGTCCGGGGTATATTAATTTTATGGATGCCTTGAATGGATGGCAGTTGGTAAAGGAACTAAAAGAAGCGACCGGTATGCCTGCTGCAACTTCATTCAAGCACGTCAGTCCGGCGGGTGCCGCCATCGGCTTGGAACTCAACGAGACAATGAAGAAGATTTATTTTGTGGATAATCTTCCGCTCTCTCCGCTTGCTTGCGCATATGTGCGTGCCCGCGGTGCCGACCGTATGTCTTCCTATGGTGACTTTATCGCTTTGAGTGATGTGTGCGACGAGGCTACTGCACGTTTTATTAACCGCGAGGTCTCGGATGGCGTTATTGCTCCGGGGTATACGGACGAAGCACTGGCTATCTTGAGGGAGAAGCGTAAAGGAACTTACAATGTGATTCAGATAAGTCCCGACTATAAGCCTGCCCCGATTGAACATAAGGATGTCTTTGGTATCACGTTTGAGCAGGGACGTAATGAGATAAAGCTGAATGGAGATGAACTCTTTGCGAATATTCCTACTCGGAATAAGAATTTTCCGGAAGCAGCGAAACGTGATTTGATGATAGCGCTTATCACTTTGAAATATACGCAGTCGAATTCAGTATGCTATGTGAAGGACGGTCAGGCTATCGGTATTGGTGCCGGCCAGCAGAGCCGTATTCACTGTACTCGCTTGGCGGGTAACAAGGCCGACATTTGGTATTTACGCCAGCATCCGAAGGTGTTGAATTTGCCCTGGGTAGAGAAAATCCGCCGTGCCGACCGTGATAATACGATTGATGTCTATATCAGTGAAGACCATGACGATGTGCTGGCTAACGGTGTTTGGCAGCAGTTCTTTACGGAGAAACCTGAAGTGCTGACCCGTGAAGAAAAACGGGCTTGGTTGGATACATTGAAAGGTGTTTCTTTGGGTTCGGATGCATTTTTCCCTTTTGGAGACAATATTGAGCGTGCCCATAAGAGTGGAGTAGACTACATTGCCCAAGCGGGTGGTTCTGTACGCGATGACCATGTGATTGAAACTTGCGATAAATATGGTATTGCCATGTCGTTCACGGGTGTCCGTCTGTTCCATCATTGATAAGGTGTATAAAAAGTAGACCCGCCCCCACGGCTGCATAGCTGTAGGGGCGGGTTCCTTTTTTATTAAGTCCTATCTTGTTACGTTATCCTTGGTTTTTGATGTTCTCATCCACCACTTTTATCTTTTCTTTCACAAGTTCGATGTCTGCTTTCAGCTTTTCCACCTTGCGGTTGATTTCTGTCAGCAGACTGTTTCCCTTCTTGGAAGAAGTGGTCAGGAAGCCGAGATTGTTTTCATATGTCTGGAGCTCGTTCTTCATATTGTCGAAGGCACGTACCAGCTTCTCACGTTCCCGGTAAAGGCTTGTGGACTACCTTCCTGAATGGAGTTGATAGTCGACTTGAAGTTGCTTAGCTTCTTGTTGGAGGCGCTGATGTTGAAGCGTTCAAACAATTTGTCTACCTGGCTGTGGTATTGCTTATAGATTCGGTCTTTCTCTTTGAAAGGTACATGTCCTATGCCGTTCCACTCTTTCATGAGGTCGCGTACCAGTTGGGTAGCTTCCTCCGTATTCATTTGGTCATCGATAGCATTCAGTTTCTCGATGATGGCTTTTTTCTTTTCCAGATTTTCCTGCTCTACGCTGCGCTGTGAAGAAGTGGCTTTGTTCTTTTGTTCGAAGAAGTAGTCACAAGCGGAGATGAAACGTTTCCATACGGCATCCGAATATTTCTTTGCTACCGGGCCGATGGTTTTCCATTCTTTCTGAAGTTTAGTCAGTTCATCGGCGGTTGCTTTCCAGTCGGTACTGTCCTTCAGAGCTTCTGCTTTTTCGCACAAGGCGCGCTTCTTTTCCAAGTTTTCGTTCATACCTTCCTTCAGGCTCTTGAAGAACTCTCCCTTTTTACGGAAGAACTCGTCGCACGCTTTGCGGAAACGTTCGAAAATCTTCACGTTCATTTTTTGCGGAGCGAAACCAATGGTTTTCCATTTGTTTTGAAGTGCGATGACTTCTTGCGTCTTGCTCTCCCAAGAAGCAAAGTTTGTCAGTTCTTTGTAGTCAATGGCTTCTATGATTTCGCAAATTACAGTCTTTTGGTCAAGATTGTGCTGTTCCACTTCCTTCAACGCTTCGAAATGTTGCTGGTGGCGTCGGTTTACGGTTGTAGAGGCAGCTTTGAAACGTGCCCAGATTTCGTCGCGTAGTTCCTTGGCTACCGGTCCCGTATCACGGAATTCCTGATGTAGCTTCTGTAACTGATGGAAAGCTGAAACTACATCCGCTTCATCCGCCAGCTTTTCGGCAGCTTCACAGAGATGTGTCTTGATTTCCAAATTCTTCTTGAAATCGTATTCGCGGAATTCATTGTTCAGTTTCAGAAGGTCATAGAATTTCTCAACATACAATTGGTAGTTTTTCCAAAGCTCGTTGACCTTAGCTTGCGGAACGAGTTTGACTTCGTTCCATTGCTGCTGTAGTTTCTTGAACTCCGTATAGCTTTTGTTGGCGTCATCTGGAGATTCAACCAGCTCCTTCAGCTCTTCGATGATGGAAAGCTTTACCTGCAGGTTCATTTCCTTTTGCTTCTCCAGTTCGGCTGTGAGTGCACTTCTTTTTTCTTTGATGACGGACATGATATTCTTGAACTCTTCCTCCACACTGTCTGTTTGTGGAACAAAGTTCTCCGCGGCGCCTCCGTTTTCAATGAACAGTTTTCTGGCCGCATCCTGCTCAGCATTGTGCAGCTTGTAGAAAGATTGCTTCAAACCGTCTATTTCAGGTTTTGCCACGTTCTCCACGTCTGCAACCACCTCTTTGAGTTTGGCAAGTATTTCCTCTTTCGTGAGCTTCTGAACTGGCTCTACCGGCTTTTCCGAAACGATTTCTTCAGCGGGAGTTTCTGTTGTTGCCGGTTCAGAAACCTCTGCTGCCTTCTTTTCTTCTTCTAATTCCACCGGCTTTTCGGGGAGATTAGTGTCATGAGTGTCCGTCATTGTATTTACTTTTTTAGAAACGGGTTCCTCCGTTCGGGTTACATTAGGCTACAAATTAATGAAATAAAATGATTACTTCATACAATTTGCCTTGATTTTTTTCTATTTTCTTGTTTTTATGACAGTGAAGAGT
>NZ_BAKJ01000058.1 GCF_000614125.1 Bacteroides rodentium JCM 16496
ACTCTTCACTGTCTCGGTTTTATTAAGGAAGTAATAGCCTTTTAGCTGAAAAACTGTGTATTCTGCTCGAAAACATGTACTTTTGCAAACCATATGAATGAATTGCAGAGTATGAACAGACCCGAAAAGCGAGTATTGGTTGGCATGAGCGGAGGTATAGACAGTACCGCCACTTGCCTGATGCTGAAGGAGCAGGGCTATGAGATAGTCGGTCTCACCATGTGGGTGTGGGGGGACGAACCGGTAGAAGCCCGCCAGCTGGCAGACAGCATGGGCATTGAACACCATGTGGCAGATGAGCGCGAAGCCTTCCGACAGGTAATCGTACAGAATTTTATAGATGAATATCGCCGGGGGCGGACTCCGAATCCTTGTGTGATGTGCAATCCGCTGTTCAAGTTCCGCATCCTTGCGGAGTGGGCGGACAAGCTGGGGTGTGCCTATATTGCTACCGGGCACTACACCCGTCTGGAGGAACGGAGCGGCAAGGTCTATATCGTAGCCGGGGATGATGACAAGAAAGACCAGTCCTACTTTTTGTGGAGACTGGGGCAGGAGTTGCTGAAGCGTTGCATCTTTCCCTTAGGCACCTATACCAAGCAGCAAGTCCGCGAATACCTCCGCGACAAAGGTTATGCCGTCAAGGCGGAAGAAGGCGAGAGTATGGAAGTCTGCTTCATTAAGGGCGATTACCGCGACTTCCTGCGCGAACACTCTCCGGAGATAGACCGCGAGGTGGGACCGGGATGGTTTGTCAATTCGGAAGGCGTCAAGCTGGGCGAACACAAAGGCTTCCCCTATTACACCATCGGGCAGCGCAAGGGACTTGAAATAGCTTTGGGCAAACCTGCCTACGTCTTGAAAATCAATCCTCTGAAGAATACGGTGATGCTGGGAGATGCCGAACAGCTGAAGACGGGATATATGCTTGCCGAACATGAGAATTTGGTGGATGAGGAAGAGTTCTTTGAAAGCAAGGAGCTGACCGTACGCATCCGTTACCGCAGTAAACCGATTCCGTGTGACGTGAAGCGCCTGGAGGACGGCCGTCTGCTGGTGCACTTCCAGACGGAAGCCTCTGCCATCGCTCCGGGACAGTCTGCCGTGTTCTATATAGGCCGAAGGGTGGTGGGCGGCTCCTTTATCGCTTCCCAACGGGGCATCGGGATGTTCCTTTAATTTTTAATTTATAATTTATAATAGTGAAAAGACCTCTACTCCTTTCAGCCTTTGTCCTGCTTGTGGCGGGAGCATCGGCACAACAAGACACATTGAAGTATCGCATCAGCCTGAAGGATAAGGCTGCCACCACGTATGCCTTGGAACATCCGGAAGCGTTCCTTTCAGAAAAGGCGATTGCCCGCCGGCATAAGCAGAACTTGCCGATAGATTCTACCGACTTGCCGGTGTGCCGCAAGTACGTGGACGAGATTCGCCGTCAGGGCGTAAATGTCGTGGTTACCGGTAAATGGGAGAACTTCGTCACGGTATCGTGCAATGACTCCACCTTGATAGACCGCATCGCCGCACTGCCTTTTGTCCGTGCCACGGAAAAAGTCTGGACAGCTCCTGGGGGAGGCACTCCAATGATGCCTGCCCGACGCGATTCTTTGATTAACCGGCCGAGTGTGCATCCCGACAGTATCTATGGACTTGCCGTCAGCCAGATAAAGATGAGTAATGGTGATAAATTGCACCGCGAAGGGTTCAAGGGGCAAGGCATGACGATTGCCGTTATCGATGCCGGTTTCCACAATGCCGACAAGATAACCGCCATGCAGAACATCCGGGTATTGGGAACCAAAGACTTTGTGAATCCGCAGGCAGACATCTTTGCCGAGAGCAGTCATGGCATGATGGTGCTGTCCTGCATCGGCATGAATCAGCCCGGCATTATGACCGGTACGGCGCCCGAAGCTTCTTTCTGGTTGCTGCGCAGCGAAGACGAGTATTCCGAGCACCTGGTGGAGCAGGACTATTGGGCGGCAGCGGTGGAGTTTGCCGATAGCGTGGGGGTGGATGTGCTCAACACTTCATTGGGCTATTACACTTTCGACGACAAGTCGAAAGATTATAAGTATCGTGATTTGGACGGATGCCATGCACTGATGTCGCGCCAGGCTTCACGTGTTGCCGACAAGGGGATGGTGCTGGTGTGCAGCGCCGGCAATTCGGGCATGGGCTCGTGGAAGAAAATCACACCTCCGGGAGATGCGGAGAACGTGCTGACCGTGGGTGCCATTGACAAGAATGCCGTACTGGCTCCTTTCTCCTCTATCGGGAATACGGCGGACCACCGGATAAAACCGGATGTGGTGGCTGTCGGCTTGGGGCTGATGTCATGCGTACGGATGGTAACCAGGGCAAGGCAAACGGTACGTCGTTTTCTTCTCCTATCCTATGTGGCATGGTGACCTGCTTGTGGCAGGCTTGCCCCGAACTTACGGCTAAAGAGGTGATAGAACTGGTACGCCGCTCCGGCGACCGCAAAGATTATCCCGATAATATATACGGTTATGGTGTGCCCGATATGTGGAAAGCATACCGGGATTGCCTGTACAGTAATACTTTATCCGGCTAAAGTGATACTTTATTGCCGATAAAGCATCGCTTTATTACCGTTAAAGTGATACTTTATTGCCGTTAAAGTGATACTATAGTGTTGATAAAGCGTCACTTTATTGCCGATAAAAACAAATAAAGCAACAAACTATTGAATGACAATGCAGTATGGACTCACTCTCTTTGTATGAACTCAACGCCCTTGTGCGCCGCAGTCTGGAACAATGCCTCCCCGACGAATGTTGGGTGCAGGCGGAGTTGAGCGATGTGCGTACCAACAGCACGGGGCATTGCTATCTGGAATTTGTGCAGAAAGACCCCCGCAGCAATAGTCTGATAGCTAAGGCGAGAGGCACTATCTGGCCAATGTGTTTCGGCTGCTGAAGCCCTATTTTGAGGAGGCTACGGGGCAGGCATTTGTTTCGGGTATCAAAGTGCTGGTGCAGGTCACTGTCAGCTTCCACGAACTTTATGGATACAGTCTGACGGTGCAGGACATAGACCCCACCTATACGCTGGGCGATATGGCACGCCGCCGCAGGGAAATCCTGAAGCAGCTCGAGGAGGAAGGAGTGCTTACCCTTAATAAAGAACTGGATATGCCCCGCCTGCCGCAACGCATTGCCGTCATATCTTCGCCGACGGCGGCAGGCTATGGTGACTTCTGCCATCAGCTGGAAAACAATTCCCGGGGTTTCTACTTTTATACAGAGCTGTTTCCTGCCTTGATGCAAGGTGACCGTGTGGAGGAGTCTGTCCTTTCTGCTCTCGACAGGGTGAATGCACGCTTGACAGAGTTTGATGCGGTCGTCATTATCCGCGGTGGAGGCGCCACGTCCGACTTGTCCGGTTTCGATACTTATCTGCTTGCTGCTGCTTGTGCACAGTTTCCGTTGCCTGTCATAACGGGCATCGGTCACGAGCGGGATGACACGGTGCTGGATTCTGTGGCGCATACCCGTGTAAAGACCCCTACGGCGGCTGCCGAATTCTTAATAGAGTCCATGAACAGCGCTGCCGATGAACTGGCAATGCTTGCTTCCCGCTTGCATGAGGGTGTGAGAAGTCTGTTGCAGCAGGAACAGCGCAAACTCTCCGGTTACAAGAACCGGATTCCTTCTGCCGCCTACCGTCGCATCTCCGAGGCCGGATTCTCTTTGCTGGCTGTGCGGAAAGATGTGGCGCAGGCCGTCACCTCCTCCTTGTCCCGCCATCGCCATCGCCTGGAATTGTTGCAACAACGATTGGAGGATACATCACCGGAAAAACTGCTTGCTCGCGGTTACAGCATCACGTTGAAGGATGGGAAAATTGTGAAAGATGTTAGACAAATGAAAGTGGGAGATGAACTTGTAACTCATTTATATCAAGGAAAATTATTGTCTGTAGTGCAAAAGAAAATGATTTAATTGCCAATTGGCTGCAGTATTCTCCTTGCATGTGCATTTTATATATAGTTTAACATAAAAATATACTAAAATGAAAACACGTAAATTGTTAGGAACACTCTTGTTATTCTTGTTGGCACTTCATTTTGCATCATGTAATGATGATGACAAAGTAGATGGCACTTTCGATATCTCGCAGTTGTCGGGGCAGTGGGTAGTGACTATTCCTAAATTAAAAGTTGACGCAGTGGAACGCTATGTCTTTGACACTAAGAGTCAAACTTGTGAGGCTTGTGTTTCCGGACCGGCTGTTGATGGTCTCCTTCGTACTTACAGCTATGTGATTGATATGGAGAATAAGCGGATTACTTTGACTGATGAGAAACATGGTATAACAGAAAAATATGAAATACTTAGTTTGTCGGCAGAGAAAATGAGATGGAAGAATTTAGTCCTTACGAATGAGAATACTGATAAGGAACTTGTGAAGGAGAAATAATATGTTATTCCAATTATATGCCTAAGAAAAAAGAAACCTACTCCGAAGCCATGACGCGTTTGGAGAAAATTGTCAGCCAGATAGACAACAACGAACTGGAGATAGATGTGCTTGCCGAAAAAATAAAGGAAGCAAACGAGATTATAGCATTTTGCAGCGATAAATTGACCAAAGCTGACAAGGAAATTGAAAAATTACTGTCGGAGAAGCGGGAATCTGAAGAATAAAAGCTATTTTTGTTGCAAAATGTACGTAATAGAAGTAACTAATACTTTGAGATATGAAAGAACTTGATTGGGCTAATCTGCCGTTCGGATATATGAAGACAGATTACAATGTGAGAATTTATTATCGTAACGAACAATGGGGTGAACTGGAAGTTTGCAGCGAGGAAACCATTCCTATGCACATGGCTGCCACTTGTTTGCATTATGGTCAGGAGGCATTTGAGGGCTTGAAGGCTTTTCGTGGCAAAGACGGTAAGGTGCGTATCTTCCGTTTGGAAGAGAATGCAGCCCGCCTGCAATCCACTTGCCGTGGCATCCTGATGCCGGAACTTTCTACTGAGCGTTTCAAGGAAGCCATTCTGAAGGTGGTGAAACTGAACGAACGTTTCATCCCGCCTTATGAATCGGGTGCTTCTCTGTATATCCGTCCGTTGCTGGTGGGTACCGGCGCGCAAGTAGGCGTACATCCTGCCAGCGAATATCTGTTTGTAGTGTTCGTGACCCCGGTAGGCCCTTACTTCAAGGGTGGATTCTCAACCAATCCATATGTTATTATTCGCGAATTCGACCGTGCTGCACCGTTGGGTACCGGTATCTATAAGGTAGGTGGAAACTATGCGGCCAGCTTGCGTGCCAACAAGAAAGCGCACGACCTGGGTTATGCCTGCGAGTTTTATCTCGATGCCAAAGAGAAGAAATACATTGATGAGTGCGGTGCCGCTAACTTCTTCGGCATCAAGGACAATACCTACATTACTCCGCTCTCTACCTCCATCCTGCCTTCCATCACCAACAAGAGCCTGATGCAACTGGCCGAAGACTTGGGCATGAAGGTGGAACGTCGTCCGGTTCCCGAAGAAGAACTGCTGACTTTCGAGGAGGCGGGTGCCTGCGGTACGGCTGCCGTTATCAGCCCCATCGAACGCATCGACGATGTGGAGAACGGCAAGTCGTACGTCATCTCCAAGGATGGAAAGCCGGGACCGGTCTGCACGAAGCTCTACAACAAGCTGCGCGCCATCCAGTATGGCGACGAACCCGATACTCATGGCTGGGTGACTATCGTTGAATAATACGGTGACGGTAATGTCTGTTGTATAAGACTTGCCGTGAATTTGTTTTTTATACTTTTAGGCACGGATGGCGCGGAAAACACGGATAGATTCAAGAGGGAGACCGTGAAGATTCGTGCAATCCGTGCCTAAAATAATATGTTTTATGTTTCAATACTTCTTAAATGGGAAAAAACAAGTTAGAGAAGTTTGCCGATATGGCGGGTTATCCGCATGTTTTCGAGTATCCGTATTCCGCGGTAGATAATGTGCCGTTTGACATGAAAGGGAAGTGGCATGAACAGTTCTTCAAGAACGACCATCCCATTGTCCTCGAATTAGGTTGCGGTAGGGGAGAATATACTGTCGGATTGGGGCGCATGTTTCCCGAAAAGAACTTCATCGGAGTGGATATAAAAGGGGCCCGTATGTGGACGGGAGCTACCGAGTCGCTGCAATCGGGCATGAAGAATGTGGCCTTTCTGCGTACGAATATCGAAATCATAGACCGCTTTTTTGCTCCGGATGAAGTGAGTGAAATTTGGCTTACTTTCTCGGACCCGCAGATGAAGAAGGCTACAAAAAGGCTTACTTCCACTTATTTCATGGAGCGCTACCGCAAGTTCCTGAAGAATGACGGTATCGTTCATCTGAAGACGGACAGTAACTTCATGTTTACCTATACCCGGTACATGATTGAAAGAAACCGGCTGCCGGTGGATGTGATGACGGAAGACTTGTACCACTCTGGCATGGCTGATGAGATACTCAGCATCAAGACCTATTATGAACAACAATGGTTGGATCGTGGCTTGAATATCAAGTATGCCAAGTTCCATCTTCCGCAAGCGGGCGAGTTGCAGGAGCCGGATGTGGAGATAGAGTTGGATGAGTACCGCAGTTATAACCGTAGTAAGCGTAGTGGACTGCAAACCAGTAAATGATGCGAATCAGTAGTTAAAATTACTACTGATTCGCATAAAAATAGTAAATCGTCAAATAGTAAATACAATGACATTATATCCAAAATTAATCCTTGATGCATTGGCAACAGTGCGTTATCCCGGCACCGGAAAGAATCTTGTTGAGGCTGAGATGGTGGCCGATAACATGCGGATTGACGGGATGAAGGTCAGCTTCTCGTTGACATTCGAGAAACCGACTGATCCGTTCATGAAGTCAATGGTGAAGGCTGCCGAGACAGCTATACATACGTATGTTTCTCCTGAGGTGGAGGTTGTGATTACGACTGAAAGCCGTCAGGCGGCACGTCCGGAAGTGGGTAAGCTATTACCCCAGGTGAAGAATGTTATCGGAGTGTCTTCCGGAAAAGGTGGGGTAGGCAAGTCCACGGTTGCTGCCAACCTTGCCGTGTCTTTGGCAAAGTTGGGTTATAAAGTAGGTCTGCTGGATGCTGATATCTTCGGGCCTTCTGTTCCAAAGATGTTCCAAGTGGAAGATGCCCGTCCGGTGGCAGAGAACATTGGTGGACGTGACTTGATTGTTCCGATAGAGAAGTATGGCATCAAGCTGCTTTCCATCGGTTTCTTTGTAGACCCCGACCAGGCCACTCTGTGGCGGGGAGGTATGGCAAGCAATGCTTTGAAACAGCTGATTGGCGATGCCGACTGGGGAGAGCTGGATTATTTCCTTATCGACCTTCCTCCCGGAACGAGCGACATTCATTTGACCGTGGTGCAGACATTGGCTCTGACAGGAGCTATCGTTGTCAGCACGCCGCAGGCTGTGGCGCTGGCAGATGCTCGCAAAGGCATCAATATGTTTACCAATGATAAGGTGAATGTGCCCATTCTCGGCCTGGTGGAGAACATGGCCTGGTTCACGCCTGCCGAATTGCCGGAAAACAAGTATTATATCTTTGGAAAAGAAGGTGCAAAGAGACTGGCTGAGGAAATGAACGTACCCTTGCTGGGGCAAATCCCTATCGTGCAGAGTATCTGCGAGAGCGGTGATAAGGGGACTCCGGTTGCTTTGGATGAGAATACGGTGACCGGGCGCGCTTTCCTGCAACTGGCTGCTGCCGTAGTCCGTCAGGTAGACCGCAGAAATATGGAAATGGCACCGACACGGATTGTGGAAGTGCATAAATAGACATGGATATTTCTTTTATGAAAAAGGAGCAATTGCCCGTCGCCGGGTAACTGCTCCTTTTTCATTAGAACTTGTTTAGAGAGAGAATTGGTTTATTTAGTTGGAGTAACAGTGGCATTCTGAACAGCAGGGCTCTTCTCCGGTTCTTGCAGACGGAACATGATGGGGACTGTATATTTTACGTTTACAGCCTGCCCTCTTTGCATGCCGGGCTTCCACTTGGCATAATGGTAGTCAGGCGGATTGCTTCAGCATCCAGCAGAGGGTCGGCACTGCGGAGAACTCTGGGATTGATGATGTTACCCTCTGTATTTACGATAAACTGTATGACAACTCTTCCCTGAATCTTAGCTTTCTGTGCAGCTACCGGATATTTGATGTTTTTGCCGATGAATTCCATCATTGCGGGCATGCCGCCGGGATATTCGGGCATTTGTTCTACGACTTCAAAAATGGTTCCCTCCTCCGGTGCCGTTGTTCCTTCCGGAGCATAACCCACTACCACCATTTCATCTATTTTGCTTTCAATGGGAGCATACTTCACCGGGGTCTTGTCTTCTGTCAAGCGGAACATCACTGGTACCGTAAATCTTACGCGTACTGCTTCTCCGTGTTGTGTACCGGGTTTCCATTTAGGCATGGCACTGATGACGCGAATGGCTTCTTTATCCAATTCCGGGTCAATGCCGCGCAGTATTTTTACATTGGTAATACTGCCATCCTTCTCCACGACAAATTGCACGGTGACCCGTCCTTGCGTACCTTTCTTCATGGCTGCTTCCGGATATTTGATGTTCTTGCTCAAGTATTCCATCAGTGCAGACATGCCTCCACCAGTGAATTCGGGCATGTGTTCCACTACCTCGAAAATCGGATTGTCCGGAGTTCCCGGGTCGCTTTGCATAACTTCATTCCATTTCTCATTGTAAACGATTGTCCAATTCGTTCTGTTCTCTTTGGGTAATCTTTCGTCAGTGAAAGAGATGGCTTTCTCTTTGTTTCCGTCTTGATATAAGAATAATAATTTTGCTTTGGGAGAGGCCTTGAATTCAAAGCTTCCATCGGCTTGGGTAGTGACTCCGGTAGGAGTAGAATCAGGGTTGCTTAGTATTTTCACACCTTGTATCGGCTTTCCATCCTTGTCCACTACCTTTCCTTTGTAAGTCACGGTTTTCGTATCTTGTTCCGGTTGGGGAGCTGCTTGAGGGTCTTGAACTTCCGGTGCCGGTTGTTCGGTTTTGGGGTCTACAGCCTCTATGACTTCCGCTGCAATCTTCTTTGTGGTACGTGCCACTGCTTCGATATTGCTGACAATCATAAGTAAGGCCGCTAAAGGAAGGAACATCAGATATTTGGTTCTTCCTATTTCTTTTGTTCTCTTTTTGTTCATCATCTTGATGCGTTTTTTTAAAGGTAAAACATTGAAACTATTATAGATAGTTGCTGCAGCCTTTTGATGTGACAATCCTAGCAGATGGTATTGGTAGGTTTTGGAGTCATAGCCGTTCTCCAATACGCGGGCGTCGGCCATATATTCCAGATTGGTGCGGATTTCCCGTTTCATGAGCCAGGCAAAGGGATTGCACCAGCAAAAAATGCACACCAGTTCACTGATGATGACATCAATGGAGTGCCATTGCCGGGCGTGTGTCTGCTCATGGGTCAATATTTCGTTGAATTCCTCTTCCGTATGCGAGGACGGATGGATAAAAATCCAGTGGAAAAAGGAGAAAGGCCCGTCTGCTTTGGGGAGCAGATGTATATTTGTGTTGCCTATTTGTACCTTGCGGCATCGGCATGCCAGGCGGATGATGCCCGCCAGTTGCATGATGAGGCGTATCATCAGCAATGTCACTATTCCCCAATAGGCGATATTGGCATATTCTGAAAGGATGCTTTTCCAGTCGGTAGGAGCCGCTTCGGTGCCTATTGTGAGTTCCGGTAGCACAACGCTGGCATAGAGGTCTGCCATGGCCACCATCGGTTCCTGCTCCGTAATCCACGTTTGTATGTTCAGCAGAGGTACAGCGGCAGAAACGGCAAAGAAACAGAGCAGTGCGGTTCTGCGCCAGCCGAAAAACGTGTCTTTGTAGAAGAACAGCCGATAGAATGCATAAAACAGTACTATCGCTACATTCACTTTCAGAAAATAGGCTAACATGTTTACTCCTTTCCTTTCTCTATCATGTCTATAATGTCTTTCAGGTCATTGGCCGAAATCTTCTGGTCTTTGGCGAAGAACGAAACCATTTCCTTATAAGAATTTTCAAAGTAGTTGCGCACAAAACCGCTCATAAAGGTACGTTTGTATTCGCTTTCGCGTATGAGCGGGGTATACTGGTAGGTGTTGCCTACACGTGCGGCACGGATATACTGCTTGCGCTCCAGGTTTTTCACAATAGATGCTACAGTTGTGTAGGGAGCGCCGGTTTGGGATATTTGGCAACAATGTCTTTTACGAAGCAACTGCCCAGTTCCCAAATGTACAACATTGCTTCTTCTTCTTGTATCGTTAACTTTTCCATGGATAAAGTATTTAAATGAATTCAATGCAAATCTACGAATATTTCGTAAACTAACATCGAACAGTGAGTTAATTAATCTAAATGCTCCTACTGCATGTATATTCTTTTGCCGGATTGAAAAGAACATGGCTGTTGATAATCTTCTTTTGGCTAAGATTGTCTATCTTTGTTCCAGTTATTTTTTTACCTTAAATAAAGCAGAAATATGGGAACAGTTAAATCGTTGTTGCTGGGAATGTGCTTCGTATTGGGTGCATGCACAAGCCAGACTTCTACTGTGCAAACCACAGAGAAGGGAACTCAATGGGAATGGCAGAATGGTACCATTGTTGTCAAGACTCCCGAGCGTCCGGCAGGACAGAAGAGTGTATTGGGACTGACTACTCCGAAGCTGGAGGCAGTCCGTGTGGGTTTTGTTGGTTTGGGTATGCGTGGTCCCGGAGCAGTGGAGCGTTTCACTTATATTCCGGGTACGCAGGTAGTGGCTCTCTGTGATTATGAAGAGGCCCGTGCAGATAAATGTCAGGAGCTCTTGAAGAAGGCATCCATGCCCAAGGCCGCTGTCTATTCCGGTGACAAAGGATACGAGGAACTCTGCAAACGTGATGATATAGATTTGGTTTATATTGCTGCAGACTGGCTGCATCACTTCCCCGTTGCCAAGTGTGCGTTGGAGAATGGAAAGAATGTAGCGATAGAAGTGCCTTCGGCCATGAATCTGCAGGAATGCTGGGATTTGATTAACTTGAGTGAATCTACCCGTAAGCATTGCTTCATTCTGGAGAACTGCTGCTATGACTGGTTCGAGATGAATACGCTGAACATGGCGCAGCATGGCGTGTTCGGTGAAGTTATCCGTGCGCAGGGTGCTTATATACATAACTTGAGCCCGTTTTGGGACCATTATTGGAAGAATGGAGAAAATGACAAGCTGGGCTGGCGTTTGGACTACAACATGAAGCATCGTGGTGACGTGTATGCCACTCATGGCCTTGGCCCGGTGGCGCAAGCACTGGATATTCACCGTGGTGACCGTATGGAAACGCTGGTAGCCATGGATACCAAGTCTGTAGTGGGCAAGGAGCTGGTAGAAAAAAGAACCGGCGAGGAGTGCAAGGAATTCCGTAACGGTGACCATACCACGACCATGATTCGTACAGCCAATGGAAAGGTGATTGAGATTCAGCACAATGTAATGACACCACAGCCTTATAACCGTTTGTATCAGCTTACGGGTACCAAGGGATTCGCCAACAAATATCCGGTAGAAGGGTATGCGCTTGACGCTGACCAGCTGAGTGCATCGGGCGTTCAGCCCAAAGTGGATGATTTGAATTCACACGGTTTCCTGCCGGAGACGGAGATGGAGGCACTCGTGGAGAAATACCAGCATCCCATTTTGAAGAAGTACGGTGAGATGGCGAAGGAAGTAGGAGGTCATGGTGGCATGGACTTCGTGATGGACAGTCGTCTGGTATATTGTCTGCAAAACGGTCTTCCTTTGGATATGGATGTATACGACCTTGCTGAGTGGTGCTGCCTTGCAGAATTGGGAGAACTTTCTATGGACAACGGTTGTGCGGCTGTGGCATTCCCCGATTTCACCCGTGGTGAATGGAATGTGGTGAAGGGTTACAAGCATGCATATGCAACTCCGGAAGAAGAAGCGGCTGCTATGGAGAAGGCAAAGGCATTTACTGCTAGACTGAAAGAGCAGGGAGCCAAGGAATGGCTGAAAAGTAATAGCGGTATGAGGGTGTCAAAATTCACCACAGATTACACAGATTAACACAGAATGAGCTTAATCTACTGATAATCAAAGATGCTTATCTGTGCAAATCTGTGTAATCTGTGGTGAATACCAGTTTTGACACCCTCTTGTCATTTAGCAACTTTCAGCAACTCTTCCTTCATCTTCTCCACTCCCGGAAAGCCGGTTTGCCTGAACGTGGTGTTTCCTTTGCGGTCTACAATCAGATAAGTCGGTACCCCTTCTATCTTGAATGCGTCCGATAGGTATTTCCATTGGGCATCTGTCAGACGGAAATGTTCGCCGTGGATGTCGGGAATCATATTCTCCCAGGTCTTCAAGGGGGAGGTTTCGCCGGTGATGTACAGATATAGGATATCCTTGTCTTTCAGTTCCTCCTTCATGGGGGCCATCGTCTTGTTTGCCATACGGCATGGACCGCACCAGGTGGCCCAGAAATCTACTAACAATACTTTTCCTTTGAATTTGCTGATGATGGAAGTAAACAAATCTTCGTTGCTGACGTTGGCGTCCACTTGGTTGATGGTGTAGCCCGTCTTTTTCTTGTTGGCTTCAAGCTGTGCCAGCAGTTCGTCATTGGCGGCAGTCAGCATTTCACGGTATGCGGCGGGCATGGCGGCAACGGTGGCCTTTTGCTCGTCGGTGAGCGGGGTGAAGTTCTTGATACCCCGGTAGAGGGTGACATTACGGGCTATATCGAAGAAGATACCTTTGTCGGTTCCCCAGGCTTTGGACAGTTCCTCACTCCGACTGATGTTTCTTGAGGCCATATTCACATACTGGTTGGATAGTATGGATTGCGGAATATTCAGTATGGCCATGTCTGTGTTGGATATATAGTCAGCAGGAACCTTCTGGCTCAGTTCTTGATAGTAGTTTCTTGCTTCTTCCTCCTTGATGAGGTTGGCACGCAGGGCGGCTGATGTTAGTAGGTTGGCAACCGAGCCTAATATCCCGTTTGTGGTCAGTTTATTATTAATAGTCAGCAGTTGGCGGGTAGAGGCACTGCAAGGTAACTTGTCTATTGTTCCCTGCATTTCATCGGACATTTTGAGTATGTATTTTTTTGCAGAATCAATGTCCTTGCCGGCTAATACGGCAATGTCCTTAAAGAGCTTCTCTTGTATGTTGATATCGGCACGGTTTCCGTTCAACTCTTGTGCCACGGTTTCCAGCGGCCCGTTGATGTATGCCATTTCTCCATAGGGCTTCCCCTCACTGTGGAATTTAGACTTGCGTCGGGAAGCTTCGCGCAGGTTGACGTATATTTCTGTTGTCTTACCCGGTTCCATGAAGAACTGGAGCATATGCTCTCTACCCAAATATATGGTACATGGGGTAGTGCCGGGCAATGTTACTTCTTTGGTGAAACTGCCGTCAGGCTGGATATCCAGTACTACTTCTGATAGATCTCCTTTTAGGCTTTCCCATAGTACCAATGCTATTGGCATTCCCATATTGGGGCGTGAATCCAGGAGGCGGCCTTTCAGCATGGCTTTTCCGTATTGGATGACCGGTTCGGGAAGTTCGGCATTAGGGTCGGCTTTGTGTACTACGGCGTTCTGGGGAAGTGCCAGCTCCGGCAGTTTCTTGCTTTTCAGCTGTATTCCCCAGATGCTGAATCCGTTTTCCACCTTTTCGCCTTCGGTGAAGTCGAAGGAGGTAGCATTGTCGGATAGGGGAGGAAAGACCAGCTGGAATTCTGCTTCGCCCGATTCGGGCATCCAGAATTCTTTACCTGGTATGATGCCTATACCGGAACGCAGTTGGTAGGTTTCTCCGTTATTGTCTGTCAGGTAGCTGTCAGGTGCAATCTGTATCCAGTACTTGGGGCGATACTTGGCATAGATATGGAGCACGGTTGCCGTGTCGCTAAGGACTACTTTACTCACTTCGATGGAAGTCGTGTTTCTTACGATAAACGGTGGTTGGTCAATCACACGGTTTTTGGCTTGCAGGGTACAGCAGATGCACAGCAGGAAGCTTGCTAAGAGGAAATGGATGCGTCTCATATAAATTGTTTTTTGCGAATTTACGAATGTCTCGTAAAGAAACAAGCATGTGGGAGTTAATTGATGTAAAATACTTCCATTTCTTCGTTTTTCAAAGAAACCTTGTATCTTTGCCGGTAATACTTAACACTTAATATCTTGTCATATGAGAACCAGAATTCTTCTGATGGGCTTGTTGTTGGCCGCTGTTGCCAATGCCCAGACTGTCTATCATGATGCTTCCGCCTTCCCCCTTCTGGGCAAAGCAACAGAATCTACCCTTACCCGCTATGAGCGTCTGCCGGACTCTCTGCAGAACATCTCCCGCAAACCATTGTGGGACTTAGGCCGCAACAGTGCCGGACTCGCCGTGCGCTTCCGTTCCAACTCTACAAGCATTTCCGCCAAATGGGAAGTAAGGAACAATATGAGTATGAACCACATGACACCGACCGGCATTAAAGGCCTCGACCTCTACTGCTTGCAAGACGGCAAGTGGATATTTGCCGGTAGCGGACGTCCGCAGGGCAAAATCAATAAGGCGACTATCGTAAGCAATATGTTGCCCGAGGAGCGCGAATACCTTTTGTACCTTTCTTTATATGACGGGGTTACCTCGCTTTCCATCGGCGTGGATTCTTTATCTGCCATTACCCCGCCGGCAGTAGACTTGCCGAAACGTGAGAAGCCGGTGGTATTCTATGGTACCAGCATCTTGCAGGGAGGCTGCGCTTCCCGTCCCGGCATGGCGCATACCAATATTCTGGAACGTTGGCTCAATCGTGAGTGCATCAATCTGGGATTTAGCGGCAATGCCTTGCTCGACCTGGAGATTGCCGATGTCATAGCCGGTGTGGATGCTTCTATGTTTGTCCTCGACTTTGTGCCCAATGCTACCGTGGAGCAAATGAGAGAGCGTGCCGATAAGTTCTATACCATTATCCGCAGCAAGCATCCCGATACGCCTGTCCTTTTCGTGGAAGACCCTCTCTTTACCCACTCTCCTTTTGACACCAGGATTGCCAAGGAAGTAAAGGACAAGAATGAGACATTGAATGCCTTTTTCCGTTCTTTGAAGCAACGTGGAGAGAAAAACATCTATTTCCTTTCTTCCCGTGACATCATCGGCCACGACGGGGAGGCTACAGTAGACGGCATTCATTTTACCGATTTGGGCTTTATGAGGTATGCTGAGATACTTTACCCGATATTGGAGAAACACATGCGACCGTAATTAGGCATTATAGCCGTTTGTCTGTTTGCTGCCTTGCCGATGCTGTAGGGAATGTCTTATGCTTCTTATACTCTTCAATCACATGTTTCCTGCTCTGCAATATCTGCCAGCGATATACCAGGCACGTGGTGATGAAGTAGAATCCCGTTTGTATCCATAGTGCCTGGTACTCGAAAGAGACTTCATTGAGTGTGGCTCCCATGCTGTTGATGCGTACGTAGCCGTTGATGCCGAAGGTAGAAGGGAAGATGTACGAGAAGTACTTCCAGAAAGCGGGCATGGCAGCTCCCGGCCATGAAATGCCGGAGAGGAACAGCAGTGGCACGGAGGTGAACACGAACAGCAGCATGCACGTTTCGCGGTTGCGGATGGCAATGGATGCTGTCATGGCAAAGAAAATACAAGCGGCCAGGTAGGGCAGGGTGAACAGAGTCAGGACACCGGGTATCGCTATTTGGTTGAGGCTGAAAAGCCATGGAACCACACACAGTATATATACCGATACCAGTGAATATACCATGAAGTAGCTCAGCCCTTTTCCCATCACAATGCGTAGTGTGCCGTTGTAGTGGCGGTTGATAGGCACCAGGTCGCGGAAGCGTTCTGCTCGCGTGCCGTCCCGGCAGACAAGCCGATGCCGAGTAGCAGCGTTTGCTGGATAATCAATACCAATACTGCCGGAATCAGGAAAGCGGCAAATCCGTTGGTCGGATTATAGAGGGCGACATCCTCATACTCTATCGGGTAGGCGGTAATCTCGTCCTGGCGGTCGGTGGTATTGGCGCTTCGCTCCACTTTGATGTCTGCGTTCATGGCGAGCGACACGTTGGTGTTGGCAGTCAGCAAGGCTTTGTAATACAGCAGTCCGCTCATGTCGCAGAAGATGCTGACCTGCGTTTGCTTACCGCGTACAATGTCGTCGCTGAAGGTGGAGGGGATGTAGATAATGCCGTATGCCCTGCGGTCCTTCAACATCAGTTTGGCTTCTTCCATATCGGCGCAGTAGCTCACGAGGCTCACTTCGGGACTGGAGTCCACTTTCCGCAGGTATTCGCGGCTCAACGAGGAGCGTGAGTCATCCACCACGACAGTGGGCACTTCGTGGATAGTTTCGTTGGTATAGATGAAAGCATATATCAACGGATAGACCAACGGAACGAGCACGAAGAAGATGAGCACGCCCTGGTCGCGGAAGGTGGTGCCGAATTCCCGTTTCCATATATAGAACAAGTCATGAATGCCTTGTATCACTTTCTGTCTGAACGTCAGGTCTTTCATTAGGGCATGTATTTATAGTAAACCAACGCTCCTTTCAGCCTATGGGCTATAAGGAACGGAAGCATCATGAAAATAAGCAGCGCTACGTAGTTGACCCACGAGTAAATCATGGGGTATCCATTCAGTGCCTGGTCCACATAAATCAGGAAATAGTGGCGCAGGGGGAACAGGTTTGCCAATGCCTGCAATACGGGGTGCATGCCCATGGCGGGGAATGACAATCCGCACATGGAGAAAGAGAGTACGCCCCATAGGGAAGCGAAACTGAGTCCCAAACGCAGGTAGGCAGGGTTCCTATCATCAATATTCCCATGCCTTGCGATGCCAGCACCAGGCAAAGGGTGGCAAGTAGCATCGGCAGGATGCCGCTGTTGCAGGGAAAATGGAGGAAACCGTAGAGGTATACATTATATAATATTCCCATCAGGAAGAAGATGGCGGTATGCGGCAGCAGTTTGCCGGCAAGGGAAATCCAGATGGAGTTGTTGCCCATGCGCAGCCATTCGCGGGCGGTGCGGTCTTTTATCTCGACTCCGATGGAATAGACGGTCACCATGAAGATAAGCAGCATCAATACACCCGGTGCAAAGGTGTTGCACAGATATACGGAGTAGTTCAGCCACGGGTTATTGAGTGGATGCGTATCTATGACGATGGGCTGGAGGAAGGCCATCGCTTGCTCCTCGGTAGCTCCTTTGGCATAGAGGGTGCTACGTGCTGCGGCACCGGATGCCAATTCGCTCATCATCTTCATGTCCTTGAAGAGGAGTGAACCTGCGATGAGCAGGGTATTATTGGTATAGAAAGAGAGTTTGGGCTGTCGACTGGCCTGCGCTTTGGCAGAGGTGCCTTCGGGGATGTAGAAGAAACCGTAAATCTCTCCGCGCTGCATGGCGGTGCGGGCTTCGCTGATATTGGGATAGCGAGCCACGACGGCTGTCTGCTCAAAAGCGTCCAGGTTACGTATCAGCTGGCGTGAAGTGGCACTCATGTCTTGGTCCACCACACCTACGGGCATGTCCGTAGGAAGCCCGGAGTCCATCAGCGTGGTGAAGAATATGTAGCAGAACAACGGTGCTATCACCATACAGAACAGATAGAGCGGGCGGGAAACAAGACGGCGGCATTCGCGTCTCATGACATTCCATAGCCTCTCTCCCTTCCCCTCCCCCGTAGGGAGGGGGGCATGTTACTCTTTTTGATGGGTGCTGTACGTTTCATGTTGATATTGTTGTTTTATTTTCTCCCTTATTATCCCGTTGAACATATAAATAGGAGTATCTTCCTATTCCCCTCCCTACGGGGGAGGGGTTAGGGGAGAGGCTTGATTACACTCATCCCTGCTCGCAGTCCTTCCACCTTCTCTTGCGGAGCGGCCCTGACTTCGAATGTTTTCAGGTCGAACTGTCCGGTAGTCTTGGTCGCTTTCCAAGCGGCATATGTGCCGAGGTCTTTCATGTAGTACACTTTCAGGCGGATATTCTTATTGAGTGCAGGGATGAACGCCTCGAATTCGGTATTCATACCCAACCCTTGCAGTAAGTCCTCGCGTACATTGAAGGTTACCCACATATCGTCCAGAATGGCGATGTTCATAATGGGAGCACCCGTGCCCACGAGCTCGCCTACTTTGGGGAATATCTCGGATACCTCACCGGCAGTCTGTGCAATCAGGTAAGTTTCCTTGATGTACGATTCAACTTCGGCCACAGCTCCTTTGGCACGTTCCACCAAGGCAGCGGCAGCGGCTTTGTCCTCGCGTTCCGCACCGTTCTTGGCCATGTCATACTGGGCCTTGGCGGCTTTCTCCGTAGCCCGGGCTGCATTGCGTTGGGCGGTAACTTCGTCAAGCTTTTGTGTAGACATCACGCCTTGGACGTGCAGGTTCTTCACACGCGTGTAGGATTTTTCGGCAATCTCCAGTCCGGCCAGTGCCTTTTGCCACATTTCATAGGCAGCTTGTATCTGTTCCCGACGGGCGCCTTTCAGAGCTTTTTCGTTCTGGGCCTGGGCTGCCGATTCGGCGGCGCGTGCTTGTTCCAGTTTGGCCTGCACGTCCGGAGCCTCCAAAATGGCAAGGGTGTCTCCGGCTTGTACGCTTTGTCCCTCTTTTACACGAAATTCCAGAATACGTCCCGGCACTTTGCTCGATACTCGATACTCCGTTACTTCTGCTTGTCCTTGCACAATTTCCGGCCCTTTACGCAACATGAAGAAACCTACAAGGGCAACGATGGCAATCACTCCCGTCAGCGTGAGGAATGCCAACAACATGTTACTGTTTTGTGATTTTGTATCCAACATATTATTTATTATTTACTATTTGACTATTTACTATTTACGATTGAAGAAACTGTCAACTGCCAATTGTCAATTGTCACTTGTCAATTGTCAATTGTCACTTGTCAATTGCCAACTGTCAATTGTCAACTGCCCCGTTGCCTTTCTCAGATAGATTTCCGTCAGTTTTACGTCAATCTGTGCATCTATCTTTTCCGATTGGGCAGAAAGCCATGCGGTGTGCGCTTCGAGCACATTGCTGGCAGGTATGACGCCTTCCTCAAAGCCAAGTGTAGCGTATCTCAGGTTCTCGTTGGCTTTTTCCAGGTTCTTTTCGGCCATGGTCAGTTTCTTGGCAGCTTCGTTCACTTGGAAAGCCGACTGGTTGACCTGCAGCTCTATCTTTTCTTTGGCGTCATCCAACTGGTATTGGGCGATGCGTGCTTCCGATTTGGCTGCTTTTACTTTATAGATGCCTTCGCCCCAGTGCCAGATGGGTACCGACACCATGACACCCACATTCCACATCCCCTTGAACTTCTTCTCAAAACTGTTGAAGACGGAAGGGTTGGTTGCCATATAGCTGCCCATCAGTGCTATGGAAGGAAGATATTCCGAACGGGTGACATTTACTTTCTGCTTATAAATCTGCGTGGCAAGTTCCAGGCTGCGCACTTCGGGACGGGTAGCATAAACATTGTTGATATCGATGGCACCGTTTTCCGGAGTAGTGGGAGCCAGGTCTTCCTTCTGTTCGTCTGTGAGCATGACGGGAGTGGAAAGGTCGAGACCACACAACTGGCACAGCAGCATCCGGGCAAGGCTCAGGCCGTCGGTTACTTTGGTCAGGGTCATTTCGGCCTCATTCACTTTTACTTTGATGGAGAGTCCGTCTGCTTTGGTGGCAACGCTTCGGCAATCATTTTGTCGACGTCGCTGTCAAGCTTCTGCAGTAGTTTCAGATAGCCTTCTGCCAGCTTCTTTTTATGGGCAAGGGACACTACCTGCCAATATGCCTGGTCTGTGCTCAGGATTACTTCCTGCATACCGGTGTTGTGCTGCTGGCGGGCCAGCTCTTCGGCATATCTGGTGATTTTGTTGTAGGCACGAATCTTGCCGCCCATATATAGGGGTTGGGTCAAGGTCAGTGCGCCCGCATACATGTTGCGGGTATCTGTACGAAAGGCGTCAACCAGGGATTGGCCTGCACCGTCAAGGGCACCTGCCAGGCTTTGTCCCAAAGCCGGCAATTGGCCTGCCAGTTCTGGATGAAGCTGTGCGATGACTTGGGCAGCCTGCTGTAACGGTCCGCTGAGACTTGTGCCCAGTCCGGACAAGGCTCCTTTCTGAGCGTCACTGAGGATGGACAACTCTTTTTGGCTGCGCATATATCCGCCGCTGGCCGAAATATCGGGAAGATAATTAGTGAATGCCGCTTTCCTTTGATAGTGGGCGGCGTTGATTTTTTCCTGGCTTATCAGCAGTTCTTTGTTGTTGGAGATAGCCAATGCACGGCAACTATCCAAGCTTAATGCTTCCTGGGCCTTCATGGGGAAGGACAGGTATGCCAAACAGATGAAACAGAGGAACTTTTTCATTGGGCTATACATTAATTAAAGTGATGTATCGGTTGCTTATACAACAACAATAATTGCATAAACAACGATGCAAATGTATAGGCTTTCAATGATATTGCAAAATAATTTAGATTTTTTTGTATTAATCCAAGCTGAATGATTGCGAACCGATAAGGGTACCGTCAGCAAAAATGTCTACGCGGTAGGTGCCTGCATAGAGGTATTCTTCTACATCCCAATATACGGTGACGGCTTGCTCTTCTCCGTTGTATTCTATATACTTCTTGATGGAATATACCAGTTCCCGGTTCTCGTATGGGAAGGTGTTCGAGGGACTTTTGGTCAGCACGTCATTGTCCGGTTTGGTGATGCGGATGTAGAGGGTGCGTTCGCCGGTCTCTGCAGTGATGTTTTTCACGATGGAGAAGTTTATTTTGAACTTCACGATGTCTTTCACTTTCTTGGCAGTCTTGCCGCGTTTGTTGGTGGGCTGCACAGAGATGTTGGTGGCATCCAGTTGTGCGGCAAGCGTCACGGTCTTGGTCAGGTTCTTCTTCTCTTCGGACAAGTTGCTGATTTGCCGGGAAGCGGCGTTGTACTTCTTGGTGACATCGGCTATGATTTCCTTCTGTTGGGCAGTCAGGCGGTTCAGCGAGTCAATCTGGTTGATGTAGCCTATCATGACTTTGCGGAGAGAGGCCAGTTCCTTCTTCAGACGGCGTATCTCGGTGGCATTGCTGCTCTTCACGGTGCGGAGTTCTTCCAACAGGCGCTGGGTCTTGAGCTGTTCCTGTTCCAAGAGTACGGAGAGGGAGTCGTTGGAGACTGTCAACTTCAGTTCGTCATATTGTCTGGCGAAGTCTGTGTACTGGTTTTCAAGGTCTTCTTTATCCAGATTGAATTCCATCACCAGTTCCTTGTTGGTTTGCTTTTCGGAAATCAGCAGAATGGTAACTCCTATTAATAATAAGATAAGGAGGCTGCCTGCAGCGATGAGCGTTTTGTTGTTTTTTATTGTTTCCATTGATGTTTCTCTATTGTTGTTTTTCTATTGAATTCTTTTGAATCGAATTCTTTGTTTACAAGGATTTGTCCCCTTGTTTCCTCGTCACCTTCTTCCATTGCATCTGGACGGAGTGAATGGCTACGATGATGGGATACCAACGGGCTTCTGCCGGAGCAAGCCTTTTCATGTTGGTGCACCGTTCTGTAAGTTGGGTCAATGTATGCCACTTGCCACTCCAATATCCTTTGGGACGGCGTTTCTTGTCGGCATTGAATTTCCCGAAGTTGCCTTCCTGCCAGATGTCGTTCATCAGCCATTCGCCTGTGGGGACATCAGCCGGATTGTAAGTCATCGGCAGGCATTCTTCCTGAAGACCTAAATATTCTACGGCTACGACCCCGAAGATTTTCGCGGCTTTTTCCAGCCCGTACTCCCGGAGGAGTCTTCTCACAGCCGCTTTGTCAAGCATCTCTTTGTGGTGGTGCAGCAGGCAGGCCCAGTCGCATATCTGCCGCAGTCCGATGCCTTCGTTCAGGGCATGGAGCACGGAGTGTATCAGTATGTAGACCGCATCAAACGTAAGCGGGGGGACGTTGGCAGTACAGTCGCCCACTTGCAGTTTGCGCATTTCTCCCGTGCGGTACCATCGGGCAATTTCCGTTTGGAATTTCTTGTTTGCGGCAGGGGAGTTCAAGGTGTTCAGCACCCGGTGGTTCTCTATGGTCACGCCGTGCCACTCGAAGCCGATATGCTTGAAGCACTCTTCGTCTATTCTTGTCACGTCGGGCAGCAACAAGCTGTTCACTTCTTTATAAAAATCATATCCGGTGAAAAGGTCAATGTCCCCGCACTGCCGGTGTAGCGGGTTCCGGTAGTTTTGTGCCACGCCTTGCCCCTTCAGAAGTACGGGCTCTATGTTGTTGGCACGGCACAGGGCGTATACATTGGCAAGTTCGCGATTCAGCAGGCGGTTCTTTTCCTCGATTTGTAGCAGTGTGTTGCACCATTTCAGGTAGAGCATCCGCGGGGGGCGTTTGTCGGCAGGAAGCGTCTGAATGCCGTCGAGCACAATACCCATCAAGGCTTGCGCGCGTGCCGATTGGTAAAGCTGTGCCCAGTCGGTATGTTCGTCAAACAGCCCGGCATCTGCATCCGTGCCCCATAAGCCGGACTGCACAAGGGTGAAAAACTGCTGTTGTATGATAGTCATATTCTTTTTCTTTATGCGTCTTTTGATAATAAGGACTATTCTCTTTCCCCTCTTTAGGGGAATGAGGGATTATTAGGGAGGCAAAGATAATGCAAACCGAATGCAGAATAAAATGAACTCGTTCATTTTTTATGCTGAGGTGCAGCTTGTCTTCGCTTTTCAGGGCAAAGATAGTGCAAAATTCCGATTAAGTAAGTCTTGTTACTTCCTTTCTGTGTGATAATTAGCGTTTGTTTTCGGTTTTTGGGGTGGAATGTTTATCTTTGCCTCCCGAATTAACGAACTAAAATAATACAAAGATGAAGATTAAGGATATTTATAAAGTGCGTGAGATAGCCGGTGAGAATCTGGTAGTGGAACAAGGGAAGTTGCAGTCGGACATGACAAAGGTAATCTCCCTCAACGGCACGGCACTGTTGCTCTGGAACGAGCTGAAGGGCAGTGACTTCACCCTCGAAGATGCTGCCGAAGTACTGGTAAAGCAGTATGGCATCGACCGCGAGCGGGCCACCACTGACGCTGCGAAGTGGGTGGATGCGCTGACGAAGTGCGGCGTGATAGGCTGAGACTAAAACCTTTTGCGCTTTGAACCCTTCTGGTTCATGGTGTTGAATCCTTTTTTTGTCTCTGCACAAGTCGACAAACTGTGACGAATGCAAGCGGGGTGTTGTCTCTGACATAGAAATAGAACTTGCAGGTATAAGTAAGAGGATGAATTCTAAAGAGGATGTCAAAAGCACATGAACGCTTTATAATGTTATAATATTAGGCGCGGATTACGCAGAATAACGCGGATTCTGTAAAATATAGTCGGACAGAATTGGTTTGCGAAAAAACGCGGAGTAACTTATTTCTCCTCCTCCGGGGAGGAGGAGTACCCGTAGGGGGAGGTGGTAGCGATACACACCATATTGTTTTTTCAGTGATTTATGTTCCCTACCTTCTCCCTACCTTCTCCCTATCTGGCCTGTCTATATATACACGGAGCAGATAAGGGGAAAATAGGATGCAGGCAGGGAGAAAACTGACAAACAGAATAAAATGAAGCCTGTGCATACCTCTAAGAAGGGGATATGAAAGCGGTTGATTCCACCAACGTTTTTTTTTATAGTCGGGCAGAAATGATTTGCGAAAAGAAAAGCGAATAGAGAGAGTATCTCAATTCCCCTCCTCCGGGGAGGTTGCTCTCCCCCGATAACGGGGGA
>NZ_BAKJ01000057.1 GCF_000614125.1 Bacteroides rodentium JCM 16496
AAACAGTCTGTTTCATTAAAGGGAACACTTTGTTTCCCTTAAAAGAACAGTTCGTTTCATCATATAAAAACACTTTGTTTTCTATAGCTAAAATAAAGTGTTCAGTACTGTGAACTAACGAATTATCCCTATCAATAACAAAAAGCCGCTTAATCATTATTAAACGGCTTTCCTAATATCAGTTTGAATCAGTTTACTTGATAATGTCCAGTGCCTTGAAGCATTTGGTCAACTTCTCTACAGCGTAATCCACTTGTTCTACGGTGTGGGTAGCCATCAACGCTACACGCACCAGCGTATCTTGCGGAGCACATGCGGGCGGAATAACCGGATTGATGAAGATACCTTCGTCAAAAGCCAGCTTCGTTACCGTAAATGTCTTCTCCGTATCGCGCACATAGAGGGGGATGATAGGGGATTCTGTCTCACCGATTTCGAAGCCTGCATCGCGGAATCTCTTCAAAGCATAGTTGGTGATGTCCCACAAACGCTGGATGCGTTCGGGTTCGGACTTGATGATATGAAGCGCTTCGCGGGCTGCAGCGGTAGAAGCAGGTGTGCTGCTTGCCTGGAATATATAAGAACGGGCATTGTGGCGCAGCCAGTTGATTACTTCCTTGTCTCCGGCCACAAAACCGCCGATGGAAGCCAATGACTTGCTGAATGTACCCATAATCAGGTCTACATCTTCGGTAACACCGAAATGGTCGCACACACCACGGCCTTGTTTTCCGAATACGCCCAAGCCGTGAGCTTCATCCACATAAATGCTGGCATTGTATTTCTTCTTCAGGCGGACAATTTCGGGCAGATTGGCCAAATCACCTTCCATGGAAAATACTCCATCCACAACAATCAGCTTTACAGCATCCGGTTCGCATTTCTGGAGTTCTTTTTCCAAAGCCTCCATATCGTTATGCTTGTACTTCAACTGAGTGGCAAATGCTAAACGGCGGCCATCTACAATGGAAGCGTGGTCACGGTCATCACAAATGATATAATCCCCACGGCCTACAACGGCAGGAATAATACCTTCGTTTACAGTAAATCCGGTAGAAAAACAGAGTGCTTCATCTTTTCCTACGAATTCGGCCAATTCCTTCTCCAGTTCAACATGTATGTCAAGTGTCCCGTTCAGGAATCGGGAACCGGCACAACCGGTGCCATATTTTTCTGTAGCTGCTATCGAAGCGTCAATGATGCGTTTGTCGTATGTCAGTCCCATATATGCATTAGAGCCGAACATCAGAACCTTTTTACCATCCATCATTACCTCTGTATCCTGATGGCTGTTAATTGTGCGGAAATAAGGATATACGCCTTTTGCCATAAACTGTTGCGGCAGGTCGTATTTCGCAAATTTGTCTTGTAGTAAACCCATGAAATATCTTTTATATAATGAATATTTAATTCTATTAAATACAAGTCTTAAAAAACAGGGGGCAAAGATAGCAAAATATGTCGGTATATGTTCTATTTACATTAAAAAAACTACTTATACTTATTTTAAAAAGAACTATGTGGTTAATTTTTCAGATATTTATATTACTTTTGCCAGTTGGAAAACCTGCATAGCAACAACCCTTGCATGAACGAAAACAAGAAGAAAATAGCATTTATCATAAACCCCATATCCGGCACTCAAAGTAAGGAGCAGATACTGAAATGGCTCGATGAAAAGCTGGATAAGGAAAGGTATGCACAAGAAGTGATTTATACCGAACGGGCAGGCCATGCCGTAGAGATAGCGGCACAGAAGGCACAAGAAGATGTACATGCCGTCATCGCCATAGGAGGAGACGGCACCATCAATGAGATAGCCCGCTCACTGGTACATACAAAAACCGCTTTGGGCATCATTCCCTGCGGTTCCGGCAACGGACTTGCCCGCCACCTGCAGATTCCGATGGAGCCGAAAAAGGCCATCGACATCATCAATGACGGACTGATAGACATCATTGACTACGGAAAAATCAACGATGTGCCTTTCTTCTGCACCTGCGGCGTGGGATTCGACGCATTTGTAAGCCTGCAATTCTCCAAGGCGGGAAGAAGAGGACCACTCACTTATCTGGAAAAGACCCTGCTCGAAAGCCTGAAGTATCGTCCGGAAACCTATGAACTGGAAATGGACGGCAGCACCTTGCGATACAAGGCGTTCCTGATAGCCTGCGGAAACGCATCGCAATATGGGAACAATGCGTATATTGCCCCACAAGCCACACTGAACGACGGACTGCTGGACGTCACCATACTCGAGCCGTTCACTGTGCTCGATGTACCGTCGCTCTCTTTCCAGCTCTTCAACAAGACCATTGACCAGAACAGCCGGATTAAGACGTTCCGTTGCCAGACACTCCGTATTCACCGTTCTAAACCGGGGGTAGTCCACTTTGACGGCGACCCGATGATGATGGGAGAGAATGTAGATGTAAAGATTATGAAGAAAGGACTGCAGGTCATTGTTCCCCGGGGTGCGGAAAAAGACACTTCGAACGTCTTGCAGCGGGCACAAGACTATATCAACGGACTGAAACAGATTAATGATGCTTTTGTGGAAGACATCGCCCATAAAAACAAGATGATACTGGATAAAGGCAAAAGGCAATTCAAGAAACTGACAAAAATGTAATGTTGTAAAAAAGGTACTAAAGGAGTTTCTGAAAATAACTTTCCCCTTTTGATGCGCCATATAATATGTTTTATGTATTTTTGCATGTTCAAAATAGTAAATAAGTAAATCGTCAAACAGTAAATAAAAAGATGTATAGATCACACACCTGCGGAGAACTCCGTATCTCCGATGTTAACAAGCAAGTGACGCTGGCAGGTTGGGTACAGCGCAGCCGTAAGATGGGAGGCATGACTTTCATTGACCTCCGCGACCGTTACGGAATTACCCAATTAGTGTTCAACGAAGAGGTGAATGCCGAACTTTGCGAGCGTGCCAACCACTTGGGCCGTGAATTCGTAATCCAGGTTAAGGGTACCGTCAACGAACGTTTCAGCAAAAACCAGCATATCCCGACGGGAGACATTGAAATCATTGTATCGGAACTGGATGTCTTGAATTCATCCCTGACCCCTCCCTTCACCATCGAGGAGAATACGGACGGTGGCGACGATATTCGCATGAAGTACCGTTATCTGGACTTGCGCCGTGCCAACGTACGCAGCAATCTGGAGCTCCGCCATAAAATGACAATTGAAGTACGCAAATATCTGGACAGCCAGGGATTCATCGAAGTGGAAACTCCGATTCTGGTAGGCTCCACACCCGAAGGTGCACGCGATTTCGTCGTTCCTTCACGCATGAACCGGGACAATTCTATGCCTTGCCTCAAAGCCCGCAGACACTGAAACAGTTGTTGATGGTTTCCGGTTTCGACCGTTACTTCCAGATAGCCAAATGTTTCCGTGACGAAGACCTGCGTGCCGACCGCCAGCCGGAATTCACACAGATTGACTGCGAAATGTCTTTTGTGGAGCAGGATGATGTCATCAACCTCTTTGAAGGTATGGCAAAATATCTGTTTAAGGAAATCCGTGGCGTAGAGATGAACGAGCCGTTCATGCGCATGCCATGGGCAGATGCCATGAAGTATTACGGCAGCGACAAGCCCGACCTCCGTTTCGGCATGAAGTTCGTGGAACTGATGGACATCATGAAGGGACACGGATTCCCGGTATTCGATAATGCAGCCTACATCGGCGGTATCTGCGCAGAAGGCGCCGCACACTATACACGCAAACAGCTGGATGCACTGACCGAATTCGTGAAAAGACCGCAAATCGGTGCCAAAGGTATGGTATACGCGCGCGTAGAGGCAGACGGCAACGTAAAATCAAGTGTCGATAAATTCTATGCGCAGGAAGTATTGCAGGAAATGAAGGCTGCTTTCAACGCCAAGCCGGGTGACCTGATTCTGATTCTGAGCGGTGACGATGCATGAAGACCCGCAAGCAACTGAACGAGTTGCGCCTTGAAATGGGTAACCAACTGGGATTGCGCGACAAGAACAAGTTCGTCTGCCTTTGGGTGGTTGACTTCCCGATGTTTGAGTGGAGCGATGAAGAAGGCCGCCTGATGGCTATGCACCACCCGTTCACCCATCCGAAAGACGAAGATATTCCTTTGCTGGATACAGATCCGGCAGCTGTCCGTGCAGATGCATACGACATGGTGTGCAACGGTATTGAAGTGGGTGGAGGTTCCATCCGTATCCACGATGCACAGTTGCAGGCCAAGATGTTCGAGATTCTCGGGTTTACGCCCGAAAAGGCTCAGGAGCAGTTTGGCTTCCTGATGAACGCCTTCAAGTACGGTGCACCTCCTCACGGTGGTCTGGCATACGGTCTGGACCGTTGGGTCAGCATCTTCGCAGGTCTCGACAGTATCCGCGACTGCATTGCATTCCCCAAGAACAACAGTGGACGCGATGTAATGCTGGATGCACCTTCGGCTATTGACCAGAAGCAGCTGGATGAACTGAATCTGATTGTTGAAGTGAAAGAGTAAAAGCAGGTACGGAGTAGGAGAGTGAAAGAGTCTGCACGCATTTTTCGTTTTGCGGTAATCGGCACGCTGAATGCCTTGATTATGGCTGTTACCGTTTGGGTAATGATGGACGAACTGGACATCAACTATATGCTCTCCAATGTAACCGCATATATACTTGCACAGATACACAACTTCATCTGGTGCAAGTACTGGATATTCCCTACAGAAAAAAAGAGCAACACTTGGCGACAAGTGCTGCTCTTTTCTATAGCTTTCGGAATGGCTTATGGAGCGCAATTCCTTTTCCTCATCGGGCTGGTGGAGGGACTGGACTGCAACGAATACCTTGCCCAGTTCCTGGGATTATTCATCTACGGAAGTGTCAATTTCCTGATGAACAAGCGGGTGACATTCCGTTAGTTCTCCCCCAGAAATCCCCGTCGTTATCAGTCAAGAAATCGTTTTGTCAATCCGGCATAGGCATCAATTCTGCGGTCGCGCAGGAAAGGCCACCAACGGCGTACATTTTCCGAACGTTCCAAATCCACCTCTACAACAATATTTTCCGGTCGTTCGTTTCCTGCTTGGGCCAGAAATTCACCTTGCGGTCCGGCCACAAAACTATTTCCCCAAAATAAAATACCATTGGTCTGTAGGGAAGGGTCTGGCTCGTGTCCCACGCGATTCACAGAAACCACTGGCAAGCCGTTGGCCACAGCATGTCCACGCTGGGAGATAATCCAAGCATTGAGCTGACGCGCCTTTTCATCATCCGTATCACCGCTTTCCCAACCGATAGCCGTAGGATATATCAATATTTCAGCTCCCTTCAGTGCCATCAGACGCGCTGCTTCCGGATACCACTGGTCCCAGCATACCAATACCCCCAACTTACCCAAAGACGTCTGAATAGGTTCGAAGCCTATATCACCGGGAGTAAAATAGAATTTCTCATAATAGGCGGGGTCATCAGGAATATGCATCTTCCGGTATTTCCCGGCGATACTGCCGTCACGTTCAAAAACAACCGCTGTGTTATGATACAATCCGGGAGCGCGTTTCTCGAACAGAGAAGTGACCAGTACAATATCGTTGGCAGCAGCCAACTCTGAATAGAATCCCGTAGAAGGACCGGGAATCGGTTCTGCCAAGTCAAACAACTGCGTGTTTTCTGTCTGACAGAAATACAGAGAGTTATGCAGCTCCTGCAAAACAACCAATTGGGCTCCATGCGCCGCACATGCCTCTATGCTTTTGGCCAAATTCATTAAATTAGTCCTGAGGTCTTTGGTATTGGCCTGCTGGATAATACCTACTTTTATTTTTCTTGCCATCTTATTCTATGGTTTATTGTTTTCTATGTATAATCGACATTACTTCAACACCCCTACGGGATATTGCATGGTAACACAATGCAAAGAGCCGTGTTGTTTAATCAAAGCACGGCAATCTATCCCGATAATTTCATAACCGGGAAAAGCCTCCCGCAACACTTCCCCCGCGCAAGTGTCATTCTCCGGCTGGCGATAGGTGGGGTAAAGCACTGCATCATTCAGAATCAAGAAATTAGCGTAAGTGGCGGGAAGCCGTTCCCCTTCTTCTTCTATCTTATCGGCCATGGGCAAAGCCAGCAAACGGTAAGGTTCCCCCTTCAACGTACGGAAAGTCTTCAGTTGCTCCTCCATGCGATGCAGTTCTTCGTAATGCTCATCATCCGCATCCTTGCATTGTACATAGGCTATCGTGTCGGCAGGGCAGAAACGGGCCAGCGTGTCTATATGGCTGTCCGTATCGTCACCTGCCAAATAACCGTAGTCCAGCCAAAGGACACGTTGCAGGTGAAAAACGGAACGAAGATATTCCTCAATTTCCACCCGATTCATCTGTCCGTTCCGGTTAGGCGAAAGCAGGCATTCGGAGGTGGTAAGCAACGTACCCATGCCGTCACTTTCGATGGAACCGCCTTCAAGGACAAACCCCAAGCGATTTACATACTTTCCTTTCATCACTTCCGACTCCACCGCACGACGCGTAATCAAATTATCCTTATCTGATGCAAACTTCAATCCCCATCCGTTGAACTTAAAGTCGAGCAGAGACGCACCGTCAGCATCCAATAGGGTGATAGCTCCATGGTCGCGTGCCCAAGTATCATTCGTTTCGCACTTCAGAAAACGGACATTTTCCATATTCACCCTGCCGAGAATCTGTTTCTTCACCTCGTCCGGTTCCGGGGTTACAATCAGCAATGTCTCCCGTGCAGCTATTTCGCGGGCAATGGCTACAAAACATTCCTGCACTTCGTCCAACATATAGGCCCAGTCTGTACCCGCATGGGGCCATGTAAGCTGTATGCCACTTTGCAAAGCCCATTCGGCTGGCAAGTGGGGGGCACGTGTCTCTACCTGAAAAGTCATATTCTTGCCAAAACGCACCTGACAGTCTTTCTCTGCGGCACCACCCAGCGGCAGTCCAACAAAATATCCCATATTATTTATCTTTTCTGATTCGTTACTTTTTTGAGTTAGCAGAGAGAGGGAGAATAAACCTTAGATTTAAGATTGCTAAACCTCTACTTCAGACTTCTAAACCTCTACTCTATGCTTACAAACCTCTATGGAAGTTTATCCCTTGTTTTCCTTCGGCTTGCGGTCGAAAAACGGATTCTTGGAGGATGCACTCACCGGAATGGCAAAGACGGTCTTGCATCCTTTCAGCCAATCCAGGCGCTGGGCGGCAAGTCCGGCAGAAAACATCACACGGGTATCCACCCTTAAATCGGCAGCCATGGCGCAAGCCGAGCCTATGGCTATCCCTACATCCACCGTATTCAAGGCACAAGGTACTCCCTCCGGACGACCGGCACAAGTGGAAAAACCGCAGTGTCCGCAATTCAAACCCTGTGCCTGCTCGCGCGTACCTATTATAACTACACATTCAGCCTGCAAAATGTTGTCCGCATCACGGAGAAAAAACTTCATACCGTGCTCTTCAACCATAGCAACCATCTCTTCAGACAGTTTCTTGATATCTTCACCCATAACCAGCGCAGCTTCAATCACATCAATGCCTTTGCCTTTCGGTGCCGTGCGCGCAGCAGTCAGCATTTGCCTTGCCACGTCAAGCACATGCTCATGGCGGCAATCCCGTTCATTCTGTATCATAGTCTTTCTTTCCTGAATTAATTAGTGCGTCAAAGATAGCACAAATATTTTTTTGCACTATCTTTGCGATACAGAAAGATTAAAGGAACACCATGCTGCAAATAGAAAATGCCAGTATCGCTTATGGCAACGACATACTTTTCTCGGGTTTCAACCTGCAATTGGAAAGGGGAGAGATAGCCAGTATCTCCGGCCTTCGGGATGCGGCAAGACATCACTGCTGAATGCCATACTCGGGTTTATCCCATTAAAGGAAGGACGCATCGTCTTGAACGGCATTCTGCTGGATAAAGGAAACGTCGACATTGTCCGTAAGCAGACTGCATGGATTCCACAAGAACTGGCATTGCCGCTGGAGTGGGTAAAGGACATGGTACAGTTGCCCTTCGGTTTAAAGGCAAATCGGAGTACACCCTTTTCTGAAACCCGCTTATTTGCATGTTTCGAGGATTTGGGTCTGGAACAAGAGTTATATTACAAACGGGTAAACGAAATATCCGGAGGCCAACGCCAACGGATAATGATAGCCGTAGCCTCAATGATTGGCAAGCCACTGACCATTGTCGATGAACCGACTTCCGCTCTCGACTCCGGTTCCGCGGAAAAAGTACTCTCTTTCTTCCGCAGGCAGGCAGAAAAGGGAAGTGCCATACTGACCGTATCCCATGACAAAAGATTCGCCAGCGGATGCGACCGACATATAATCATGAAATAACATACACACTATTGGGAACCATAGATATATCATACCTCAGCCTGGGCATCGGATTATTGCTATTATTAATACCGCTGTTTTACATCTGGAAGTTCAAGACCGGACTGTTGCGCGCTACTGTGATAGGTACGGCACGCATGATTGTCCAGCTGTTCTTCATCGGCATATACCTGAACTATCTCTTCTTGTGGGATAACCCGTGGATAAACTTTCTATGGGTGATTGTCATGATATTCGTAGCATCGCAGACGGCGTTGGCACGAACGCAATTGAAGAGGAAGATTCTGCTTCTTCCCATATCTGCAGGTTTCTTATGCAGTGTAGTATGTGTAGGCTTGTACTTTATCGGAATAGTACTGAAAGTGGAAAACGTATTCAGCGCGCGGTATTTCATCCCTATTTTCGGCATACTGATGGGTAACATGCTATCCAGTAACGTTATAGCCTCAATACCTATTATAGTGGACTGAAACGGGAACAACAGCTTTACCGGTATCTTCTCGGCAATGGTGCTACAAGAGCAGAAGCACAGGCACCTTTCATCCGCCAAGCCATCATCAAATCCTTCAGTCCGCTGATTGCCAATATATCCGTGATGGGGCTGGTTGCTTTTCCGGGAACCATGATTGGCCAGATATTGGGTGGCAGCAGCCCGAATGTGGCCATCAAATATCAGATGATGATTATGGTCATCACCTTTACCGCTTCCATGCTGTCACTGATGATTACAATCTCTCTGGCTTCCCGCAAGTCGTTCGATGCCTACGGCAAGCTACTGCCGGTGATGGTGGAGAAGAAGGGAAAAAAGGAGCATACATAACTTCAACGGCGGTGGGCATCCAGTTTTCCGGGGAGATAGCGTAGCTGCACATATTGTACGCCCGGTTTCACAAAGCCGCTGTCCAACATCACTTTCTTTACACGGAATACTTCGAGCCTATACTGCAGGTAACTTTTGATGCGTTGACTTTGCGGCTTGGTATATGCCAGCAGATTAACTTTTCCCAGCGAATCAATCTCTACCCTTGCCTTGACGGTGCGTAGAGAAAGAGGACCGTCTTTTTTCTTAGCCTGATAATCTTTATCCTTGTCTACCCAAAAGATAGCCGTAGCCTTGGGAGTAGTATCGACCGGCTCCTCCATATCCTCCGATACATCTTTGCCGGAACGGTTCGTATCCTGACAAGACAATAACGATAAAAGGAAAAGAAACAAAACAAGTAATGTTTTCATAATAAAGGAGATTAATATGTCCAACTAATCAAACGTACCCGATGAAGCATATATTATCGGATATATAAAATGTTCTTCACCTTCCGTTTGCGGTTGTTCAAACAACTGTTTGTAGATAGGTTCCGGCTCTGTTTCAGAGAAAAAATCTGCATCAGCAGGATAAATACCATAATACCACCAGGGAGTTCCTTCCATATTATAAGGCTCAATACCCTCGATTACAAACTTATATAATCCAACTGTATCACCATCTTTTATAATGCTTGTATAGGTTCCATAATTGGTCCCCATATTATATCTCAATCCTTTTAAAGGAGCATATTCTTCTTCAGTAAACTCGCCTGCTACATATTTTTTTCTTTTGCATGCAAAGGGAATCTCATATTTTCCTCCATCAGGAGAAAGAATAAAAGGATTGGTCCATCAACCTCTATTGTATATTCATATTCCACTCTGACTTTTGATAACACCTCGACCAGTTCGTATGCAATATTACTGGCATCGGCGGGAGGGTTGAGCAAAGTTGTTTTTTTCACCAATAAGGTGTATTCATACCCCTTGCTATAATCAAACCCGGCAATTCCTAAAAAGTCCAACGCTTCATATTCATTTTTACCTTCCTCCTTTACCAACATACAATCAATGAAATGATCACTTCCCCAAGGCTGGTAAGTGCCAATCTCGGAAGAGACCTTCATTTTAATGTTTTCTACATTGTCTTGTGGAGTATCACTGTTACAAGAGGTCACACCGATTATAATCAAGAGCGATAAAATTCCGAATAGTTTTTTAGTTTTCATAGATTTAGTTTTATAATAATCACTTGCAAAGATAGTCTTTTTCGTGATAAAACATTTTTCGATAAGAGTTTTTGTTGGAAGAAAACCGTCTATTACTCAAATTTGTTACTGATATTTTATAAAAAGAATAAAAAACATTCTCAATCCATTGCTTTTTACTATATTTGCAACCAAATTTTCTGTTCACAATGAAAATTAAGGAATTAGTAAGCGCCCTTGAACGGTTCGCGCCTCTGCCATTGCAAGACGGATTTGATAATGCCGGCCTGCAAATCGGATTGACAGATGCGGAAGCAACAGGGGCTTTGTTGTGTCTTGACGTTACTGAAGCTGTACTGGATGAAGCCATTGCATTGGGATATAATGTGGTTATATCACATCACCCTCTCATTTTCAAAGGGTATAAATCCATCACGGGCAGGGATTATGTGGAACGTTGTATCTTGAAAGCCATCAAGAATGACATCGTTGTTTATGCTGCGCACACTAACCTGGATAATGCGCCGGGAGGAGTAAACTTCAAAATTGCCGAGAAAATCGGTTTGAAGAATGTCCGTATCCTGGAAGCCAAGGAAAATGCGCTGGTAAAGCTGACCACATTTGTACCGACCGCCCAAGCGGAAGACGTGAGGAAAGCCTTGTTCGACGCCGGATGCGGCAATATCGGCAACTATGATTCGTGCAGTTATAACCTGGAAGGTGAGGGGACATTCCGAGCCCGGGAAGGTGCCACCCCATACTGTGGAGCGATAGGGGAGCTGCATACCGAACGTGAAGTACGTATTGAGACAATCATACCCGCCTACAAAAAAGCGGAAGCTGTCAAGGCACTGCTTGCGGCACATCCATATGAAGAACCGGCCTATGATATTTATCCCTTGCAAAACTCATGGCCACAAGCTGGAGCCGGTGTCATTGGCGAATTGGAAGTACCGGAGACAGAACTTGAATTCCTGAAACGGATAAAGAAAACCTTCGAAGTAGGGTGTCTCAGACATAACAAACTCCTCGGGCGGGAAATACAGACTGTTGCATTATGTGGCGGCGCCGGCGCTTTCCTAATGCCGCTTGCCATCCGCAACCGTGCAGATGTCTTTATCACCGGCGAGATAAAATACCATGACTATTTCGGACATGACACCGATATATTATTGGCTGAAATAGGGCATTATGAAAGTGAGCAATATACGAAAGAAATATTTTATACAATAATCCGGGATTTGTTTCCTCATTTTGAGGTCCAGATGACCAAGGTGAATACAAACCCCATAAAATACATGTAAGTAAAATGGCTAAAGAAGCAAAAAAAGATCCTCAGGAATTAACCGTAGAACAGAAGTTGAAAGCTTTGTTCCAATTGCAGACAATGCTGTCCAAAATCGATGAAATCAAGACGTTGAGAGGTGAACTTCCACTGGAAGTACAAGACTTGGAAGACGAAATAGCCGGTCTGAGTACCCGTATAGACAGAATCAAGGCAGAAGTATCTGAGTTGAAATCCTCCATCGCAGGGAAGAAAGTTGAAATTGAAACCGCAAAGGCTTCCGTAGCTAAATATAAAGACCAGCAGGACAACGTGCGCAACAACCGCGAATATGACTTCTTAAGCAAGGAAATCGAATTCCAGACATTGGAAATCGAACTCTGCGAAAAGCGTATCAAGGAATTTGCCGCACAAGAGGAAGAAAAATCTCAGGAAGTAGCAGAAAGCACTGCTGCTCTGGAAGAAAGACAAAAAGACCTCGACGTAAAGAAGAGCGAACTGGATGAAATCATCTCCGAAACCAAGCAAGAGGAAGAGAAATTGAGAGACAAGGCCAAAGAACTGGAAACAAAGATTGAACCCCGTCTGCTTCAGTCCTTCAAACGTATCCGTAAGAATTCACGCAATGGACTGGGTATCGTATACGTACAGCGTGATGCTTGCGGTGGTTGCTTCAACAAGATTCCTCCCCAGAGACAATTGGACATCCGCTCACGCAAGAAAATTATCGTTTGCGAATATTGTGGCCGTATCATGATTGACCCGGAATTGGCAGGTATAACTCCCGAACAGAAAGTGGAAGTTGTAAAGGAAAAGCCAGTAAGAGCAAAAAGAAAAATCGTACATATCGGCTCAGATAATTAAAAATAGAACATTTTCTATATATAAAACGGCAATAGTAAAGCACCTATTGCCGTTTTTTTGTTAAATAAGCTCATAAAAACCTGCTATTAGAGAAAAAAGAAGTAGTTTTGCTACTTGAAAAAATTAATAGAATTAAATTAAAAAGCATGAGACTAAACAAATTATTCATACTCTATTCACTTTTCGGAATATTGATGGCATCGTGCATAAAAGATGAAGCACCCAATGCTGAAGCTGATATAACAGGCATCTCTTTTGAAGAAGATGTACTGGCAAATTCATACATTGATCTGAACCCGTCGTACGACGAAAGCCAGAACGCCTACCCAATACGAATCAGTGTGAAAGAAGGTACGGACATGACAAGTCTGACCCCTATATTTGAATTGACTCCGGGGGCTACCATCAGTCCTGCCAGTGGGAGTGTTCAGAACTTCACGACTCCGGTACGATATACAGTCACTTCGGAAGACAAGGCTTGGCATCGTGTCTATGCCATTACTGCCAGAGAACAAAAGGCAAGTAACATTCCGACCACATACCACTTTGAAAAGGTAAGAATCATGCAAAATGTATGGCAGGAATTCTACGAAGAACAAGATTCCGGTAACGAATTGACATGGGCAAGTGGTAATAAGGGATTCAAATGGGCTATGAGTGGAGCTGCAACAGAAGATTATCCTACTACCCAAATAGACAATGGCAAAACTGGAAAATGTGTGAAATTGGAAACACGCCTCACTGGCGACTTAGGTAACATGGTAGGTATGCCCATCGCCGCCGGCAATCTGTTTATCGGCAGTTTCGACATGCTGAATGCTATTACCAATCCGCTTAGTGCTACACGCTTCGGAACTCCTTTCTACAATAAACCTCTACGACTGACTGGATACTATAAGTACAAGGCCGGAGAAAAATTTTATGAACATGGAGAGTATACTTCCCGAAAAGATATGTTCAATATCTATGCAATCTTTTATGATGGAGTAAAATATGACAGTGCAGGAAAGGGGACAGATGTAACGCTGGATGGTAATCTGCCGAACCAGAACTACGAACACCCCAACATGGTGGCTCTTGCTTTAGTTTCCAATCCGCAAGAAACAGAAGGAGACGAATGGAAATTCTTTGATATACCTTTCGACTACCAACGGTACGGAAAGAAGATTGACGAAGCCAGGCTGGCTAAAGGAGAATATAAGATAGGCATCATATTTGCCTCAAGCAAGGACGGCGCCACTTTTGAGGGTGCTCCAGGAAGCACTTTACTTATAGACGAAGTGGAACTGATTTACGAATAAGAATCATATAGAATTGGAATACAACATGATAAAGAAAATATTAGCATTTATCGTACTGGTGGGATGTATGCAGACTGCCTTATACGCTCAAGAAAACCAGAACCGTACGCTTATAAACGCCGCTCTACACGGTTGGGAATATGAAATAAGGGCCGGTGTCAGTATCGGCGGCACTTCTCCGCTTCCATTGCCCGTAGAAATACGAAGTATCGATGCCTATAATCCTACCTTAGCCTTTATGCTGGAAGGAAATGCCATCAAATGGTTGGGAAAAGCAAAGAAATGGGGTGTAATAACCGGTGTAAGACTGGAAACCAAAAATATGATTACCAAAGCGACAGTAAAGAACTATGGCATGGAAATCATAGGAAATGACGGTAACCGTTTGAAAGGCAACTGGACCGGGGGAGTAAAAACTAAAGTACGCAATGCCTATATCACCGTCCCCGTGCTGGGTGCATATAAAATCAACTCACGATTACGGGCCAAAGCAGGTATATATGTCTCATATCTGATGGATGAGGAATTCTCCGGACATGTATATGAAGGGTATTTGCGTGAAGGAGACTCCACCGGAGAAAAGGTGAACTTCTCCGACGGTGCCATTGCCACTTACGACTTTTCGGATGATTTGCGCAAGTTTGCCTGGGGTGTGCAAGCCGGTGTAGACTGGCGTGCCTTCAAACATCTGAATGTATTTGCCGACCTTACATGGGGACTGAATGATATTTTCAAGAAAGATTTCAATACAATTACCTTTGCCATGTATCCCATCTACTTGAATGTGGGATTCGGGTATGCCTTCTAAGATACTTGGGTATACCGAGTAAACACTCATAAACAAATAAAGGTTTAGGTTGTTATCAATCCCATAAAAAGATAACCACCTAAACCTTTATTTATGAATATAAAAGCTTGGAGCACTGCGTTGCTCATATTATGCCTATGTCCTGCGGCTATGGCACAGAAAGCCAACCGCTATCTTGAGAAGCCACTCCCACAAGGCTGGGGAAAGGACGTCTCCCATGCCATTCCCGGAGATGACAATCTGTTCAGCGGACAGATACCACCCATTGACGACAAGTGGTGGAAAGCATTCGATGACCCGATGCTGGATTCATTGATTACGGTAGCCTCCACTCAAAACTATTCCGTACTTTCTGCCATGGACCGTATGGATATGGCTAAAGCCAACCTGCGGATAGAACGCGGCAGCTTTTTCCCTTCCATCTCATTGGACGGAGGATGGGCACGGCAGCAAAGCAGCGGCAATGTCAACGCACTTCCGCAATCCATTACCGGTGCATACAGCGCCTCGCTCAACGCCAGTTGGGAGCTGGACGTATTCGGAAGTATCCGCCAACGGGTAAAGGCACAGCGGGAAACCTTCATGGCAAGCAAGGAGGAATATACCTCCGTCATGGTATCCCTCTGTGCCCAGATAGCTTCCGCCTACATCGGACTCCGCGAACTGCAGCAAGAACTAAGTGTAGTGACCCACAATTGCCATACCCAAGCAGCCGTACTCAACATCACCGAAGTACACTACAAAACCGGACTGGTGTCCAAACTGGACGTTTCACAAGCCAAATCCGTATATTACAGTACCAAAGCCTCCATCCCACAACTGGAGGCAGGCATCAACCAATACATCACGACGCTCGCAATCTTACTCGGTACTTACCCCCAGCATATCCGCCCCATATTGGAGAAGCCCGGCAAACTGCCCGACTATATGGAACCCATAGGAATCGGTATTCCTGCCGACCTGCTGCTCCGCCGCCCCGATATACGGCAAGCCGAACGTCAAGTCAACGCGCAGGCGGCAACACTCGGCGCATCCCAAAGTGACTGGCTGCCGCAAGTGTTCCTAAAAGGTTCCATCGGCTATTCCTCCCATGACTTGAAGGACTTGACTAAACGGAACAGTATGACGTTTGAAATTGCTCCAAGCATCAGCTGGACCTTATTCAGCGGTACCAAACTAGTGAATGCCACCCGTCTGGCACGTGCCCAGCTCGATGAATCCATTCACCAGTTCAACCAGACAGTGCTTACCGCCGTGCAGGAAACGGATAATGCCATGAACTCCTACCGCAACTCCATCCAACAGATTGTTGCCATGCGCGAAGTATGCAACCAGGGAGAAGAAACCCTGAAACTCTCCCTCGATTTGTACAAACAAGGGCTTACTCCCTTCCAGAACGTACTGGACGCACTACGCTCACTCCTGACATACGAAAATCAGCTGGTGCAGGCACAAGGCAGCTCCTTGCTGCATCTGATAGCCTTATACCAGGCATTGGGAGGCGGATATGAAATGAATCAGAAATAAGAATATAAACTAAACCGAACCATATATGAAAAATCAAATGTACATCACCCTGCTCATCCTGCCATTGCTGACAACGGGATGCGGGGGAAGGAAAGAAACGGCACAGACGATGCCCGTTCCCGAGATAAGCGTGGCCCGTCCGACAGTGCAGAACATTACGCTGACGAAAGAATATCCGGGCTACCTGACTTCTGAAAAGACCGTAGACCTGGTAGGCAGAGTCAGCGGAACCTTACAAACCATCGCTTACGCTCCCGGCAGCCGGGTACGCCAGGGACAAGTACTTTTTGTCATCGAACCGACAGTCTATCAAGACAATGTGCGGCAGGCGGAAGCAGAACTCAACACTGCCCGCGCCAACCTGGAATACGCCCAAAACAACTACGCACGTATGCAGGAAGCCGTGAAAAGCGATGCTGTAAGCCGTATACAAGTGCTGCAAGCACAATCCAACGTAGCAACTTCGCAGGCTGCAGTGAGCAATGCGGAAGCAGCCCTGAACACGGCACGCACCAATCTGAGCTACTGCACCGTCCGTGCTCCCTTCGACGGCACCGTAAGCCGTAACCTGGTGGATGCCGGAGGCTATGTAGGCGGCAGCGTGCAGCCCGTCACACTGGCAACCATCTACAAAGACGACCATTTGTACACCTACTTCAATGTGGCAGACAACCAATGGCTCTCCATGCTGATGCAGCAAGGAGACAGTATCCCCCGGCAAGTGAGTGTCAGCCTGGGTAAAGACGGACTCCTCACTTATCCCGCACAGCTGGACTATCTTTCGCCCAACGTAGACTTGAACACCGGAACTTTGAACATCCGCGCCCGTCTCGACAACCCTAAAGGACTGTTGAAAAGCGGCCTCTACGTCAGCATCACCTTGCCCTACGGAGAGCAACAGCAGGCCATCCTGCTGCCAGACGCTTCCATCGGTACCGACCAGTTGGGGAAATACATATATGTAGTCAACGATTCGAATATAGTGCGCTACCGCCATATAGAAACCGGACAACTGATAGGGGACAGCCTGCGCCAGATACGGGCAGGCATCACTCCCCGGGAACGCTACGTCACCAAAGCACTGATGAAGGTAAGAGATGGAATGAAAGTACATCCCATTGACAACTAATATGAATTGATTAATACTAAAGCCTATGTTTTCAAAATTCTTCATAGACCGTCCTATCTTTGCTACCGTATTGGCGCTGCTCATCGTCGTAGCAGGACTGGTCACACTGGGCATCCTGCCCATTGCCCAATATCCGGACATCACACCACCCACCGTGCAGGTCAGTGCCGTATATCCCGGAGCCAATGCGCAGACGGTGGCACAAACCGTCGGCATCCCCATCGAGCAGCAAGTCAACGGAGTGGACGGAATGCTTTACATGTCCTCCAACTCCAGCTCATCGGGCGCTTACTCGCTTACCATTACTTTTGCCGTAGGCACGGACATTGATATGGCTACCGTACAAGTCCAGAACCGGGTAAGCGTGGCCCAGTCGTCACTGCCTACTCCCGTTGTGGTGCAAGGCGTCACTGTACAGAAACAATCATCGAACATCGTGATGTTCCTCACCATGACGTCGGACAGCAAAGACTACGACGGACTTTACCTCAGCAACTATGCCAAGCTGAATCTCGTAGACCAGTTAACACGTGTGCCCGGTGTAGGCGCCGTCAATGTGATGGGAGCAGGGGACTACTCCATGCGTATCTGGCTCGACCCTGCCGCCATGCGCATCCGCTATCTTTCGCCGGCCGATGTATACCAAGCTATCCAATCACAGAATGTGGAGGTCAGCGCAGGTAACGTAGGGCAACCCATCGGCACAGACAATAAAAATGCCTATCAATACAGCCTGACCGTAAAAGGGCGCCTTACCTCACCCGAAGAGTTCGGCAACATCATCCTGCGTACCGAAGCCGGTGGGAAGATACTCCGTCTGCGCGACGTAGCGCACATCGACCTAGGCTCGGCCTCTTACAGCGTAGTATCCCAACTGGACGGAAAACCCACCGCTGCCATCGCTATCTATCAACAACCTGGCAGCAACTCGCTGGACGTTTCCAAAGGAGTAAAGGCAAAAATGCAGGAACTCTCGCAAAATTTCCCTGCAGGCATACAATACAATGTAACCTTGGACACTACGGATGTCATTCATGCTTCCATAGACGAAGTGATGGTGACGTTCCTTGAAACAACCCTGCTGGTAGTTCTTGTCATCTTCCTATTCCTGCAGAACTGGCGGGCGGTCGTCATTCCCTGCATCACTATTCCGGTATCACTCATCGGCACACTGGCCGTCATGTCCTTGTTCGGCTTCTCCATCAATACGCTGACGCTATTCGGACTGATACTTGCCGTGGCCATCGTAGTGGATGACGCTATCGTGGTAGTGGAGAATTCCACGCGTCTGCTAGACACGGGGCGCTACACCTCCCGTCAGGCTGTGACCGAAGCGATGGGAGAGATTACCGGACCTATTGTCGGGGTAGTGCTGGTGCTGCTTGCCGTATTTATCCCGACAACACTCGTCAGCGGCATATCAGGACAACTGTATAAACAGTTTGCCTTGACCATTGCAGCCAGCACCGTACTTAGCGGATTCAACTCACTGACCCTTACTCCGGCGCTCTGTGCCTTGATGCTACAACCTACCCGGCCTTCCAAAAATCCCCTATATCGGGGATTCAACCATCTGTACGACAAGACACAAGGAGTCTACGACCGGATAGTGGAGTATCTGCTCCAACGCCCTGTCGCTTCCATCGTTTCATATGCGGTTTTCACATTGATTGCTGTCCTGCTGTTTGTCAAATGGCCGTCCACGTTTGTTCCGGAAGAAGATGACGGCTATTTCCTCGCAGTGGTACAGCTTCCCCCTGCATCGAGCCTGGAGCGCACCCAAGCCGTAGGAAAACAGATAAATAAGATTCTCGATTCTTACCCCGAAGTAAAAGACTACATCGGCATATCCGGCTTCTCTGTGATGGGAGGTGGAGAGCAAAGCAATGCGGCCACTTACTTCATCGTACTGAAAAACTGGAATGAACGCAAGGGAAAGGAACATACGGCTGAAGCCGTAGTACAGCGCTTCAATATGGAAGTATATGGCATCCAGGAAGCAGAGATATTTGCCATGGTCCCGCCTGCCATTCCCGGACTGGGAGCTACCGGAGGCCTGCAACTCCAATTGGAAGACCGCCACAACCTCGGCGCCACCGAGATGCAGCGTGCCGTAGAGACCTTGATGGAGCATTACCGCAATTATCCGGCACTGGCATCGGTCAGCAGCCAGTACCAAGCCAATGTACCGCAGTATTTTTTGAATATAGACCGCGACAAGGTACAGTTGATGGGTATCCCGCTGAACAGTGTATTCACCGCCTTGGGTTACTATATGGGGGAGGCCTACGTCAACGACTATGTACAGTTCGGACACATCTACCAAGTGAAATTGGGGGCGGGCGACCGTGCCCAACGTGTCATCGACGATGTTCTGAAATTGAGCGTTCCCAATGCATCGGGAGAAATGGTACCTTTCTCTTCCTTCACCCGGGTGGAAGAGCAGTTAGGCATGGACCAGATAAACAGATATAACATGTACTCCACAGCAGCCGTGACCTGCAATGTGGCTCCGGGCAGTAGTTCGGGAGAGGGTATCCGGCAAATGGAAAGTCTAATCAAGGAGCATCTCGGAGACGAGTTCGGCTATGAATGGACTTCGGTAGCCTATCAGGAGACGCAGGCGGGAACCACAACGACTGTCGTATTCGTCATGGCACTGCTGGTTGCCTTCCTTGTGCTCGCCGCACAATACGAGAGCTGGACCAGTCCGGTAGCTGCCGTAATGGGACTTCCGGTTGCACTGCTCGGTGCCATGCTGGGATGCTATGTCATGGGGACTCCGGTCAGCATCTACACACAAATTGGAATCATTCTGCTTGTCGCCTTATCTGCCAAAAACGGTATTCTGATTGTGGAATTTGCACGTGACTTTCGTGCACAAGGCAATTCAATCCGCGATGCGGCATTCCAGGCCGGACATATCCGCCTGCGACCTATTCTGATGACATCGCTTGCATTCGTATTCGGGGTTATGCCGCTGCTTTTTGCAACCGGAGCAGGGGCGGGAAGCCGTATTGCGCTGGGAGCCGCTGTAGTGTTCGGTATGGCACTGAATACCTTGCTTGCCACGGTCTATATTCCTAATTTCTACGAATTGATGCAGAAGTTGCAGGAGAGGTTCAGTAAGAAACAATAGGGAGGATGAGCTAAAAGTTATGGATTATGGGTTATAAGTGTGATAGCTTATAACCCATAATCCATAACTCATTTTAGCAACTTGCTGCTAAAAATTGTATCTTTGTGTGCAAATTGCCTCTTAAAGAAATTGAAGTTATGAAAGCATATTTCATCGCCATACTTACCTTATTCACTTGTATAGCTACCGTCGTCCGGGCGCAGCAAATGTCTGAACTTGAAAAACGGATTGACAGTCTGCTCAAAGGCAAAAAAGCCACCGTTGGTATAGCGGTATGGACAGACAAAGGAGACATGCTCCGGTATAACGACCATGTACACTTCCCCTTGCTCAGTGTATTCAAATTCCATGTGGCACTGGCCATGCTGGACAAGATGGATAAGCAAAGCATCAGTCTGGACAGCATTGTTTCCATAAAGGCATCCCAAATGCTGCCCAATACCTACAGCCCCCTGCGAAAGAAGTTTCCCGACCAGGATTTCACGATTACGCTTAGGGAACTGATGCAATACAGCATTTCCCAAAGCGACAACAATGCCTGCGACATCTTGATAGAATATGCAGGAGGCATCAAACATATCAATGACTATATCCGCCGGTTGGGTATCGACTCCTTCAACCTCTCGGAAACAGAAGACGACATGCACTCCAGCTTTGAGGCTGTATACCGCAACTGGAGTACTCCTTCCGCTATGGTCCGACTACTGAGAACGACCGATGAAAAAGAGTTGTTCTCCAACAAGGAGCTGAAAGACTTCTTGTGGCAGACCATGATAGATACTGAAACCGGCGCCAACAAACTGAAAGGTATGTTGCCAGCCAAAACCGTGGTAGGCCACAAGACCGGCTCTTCCGACCGCAATGCCGACGGCATGAAAACTGCCGATAATGATGCCGGACTCGTTATCCTTCCCGACGGCCGGAAATACTACATTGCCGCCTTCGTAATGGACTCATACGAGACGGATGAGGACAATGCGAACATCATCGCCCGCATATCACGCATGGTATATGATGCGATGAGATGAGAAAGGCAAGGAGCTATTGGTAGCGCCTCCTATAAATTTTGATACTCGGGTATATCCTGCAGAAAAGTATAGCTGTTGTGCTCGTAATCTATGCGGCAACAATAATGCTGGAGCCCGTTGCTGACAATCAGATAATCCACTTTCAGTACCATGTTGTAGCGGGTAATCTGGTCGAAAACCTTTTGGGTGATTTCTATTTCGGGCGCCTTGTATTCCACAATCATCCGGGCGGTAAGGTCGCGCCGATAGAGCACTGTATCACAGCGTTTCTTTGTACCGTTCAGCTGTACCTGCACCTCATTTGCCATAAGCGCCTGCGGATACCCCTTGTGAGCAAGAAGAAAGTGGACGAAGTGCTGCCGCACCCATTCTTCAGGTGTCAAGGCGACATAACGGCGACGGATTACATCGAAAATAACATTTTTTCCGTTCCTTGCGGCAATTTTAGCATCGAATGCTGGTAGGTTTAACGATAACATTTACTACATTTGTAAGTTAAATAATGGTTCCCGTCTTTTGGGAACACAAATTTAATGAAATCTTATGAAAACAAAAGAAGAAATCGTAGCCAATTGGCTGCCCCGTTACACAAAGCGTAACCTGGAGGATTTTGGAGAGTACATTCTGTTGACCAACTTCAACAAGTACGTAGAGATTTTCGCAGAAAAGTTCAATGTTCCCATTCTCGGTAAAGATGCCAACATGATATCTGCCAGTGCAGAAGGAATGACCATCATTAATTTTGGTATGGGAAGTCCTAATGCCGCCATTATCATGGACTTGCTGAGTGCTATCAGCCCAAGGCATGTCTGTTTCTGGGCAAGTGCGGCGGTATAGACAAGAAAAATAGAATAGGGGACCTCATCCTTCCCATTGCCGCCATCCGTGGCGAGGGTACCTCCAACGACTACTTCCCACCCGAAGTCCCGTCACTCCCGGCATTTATGCTGCAACGTGCCGTTTCTTCTGCCATCCGCGATTATGCCCGTGACTACTGGACCGGTACCGTATACACCACCAACCGCCGCATTTGGGAACATGACGAGGAATTCAAGGAATATCTGAAGAAAACCCGTGCCATGGCTGTCGATATGGAAACGGCAACCCTATTCAGCTGCGGTTTTGCCAATCATATTCCCACGGGAGCCCTTCTGCTGGTTTCAGACCAACCGATGATTCCGGAAGGTGTAAAAACCGATAAAAGCGACAACCTGGTGACCCAGAACTATGTAAAGGAGCATGTTGAAATCGGCATCGCATCCTTGCGCATGATTATTGATGAAAAGAAAACCGTAAAACACTTGAAGTTCGACTGGTAATCCTTTACGGGACATCCCCTCGTATAGCACTTACTTTATTATATGGCAAAACAAGAAACAACCTGTGATGATATTCTAAAAGAGTTGAGAGCCAAGCAATACCGCCCCGTCTACTATCTCATGGGCGAGGAATCGTATTACATAGACCTCATCTCCGACTATATTGTAGACAACGTTCTCACTGACACCGAAAAGGAATTCAACTTGACCGTAGTCTACGGTGCAGATGTGGATATAGCCACTGTCATCAATGCGGCCAAGCGCTATCCGATGATGTCCGAACGCCAGGTCGTAGTCGTAAAGGAAGCGCAGGCCATCCGCAACATGGAGGAGCTTTCATACTACCTGCAAAAACCGTTGAACTCCACCATTCTTGTTCTATGCCACAAACATGGGGTGCTGGACAGAAGAAAGAAGCTGGCGGCCGAAATAGAGAAGGTGGGAGTTCTATTCGAATCCAAGAAGGTGAAGGATGCCCAGTTACCGGCATTCATTACCTCATACATGAAGCGCAAAGGTGTAGACTTGGATCCCAAAGCTACCTCCATGCTTGCCGATTTCGTAGGTACGGACCTCAGCCGCCTTACGGGAGAACTGGAAAAACTGATTATAACTCTTCCAAAAGGTCAGACACGCGTCACCCCCGAACAAATAGAACGTAACATCGGAATCAGTAAGGATTATAATAACTTTGAACTTCGCAGTGCCATTGTAGAAAAAGACATACTAAAGGCCAATAAAATAATAAAATATTTTGAAGAAAATCCGAAAACAAACCCTATCCAGATGACTTTATCTTTACTTTTCGGCTTCTTCTCCAACTTGATGTTGGCTTATTATGCACCCGAAAAGACTGAGCAGGGTATTGCCAGTTTCATAGGATTAAAGACTCCCTGGCAGTCGCGCGAATACCTAAGTGCCATGCGCCGTTACAGCGGAGTAAAGACCATGCAGATAATCGGAGAAATTCGATATGCAGATGCCAAATCCAAAGGAGTAGGAAATTCCTCCTAAGCGATGGAGATATCCTCCGGGAATTGGTCTTTAAGATTCTACATTAACTTCCATACAGCATACTTTTCCATAAAAGGGGAAAAGCATAAAACAGACTGATTTGATATCATTATGTCATTTTTAGGGGGATTTATCCCCCTTTTTTCTATTTCGGTCCTTAGCATAGACAGTAAAATAGGAGATAATAATCATATTTACAGCAAATTACGTTCATTTATAAGCTCTGAGAATCGCGTTTTTATAACGAATCGACCAATTATACAGAAATAAAGCAAGGATTTAAGCCTTGAAGACTAGAAAATAAATAAAGCATCTTATTTTCTTATTTATGTTACATCTTTTCTCCTTTAGTAAAAAAGAAGAGATGGAGCAATTCAGCTTTAAATCATCATATATGAAATCTGTTACACTTTTCAAGAGTACAATAGTTGTAATACACAACTAGGGTAATTGACTATTGTGAATTCAATACATTACATAAATATCTATATGACAGGTGTATTATAACACACGTAATATTGCGTTTGAAAAACATAAATGTAATAAGCGATATTTAATATCGTAAACTGATGGTTTACAAAAATAATAGAGTAGGGGTTAACCCATGTA
>NZ_BAKJ01000056.1 GCF_000614125.1 Bacteroides rodentium JCM 16496
GTATGAGAACACATGATCGGGTGATAACCGGTAGTTGATATATAAATTCGGCAATACCCTTACAAAATCATTCTTCGATTTCTCCTGCAATGAGTATTGTCGGGTAGTATAGTCAGTATATTCCAATCTGCAGCCCAAACGGGTTGAAAAACCGGAAATCCATTCTCTTTTCCAACTGGCAAACAAGGCAGAAGTCCATTCTTCCAATGCAAAGTGACTGTTTTGTTTTTTATCTTCTACATAGCCGTCATCTGTACCTTGCATGAAAGTGTCTTTATTGTCAATCTTTGAATAATAGCTATCTAAACCAGCCATTAATTGATTGTTACCTACGTTTTGCCTATATTCTATTTTGCTTGACCATATATTACTGCTTTGAGGTACAATCTCCTGATAATAGTTATAAGGCGAGAGATATTGCAGGTTATCATCCAAATTGTCCATACGATTCCATACAAACTGTTTGTTCCGGCTATAGATGTAATCGAAATCAATATTCAACACTTGTCCCTGTTGGTTGAAACGATGTTGGTAAAATAGATTAATGCCCGCATCCGTTCTGTCGCGTCCCAAATCGTTATTATGTTGTACGCTCAACATGTCTTCCTTATCCGCATCCGTTTGTTTTAACCGTCCTTTATCAGTCCAGTCAAGTTTGGAATAAGAGAAATTGAGGTTACCTCCTAACTCGTCCTTGCCGGAGAGCTGGTATGACCAATCTATGGTTCCATTTGCACGTCGGGTAAAGCCTGTTATTTTGCTTTTCTGCCATACTGCTGTGGTAGTTTCTTTTAGAAAACTTTCCGTTTCATCTTTCTTCCAGTCGCTTTGATTAGAAAAACCGACCATGCAATTCAGTGCCAATTTATTCTTGTGATACATTAGATTTAGATTGCCGCGCTCTTTCATGTAGTGTGTTCGCCATACTTGTGCGGACAATGAGCCTTGTAAGCCTTCATCCTCCTTCTGCTTCAACAGGATGTTGATAATACCAAAATTTCCTTCTCCCCGAAACGAACTATTTGGAGAGTGGATGACCTCTATGCTTTTTATTCGATCAGCGGAAAGCCCCTTCAAATAATCACCTACAGCATCTGGAGCAAGTTTCTTTTCTCTACCATTCACATAAATTTTCGTTTCACTTTTTCCGATGATAGAAAAGTGTTGCCCATCTGAAGCTACGAAAGGAACGTACTTAAAAGCCTCCAAAGCATTGTCATCGCTGAATGGGTTGGCATCCATATTATATACCAATCTGTCGCTTTCCACTTTGGTCCGTTGTCTTATTCCTTTTACAATTACTTCATCCAATTTTATGCTATTATCTTCTTTCAGAATAATTTGCAAATGGTTTATACTTGTAGATAAAGGACATATAGTTTGTTTATATCCCAAACAACTAATGAGCAATTGGTTGGCACGTGCATTTGGAGCGAGGACAGAAAATCGCCCTAAACTATCAGAATATACGATGTTATACGCTGTTGTATTAACTAATGAATCTTTTAGAATCACAACCGCATCAGCGACGGGGGTATTCTCCGTAGTATAAATCTCTCCTGTCAGTTGGGATCGGGTTTGCGAGTACATCTCAATCCCACTTACAAATATAAATATGGTAAACAAAATATGTTTCATACCTTTATGATTGAATATTTCTGCAAAATTACAGGTATAAAACAAAACAACTCTCAAACTATTTTGAGAGTTGCATTACGGGCACTTATTTAAGAGTATTATTCCTTGCCAAAAGTAATTTCTTTGCGGATACGGCTAAGGTAGGTCGGCGTAATTTGCAGATAGGAGGCAAGTTCTTTGAGCGTAATATCTTGCAATATATTAGGACAGCATCTTATCAACTCCCAATACCGTTCTTTGGGAGATTGCCGATAAAGATTGAGGTATCTGTCATGAGTTTGCCGAAATAACTCTTCTGCCATAACGCAACGTAATTCTATATTTTCTTTCAGTATTTGTCTAAAAAGATTAGTGCTACAAACCCATACGTCTGAATCGGTTATCGCTTGAAGAGCCACCAATGACGATTCCTTCCGAATGGAACTATAGAAGTCTCCGGCTAAAGTATCGCACAATGCAAGCCCCGTGATATGTTCATTTCCATCAGTATCAATGATAGTATATTTAAAAGCACCGGATGTAATGAAACCGAAATACTTAGGTGTTTCTCTGCGATGAAGAAAATACTCTCCCTTTTTATAATGGCAAAGTTTACCCTCTTTGACGCAAAGTTCACGCCAAAAATTCAGGTCTATCTTATCTATATATGGGTTAAAATTAGCCTTGCTTTTCATCTGCTCTATTTTTCAAAAGTAATTTCTTTGCGAATGCGGCTAAGGTATGTCGGTGTGATTTGCAGATATGATGCCAATTCTTTGAGCGTTATATTTTGAAGAATATTAGGACAATATTCTAATATATGAATATAACGTTCCTTCGCAGATTGGCGATACAGATTCAAAAACCTATCATATGTCTGGTGAAAAAATCCGTCTGATATGACACAATGTAACTTAAAGTCTTTTTCAAAGAGTTCATCAACAATATTGCGGTTACAAACCAATACTTCCGCATCTGTAGCCGCTATAATATCAGTAACGGCTGGAGTTTTCAATACAAGACTTGAATAGTCACCCAATGGCGTGTCGCAAAATGAAAAACCGGTTATATGTGTATTACCTTCTGAATCGGTCACGGAGTATTTGAAATATCCTTTTTTGATAAATCCCCATACATTTCTTGTTATATCTCCACAATGAAGAAAATAATCACCCTTTTTATAAAGGCATAACTTCCCCTCTTTAGCGCAAAGTTCGCGCCAAAAGTCCATATCAATCTTATCTATATACGGGTTAAAGTCTGCCATTCTTAATTGTTTGATATAACTGCGCTACAACCATTTGCAAAGTTAAGCATTTTAATCCGAACAGTCCTTAATTCTGTTGAGAAATAAAGCCATTCAGAGCAAAGTCCACTCCAAATGGCTTTTCAAATCAATTAAAGTTCTATATTTTCATACTTTTGGGACGGTTTTTGTCTTTCGCATATAATACTGGTTGCCCGATAATGATATGGTCAGCGATGAAATCTCCCGATGTAATTCGTTCATTAGCAGGATTGTGTATCTGCGATGCTTCTCCAGTGAGCGATGGAATTATTCCTTCTGTTGTTCCCACTTGGCATACATTTCCCTCGAAAGCTCCACAATCTTCCGGCTCAGTTTCACAAGGTCGATAGTCTGCTTCTCCAACTTGTATAGCAATGCCATCGCCTTCTTCTCTGAGAAATGGCAACGCAATTCCTTCACGACTTGGTTGTAGTTCGTGCCGATGGCTCGGAACTGGGCGTGAAAGTCGGACAGTCTGGTGCAGTATTCCAACATAGCCTTGTCCACCTTCAGCACCTTAAACTTCTGCCCGAAGAAGTGAGCCTTCAAGAAGACGGCTTTCGCGTACACCTGTGATTCCTCATACATCGTGAGGAACTTGTTCCATTCCGCATCGTCAAAGCGCACCATCACACAGTGCTTCTTCGGATTTAATATGGGATTCCTCCCGTACTTGCTGTTCTTTTTCATCCTATCTTTTTCAATTTAATGGGTCATCCATAGTCTAATCTCTGATTAAAAAACTTGGAAATTATCCGACTGCGGAGGATAATTCTGCCCACGGCAGTGCAAGAATTTTCAGTTACCGGAATCAACCGGAGTAACTGAAAATATATCTTGCTGTGTCTTTGAAGACACAGGAATCCTCCGCCTGTCGGATTGATTTGTGAGTATAATAACTCATTTGGAATATCGGTCAAGCCGATGGAGTGTATCCACTGACTTGACCGGTTTTACCGTAATCCACTCAGAGTTTGCGCCACTGCTCGATGTCCTCCCGGTAGGTTTCAAGGTGCAGGCGGGCGAGATTCTCAATAAGTCCCGATGCGCTCATGCCACGCCCGCCGAGACGGCGGACAATCCCATCCAGCCGGTCACGCACCTCACCGCTGACGAACACAGGCTTGCGGTCGGTTATCTTAGGAACTTGCAGGTAAGCGGTACGGTACTCGTCCAGTGACAGCCTGCGTTGCTTGCTGCTGACACGCTTCTGCGGCACTACCATATCTTCAGGTGTTTCGCCTGACGGTTCATCCACCGTCGCTGTTTCCGCTTTTTTCATGACGGTCTTGCTGGGTTGTGCCAGCTGTTCCGGATCCAGACCGATGTTCCTGTAGAAGTCGTCCATAGACTTCTCACTGCGGGATTCCCTGCGTCCCATTCTTTCCACGATTTCACGAGCCTGCTGCTCACTGATACTTGGTTCTCTTTTCATTGTCATAAAACAGGTTGATTAAGTTATTACTGTGGTCTTGGTCAGTACCTCGACCGATTGTTGCAAGCAAAGTAAGACGTTTTAGTACAGTCAGTCAACAACTTGGATTCTCTCAGACAATTTTGTGAGGTTTTGCTTTATGGTGATGGAAACGGTGGCGCAGACTTCACCGATTTGCCGGATTGTTTGGATCAGACGGAGTATGATGCGAAATAGAAATAAGGGCTTATTTCCAACCCTGCGAACGGTTTGTTTCGCCTTGCAAAGAATACGGCAATGGTAGTCCTTTCCTATCCATTATAGTATGGATACGGCAATCAGTGGGGTGAGTGTATATTATGGCTATACAACCATTATTACCGGAGACAACCGCTACATCGTTGTGCCACAAGCTGCCAGTTCTGGAAAATCCATTGTTTTGTAAAGGTTTACCCTTTTCTTTGCAGCGAAAAGAAGCAATAACAACAAAAATGAAGTATATGGAAATCGTATCTATTGAAAGAAAGACTTTTGAAGCGATGGTCGCCAAGTTCGACCGTTTCGTCCGTCGCATGGATGCCATCTGCCTGCGGCACGGAGAGAAGACAATGGGCGAGTGGATGGACAATCAGGACGTGTGCCGGATGCTCAACATCAGTCCGCGCACGTTGCAGACCCTGCGGGACAACGGCACGCTGGCCTACTCGCAGATAAACCACAAGACGTACTACCGTCCCGAAGACGTGCAGCGTATCATCTCTGTTGTGGAGGACAGGCGAAAAGAAGCAAAGTTCAAAGGAAGGACGATATAAACTTGATGAAATGAACGAAGTAAACTAACAATACCCACTAAATCCAAAGTAACATGAATGAACTGATTAACAAGGACAGCGAGTGGATAATCCACTTCATGGGCAGCCTTGACCGTCTGCTGGACGGCTTCGAGCATCTGACCGCCAACTATCGCCCGACACTGGGCGGCGAACGTTTCTTCACAGACAAGGAAGTATCGGCACGGTTGAAAGTGAGCCGCCGGACACTTCAGGACTACCGCAACGAGGGACGGATAGCCTATATCCAGTTGGGCGGAAAAATCCTCTATCGTGAATCCGATATAGAGAAGATGCTAAATGACGGCTACCGCTCCGCTTATCGGCTGACAGGCACGTGATTTTCTTGAAGGAGCGCAGTTTGCCGTTTGCCCAGTGATTGCGCCAGCAATGGACTTCCGGCAAAAGAAAAAGGGAACGGCTTACGGATGAAGCGTCAAAATTCTGTTTCGTCTGTAAGCCGTTCCTTTTTTCCTGTCTTCTGATTTTTCCGTCAGTCGCTTGTTTCCGTTACCGGATGCCCTTCAAGCGTATGGCAGGCAGAGGCAAGGTTTTCGGGCTGAATACGCTCCACAGGAGGAAGATTCTGCCCGAAACGGCTTTGCCGCCCGACCTTGCCGCTGCCATCAGTGCCATGCGCTACCTTTGCATCCGAGCATCGGGAACTGGTGACTGACGGAATGAACTTCAATTATACCATCGGTTGTTATCCCTGCCACAGGAAACAAGCAATGTAACCGGAGTTCCTCTCTTAGTGCCACTGATTTCATTTATTACAAATCGTCTGAACAGGATACTCTCTTTACTGCATATTCTGAATGCTATGGCTACAATCATTTCAAGGCTGTAAACGTCATAATTGATTCCATTCGCTTGCCTGAGATACTTCATTGTATTAAGTTCATTCAGTTCCTTGTTTTGTAGATGGAATGAATCGCTTTGCGAATATCACATGAAAACACCCCGAATAAATCGGCTATCTCGAACTGCGTCATCCACACGGATACAGTCGGCATAGTGACCGTACCCGTTTCACTGATTGTTATTATTCCTCTGTCCATAATGTACTGAATTGATACTGTTTTACTTATTGCTGTCTGTCTTTTCGCCGGTAGATTGTATCTTTCTGCGTTCCATCAGTTTGTCCATGTCCTTCGAGATTTTATCATCGGTTATCCGTGCGTAACCCTGTGTCGTCCGAATATTGGAATGCCCCATCATCTTGGCAATACTCTCGATAGGTATATCCGCCGAAATTAGGAATGTTCCGAAGCTGTGCCGACTTTGATGATAGGACAAGTTATCCTCTTTCCCTATGATAACGCCCATCTCGTGGATATCAAACCAGAGGGCATCACGGCTGGGAAGAGGGAACACGGGCTGTTCATCGTCGGTTGTGTTGTATAGTGACAATATCTGTTCCGCTATGGGATGCAGAGGCACGAATGCCTCCACATTCGTCTTCTTGCGGTTGATGCGGATATACCGCTTGCCCTCCGCATTACGTCTGATATGGTGCGGATGCAGGAGCTTTATGTCCACATACGCCAACCCGGTCAGTGTGGAAAAAATGAAAGCCCGCCTCGCAAGTTCCTGACGCTTGTCATACATCGGGGTGGCAAGGATTCTCTTGAACTCCTCACGGCTGATATACTTGTGTTTTGCCTCCGGCTTCGGTTCATATTCCAAATCCTCGCAAGGGTTCACACGGATAATATCCCTGTCCACGGCAAGATACAGCAGACGGTTCAGCCAGCACATACATTTGTTGGTCTGGGATGCCCCGAAATTCTTGCACTTTTTCAGATACGCCTTGTAGGACTTACCGAAATCTTCCGTCACTTCTTCAAGGGCAATGTCCTTTTTCCCGAAAGACGTGAGATAGTCAATCAGGTACTTTTGGTAATACATTGAGTGGCGGTAGGAAGATATGGAATCTATTTCCTCGGAATGTTTCCTCAACCGCTCCCGTTCCCATTCGCCCATTTGCAGGAGGGTAGTCGGATGGATATTATTCAAAGTGATATAGTTCTTCAGTATCTCCGCACTGACCACACCTTGCGATTTCAGTATCTCATTATAGGCATCCTCCGTCAGACGTAGGTATTCACGTAAGCGGTTGTTCTCCCTTACGGTTTTTATTTCGTTCTTCTTGCCGTTCCAATCTTCAGGACGGCAATAAATGCCTGTGCTTATGACCGCCTGCTTCCCGTCGATGGTTATACGGCACAGGACAGTAGTCGTACCGTCAGCCTTTACCTTGCTGCGGTTGATGTAGGGCAATAGTGAAAATGTGCTTCGCATATTGTATGTTCGGTGTTAAAGGGTTAATTGAAAATCTTTTGTAGCTTTTATGAACTTGTCCATGTCCTCGAAAAGTTTTTTCGGACTGACACGGGCATAAACCTGAGTCGTGGAAATATCTGAATGTCCCAACATCCTGCTGATGGTCTCAATCGGCACTCCGGCTTCAAGCGTTATCAGCGAGGCGAAGCTATGCCTTGCCTGATGGTAGCACAAGTCATCCTTAATTCCTGCCAATGCCGCCAACGCTTTCATATGCCTTCTGAGATTTGACCAGCGAAGCAAAGGGAACAAGGTTTCCCTGTACTCACTGTGATACTTATTGATAAGTGCCAACGCTTCGGGAAGGAGTTTCACACTCGCCCGATGCTCGTTTTTCTTTCTGCGGTATTTCAGCCATAACGCTCCGTCCTCATCCGTGTACAGGTTCTCGTTTGTAATGGAAACCACATCGGCGTATGACACGCCCGTATAGCAGGCAAACAGGAAAAGGTCACGCGCAAGCATGTGGGATTTTCTGTAAGCTGGTATTTCCACGTCACGGATTTTCTCGAACGATTCGCGGCTTAATGCCCGTGGAGTCCTTTCCGATTGCTGGGGCAGGGCAAAATGCTGGAAATGGCATTTTTCCGAATACCCTTTCTTGTAGGCGAGGCGGCAAATTTTCTTCAAGACGGCAAGATGGTGGCGGACTGTATCTATAGCATATCCCTTCTCTTCTGTCGCGAAAGCCTGATATTCGTGGATGAACTGTTCCGTCAATTGCCCAAAAGCCAAATCCTTGACCTTGTACTTGGTTTCAATGAATTCTCCGAGTGTCAGCCGCATATAGTGATAGGCAGGGTAAGTTCCTTTCGCGCGGTCTATACCGATACGAGCCTTGATATCGTCACATACCGCGTCTGTCATTTTCATGAGCGTCATCTGTGTTTCCATGCTGCCTTGAAAAAGGTCTTTCACATCGGTGGCATCAAAATCGACCTTACGCCCCACAAGGCTGTCGAATGCGGTGTTTATCGCCAACAATAGCTTTTCAATCTTGGCATTAGTCTCCACCGCCTCGCGGCTCTTCCCGTTCAGACGACTCTCACGGGGATTCCACAGTTCGGGCGTACAGGACAGCTTGCATCCGAACTGCGCCATCGTGCGGTTTACCGTAATCCTTCCCATTATCGGGCTTTGCCCGACTTGTCCAGTCCGCTCTTTTTGAGGTAGAGCAGCACCTTGAATTTTTCTACTTTCATAACGCTTATATTTGGGTTGTGCAAATTTACTTGCCATATAAGCGTTCCTTGATATGCAAAATATTGTGTATGAGCGCAAACGAAACGGTGCGGACTTCATCTTACTTCATTCCGTTACCACTGTCCGTTTCGGTAACAGGGCGGCTAACGTTTTGGTAACTGAACAACCTCAATATTTCGTTGTCATTTGCATTTTCTTCACTTGGCAGAATACCGAAACAATGCTCATTTCAAACGGTTTACGTTTTATCTTCACCTGTCCGCTTTTCCTTGCACAGCCTATCACTTTCCACACGGCCCGGCACTCGTATGCGACCTCCGTGTGCCTCGCCAATGGTGTAAGCATGAGAATGTGGCGAAGATGCTTGGTCATTCCAACATAAAAATGACGCAGCACTATGCTCGTGTGTTGGATTCTTCCATCCTCAAAGACATGATGAATGTGAAAAGTGTCTTATCAAAAAGTATTTGATTATGAACAGAGGAGTAATCACAATCAGTGAAACGGGTGCAGTAATCATACCTACAGCATCTGTATGGATGACCAAGTTTGAGATAGCCGACCTGTTCGGGGTATTCTCCTGCGACATTCGCAAGGCGATTCATGCTATATATAAGAATAAGGATTTGAATGAATGTGATTCGATGAAGTATATAAAGCAATCGGACGGCATCAGTTATGATGTTTATAACATTGAAATGGTTATAGCCGTTGCATTCAGGATATGTAGTAAAGAAAGTATCCTGTTCAGGCGGTTTGTAATAAATGAAATCTGCACCATCAAGACGGGAAATCCGGTCACATTGTTCTTCTCTTACGGTAAGGGTGGCAACCTATGGTATAGTTGAGGTTCATCTCGTCAGCCACCAGTTCCCGATGCTCGGATGCAAAGGTAGCGCATGGCTCTAACGGCATTGGCAAGGTCGGGCGGCAGAGCCGTTTCGGGCGGAATCTTCCTCAAACGGGTTTGAGCGTATTCAGCCCGAAAACCTTGCCCCTGCCAACCACGCGCATTTTGGGCATCCGGCAACGGAAACAAGCGACTGACGGGAAAATCAGAAGAAAGAGAAGGAACGGCTTACAGACGAAGCTAAACATTGATGCTTCATCCGTAAGCCGTTCCTTTTTTTGCCGAAGTTCCATTGCTGCCGCAAACATAGGGCAGACGGCAAACTGCGCTCCTTCAAGAAAATCAGGTTGCCGTCAGTCTGTAAGCGGAACGGTAGCTGTCAGCCAGCATCCTTTCGATGTCGGATTCACGATAGAGGATTTTGCCACCTAATTGGATGTAGGCGATACACCCCTCGTTGCGGTAGTCCTGAAGCGTCCGGCGGCTCACCTTCAAACGTGCCGACACCTCCTTGTCGGTGAAGAAACGCTCCCCGTTCAGTGTCGGGTGATAGTTAGCGGTCAGATGCTCTACGTTGTCAAGCAAACGGTCGAGACTGCCCATAAAGTGGATTATCCACTCGTTGTCTTTGTTAATCAGTTCGTTCATATTACTCTGGATTTAGTGGGGTTGATTTTCATTACTCTGTATGACGGCCAGATGGTATTGCGTTTTTCTTCTTTCGCTTGCTTTCCACTACCGACATGATACGCTGCACATCTTCGGGGCGGTAATATATTATGGTTAATTTGGCTATACCCCAACGTCCCGTTGTCCCGAAGCGTTTGCAAGTTCGTGTGCTGATATCGAGCATCCTGCACACGTTCTGATTGTCCATCCACTCGTTCATTTTCTTTTCGCCGTGTCTGCGGCAGATGCCATCCATCCGACTGACGAAGCGGTCGAATTTGGCGACCAGTTCCTCAAAGGTCTTTCTTTCGATTGATACGATTTCCATATTGTCTGTTTTAATAGTTGATGATTTCAGTTTTCCATGTGGATTGCAAGATCTGTTTCCTTGATTACACCTATAGGCAGATTGCCGTCTATTAGGTTCAGTGCCAAAGTGATGTTGCAGATAAGCAATGAATGACGACATTGCGTCATGAAATCATTGAATCCGTACGTCACCGAATTGTCGGATAATCGGGGTTCCGACGGTCCGGGTATCCGTTTCGGCAAGTGTCCGCCGAAGCGGTTGTCCGGGTATTTGAATGTTCCTTTTCTCATATCTTCAAATTGTTCGTTTCTTGAATCATACTGCAAATAAACAAGTATATTTTGGAACTTGTATCACTTCCCAAGCAAGTGGCGGCATGTTGCGCAGATTGGCACTCATTGACCGGGTCAAGCATCTGTCCGATACCGCTTTAAGGGCGTAACTTTGTCCCCGGACAATAGGAGGCTTGATGGCGGCGCAGCCGATGTCCTGAAAGGTATCCCCCAATCCGACAGTCGGAGGTTTTTTGTGTCCTCAATGACACAGCAAGATGTCTTTTCAGCCGCTCAAAATATTTTGAGCAGCCACGAAAAGCACTTGACCTTGCAGAGGGTGGGCTTCCCCTCCGAAGTCGGGAAGCCTTTCAGAACTGCGGTGCTGTGACCCGAAGCGGCGGCTTATGCCGTCAATCCGCTAAATCCAAAGTAATATGAAAGAGAAAAAGAAAAGAAAAGCAGGGAGAAATCCCAAACTTGATCCGGCGGTGTACCGTTACACCGTCCGTTTCAACGAAGAGGAGCACAACCGTTTCCTCGCCATGTTCGAAAAATTGGGTGTCTATGCACGGTCGGTTTTCCTCAAAACGCACTTCTTCGGACAGCCGTTCAAGGCGCTGAAGGTTGACAAGACGCTGGTGGACTGCTACACCAAACTGTCGGATTTTCACGCGCAGTTCCGCGCTGTGGGTACGAACTACAATCAAGTCGTGAAGGAACTGAGGCTGCATTTCTCCGAAAAAAAGGCGATGGCATTGCTCTACCAACTGACGCAACACACCATCGAACTCGTGAAACTGAGCCGTCAGATTGTGGAGCTTTCAAGAGCAATGGAGGCTAAATGGCAACAACTGCCACAACAATATGACAGCCATTAACTTGCGATACCGTCAAACGTGTATCAGAACAATTAAAAAACCGCATCGGAATAGGGCAATCATTCCGATGCGGTTATATGGCAATGATTTTATTGGTTCTTCCCCGTCAACCATTCTTTAGCCACTTCTGTCAATCTATATTGTTGTTTCGGGTGCTTGGGTTGGTTTGGGCAAAGCCGTTCGATCAATCCTTCTTCCAATGCAGGAGTGATATAACTCTCACGGAAATACTTTAGGTCTTTAATATCACATACATCCGCCATATCCCTCATAGTCATATAAGAATAGCCCATTTTCTGAATGAGTAATTCTACTTGAGGGGTACTTAGGGGATACTTGTCCTTATTGTCAGTCCTTATTGTATCGGATTTGAAATCAGGTCGTTTGAAAGTAATGGTCACAAAACCACCGTCTGAACACCATATAGGTGCTTCCACACCTTGTGCTTTACAAGCATCCATGATGCGCCTTGCTCCGCTGCCCCAGTTTTCCTAAAGTATGAGTGATATTTACCTTAGAATCATATTTATTTTTCAGAAATTATCACTACCTTTGCAGATATAGTCAATTTATTGCTATTCTCTAAAACAAAACAAGTATGGAACCAGAAAGAATAAATAGAATAAAAGTAGTCTTGGTTGAACAAAACAGAACAGGGAAATGGTTGGCAGAACAACTCCAAAAGAATGAAGCTACCATTTCTCGATGGTGTTCCAATACTTCACAACCATCATTAGAAATGCTTGTTAAGATTGCAACTGTTTTAAATGTGGAACCTAAAGATTTAATAAATACCTTGAAAGACGCTTGACTATGGGAACAAATTTTTTCACCAATGAAAAAGAAAATACCCTTCTTGAAAAAATAGAAGGCGTTTTCAAGTATAAGAAAGTGCATTTTTTTGATGCACTTGTAGGGTATTTTAGAGCTTCCGGGTATTTTAGAATCAGGAAATTCATTAAGCAGACTCCGAAAATTCGCTTTCTTGTTGGCATCAATGTGGATAAATTGACGTATGAAGCTAATCAACAAGGATTATTGTTCAATCCCAACGAAAAGCAGACGCAAGAAGAATTTTTCAACGAAATAAAAAACAATATCCAAGAAGCAAAATACGACAAAGAGGTCGAGGAAGGGATGTGCCAGTTTATTGAAGACATAATGACTGGTAAAATAATCATGCGCATACATCCCAAACAAAACATTCATGCAAAGATCTATATCTTCCGCGAAGAGGAATACCATCCACACGGCTATGGTTCGGTGATTACCGGATCAAGCAATCTTACCGAGGCTGGACTTGAAAAGAACTTCGAGTTCAATGTAGAACTGCGTTATGATGATGATATTCTGTTTGCAACAGAAACATTTGAAAGATTGTGGAAAGAAGCAGTGGAGATTGATTTGACCCATATTGACAGAATAAAGAAAGAATCTTACTTGAATCCAGACTTCACACCTTACGAAGTTTATTTGAAATTCTTGTTAGAGTATTTTGGGAAGAGCATTGACTTTGACCCCAATTCTGTTTCCGACTTGCCGAAAGGTTACAAGAAACTGTCATATCAGATAGATGCTGTGAACGATGGATACTCGAAGATGATGAAATACAACGGTTTTTTTCTTTCGGATGTTGTCGGATTGGGAAAAACCATTGTGTCAGCTCTCATAGCGAAAAAATTTTTCTTCGCAAATGGTTTCCCAACGCACCGCTCTCATACACTGATTGTCGTTCCTCCTGCATTAAGAGACGGTTGGGAACGCACACTTGATGAATTTAAGTTGGACAATTATACCATCGTGAATAATGGCAGTTTGCACAAGATAAAGAATCCTGCCCTTTACGATTTGGTGATAGTGGATGAAGCACACAAATTCAGAAGTGATACGGCATCTATGTATAACGAGCTTCAGAAGCTATGCAAGACCCAATGCCGACACAGCGATGGAAGTGATCACGACAAGAAGATCATTCTTGTTTCGGCAACACCTTTGAACAACAAGCCCGAAGACATCGCCAACCTTGTTTATCTTTTTCAAGATTCCAAAGACAGCACTTTGGAAGAAGGCAACTTACAACGTTTCTTCCGGGAACAAATTGACCAATACAAGAAACTCAAACAGCAGAGTGACATTGCAGATATATCACTGCAGATAAAAATCATCTACGAGAAGATTCGTACAAAGGTTGTCGAACCATTGACAGTACGACGAACCCGTACCGACCTAATGGAAAACGATGCTTATCGGAAAGATTTGGAAGAACAAGAAGTTCATTTCCCTAATGTCAAGGCTCCGCACAAGATTTACTATCAGTTGGATGCAGAGTTAGAGGCATTGTATGACAAAACTATCAAATATCTTAGCGACAAGGGAAGCGGACTGAAATATTATCGTTATCAGGCTATAAAGTATCTGAACGAGGATAAGAAAAAGAAGTACAAGAAAGCTGACATGATTTCTATGCAGTTGGCAAGCATCATGAAGACCTTGCTCGTAAAGAGAATAGACAGCAGTTTCTTCGCTTTCAAGCAATCGTTGCGCCGATACTTCGATGCCAACAAGGTTATGCTTGCCATGTTTGAGAACGGAACAATCTATATCGCTCCGAATCTGAAAGTCAACGAATATCTACTCGAAGGCAAAGAAGAGGAACTTATAAAATTGATTGAAGAAGCGAAATATACCGACCCTACGATTGAGGTTTGCACGCCAGAGGACTTTGACGAGAAATTCAAGTCGGGACTTGAACACGATGACAAGTTGTTATCGGAGCTGGTTTCCGACTGGGACAAAATAACCTCAGACCCAAAGCTGGAACTTTTCATCACTGATTATCTAAATGGAATTCTATTCGACAAGTCCATCAATCAGGAAGGAAAACTTGTGGTATTTTCCGAAAGTAAGGAAACGACAAAATATCTTTCTGAGACACTGAAAGGCAAAGGCTTTGACAGAATCTTGACCATCTACAGCGACAACCGCAACGACAAAATGCCGATTCTGGAAGCAAACTTCGATGCAAACTATAAAGGCGAAAAAAAGAACGACTACAACATAGTAATATGCACCGAAGTGTTGGCTGAAGGCGTAAACTTACATCGTGCCAATGTGATTGTGAATTACGATACACCTTGGAACTCAACAAGACTGATGCAACGTATCGGTCGTGTCAATCGTATTGGCAGCCTTGCCAAAGAAGTACACATCTTCAACTTTTTCCCTACAGCCAAAGTCAATAACGACATCGAACTGGAGAAAAAGGCAAAAATGAAGCTTTTTGCCTTCCACGCCGCTTTGGGAGAAGACAGCCAAATATATTCAACCGATGAGAACCCGGAAAGTTTTGGACTTTTCGACAAAAATGTTGATGAGGAACGAGACGAGAAGCTGCGTTATTTGATGTGGCTCAGACAACTCAAAGAAGAAAATCCGGAACTGATAAAACGTATCAACAAACTGCCAATGCGTGCGAGAGTAGGACGAAAAAACAAACTCATTCCCAAGAGTACCATCACCTTCATCCGTAACAAACGCAGAGACGCTTTCACTTTCATTCGTGAAGACGGAACCATTGAAGAACTCACATTCTTGGAGGCCGTAAAAGAATTTGAAGCGCGTTTGGAGGAAAAGTCGATTCCATTGCACGACAAGCACCATGAACAAGTTGCGAAAGCACTTGAAGTTTTCTCGGAAAAAGAAGAGGAAGATAAGGCGACAGTGAACAAAGTGAATCCGACACAAGGTCCAAACGAGAAAAAAGCGATTGCCTATCTTGATGGTTTCTTCAGCATTGCAAATATAACTGACGAAGAGCGCGATTTGATAGGAAAAGCGAAACGAGCCATAACGACAGGCAAGTTCCAACAATTGCAGCGCGACGTGAACAAACTCCGCAACGCGACAAAAAAGACACCGATAAATCCCGTCGTGTTGTTGGAGCAGTTAATGAAAATAATTACTGTCTATCCGCTTGAAAGCGTAAAGATGTATGACAACATCCAACAGACAGTAAATGTAAAACAAAAGAAAGAGTTGCACCCTGAGATTATTATCTCAGAAAGTTTCAACATTTAACAAAGCAGAGCAATGAACCAGACAGATTTGAAACATAAATTATCCGCACCGTTCGACTTCAACGAATGGAAAAACATTCTTGCCCAGATGTTCCCAAAGATTGACTATCTGGCAAAAGAAACGTCCGTTGATAATAATCTTGTAAAAAATGGAGGCCAAATTGGAGTGATACATTTAAATGATGGACGCTCATTAGGGTTATTCAAGTTTGAGGTTGCTGACAATATACATATTTCTCGTAACCGAAAAGGCTTACGAGAAATTGCGGCTAAATATGTTGACCAAGATATTATAAATGGAGCACTTGTCTTATATTATTCTGGTATCCAAACAGAATATCGTTTGACATTTGTTTCTAAACAAACAGTCTTTGATTCCGAAGGGAATTTAAGCATCAAAGAAACAGCTCCCAAAAGATATACTTTCTTGTTAGGCGAAAGTGAACCATGCACGACAGCTGCTAATCGATTGATAGAACTGATTAATAAGAATAAGAGAGGCTCAGTATATTTGGATGATGTAACGGAAGCATTCTCTGTTGAGCGTCTCAACAAAGATTTCTTTAATGGTTACAAAAATCAATACAAGAGATTTGTTGACACACTTACAAATACAAAACAACACCGTGATTATGTCAAGAAACTATTAGGTCGTTTGGTATTCTTGCAATTCTTGCAAAAGAAGGGTTGGATGGGTGTGCCTGCATCAAGCACCAAATGGGAAAATGGAGATAAAAATTATTTTGCCAAACTTGTAGAAAAATATCTTGATAACAATAGATTGTTAAGCGATGTTTTGGAGCCATTGTTCTTTGGCGTTTTAAATACCAAACCAGAGGAGCGTGAAGCATTATTTATAAAAAAAGGATGGAATATATCGCTTCTAACGGAGTTTGAGGGGATTCCATATCTTAACGGAGGCCTTTTTGAACCTGACAATATAGATAACCTAACCATCGATTTTCCATATTCCTATTTCAAGGAATTAATGGACTTCTTTGCCATGTATAATTTCACTATTGATGAAAATGACCCCGAAGATAGCGAAGTCGGCATAGACCCTGAAATGTTGGGACATATTTTTGAAAATCTTTTGGAAGATAACAAGGACAAAGGTGCCTTTTATACCCCCAAGGAGATTGTACAATATATGTGTCGCCAGAGTGTGATACAATACCTCAAAACCCATGAACCATCAGAGCAATATGCTGAAGCAATTGAACAACTTATAAATGATGGCATAGTGAATCCTATACTCCAAAACAAGAACATAGCGATACGATTTACCCGGTTGCTCAAAGAGGTTAAAGTGTGTGACCCTGCCATAGGTTCGGGGGCATTTCCTATGGGTATCCTTTATGTATTGTATCACGCAATACATCATTTGCATTCACATGCAGATCCTCATGGTAACTTTAATTCAACTCAAGCAAAACGAGATATTATCCAAAATAATATTTTTGGTGTTGATATTGAGCAGGGGGCTGTTGACATCGCACGTTTACGCTTTTGGTTAGCACTGGTTGTTGATGCAGAGAAGCCCAAGGCACTGCCAAATTTGGATTACAAAATAACTTGCGGCAATTCCCAAATTTACCGTTACGCATTAGATTTGCCTATTTCAGATGTATTTGAAGAATATAATCGAGTAGGTAAAGATAGAGCAAAAAAAGAAAATACGACTTGGAATAAATTCACTCTTGAGGACTATAAAAAATTAGTAGTTGATTACACAGAGGAACATACAGATAAAATTGGGTTAAGAGCCAAAATCAATGATATTAAGAACTGCTTTAAAACGACATTAGCACAAGGCGACATTCGTAAACGACAGCAAAAGGAGAAAGAGGTCTATGACTATGAGCTACGCCACTATTTGGTAAACGTAAAGGCGAGGAAGATCCCATTGGCTATGCAGCCGCAAAGAGAGCATTGTCCAAATTGAGAGAGAAAGAACATGAAATCCTCAATAATAAGAAATATCAAGATTCGTTTGAATGGCGTTTTGAGTATCCGCAGCTACTAGATGATAAGGGTGTATTCATAGGCTTTGACATAATTATAGCCAATCCACCTTATATCAAGGAAGGTCGTATGTCAAAGATCTTTTTTGAACCATATAAAGACTCACCTTATTACAAAGGGAAGATGGATATATGGTATCTATTTGCTTGTAATGGCTTGGATCTTCTAAACGCAAAAGGGGTCTTATGCTTTATTGCAACAAATAACTGGACTACCAGTTTTGGCGCAAGCAAACTTAGAGATAAAGTAATAAAGGAAACCAAAATCTGCAATATAATTGATTTTGGAGCAGTAATGATGTTTGAAAGTGCAAGTATTCAAACTATGATTATGATGTTCCAAAAAGATAAAACAACCGATGACTATACAATTGATTACCGTAAATTAACAGCTTATAAAGCAACAGAAAAAGAAGCTATAGCTATTTTGGGTAAAGCATATAAAGGAAATCACCAAGCAGAATGCTATGCACCAACCATAAGAAGAGCAAACTTTGAAGGTAAAAATATTACCTTTAGCCAAAGCGATAACATATTAGATAGAATTTGCAATATAAAAAATAATATCTATTTAAGGGGGATGAACTAACCAACGGCATACATCCGCATTATGACTTTATAAACAAGAAATTATCAGAAAAATATGAATTTGCGATTGGTGAAGGCATATTTGGACTATCAAAATCCGAAGTAAACGCATTAAAATTAACAGAGGTTGAGAAAAAGTTAATTAAGCCATATTATAATTCAGCAGAAAATGTCAATAGATATGCCATAGGAACTACTGATTTGCGTATAATATATACACCATCTGCTTTTAAAGACTCACACAGTATGGATTCTTATCCACATCTAAAAGCTCATTTAGACCGATTCAAAGACGTTATTTCATCTGACAACAAACCATATGGGCTACATCGAGCGCGAGTCGAGTCTTTCTTTATTGGAGAGAAAATAGTGGCTCTGCGAAAATGTGCAGGCAAACCTGTTTTCGCATATGCAAATGGGGAAAATTATATGTCGGCAACATTCTATGTGATAAAAACCAATAGGGTTAATATGAAATATCTTACAGGTCTATTGAACTCAAAATTAATTGAGTTTTGGCTTAAAAATAAAGGAAAGATGCAGGGAATAAACTATCAATTAGATAAAGAGCCCTTGCAACAAATTCCTATTGCTGTACCATCTGATAATATACAAGAACTAATTGCAAAATTGGTTGATGTGATTATTTTACTTAATACTATGGAAGGGCGAGTAAGTACACTCGTTCAGAACTCTTATATTTCTTCAGAGTTTGAGAAATTAATTGATGGGTGTATATTTGAAATATATCTTCCCGATGAAATGACAGGAATATCTATAATCTCAGTATTACAAAATTGCATAAAGCAAAAGAGTTTCATTAATATAAATAATATTTGGGAGTTGTATATGAAGATTGATTCAACGGGCATTATTGAATATTTAAATTCATTATCGCTCTCTAATTCAAAAGCATTAAGAACTATAATTTTGTCGTAACTATGGCTACTATAACTCAAATAGAAATAGATGGATTTAAGGCTTTTCCCACAAACTTCACGTTGAGTTTAGGAACAGGCCAAAATCTGCTCTTATATGGAGAGAACGGGAGTGGTAAATCTTCATTGTATTATGCCATTCATGCTTTAATGCAAAGTGTACTTAAAGATGATAAAGGTGCCAAGTATTTCAAGCCGGGCGATGTTAATGGAGCAGACTTTATTGCCAACAATGAACATCTAATTAATATTTTTAGATTTGATGAAGCTAAGGCCAATACTTACACGCCGTATATACGTATTACTTTTGACGATAATAAGGTTTGGAGGCTGGATAATAGTGGACTATCATCAGAAAATGGAGGAGATGAGAGTGAAATTAGAATGCTAAATAAAGATTCTGCATTCATAAACCATTCATATATATCACGTTTTCATGCAGCAAGGAATTCGGAAGAGATAGATTTATGGAATGTTTTTTATAAAGATATACTTCCATTCCATATACCAGCTGGCACTACCCAGTTTTTAGCGGATTTTTATGATGAAATTGTATCTGATTGCAATGCAGGTATTGGATTGAAAGATAATAGCATTCAGAATAAAATAAGTACTTTTAATGGGTACTTAAATAGTTCTATAAATAGAATAAACACAAAAGTTAGTTCTATTTATAATGACAATTTTAAAAATGAAGACGATAAGTCTCTTGAAATAAAGTTGATGTATTATAGTGATGATGACCAAGAAAATAAATTGAAAGAACATTTCTATCTCTATTATGGAAATGTTAGAAACAACCAAATCATAGATAAGACAGATTTGTATTCTCCAAGAATTGGAATAGAAATTAAGGAAAATGGAATTCTAATCCATAAGCCACAATCCCATTTTAATGAGGCAAAACTAACGGCTATCGCATTGTCTGTTAGATTTGCAGCGATGACAACAAATGCAATAACGACAGGTTCATTTCTTGCTCTTGACGATATGCTCATAAGTCTTGATATGAGTAATCGCATGAAGGTTATAAAATACTTACTCAATAAGATTGCACCTAAATATAAATTATATGTATTTACACATGATAGACTTTTATTTACATCTTTTAAGAAAAGTATCAATTCCCAAAAGCAACAGAATGGCTGGTTATGTGGTGGTATATATATGCATGACAGAGACAATTCTACAGATTTCAAGAAGTGCAAGCCTTATCCCGTTTTTATAGAAGAAAAAGATTCTGAGCTAAAAGCGAAAGAATATTATATAATGCATGATTATCCTGCATGTGGTCAACAGTTAAGAAAATGGTGTGAAGATATATTAAGCAATTTATACCCAGATACATTATTGAAGAAAAGAGACCCAAGAACTGGCAAAACAGATGATACATCTTTAAATGATAGAATTGTCTATTTAAATGATTATTGCAAAAAAGAATCTATTAGATTTGATGAATTTAATGATTTGAAAATCTATAAGGATAATCTTTTAAATACAGTATCACATTATGATGTATCTTCTCCTATATATGGTAGTGAGATATTGTCCATTATGAGAATTCTTTCAAAATTAGATCAAATAAAGACAAATAAAAAACAGATAGATGTTAATCCTAAGCTTGGTATAGAACTAACAGCAGATGATGGCAATCCTGTAACAATTTGTATTGATATTAGAAGTAAAAAACTTAGCATCATTGAGTATGAGGGTAACAAAAATATTTCATACTTTACAAAATGTGTAGTTTACAAAATAATAGAGAATGGTACTTCAATTAACATCAGTCCAAATGTTACGTATGATTCTATATATGAAGCATATTGGTACTACTGTGGAAGATATGGCTGTGATTCTACGATAAATCTTTTAGATGCAGTAAAAGATCATGGCATTTTCATAAAAGATAAACATTAAATATCATTAATACAATCTTTTTATAAATTCCATACAACAATATGTGAGGAATCACAAAGGATAAATTTGCAATACAAAATATGAGTATATGTATATTTTGCCATAAAGATAGTTCTATGTCAAAAAGTATAGAGCATATAATCCCAGAATCTTTAGGGAACAAGCATCATGTTTTGTCAGCTGGGTATATTTGTGATGAATGCAACCATTATTTTGCTATCAAAATTGAAAAGGAATTGCTAACACAACCTTATTTCGTTTCTATGCGATTTAGAAATGAAATCCTAACTAAGAAAGGAAAACTTGTTAAAGAGAAAATGATATTCCCTGGTGCGTTAAAAAGTTGTGAAGTTACAATGCAAACAACAAAAGATGGACTTATTGCTTCATTTGAAGATAAAGAACTTTATAATTTGATAAAGGCCGACAAAACAAGAACAATGATAGCCCCATATATTCCTGCGCCAAAATACCCAAATACAATAATGTCTCGTTTTCTTGCAAAATGTGCGTATGAGTATTTTTTATATAATATGGGCGAAGATAAATATGACTTGTGTGTCCAAGAACTATTAGGAAGTGAGGTTGATATATTGAAAGATTTGCGAGAGTATGCCCGATATGGAAAGGGTAAATATTGGCAATACAACCAGCGTCGAATATATTCAGAAGGAGATTGTTTCTTTAATCAAAACGAAAACAGACTCTATGAGATACTTCATGAAATGAAGTTTTTAGTTAAGAACTACAAACGCTATCCAAATGAGAATGTTGAAGCAGAAATATATTTTATAATGAGTATTGCCGGAATAGAATACGCCATTTGTATATCTGACCCTGATATTTCAGAATATCAGAAATGGTTAGAAGAGCATGATGGAGATTCTCCATTGAAAGATGATGCTGAAACATTTTCCTTTGGTTTGTCCGACGTAAATCCTATATTAATTAAGAAAGATGACAATAGAATTTATTGATAATAAAAACAAGTTCTTCTCAGATGTCAAAATCTTGGGAAAGAAGAATTCTTCCACTTTAGGATTTATGCCCGAAGGAGGATTCGAGGATCATGCCAAGAAGCGATGTATCATCATTGCTATAGATAACGAGACTCTCTGTGGATATATAATGTATCGTGAAGTTCCTCGATATTTACGTATATCTATTGTCCATCTATGTGTTGACAATAAATATAGGGGAAAAGGTCTGACCAAACGGTTGCTTGATGCACTTCGTTTGAAGTATGAAAATTCATACAATTATCATGGAATTCTTTTAAGTTGCCGTGATGACTACAAAGTAGCATCTAACGTGTGGAAGAAATACGGTTTTGTGCCAAGAGACGAAGTGCGCAGTCGCAGTATAGAAAATCATAGTCTCAAAAAATGGTGGTATGATTTCAATCGGCAAGATTTGTTCTCATTAGCAGATGTAACGACTTCAAAAATTCGTGCCTTGCTGGATGCAAACATCATCATAAAGCTAAGAGATTCGGCTAACATTTACGAGCCTTCCGAAGACCCAAGGTGTATTATGGCAGACTGGCTGATTGAAGAAACGGAATTGTATTATGCTCCTGAAATGTATAATGAAATTGACAGGGATACAAATAGACAGAGAGCAATACGGACAAAACAATTCTTAAGTAACTTCGTTGAAGCAAAACACGATGTTGAACAAGCAAAACAAATAGCCGATGAGCTATCCGTGATAATACAAGGAAAAACAGACAATGATATTTCTGATAGGAAGCAGCTTGCGACCTGTATTGCTGCCGAGATAAAATACTTCATAACATTCGACAAAGGAATTATTGCTGCAAAAGATAAGATAGAGAGTCTTTATGATGTGGACATTATCACCCCTCAGGAGTTTATTATGACCATAGACAAATTGGTACATAAAGAAACATATTCTCCAAGAAATCTTCAAGGTGCTGTTTTGCATACCATATCAAAATTGTCAAACGAAGAGATAGAGGTCTGTATTGATGAATTTTGGCATCGCAAAGAACATGAGGATAAGAAGGAATTCAGAAACCTCGTTTTTCGTATTATAAATTCTTCAAATTACACGATAGACACCATAAAGAACCAAGAAGATTGCATTGCGTTCTTTGCCCATGCAATGAATGATGACAATATATCCATACCAATCATCAGAGTAAAAGAATACGCCAAAGAACATACTGTTTTATGGGAGTAATTGAAAACATGATATCTTTGGCTATAAAAGAGAATAAAATGAAAATATTGGTGTCAGAGTCACAGTTATCAGAAGAACAAAAAGTGATATTGGCTAAATTCGGATTTCTGTTTGAATCTTGTATCTATAAAAAATATGTATGCTGTGATGTGATTTGCAAGAATGACATAAATTCTTACATAGAAAATCGTGACATAAACATAAGTGTTCTTGATAGTAGAAAGGATGCAAGTTTGTTTACAATAGAAAGAACTTTGTTTCCTCTAAAGATATATGATCTTAATATCCCTTGTTATATAATTCCAATCAAACCTTATTGGGCTGGAGAATTGTTTGACAAGAGTATTGCCGGAGAAAATCTATTTGGTGCAAATGTCAGCAAATTGTGGAATGTTGAGAATGTATATTATCGACATGTCAAGCCAATAACTGAAAAATTTCCAGCAAGAATATTATGGTATGCCAGTTCTGGTAAAGGTACAATCCGCAACAAAGCAATCGTAGCATGCTCATATTTGGACGAAGTTTTCACAGGCTTGCCAAAAGAACTATTCAGAATGCACAAGCATTATGGCGTATATGAATGGAATCACATATATGATTTATGTGACAAGAATATAAACAATCCTATTCGCGCCTTGAAATTCAGCCAAACAGAAGTATTTAAGAACCCTGTTAAGTATTCTGCCGTGATTAAAATTCTCGGAAAGAACAACACGTTTGCTTCACCTGTTGAAATTCCGACCTCGGTTTTTACACAAATATACAACTTAAGAAATGAAAAATAACAAATATTTATTCATATCCGTCAAACCCATTTATGCACAGAAGATTCTCTCTCGAGAGAAGAGCATAGAGTTGCGCAAGCTGAAGCCAAAGGTATCGCCAGGCGATTATATTATCATATATGCTTCAGAACCTCAAAAGGCTGTTGTCGGATTTGGACTGATTAAACGAGTGATTGTGACTACTCCACAAGAAATGTGGAATTCACATTCAAAAAATCTTGGTATTGATAAAAAAAAGTTTTGGTGACTATTATGCTGGAAAATCAAAAGCAGTCGGAATAGAGATTGATTCTGTTCGAAGTCTTACTATTCCCATACCGTTATCAAAATTAAGAGGCATAGATGCGTCTTTTGCTCCTCCGCAAGTTTATAGATACGTGACAAATCGGCAAATATGTGATGTTTTTACGAATATAATAGAAGAAATATAATATGACTATGCAAGAATATAACTATACATACTTGGAAGACTGGCGGAGCAAACTGTTACAAGCCGTGGAGGAAGGCTGCGAAGCTATTATAAATATTTGCATCAACGCCATCAACTCGTTATTTCCTGACATTCGGGATGAGGTGAACTATATACTTGCCAATACAATACATAATCCGATAACAAAATTCATGAATCATCGCAATTCTCTGTATCTGAATCTAACGGAAAAGAGACTAAGAGAGAAGTATCCGCTAACATTCTCCAACAACGCCATCAGCCAACTTTTCTATGCCCCGAACAGAAAACTCTGCAACAGCTATAGCACGAATTCCGGCAGACAAATCTCTCGTGAAGACTTACTGAAAGCCATCAGTTATTCGATTAAAATTGCACAAATCTGTGCCCCAAACAATCCTTTATATGAGCAAGCCGCTGACACCTTGATTGTATGCAAAGCAATTAAAGACTCCTTGTCAGGACAAAAAGTAACAAATCCAACCGCAAAGATGTTCCATTATGCCAATGACTTCATTACAAAAGTGGTTCTGAAACAAGCCCGAACAGATGACGAAAAAAGTCAGACACACGGGATGTCTTTGCTCGTTGATTTGGTAATAGACTTGTTTATAAGCTCAAGTAATCAATCATAATACATTAAACTAAAAGATGAGGTTATGAACGAAGAAAACAAAATCATACTCTATCAGGACGATAATGAGATAACCCGTGTGTCCGTGCGTTTTGCCGATGAAGATTTGTGGCTGACACAAAATCAGTTGGCTGAGATATATTGTACTACACAACAGAATATCAGCCAACATGTGGACAACATATATAAAGATGGCGAACTGACTATAGAGGCAACTAACAAGAAATTCTTGTTAGTTCGTCAGGAAGGCAATCGTCAGGTAAAACGTAACATCGACCACTATAATCTTGATATGATTATAGCGTTGGGGTATCGTGTCCAGTCGCAGGTTGCTACTCGTTTCCGTCGTTGGGCAACCCAACGACTTCACGAATATATCCAAAAAGGGTTTGCTATGGATGACGAGCGATTGAAACAAGGAGGAAATCGCTATTTCCGTGAACTTTTGCAGCGTATCAGGGATATTCGTAGTAGCGAGCGCAACTTCTATCAGCAAGTCACCGACATTTATGCCACAGCGACAGACTACGATCCTCGTGACAAGATGACAAAAATGTTTTTTGCAACTGTACAAAACAAGTTGCATTATGCCGTTCACGAGAATACGGCTGCTGAAATTATATATAATCGTGTGGATAATGAAAAGCCTTTTGTCGGAATGACCAACTTCAAGGGAAACTATGTGACCAGAGATGATGTTAAGATAGCCAAGAACTATTTGTCCGAGATTGAACTCCAACGTCTGAATCTGCTTGTTTCTGGTTTCTTGGACTTTGCAGAGTTCCAAGCATTGGAAATGAATCCTATGACAATGAAAGACTGGATAGAAGCACTGGATAATCAGATTATTGCCCATAAACGGAAAGTTCTGATTGGCAAGGGAAACATCTCGCATAAGCAAGCGATTGAGAAGGCGGAAAAGGAATTTGAGATCTACCGCAAACGCGAAATGGATATGTTGGAAAGCGATTTTGATAAAGAAATAAAGAAGTTGAAAGACAATAATTCAAACTAAATCACTACCTTTACCCCATGAAATCATCCGCTGCAACGACACGCAAAACGCAGAAGTCCAACGGTGGGGAGATTACTCTTGTGGCATTTCTGAAAAGTGATGACATACAGCCACTTGTGAAATTATCACGATTCCTGGTGGCATCACTTTTAAAAGACTTCAAATTTGGTAAATACCTGAAAACTAAACATTTCAGGGATTTTCTTTTTCCTAAAACTCCCACATTTTTAGCAAAATTATGCAGGCACTATAAAATATTTTGTGTAAATGGAAATACGGGATTCAAGTTTGAGTCTCGTATATTTTATTTTATACATTTGCAAAATGAAGAAAATTATGAAAGAAAAGAATCAAGTAGTGCCCGATGAAGTGTTAAGCAAGGAATTCCTTAGCCAGTTCAAGACAGAAT